>NZ_JBXAPK010000010.1:0-120541 GCF_058803905.1 Luteimonas sp. GW821-FHT14E02 | reverse complement strand
CGGCGCCGGCACTTCCATCGTCGCCTTGTCCGATTCCAGCGTGACCAGGCCCTGGTCCTTGGCGACGGTATCGCCGACAGCCACCAGCACCTCGATCACCGGCACGCCTTCGAAATCGCCGATGTCGGGCACCTTGGCTTCCTGCAAGCCGCCCTTGGCCGCGGCTTGCGGCGCGGCGGCAGGCGCGGGAGCCGGCTGCGCGGCGGGCGCCGGCGCGGCTTTCTCGGGAGCCTCGGCTGCTTTCGCGGGTGCGGCCTTCTCTGCCGGAGCCGACGCATCGGCCGTCTCGATCACCGCCACCACGCTGCCTTCCGACAGCGCATCACCGACCTTGACCTTCAATTCGCGCACCACGCCCGCGAACGGCGCCGGCACTTCCATCGTCGCCTTGTCCGATTCCAGCGTGACCAGGCCCTGGTCCTTGGCGACGGTATCGCCGACGGCCACCAGCACTTCGATCACCGGTACGTGATCGAAATCGCCGATATCGGGGACTCGAGCTTCCTTCAAATCGGCCATGCGGCGCTCCGGCGTACGTGGGAACGGCTATTGTCGCCTGACGCGAGGCAAGCGCCAACCATGCGAAAGCCGGAACGGACTTTTGCACGGAATTCGACAGAGGATGATCCGGCGGGGATACGTCGCCGTATTGTCGCGAGGACAACGGCCATGCGGCGACTTCGCCCCACATGCCCATCCCGGCGGCCGGATTCGTGATGCGAGCCGAGGGCTCGCGTCAGAGTGCCGCCGCCTCTCTCCGCTTGAGCTCGGTGCGCAGCAGATCGAGCGGTTTGCCGGCGTGCCGATACTCCAGCGCGTCATCGAGCGCATCCAGCGCGCGCATCCGCTTGCACAGGGTGTCGGCATCTCGCTCCAGCGCCTTGGCGCGGGAACCGACGATGGCTTCGACCCGCTCGTCCAGGCCGTCGAGCCGCTCCAGGCGCTCCGCGTCACCAGTGAACGCCGCATGCAAGGCGCCACCGACGATGTCACCCACCACCATCGGCACCGTCTCGCTCACCGCGTCGCCGATGTGGCGGCCGAACTCGTCGCCGTTGAAATGTGTCGTGCTGATCGAATCGGCCAGTCGCCGGTCGAGCTGCTCGCGCGCTTCGGCAAATTTCCGTTCGACCTGTTCCGGATCGCCGCTGAAGTCCTTGGCCACTTCGGTCAGGGCGATGAAGGCGATGTCAGCGGCCTCGCGACCGATCCGCTGCGTCAGCGGCATCGTCGCGCGCGCCTCGCGCTCGTAGGCGATCAGCCGTTCGCGATCGGCCTTGCTCACCGGCACCCAGGCATCGTCGATGAACAGGCGACCCTGCCGCATCAGCACGAGTTTCGGTTCGCCCGTCTTCCGGGTCAGGATCACGCTTTTCCTGGTGAGCGAGAACGCGTAATCGCTCTGCATCTCGCATTCGATGCGCACATTCGTCCCATCCCCTTTCGCGGCGGCAGCGGTGCCGCAAGCGCACAGCAATGCCACCATCGCCAACGATGAAAGACGCATGGTATTCGCTCCCTCTCGATTGCGTTCAGTCTCTCCTCAGGTTTTTCAAGCGTCGCGTGCCGTTGGTGAGCATGACCTTCGCCATGCATGAACACGGCGCCCACGCATGTAACGCGATGAAATCGTGCGCGCTTTGACATGCGTTTGCTTAACGAGAAGTCAAAGTTCCCTGAACAATCATTTCACGAACAAGGCACGTTCATGTGTGCCTCGCTAGTGTGCGCACTGCCCGATGCTCCGACAGACATATCAAGAACTGGGCATACAAGAAAATACAAACAGAAAACACACAGGAGACTCCCCCATGTCATCCATTCGCACACTGGCTCTTGCCATCGCCACCATCGCCGCCGGCACCGCACCCGCGTTCGCGCAGGACACGGCTTCCGGCGACACCGCGTCCGGCAAGCGTTACACGATCGTCGGCGGTTACTCGCTGACCGAGCCGACCCGCAACCCGGTCGTCGCCAACACGCTCACCGACGTCAAGGGCGGCGGCGCGGCGACGCTGAGCTTCAGCTACAACATCGACGACCATTGGTCGGTCGAAGCCTGGGGCGCCGACAAGATCGGTCACGACGTCAAGGTCAACGGCGGCAAGACCGCCAGCTTCGACTCGCAGCCGTACTCGATCAGCGGCCAGTACCACTTCCTCGATGCGGACAGCACGTTCCGTCCGTTCGTGGGCCTGGGCTACTACGAAGCCAACTACACCAATGAATCGACGGCCGGCACCGGCGTCCTCGCCGGCCAGCGCGTCGGCGTGGAAACGGTGAAGGGTGCCGTCGGCACCGTCGGTGTCGACCTCAACATCAACCCGACCTGGTTCGCGCGTGCCGACGTGCGTTACTTCCAGGGTGATTCCGACATCAAGATCAACGGCGTGAAGGCTGGCGAAGCCAAGCTCAACCCGGTGATGGTCGGTGTGGGCGTCGGCGCTCGCTTCTAAGCGACAACGCGACTTGCGACACGACGACGGGTCCTCGCGGGCCCGTCGTTTTTTATGGGCAATCCAATTTCCGTCATCCCAGCGAAAGCTGGGACCCATGTTGCTTTTGCATCGTTTGAAAGGAAGATCCAAATGGATCCCAGCTTTCGCTGGGACGACGAATGTGAGCGCCTGAGTCAAAGATGCTCCAGAACGCCCCTTACGGCGGCACGATACCCTGCGCGTCCTCCGAACGGACACGCTCGCGCCGGAACAGATACAGGCCACTGACGACGATGATCGCCGCACCGATCCAGGTGACGCCGTCGGGCAACACCTGCCACAGCGTGAGATCCAGCAATACACCCCAGATCAGCGCCGTGTATTCCAGCGGCGCGATCAATGACGCCTCGCCGCGCCGGAACGCCTCCGTCAGCGCCACCTGCGCCAGCGTGCCGATCACGCCGATGCCGGCGACCACCCACCAGTGCTCGGGACGGATCGCCCGCCACTGCGGCCACGCCAGGGCGCCGCAGACGAGCGCCAGGATCGCCATCAGCCAGAACACCATCGACTGCGGGCTGTCGCGCTGCGCCAGCATGCGCACGGTGATGGCGGAGGCGGCGTAGCACACCGCCGCGCCCAGGATCGCCAATCCGCCGAGCGTGAACATGCCCTCGCCGGTGGGCCGCAGGATCACCAGCACGCCGCACAGGCCGACGCCGATCGCGATCCAGCGCCGCAGCCCGACCTTCTCGCCCAGGAACGGTACCGCCATCGCCGTGATCAGCAGCGGTGCCACGAACGTGATCGCATAGGCCGTCGACATCGGCAGCGTGCGCAGGCCGTAGACGAAGCCCAGCATCATCACGACACCCAGCGCACCCCGCAGCAGGTGCAGCGGCCAGTGCACGCGTAGCAGACCGCGAAATCCGATCGTGGCCCACACCCATGCCAGCACCAGCGGCAGCGACGAGGCGCCGCGCAGCGAAGCCACCTGCATCGCCGGATAGTGCGGCGACAGGATCTTGAGTCCCGCATCCATGCCGCCGAACAGGGCGACGGCGACGAGCATGAAAAGCACCGGACCGGCGCGTCGCGGGCCGGCGGGTTCGATGGCATTCGGCATGACGAAACGTTGCCTGTTGCGGCGGCCGCTGGCAAGTGGATGCGGCCTGCAACAGCGCGCCGGCCATGTGTGACCGGCGCGTTCGCCCTAGCAGCGTGCGATCAGGCTGCCTTAGACAGGGAACTGGTGTCGATCACAAAGCGGTAATGCACGTCGCCGTTGAGCATGCGCTCGTAGGCCTCGTTGATCTGCTGGATGCCGATCACCTCGACATCCGAGGCGATGCCGTGCTCGGCGCAGAAATCCAGCATCTCCTGCGTCTCGCGGATGCCGCCGATCATCGAGCCGCCGAGCCGGCGCCGCTGGCCGATCAGCGAGAACGCCGCCACCGGTGCCGGCTTCTCCGGAACACCGAGCAGCACCATGGTGCCATTGGTCCTGAGCAGCCCGAGATAGTCGTTGTAGTCGTGCGGCGCCGACACATTGTCGATGATGAAATCGAACGAGCCGGCCAGACGCTTGAACGTCTCCTTGTCCTTGGTCACGGCGAACGCGGTCGCACCGAGGTCAAGGGCATCCTGACGCTTGGATTCCGACGTGCTCAGCACCGTCACTTCCGCGCCCATCGCCACGCCGAATTTCACCGCCATGTGGCCGAGCCCGCCCAGCCCCACCACGCCCAGCTTGTCACCCGCCTTCAAGCCGTAATGACGCATCGGCGAATACGTGGTGATGCCGGCGCACAGCAGCGGCGCCGCGCGTTCGAGCGGGATGCCATCCGGAATGCGCAGGACGTAGTCCTCGTCGACGGTGATCCGGGTCGAGTAGCCGCCGTAGGTCGGCACGCCGGTACCGCGCTCGCGGCTGTTGTAGGTGGCGGTCATGCCCTCGCTGCAGTACTGCTCCTCACCCGCCTCACACTGCGCGCAGTGGCGACAGGAGTCGACGAAGCAGCCGATGCCGACGATGTCGCCGACCTTGAACTTGCTCGCCTGGCTGCCGACCTTGGCGACGCGACCGACGATCTCGTGGCCCGGCACCATCGGGAAGATCGAGCCACCCCATTCATCACGCGCCTGATGGATGTCGGAATGGCAGACGCCGCAATAGAGGATGTCGATCAAGACGTCGCGCGCGTCCGGCTCGCGGCGCTCGACAGCGAACGGCGCCAACGGGGACTGGGCGGTGGCGGCGGCATAGGCGGGAGTCTTCAGCATGGGGAGCGACTCTTCATGGGGGGGAAACACACAGCATAACGCCGCCGCCCGTCGAGGCTCCTAGACCATTGCTGCAGGGGGCTTGCCCAATCCTGTCATTCTCACGCGTGGCATCTGTGTTTTACTCTTCGCACCCCGCCACGTCTTCACTCGTACCATACGCCCACCATGCCTTCCTTCGACATCGTGTCCGAAGTCGACACCCACGAACTGACCAACGCCATCGACCAGGCCAATCGCGAACTGTCCACGCGCTTCGACTTCAAGGGCGTGGATGCGAGATTCGAACGTGCCGACGCCGTGATCACGCAATCCGCGCCCAGCGAGTTCCAGCTGCAGCAGATGACCGACATCCTGCGCGCGCGACTGGCGGCGCGGAAGATCGACGCGCGCTGCCTGAGTTTCGAGGACATCGAGACCAACCTCGCCGGCGCGCGGCAGAAAGTCACCGTGAAGCAGGGCATCGAGCGCGAACTGGCGAAGAAGATCCAGACCGCGCTCAAGGACGCCAAGCTCAAGGTCGACAGCCAGATCAACGGCGACAAGCTACGCGTCATCGGCAAGAAGCGCGACGACCTGCAGGCGGCGATCGCTGTGTTGCGTGGCAAGGAATTTGAGCTGCCGTTGCAGTTCGACAATTTCCGGGATTGAATGCACCCATGAAATCCGTCCGCCATCCCTGGCGCAGCTTGGCTGGCTTGCGGAACGTCCTGCCCGGCCATCCTTGTCCGGGCGTTCGGAGCCGCGGCCGATGCCGATAGGACATCGGCCAGGCGAGGCCCCTCACCCAATCGCGGACACCCAGCGCTGGGTGGAACGCGCCGTCATCGGCCTCAACCTATGCCCGTTTGCCAAGGCCGTCGTCGTCAAGGGCCAGGTGCGCTACGTGCTCAGCGACGCCGACACGCCCGAAGCGCTGCTGGAAACCCTGGGCGACGAACTCCTGCGCCTGCGCGACACGCCCGCGAGCGAGATCGACACCACCCTGATCGTGCACCCGCACGTCCTGGCCGATTTCCTCGACTACAACGATTTCCTCGACGACGCCGACGCGCTGGTCGCCGAACTCGACCTGGAAGGCGTGCTGCAGGTCGCCAGTTTCCATCCCGACTACCAGTTCGCCGGGAACGAGCCCGACGACATCGCCAACTACACCAATCGCTCGCCCTGGCCCACGCTGCATCTGTTGCGCGAGGAGAGCGTCGAGCGCGCGGTCGCGGCGTTCCCGGATCCGGATGCCATCGTCTCCCGCAATATCGAAACCCTCACCAGGCTGGGCCAGGAGGGTTGGATGAACCTGGGCCACGAATCGGATTAAATGCCGGTCCTGGGCGATCCGGCACCGTGTCGATCGCCGAATCGAGATCCCTGGAATGCCTGCCCGATACCGAGTCTCCGAACAGGACTACGTGAACGCGATGCGGCTGTTTGCCAGACCGACGCCACGTTACCTCTGGACCGCAACCGCAATTCTTCTGGTCGCGATCGCACTCGTCACATGGGGGCCGCCGCTCGTCAAAGCCGGGGCGATCGGCGGCATCGTCGGGGGACTTGTGATCATGCTGGCTTCGTTCGTCACCGTCCCCTGGATGGCGCGACGGCATTACCGGAAGTACAAAGCCATGCATGACGAGTTCACCGTCGAACTCCTCGAAGACGGCGTCCGGTTTGCCTCCAGCCATGCCGACGGCAAGCTCGTCTGGGCCAACGTCCTGAAATGGCGCCAGAACGACGCATTCGTGCTGCTCTATCCGATGCCCAGGATCTTCCACATCCTCCCCAAATCGATCGCGTCCCAGGGATTCGACATCGCCGCGCTGACCGACCGCCTGCAGCGGCATGTCGGCGCGGCCAGATGAGGCATCAGCCCGGCCGTTCGATTTGCGCGGCCGACAGCACACGCCACTGACCGGCGGGCAAGCCATCGAGATCGAGCGCACCGACGGAAACGCGATGCAGCGCTTCGACATGATTGCCGACGGCCGCGAACATGCGGCGCACCTGGTGATAGCGGCCCTCGGTCAGGATCAGGCGCGCCACCGTGGGCGACACCACCTCCAGCGTCGCCGGCAGCAGCGGCGTGGTTTCCGATTCCAGCATCAGCGTGCCGCTGGCGAACAAGGCCGCCTCGTCGCCGCGTAGCGGCTGCGCCAACGTCGCTTCGTAGGTTTTCGACAGATTCGATTTCGGCGAGATGATCCGGTGCAGCAGCGCGCCGTCGTCGGTCATCAGCAGCAGGCCGCTGGTGTCGCGGTCCAGGCGTCCGATTGGCGAAAGCGTCGGCTGCCGCAGCCGGAAGCGCGGCGGCAGCAGGTCATAGATCACGCGTCCGGGATCGCGCGTCGAGCAGGTGTAGCCCACCGGCTTGTGCAGCATCAGCACGATGCCCTGCGGCGGATCGAGCGGCTCGCCGTCGACACGCACGTCCGCATGCGCCACGCGATCATCGGCGTACAGCACTTCACCGTTGGCATCGGTGACCAGGCCGGCGCGGAACATCGCCGCGACCGCCTTGCGGCTGCCGTAGCCGAGATTGGCGATGACCTTGACGAGTTTTTCCGGCCTGGCGGGTTTCATGCGCGCGCCTTCACCGCTTCCACCACCTTGAACCCGCCGCGCTGCGCGACGATGCGCACCGCACCGAAACCCACACCGAGCGCCGTTTCGTAGGGCAGGTGCCGGTTCGCCACCAGCCACAGGCGACCGCCGGGCACGAGCGCCTGCGCCGCCGCCGCGATGAAGGCGCGACCGATATCGGGGCGCTCGGCGCGGCCCTGGGCGTGGAACGGCGGATTGCTGACGATGACATCGTAGCGCTGCGGCAAACCCGTCGTGACATCGTGCCAGCGGAAATCCAGCGATATGTGATCCGCGAAAGATGCGAGATTCGTGCGCGCGAGATCGAGCGCACGCGATTCGGCTTCGTACAGGTCGAGCGACGTAATGCCCGGACAGCGCTGCAGCAACTCGACAGCCAAATACCCGTAGCCGGCGCCGAGATCCGCGGCGCGGCCGCGCAGGTCCGCAGGCAAGTGCTCGGCGAGCAGCGCCGAGGCGGCATCGATGCGATCCCAGGCGAACACGCCCGGCCGGCTGAGGAAACGGCCGTCGACGATCGCGCGCGGCGCATCCAGCCCGCGCCACTGCGCGGCGAGCTGCGCATCGCCCCCGCCTATCTTGCCGTCGCCGGCCTGTCGAGGCTGCGCCCAGAACACCCTGCATTTGTGCTTCGAACGGGACGACACCGTTCCGGCGATCCGCGCCAGATCGTCCTGGCCGGATTTCGCGCCTTCATCGTTGGGCATGCTCGCGATCACGGTCCCGCCCGGCCGCAGGCGCGCGAGCGCCCGCGCGAACAACGCCCGCGCCTCCTCGCGCTGGCGCGGCGGCAGCAGCAATATCAGCGGATACTTCACGTCATCCGGCGCGCGCACCTCGAAACCCGAACGCTGCAAGGCATCGGCCTCCGGCTTGAAGCTCTGCTCGCACACCAGCCCCGGCAGCGCCTGCGCATGCAGCGGCCAGCCGTCGCGCGCGCGCAGGAACAGCGCGCCCTCGCGCGGCCACGCCAGCGTGCCGTCGGTGAACGGCAGCATCAGGGCTTCGAGCGCGGGATCGCCGTGAGGAGCAGGCATGGACTGTGATGTCGCGGGGAGATGAACGCAATTTTAGGCCCGATGCGCCTCAGCCGCGCGTATCGCGGCGCCAGCGCAATCCGAATGCCGGTTTCATGTGTGCCGAACGTGCGGCACGCGAGGATGGCCCGATCCCTTCCCCACAAGGAAACGACCATGCGCGCATTGTTCATCGGCGGCGTCGTGGACAACACCGAAGTCGACATGAGCGGTGAACCACCGCTGCACTACCCACCCCGCACCGGCAGCGGGCAGTCGCGCTACCGCCTGCATCAGATCGGCCGCCAGGACGACACCGTCGTGTACGCGGTCTACGGCGCCCCCGACCTGCCCGACGCGCTCGTGGAACGCATCGCCAGCGAGCGCGGCTACGCGCGGCGTTTCGACGCCCGGGCCGAATCCGTGCCGGGTTGAGGTTCGGATCGCGACGGACTCAGTTGTCCAGCTCGCGCAACGTCACCGACGGCGGTGCATCGAGGATCCGCCGCGTGGCGAACAAGCCGGCGACCAGCGCCGCCAGCATGCCCGCGCCACCGCCGACCGCGGCCAGCGTCCAGTTCGGCTCCCACGGCAGATCGAACACGCGCGCGGCGACCACGCCCGACAGCACCGAGGCCGCGATCGCCGCCACCAGCCCGGACAACAGGCCGATCGCCGCGAATTCCGAGGCCTGCGCCAGCCGCAGCTGACGCCGGCTGCCGCCGAGCACGCGCATCACGCCGCCCTCGAGCAGGCGTTCGTCCTGGCTCGCGCTCACCGCCGCCATCAGCACCAGCACGCCGGCCAGGAACGAGAACCAGAACACCACCTGCACCACGGTGGAGACCTGATCGCCGATCGAGCGCACCTGCTTCAGCACCGCGTCGATGTCGATCACGCTCAGGTTGGGAAAGCGCTGTACGAGCTCCGCCGTGAGGCGGCTGTCACCCTGCGGCACGCTCACCGCCGTGATGTAGCTGGCCGGATAGCCGTCGAGCGCGCCCGGCGAGACGAGCACGAAGAAATTCGGCCGGAAGCTTTCCCAGTCGACGCTGCGCAGACTGGTGATCGTGCCAGCGAGCCGTCGCCCGGCGATGTCGAAAACGATGTGGTCGCCGAGCTTCCAGCCGAGCGAATTCGCAAAACGCTCCTCCACCGACAGTTCGGTCTTCGCCGGACGCCGCCCCTTCTCCCAGAAGCGTCCGGCGACGATCTCGTTGTCCGCGCGCAGCGTATCGGCGAAGGACAGGTTGAATTCGCGATCGGCGCGGCGCTGCGCCTGGCGGTTGTCATCGGGATCGGCATCGGCGCGTTGCGCGTAATCCTCGCCACGCACCGGCTTGCCGTTGCGTTCGAGCAGGCGCCCGCGAATCATCGGCACCAGCGCCGGTGTCGAGATGCCGTGCGCAGCGATGAATTCGCGCACCGGCCGCACCTGATCCTGCTGCACGTTGATGATGAAACGGTTGGGTGCGTTCTCCGACAGCGACACCTGCCAGCGATCGAGCAGATCGGTGCGCACGAAAGTGAGCAGCAGCAAGGCCATCAGGCCGAGGCCGAGCGCTGAAATCTGCGCGATGCTAGTGCCGGCGCGGCGGCTGACATTGGCCAGGCCGTAGCGCAGGCTGCCACGCAAATGCTTGCGCAGACGCCGCACGACCAGGATCAGCAGGCCCGCCACCAAGGCCAGCACGGCGAAAGTCGCCGCGACGCCCGACAGCATCGCCGCGGCCAGTTCGGCGGAACCGGCCTTCCACCACACCAGCGCGGCCAGTCCGGCCAGCCCCGCCAGCAGCACGGCCCAGGCACTGGGCTCGGTGGCATCGAGATCGCGACGCAGCACGCGCAGCGCCGGCACGCGGCGCAACGCCATCACCGGCGGCGCGGCGAAGGCGATCAACACAACCAGACCGACGCCGAACCCTTGCAGCGCCGGCAGCCAGCTCGCGGGCGGAATCGACAGCGACAACGCCTGCGCCAGCCACGCGCCCACCGCCCATTGCAGGACGAAGGCGATCAGCACGCCGATCGCGCTCGCACCGATGCCGAGCAGCAACATCTCACCAACATGGATACCGACCAGACGACGCTGGCTCGCGCCAAGGCAACGCATCACCGCCGCCGCCGACAGATGCCGTTCGCTGTGCCGCCGCGCGGCCATCGCCACAGCCACCGCCGCCAGCACCACCGACACCAGCGCGGCGAGACCGAGGAAGCGCCCGGCACGATCCAGCGCCGATCGCACTTCCGGACGCGCATCGTTGATGGTTTCCAGCCGCTGCCCACGCGCGAGCTGCCCGCGCGCCGTGCGCACGAAGCCTTCCACCGCGCGCGCATCGCCCGCGACGATCAGCCGATAGCGGATGCGGCTGCCTTCCTGCACCAGCCCGGTCGCCGGCAGATCGGCGAGATTGAGGAAGGCCTTCGGCGCGACGTTGAAATAATCCATCGCCGCGTCCGGTTCCTGCACCACCAGCGCCGCGAGCTTGAGCGTCACCTTGCCGATGATCACATCGTCTCCGGCTTTGGCGCCGAGCGTGTCGGCGCCGGCCCGGCTCATCCATAACGTCCCGCGCGCAGGCACACTTCCGGCATCGTGCTCACCTTGCGCATCGAGGATGCGAAACACGCCGCGCAACGGAAACCCGTCGCCGAGCACGCGCAACTCGCCCAGACGCAGATTGGCGGCACTGCCGGAGCCGACCCGGATCATGCTCTGGAATTCCACTGTCTCCGTCTGCCGCAGCCCGTCCGCGCGCGCACTCGCGCGCAAGGCATCACCGATCGGCGCATCGCCGCGCACCACCGCGTCGCCGCCGAGCAGACGGTTGGCCTCCAGCGCCAGCGCACGTTCGGCGCGATCAGTGACGAAACCCACCGCCGTCACCGCGATCACCGCCAGTACCAGCGCGGCGAACAGGATGCGGATGTCGCCGGCTTTCATATCGCGGCGCAATTGCCGCCACGCCAGCCTCAGCCAGGTCATGACGTCACCAATCGTCCGCTATCCAGGCGCAGGCGCCGGCTGCAGCGCTCGGCGAGGTGTTCGTCGTGGGTCACCAGCACCAGCGTCGTGCCGGCATCTGCGTTCATCGCGAACAGCAATTCGATGATCGCCTGTCCGGTGTGCGTATCGAGATTGCCGGTGGGCTCATCGGCGAACAGCAGCGACGGCTGCGTCACGAAAGCGCGCGCCAGCGCCACTCGTTGCTGCTCGCCGCCGGAAAGCTGGCGCGGATAGTGATCGAGCCGTCCGCCCAGCCCCACCTTTTCCAGGATTCCGCGCGCCGGCGTCTCCGCATCGGTGTCGCCGCGCAGCTCCAGCGGCAGCATCACGTTCTCCAGCGCCGTCAGCGAGGGCAGCAGCTGGAAGCTCTGGAACACGAAGCCGACCTTCTCCGCGCGCACCCGCGCCCGGCCGTCCTCGTCCAGCGACGACATCGGCGCGCCATCCAGCTGCACCTCGCCCTTGCTCGGCCTGTCCAATCCCGCCATCAGCGACAGCAGCGTGCTCTTGCCCGAACCGGAGGCCCCGATGATCGCGACGGTGTCACCTGCCGCGATCGTGAAACTCACGTTCTCGAGGATGGTCAGTTCACCCGATGGCAGCGCCACGTGTTTGCCGAGATCGGAGACCTGCAAAGCGGTCCTGGTTTCAGTTGCGGGGGAAGGGCCGCGCTCAGCCGATGCCCTATCGGCATCGGCTGCGGCCCTGAACGCCTGGCCAGGGATGGTCAGGCCGGACGATCCGGAATCGT
Source organism: Luteimonas sp. GW821-FHT14E02 (assembly GCF_058803905.1). Classification (NCBI taxonomy): domain Bacteria; kingdom Pseudomonadati; phylum Pseudomonadota; class Gammaproteobacteria; order Lysobacterales; family Lysobacteraceae; genus Luteimonas; species Luteimonas sp. GW821-FHT14E02. The sequence continues at coordinate 108,448 of NZ_JBXAPK010000010.1, read as the reverse complement.
TATGCTGCGCCATGGATGGCATCGATCCAAAGTGAAAGAAGGGTTGAAAATCGGATGAAAACTTGTATGACGAAGTTCACCTATGCGGCATGGCGCAAACGGTTTCAATGGGCCATTGGTTTGGTCCTGCTGTCGGTCACGGTGGCCGCGCAGGCCCAGTTCAGCGAAAACGCCGCCGGCAAGGCCCAGGCGCCGGCTGTTCCGACCGTCCTGGTCATGGGCGATTCGCTCTCGGCCGGCTACGGCCTGGCCGCCGATGAGGGCTGGGTCTCGCTCACCGCCGCGCGTATCGCCAAGGAACGCCCAGCGTGGCGCGTCGTCAACGCCAGCATCAGCGGCGAGACCAGCGCCGGTGGCTCCTCGCGCATCGTCGCCGAAGTGCTGCGGGTGAAGCCGAAAGTGGTGGTGATCGAACTCGGCGCCAACGACGGCCTGCGCGGCCTGCCGCTGCGCGAGATGCGCCGCAACCTCGCGCGCATGATCGGCGCCTCGCAGCACGTCGGCGCCAAAGTGCTGCTGATCGGCATGCGCATTCCGCCGAACTACGGCGCGGAATACACGGAAGGTTTCGAGCAGGTGTATCTCGATCTCGCGAAACTATTTAACGTCGAACTGCTGCCCTTCCTGCTGCAGCCAATCGCCGCGGACCGCGGCAATTTCCAGGATGACAATCTGCATCCGATCGCAGCGGCGCAGCCGAAGCTGCGCGATCACGTCTGGACCGCGCTCGCACCCCTGCTGAACTAGAAATCGCCCCGACAGACAAGTCCTGCTTTCGCTCGTCATTCCCGCGAATGCGGGAATGACGAGCAGATTTACGCAATTCCTTTAGCTCGCACCGTTACCGGCAGCAGACGTGGCCGACAACTGCCGAATCGCGCGCTCGAACTGCTCCACGGGCTGTCCGCCCTGGATCAGATGGCGCTCGTTGAAGATGACCGACGGCACCGCGCTGATGCCGTTGCCGCTATAGAACTGTTCGCGCTCGCGCACCGCCTCGGCGTATTCGCCGGAAGCGAGCACCTCGCGCGCCCGCTCGGCGTCGAGACCGACGGAAGCGGCGATACGCGCCAGCGCCTCGTGATCGGACACGTTCTCGCCATCGCTGAAATACGCGCGCAACAGGGCATGCTTGAGCGCGCGCTGACGATCGAGATCCTGCGTCCCGGCCCAATGCAGGAGACGATGCGCATCGAACGTGTTCCAGATGCGGCGACGGCGCTGCATGTCGAACGAAAACCCCAGGTCGGCGCCGCGCGCGCGGATCGCCTCGCTGTTCTGCTTCACCTGCGCCTCGCTGATCCCGTACTTTTCGACGAGGTGATCGATCACGTCCTCGCCCGCATCCGCCAACCCGGGATTCAACTCGAACGGCTGGAAATGCAACTCGATCCTCGCCGCATCGCCGACGCGGGCGATCGCCTGTTCCAGCGACTGCAAACCAATCGCGCACCAGGGGCAGACCACGTCGGAAACGAAATCGATGCGGATGGACGGACGGCCGTCACTGGTCATGCGGAAATCTCCGGGCGCCGAGGGGCGCTCAAAGCGCTATTAGGCGCCCGCGCACGCATTCGAAAAAGGAAGCCCCCGCAACGCAGCGTTGCGACATGGCGTTACGACTTCGTTGGAATGAGCGTTATGCGGACGTAGCGGCCTAGTCCGTGGCCGACACCGGCCGCATCGGTTGCAGGCGACCGTAGGTCAGCGTGCGCCAGAGCCATTCCATCGGCCCGAACCGATACCGCGCCAGCCACCAGCGGCTCACCACCATCTGCGCGCCGAACAGCAGCACCCACAGCACCAGCCAGGAAGCCGTTCCGAACTTCGGCCCGATCCCCAGGCCGATGCCGTAGAACACGCTCGTGCAGACGATCGTCTGCATCAAGTAATTGGTCAGCGCCATACGGCCGGCCGGCGCGAAGTGCCGCAGCCAGCGTTTCCAACCCTCGTGCAGGAACAGCAGCACGAACACGATGCCGAAAGCGATGCCCAGCAGCAGCGGCCCGGCATAGCCGATCACGCTCCAGGCGACGGCACCCGGCCCCTCGGCCAGCATCGGCACGGCCTGCTTGATCGAGGCCTGCGCGAACTGCAACCCGGTGGCGATCGCGCCGAGTGGCAGCGTCCACGCCAGGATGCGCTTGAGCAACGGTCGGTGCGCCTCCGGTTCCTGCAACAGCCGGCGACGTCCCGCCCAATAACCGAGCAGGAAGCGGCCCAGTGCGAAACAGCCCAGCCACAGGCCGCCGATCGGGTACCAGCGCCGGATCGATTCGATGTTCGCTCCCAGCGACACGTCCCATGACGGGGACAACAATCCTTGCAGCACGGCGGCATTGAACTGCTCGCGCGGCATGTACGCCCCCATGCTGGCGATCAGTGCGGGCCGCAGCGCGGCCGTCGCGCCGAGCGAAATCAGGAATCCGCCCCAGACCAGCCAACGATCCGGCCATTTCCGGAACAGGATCAGGGCAAACCCGGCGGCTGCGTAGATCAGCAGGATGTCGCCGAACCAGTACGCCGAATGCAGCACGCCGATCGCCAGCAGCACCATCATGCGGCGCAAGAACACACGCAGACCATCCGCTCCACGCGCCTGCGCGCGCTCGAACTGCATCGCGAAACCGAGTCCGAACAGAATCGAGAACACGGTGACAGCCTTGTGCGTGAGCACCAGCTGCAACGCCACGTTCACCACCTTGTCGAAGCTGGCTGTCGGCAGCGCGGCCTGCGCCTTCTCGTTCAAATACTGGTACAGCGAGAAAGCCGACAGGTTGGCCAGCAACACGCCGGCCAGCGCGAAGCCGCGCAGCGCATCGATCAGCTCATGGCGCTCGGCACGGGAATGGGGGGCGATGGGGGCGTCTGGCGGCACCGCGGCACTTTACCCGGGCCGATCCATGAATGCGAAGCAACGGTCCATGCGACCGTGACCGAAGAGCATTGCGGGGCAGCGGGCCGAGGCAGAGAATCAATCCATATCGCCAAGGAGCGATGCCATGAAGACTTCCGCTTTCACTGTGCTGCTGCTCGCCGGCCTGCTGTCCGCGGGCAACGCCGTCGCCAGGGTGTCCGACGTCACATCTCCCGACCAGCCGCGACAGCTGCCGGCCTCCGGTCCCGTCGAGGTGAAGTGGGACGATCCGGCGAAGTTCACCGAAATCAGGCAAAGCAACAACCGTTGGGAAGCCCGGCGTGGCGACTGGGTGCGCCAGATCGCCCAATACATCCGCACCCGCGCCGAGAAACGCCTGGCCCCGGGCGAGCATCTGGATGTCACCATCCACGACATCCGCCGCGCCGGCGACTACGAGCCCTGGCACGGACCGAATGGCGATTCGATTCGCTACATCCGCGACATCTATCCGCCGCGGATGACGGTGTCCTTCCAGCTCACCGGCGCCAATGGCGAGGTGATCGCGCAGGGCGAGCGTAAGCTGAGCGACCTGTCGTTCATGACCAACACCGCCTCGCCCAGCAACATCGATCCGTTGCGCTACGAGAAGCGCCTGATCGACGACTGGCTGCGCAAGGAATTCAAGCCGAACGGCGTCTGATCGAACCGGCTCACCCGAACCATCGATCCCAGTGACGGCGGCCGCGTGCCGCCGTCATGGCATGCGATGACGCCACGGCCCGATGCCGTCGTAGCCGTAGCCATATCCCGCGCCCGGCCCGTCGATCTTCTCCACGTACAGATCGAGATTCAATCGTGTCGGATGCTCGTCGCCGAACGTCTTGCCGATGTTGATGTGGGCGCTGTTGTACGTGGTGCTGCCCAAGCCCTTGCTGTAGCCGATGCCGGTGGTGAAGCTGCCGTGGATCTGCGCCTTGCCATCATCCGCGGCGGCGATGTCCTCTCCGGTTTCCGGGGAACCGGTCCCGGGCGGCGCATAGGGCACGCCGAAACGCGTGCTGTCGGGCAGGCTCAGATCAAGGTCGCCGGCATGAGCGGCACCCGCGACGGGAAGGAGAAGCGCACTGGACAAAAGCGCACCGCACAAAACGAACGACGGCTTCATGGCATGGCATCCGGAAAGGAAGCGGCCTCGGAGGAACGATGCCCGCTTGGCGGGCAGCCGGCATTCCCTGCATGGCCCGATCGACACTAGCAGTCCGATGTTGAACCTGTGCTTGCCGGATCGGCGCATGTGGCGCGCTGGTATCGGCGATACTTCAGGCCATGCCCACTTCCACCTCTGTTCGGACCGGCTGAACACATGAGCGTCTATGTCGACGATGCCGTCATCAGCTGGCGCGGCCGGCGCTGGGCGCATCTGATGGCGGACACACTGGAGGAACTGCACGCTTTCGCCGCGCGCCTGGGCATCCCGCGGCGCGCGTTCCAGAACAAGACCAGCGGCGCGCATTACGACATCCCCACCGAACTGCGCGAGGAAGCCCTGCGCCTGGGCGCCATCGCCATCTCGCGCCATCGCGATCGCGAACAGGTCCGCGCGGTCATCCGCCGCGCACGCGCGCAGGGGCGCGGCGAAGCGGACTGAGCACAGCCCATGAGTACGATGGACGTGCTGCCCACCGCGTGCATAATCGCGGAACCGGCCGACGCGCCACCCCGGCGCATCCCGACACCGACACGCCACGGCACGCCGACATGAGCAGCTTCGACCTCACCCCACCCAGCGATGCGCAGCGCAGCGCGATCACCGCGAGCCTCAGCGACGAAGAGCGCCACGTACTGCTCGCGCATGGTACGGAAGCGCCATTCTGCGGCGTGTTCCTCGACAACAAGCGGGAAGGCGTCTACGTCTGCCGCTTCTGCGGACTGCCGTTGTTCCGCTCGAGCGCGAAATTCGATTCCGGCACCGGCTGGCCCAGCTTCTTCGAACCTTATGCGCCGGAACACATCCGCTATGTGCGCGACGACAGCTACGGCATGGTGCGCGTGGAGGAAGTCTGCGCACGCTGCGGCAGCCATCTCGGCCATGTGTTCCCCGATGGCCCGCCGCCGACCGGGCAGCGTCATTGCCTCAACTCGGTCTCGATGGGATTCGTCGCCCAAGGCGACGCCCTGCCCGACCCACTGCAACGTGACGAGGCCGAAACAGGATCAACGGATTGAATGGACTGGATCGAATGGACTCCGACCTCATGACCCGATACGCGCACGGCACCTTCACCGTCACCATCACGCCACTGCCGAGCGAGGAAGGGATCGGCGATCCTTCGATCGGCCGCATGGCCCTGCAGAAGGTTTTCGAAGGCGACATGGTCGGCAGCGCGCATGGCCAGATGCTGGCCGTGCGCAGCGACGTGAAGGGTTCGGCCGGCTACGTCGCGATGGATCGCGTCGCGGCGACGCTCGATGGACGCAGCGGCACCTTCGCGTTGCAGCACAGCGGCATGATGGATCGTGGCACGCCACAATTGCGCATCTCCGTCGTGCCGGATTCGGGCACCGGAGAACTTGCCGGCATCGCCGGCACGCTCGATATCGAGATTCGCGACGGACAGCATTTCTACGCCTTCACATACCTACTGCCCGACGTGGAATAACGACAGCGCACGGTGATCGAGTGCATTCGCATTCGTCCGCATGACATAACCGTTCGTCGGCTTGCAAAAAAATTATTAAAAAACACTTGCGCGTTTTAAAACGAACGCGTAAGGTGCGCGCCCATTCGCATTCCGCGATTTTCCAACACACGAATTCCCATGAAACCCCGCCCCAACAACGCAATGCAGCTCTGCACGTCGCGCGAACATCGCGACGCGGGCCTGTACGCGCTGCCATTCCATGGCGGGCGGCTGGACGGTTTCATCCCCATCGACTGATTTTCCCTCGCGGAGATCGGTCACCCCGATCTCCGAGGAACGCGAACGCCCTCGGATTCAAAACCCGGGGGCGTTTTCTTTTGTGCGTTCGTTATTGGGCAGTCCGCACATGGATGTGCGGTTTTCGCGGAGGGATCCGCATAGGAGTCAACAAGTTACGCACGATCATTCGCATCCTGAGCATCCGGGCTAGGAATGCCCGAGGACAAGGAGGTTCCCGCTGTGAGGCGCAGCTGTTCGACAGCATGATGCGCTGTGCCCTGATGCCGGGCACGGGCGGTGGGCGATGCATGCCGATAAAAAGCGAGATCGCGCGAAAAAAATTGGCGTCTTCGACGAGACGCCAATGCGAAACATGATTCGAACGGTTTCCTGCGGTACGGGTTCCCGGCTTCTGAACGGAGCGGGCCCGTCCGGTGCGCGCGGCGCTGCCGTGGCGTATGCCCGAGGCCGGGAGAAAGTGTTTCGCGATGACGGTAGCTCAGAGGTTAGAGCAGCGAGCAATGGTTCGCGGTCGCCGGTTCGATTCCGGTTCGTCACCCATGGATAGCTCAGACGGGTAGAGCATCGGTTTTAGATACCGACTGTCGCGGGTTCGATTCCCGCTCCAAACCATGACCTGTCACGTCATGACCCGGGACGAAAGTCCCTCACCAGGAAACGTCCCGTGCGGCGTTTCGCCAAGCAATGTGCTTCGGCGCATCTGTGCAACGGAACGACGCAGCGGTGGTATCGCCGGGCTTTCGCCCTCGCAACGCGCGGGCTGATGCCGGAACGCGTGGCTTGCAGTACCTCGCAGTCGCGCCGGAACGCATCGGCCTCCACGTGAACAGCGCGATCGCTTCGCGATATCGACGTCAAGGGACGTTTCCACCTTACATGCGAGTCCTCGCAAGTCCCTGCACCTGACTGCACCGACGGCGCAGTCCGAGACGTGGATTCTTCAGAAAAACGATGCGAGAACCGATCCTTCGCATCGATGTTCCCCTCATGGATCGGACCACCAGAGCCAACAAGGAAAACAAAAGCCATGTTCTGGACCAAAAGGGTCGTGATCGGCGACGGCGAGCGCGGCCTGGTGTATCGCAACCGTCAATTCGAGCGAGTGCTCAACGCGGGCGTGTACCGCATCTACGACCCGCTGAACCGGGTCGAGGTGACCGTACACGGCATCGCCCAGCCGGAATACGCCGGCCGCGATGTCGATACGCTGATCGCATGCCTGGGCCCCGATCTCGGTGCATGCTTCGTGCTCGCCGACCTCGGCACCGACGAAGTCGGTCTCGTGCTGAAGAACGGCAAGCTCGAGGACGTGCTCGCACCGGGCACGCGCAAGCTGTACTGGCGCGGCCTGGTCCGCGTCGAAGTGCAGCGCGTGTCGATGTCCGACAGCCTCGAAGTGCCCGCCGAAGTCGTGCGCCGTCTGCGCCAGCTCGGCCGTCTGTCCTCGGTCGCGGCGGTGACGGATGTGCCGGCGGAATTCGCCGGTCTCGTCTTCATCGACGGCAAGCTCGCGCATGTGTTGCCGCCCGGCGCCTACGCCTTCTGGAATTTCCGGAAGAACGTCGTCGCCGAAGTGATCGATCTGCGCGTGCAGTCGGTCGAGGTGTCGGGCCAGGAGTTGCTGACCCGCGACAAGGTGTCGCTGCGCGTCAACCTCGCCGCCAGCATGCGTGTGACCGACCCGGTCGCCGCGCGCACCAAGGTGGCGAAGTTCGGCGATCACCTGTATCGCGAGTTGCAGTACGGCCTGCGCAAGGCGGTCTCCGCCAAGACGCTGGACGAACTGCTCGGCGACAAGGCCTCGCTCGACGCCGACATCTTCGCCTACGTGCGCGGCAAGGTCGACGAGTTCGGTCTCGAGATACTCGGCGTCGGCGTGAAGGACGTGATCCTGCCGGGCGAGATGAAGGACATCCTCAACAGCGTCGTGCAGGCGGAGAAGGCGGCTCAGGCCAACGTGATCCGTCGTCGCGAGGAGGCGAACGCCACGCGTTCCCTGCTCAACACCGCGAAACTGGTGGAGGAGAGTCCTGTCTTGATGCGCCTGAAGGAGCTCGAGGCGCTGGAGAAGGTCACCGAGAAGATCGACAAGCTCACCGTGTTCGGCGGCCTGGATGGCGTGCTGAAACAGCTGGTGACCATGAAGTAAACCCGTGCGGCGGCAAGGAATCCGCCGCACGGCCATGATCAACCCATCGAATGGAAACAATCTCATGCGCAACGACATGTACAAGGTGATCGTGGAGCGTCCGCGCCGAGGCGGTTGCACCACCTATGGCTGGCGCCAACTGCACGACATCGAGGAGTCGCCACGCCACGAAGGCCTGCGCAAGCGTCATCAGAATCGCAAGTGGCTCAATGAGAACCTGCGCCCGCTGGAACGCTTTCTGGCTTCTCAAGCTGGTCGCCCGTGGAGCAAGGTGTATGCGGAGATCTGTGAACGCATCGATCGCCGCAATACGGTTCAGCAGCACATCCACGAGCACCTCTCCGGTTTCGTCGCCATGAAGGTGGTCGAGCTCGAAGGCGTGCTGTGTTACGAACGCCATTGGTCTGGCCTTGAGCCGCTCGAGCGATATTGGGCGCCGGCGCTTTATGTCGACCCCGTGACAGGCTTGTTGCGACCCAATCGCCTGCGCGAAAAAGCAAGGCGACAGTACCGTGAAAATCATCTGCGGAAAGCCAATTCGGTCCCGCCTCATCGCCGCGAACTGGACGCGATGCACCAGCTGCATCGCATCAATGGCATCTGGTATTGGATCGAGCTGGCCTCGATCGACAAGGCCGAATCGGGCAAGTCTCCCGCATACGACGTGCTGCGCCAGCTCGAAGTGGAAAAATGCCCAAAAGCGACGAACAAGAAAGGCATCGCCAGTAATCGCACCCTGTTTGGACGAGACGATGTCTATGCCTGCAAGAAACGTCAGCTCAACGCTCGCGAGCTGCGCGAGTACGACCTGAACAACGGCGATGGCCTGGACGTCAGGAACTGACGACGGAATCGCCGTAGCATCTGAAAGACAAGGAAATTCCAATGAGTATTCAAAATTACGAACTGCTGCACGCCGAGGGTAGCACCACGCCGATCAAGGGCTGGGTGCGCGGCGTGCCGCTGGAGGAGCAGGCGCATGCCCAATTGCGCAACATCGCCGCGATCCCGTTCGTCGGGCCGTGGGTGGCGGTGATGCCGGACGTGCATCTGGGCAAGGGCGCGACGGTGGGTTCGGTGATCCCAACCCGCGGCGCCATCATCCCGGCCGCGGTCGGCGTCGACATCGGCTGCGGCATGGCCGCGGTGCGGACCACGCTGCGCGCGAACGATTTGCCCGACAACCTGGCGCAGCTGCGTTCGAGCATCGAGCGCAGCGTGCCGGTCGGCAACGGCGTGCATGGCGAGCATCGCCGCCTGCCGGACAGTCTCGAGACGCGCCTGGCGCAATCGGAGCTGATGCCGCGCCTGGAGGCGATCAAGGCCAAGCACCGCAAGATCCGCACCGACAAGATCGATCGCCAGATCGGCACCTTGGGTGGCGGCAACCACTTCATCGAGATCTGTCTCGACGAGACGGATGCGGTGTGGGTGATGCTGCACAGCGGATCGCGCGGTACCGGCAACCTGATCGGCACCTACTTCATCGAGCGCGCGCGCGAGCAGCTGGCGCATCGCGTGCTCGGCTTCCATCTGCCGGACAAGGATCTGGCCTTCTTCATGGAAGGCGAGCCTTTGTTCGACGACTACGTGGAGGCGGTGTCGTGGGCGCAGGACTACGCACGCGCCAACCGCGAGGCGATGATGGCGCGGGTGCTGCGCGACATGCGTCACCGTCTGCCGAAGTTCCAGTTGGAGAAGATGGCGGTCAACTGCCACCACAACTATGTGCAGAAGGAGATGCATGGCGGCGAGGAGTTGCTGGTCACCCGCAAGGGTGCGGTGAGCGCGCGCGCGGGCGAGCTGGGCATCATCCCGGGCAGCATGGGTACGCGCAGCTACATCGTGCGCGGACTCGGCAATGCGGACAGCTTCCACAGCTGCAGCCACGGCGCCGGCCGCGTGATGAGCCGCACCCAGGCGCGCAAGCAAATCACCTTGAAGCAGCACCGCGAGGCCACCGCTCACGTGGAGTGCCGCAAGGACGAGGCGGTGATCGACGAGTCGCCGGCCGCCTACAAGTCGATCGACGCGGTGATGGCCGCGCAGAACGACTTGGTGGAGGTGGTGCACACCTTGCGTCAGGTGGTGTGCATCAAGGGGTGAGCCAAAGCGAGCTTAGCGCGGCATGCCGCGCTGCTTTGGCGAACGCCCGGCCACGGACGGCCGGGCCGGACAGCCCGAAGCCGATGCCGCCTCGCCACGGACGGCAGCGCCATCCTTCAAGAAATCAAAGCTGTAACCCTAGCCCCTTCCTGTACACAGAAAGGGGCTTTTTTATTTCCACCCCACACTTACCGAAAAGGTAATCCCCCAACCGCTAAAGTACCCGCCCTTCCGCTCCCCGGCCCCGCATGTCGGCCTCTCTCCCTCGCCCACGCCATGGCTGGATGCTGCGCTGGCTCTCCATCGCCGCCGGCATCGCATTGCTGCTCTGGGCGGTGTTCATCGCGGTCCGCTTCTATCACGTCGAGAACCGCATCCAGCGCTGGTGGATGGCCTGGCATCCCGACTCGACATGGAATCAGCCGCGATGGCGCGGCCACAGCCTGTGGCTGCCGGGCTACCGCTTCGACATCGAAGGCCGCGAGATTCCCGGCATCGCAGACAATCTCTCCGGCCTCGATTTCGATCACGATCACGGCGAGCTGATCGGCGTCATCAATCGTCCTGGCGAAGTGGTGATCCTGGATACCGAAGGCAGGCTGCTGCGCCGGCATCGTCTCGTCGGCGCTTCCGACGTCGAAGCACTGGCCTGGCTCGGAAACGACCGGATCGCGCTGCTGCAGGAGGGACGACGCTCCATCGCGGTGGCCGCCCTGCCCCGCCGCGACGGCGAGGTGATCCACATCAATCCCGCCAGCGTGCATGCGCTCGCACCGGGAGCGCGCGACAATAGCGGCCCGGAAGGCATGGCCTACGACAGCGCCACCGATACGCTCTACGTCACCAAGGAACACTCGCCGGTCGCGCTCTACGCCATCCACGGATTGCGCAACGGCGGTGACCTGACCACCACCGACCGGACCGGATGGCTGAAACAGATGCCGTTCGCGACGGATTTCTCCAGCATCGAATTCGACCGGCGCCATCGTCATCTGCTGCTGCTCAGCGACGAGTCGCAGATGCTGGTGGAAATCGGCCCACGAGGCGAACCCGTCAGCTGGCGTTCGCTCGATGCCTCGCGCGTGGACCGCCTTCCGGCGCCGCAGCCGGAAGGCGTCACGCTCGACAATCAAGGGACGATCTACATCGTCAGCGAACCGAATCTCTTCTATCGCCTGCGGCGCAGCGACTGAAGCGCGGCTACCCGTATCGCTTCGACCGAGGATCGCGGTCAATCCTTTTCCTTGCCAATGACCTTGCCGGAATCCGGATCGATCTTCAGCTCCACATCCTTGCCCGCCGGATCGTCGGCCTCCGCGTTCCAGATGCCGTCCTCGTAATCGACGTCATGCACGTTGGTATAACCAGCGGTGGCGAGCCGCGCGCGGACGTCGGCTTCGCTCAGGTTCGCAACCTGCTCATCCGGATAGACGTTGCCGGTCGCGGGATCAAGACGGATGTCGACACGATTGCCATTGGCGCTGCGCGCATCGGCCTTCCACACGCCATCGCGGAATTTGACGTCGTTGATCTTCGTGTAGCCCTGCGCTTCGAGTTTCGTGCGCACCTGTTGTTGCGTCAGCGCATCCTGCGCGGAGGCCGTTCCGATGACACCAAAGAGCGCAAGCGACAACACTGGAATCTTGTTCATCGCAATCTCCGTGAATGGGGATTGCAGTGTCTGTCGCCGGATGAAAACTCATGGTGAACCGGCACATCGATTGCGGCCAGGATTCATGCAACCGCCAAATACGTGAACGGTTTAGCCGTGGTATCAGTCGCGAGCGAGATTTGGGGCTGCCGCGACGCTTTCCGAGATTTCCCGCTGCTTTTTCTTGGTCAGGCGGCCAAACGCATCGCGATACGACCACTCGACCAGCTCGCGCAAATAATCTTCCGGCATGGCTTCGACACGCACGATCGTCACCCAGCGATGGCGCGCCATGAAGCGCGCGGGCTTGCAACCCGGCATGTCGGTGAGCTCCAGGAAGCGCTCCGGCGTGACGCGCAGGCTGAACCGCCAGCGCTCCGGCTCGCTGGTCTTGAACCAGGCGAAGTATCTGCCGCCAACCGTGTAGCTAAGGAGGTTCGCCGGCGCCTCATGCAGCACTTCGACGGCGCCGGGCAGGCGCTTGCAGAATGTTTTCAGCTGGCGAACATCCATCCCCGAGCGCCTCAGCCGAACATCGCACGTTTCACGCGAGCGATGCGAGTCACTGCTTCAGCTTCCAGCCGGTGCGGAAGATCCACCACACCGCAGCGAGGCATAGCGCCAGGAAGCCGATGATCGCCACCGCGCTCACTGCCACGTTGACGTCGGAGATGCCGTAGAAGCTCCAGCGGAAGCCGCTGATCAGATACACCACTGGATTGAACAGCGCGATCTTCTGCCAGATCGGCGGCAGCATGTTGATCGAGTAGAACGCGCCGCCCAGGAAGGTCAGCGGCGTGACCACCATCAGCGGGATCACCTGCAGCTTCTGGAAGTCGTCCGCCCACAGGCCGATGATGAAACCGAACAGGCTGAATGTGAGCGAGGTCAGCACCAGAAAGCACAGCATCCAGAACGGATGCGCGATCTCGTAGGGCACGAAGATGCGCGCGGTCACCAGGATCAGCACGCCGAGCATGATCGACTTCGTCGCCGCCGCGCCGACATAGCCGATCACCACTTCCAGCCACGACACCGGCGCGGACAACAACTCGAAAATCGTGCCCGCCCACTTCGGCATATAGATGCCGAACGAGGCGTTGGAGATGCTCTCGTTGAGCAGCGACAGCATGATCAGGCCGGGAATGATGAAGGCGCCGTAGCTCACCCCGTCCACCTCGCCCATGCGCGAGCCGATCGCTGCGCCGAACACGACGAAGTAAAGCGAGGTCGAGAGCACCGGCGAGGCGATGCTCTGGGTGATGGTGCGGAAGGTGCGCGCCATCTCGAAACGGTAGATCGCGCGAATCGCATGCAGGTTCATGCCTTCGCTCCTTTCGGTGCATGCACCAGGCTGACGAAGATCTCCTCCAGCGAACTCTCGCTCGAATGCAGGTCCTTGAAGTCGATCCCATGCTCGCCCAGGCGCTTGAGCAGCGCCGCGATGCCGGTCTCCTCCGTCTGCGTGTCGAAGGTGTAGACCAGCGTCTGGCCGTCGCCGGACAATTCCAGCGGCAGGCCGCTCAATCCTTCCGGAATGCCTTGCAGCGGCGTTTGCAGCGTCAGCGTGAGCTGCTTCTTGCCGAGCTTGCGCATCAGCGCTTGCTTCTCCTCCACCACGACCAGCTCGCCGTGATTGATCACGCCGATGCGGTCGGCCATCTCCTCGGCCTCCTCGATGTAATGCGTGGTGAGGATGATGGTGGTGCCGTTCTCCCGTAGGCGCCGCACCATCTCCCACATGTCGTGGCGCAACTCGACATCGACGCCGGCGGTGGGTTCGTCGAGGAACAGGATCTCCGGCTCGTGCGCCAGGGCCTTCGCGATCAGCACGCGCCGCTTCATGCCGCCCGACAGCGCCATGATCTTGCTGTCCTTCTTCTCCCACAGCGAGAGATCGCGCAGCACTTTTTCCAGATGCGCAGGGTTCGGCGCCTTGCCGAACAATCCGCGGCTGAACTTCACCGTCGCCCAGACGCTTTCGAAGGCGTCCGTCGACAACTCCTGCGGCACCAGCCCGATCTTCGAGCGCGCCGCGCGATAGTCGCGGGCGATGTCGTGTCCGGCAGCGGTCACCGTGCCCTCGCTGGCGGTGACGATGCCGCAGACAATGCTGATCAGGGTGGTCTTGCCAGCCCCGTTCGGTCCGAGCAGGGCGAAGATCTCGCCCTTGCGGATGTCGAGATCGACGCCCTTCAGCGCCTGGAATCCCGAGGAATAGGTTTTGCGCAGTCCGCGGATGGAAATGATCGGTTGCACGCAGAATCCTGTTGCGGCGGTGAAACGACGCCGCACATCCTAGCCGATGAGGCGTCGCAATCTCCGCGACCGCTGCACGGAAGGCGGAGGAGACAGCGTCCCGCTCCTGGGCCAATCGCGCTGGCCTAAACGCGGGAGTGGCCTGATCTTGCGCTGCAACAATCGAACGCAAGGCCACCCGCGTCCGGGACATGATTCCGCATCACGAGTCGAGTACCCTTGCACACCTCACTCGACCGGACGACGCCCATGCAATTCCTGGTCCTGATCTACGAGGACAAATCCCTACTCGATGCGCTCCCCAAGGGCGAATACGACTCGATGATGCGCGGCTGCATCGCACACGCCGACGAGCTGCGCGAAAGCGGACACCTGCTGGCATCGCAGAAACTGCAACCGCCGGCGACCGCCAGGACCATCCGCGTCCGCAACGGCCGCAACAACGTGATCGACGGACCGTTCGCCGAGACCAAGGAAGTGCTGGGCGGCTTCAACCTGATCGAGGCCGAGAGCTGGGACGAGGCGATGCGCATCGCCCACAGCTTCCCCTGGTCGCGCACCGGCAGCATCGAAGTACGTCCGGTGGACGATTTCGAGGCGGTCCGACAGGCTGTCGGGGCTTAGAGCCCCACACTGCCCGCGCAATGAGAGGCCGGGAACCCTGAACCCGCGATTGTCGCGCCAAGCATGGCCGCGATACAGTTCCTGACGCTCCAGAGCGTAAGAACGGACCAAGGACGATGAGCAGCAACGCCGCATCCCGTCAGGCAATCGCCACAACCGACCTGAAGGCGGTCGAGTCCGAACTCGATCGCTTTTCGCGCCGCATCGACCTGTCGCTGCGCAAGCATTTCGCGATCCGGCGCCTGCACAGGCTGCTGAAGACAGCACAGTATGGGCAGGGCGTCGCCTGGCTGCCGTCCTGGTGGACGGCGCTGGCGGCGGCGTCCGCGCTCATCGTCATCGGTGTCGCGGTCGAGAGCGGATCGGTGCTTCGCTATTGGCTGATGGCCGCGGTGGTGGTGGTGGCGTTCCTGTTCGAGACGCGCATCCAGCCGCGCATCGCGCTCTCGGCCTATCGCTTCCGCCTGATGCGCATGGTCGCTGCGCACGAGGCGGGCGAGTATCCGCACACATACACAGTGGCACGCGCCAATGAAGGCAGCACCGGCTTCGGCACGCTGCATTGGAAATACGTGCGCGGTGTCGAACCCGGCGACATCGTCGCGTCGATCAGCGATCCGAAGGATCGCGGCCTCGCCATCATCGTATTGCGCACCGAGGGCTGGCTGCCGATCGTGGTGTGGGAGCGTGATCTGTATCAGGACAACGCGCTGCCGCCACTGCCTGATGAGATCAAGCGACTGGCGCAGGAATTCGGCGCGGCCTGCGATACCTATCGCAACCATGCCCTGAAGATCGAACGCAGCCGCGCGCTGCGAACGGTGCCCGCAGCGAAACCACGCCAGACGGAAGCCATCTGGGCGCAGATCGCGCTGCCGGAAGACACGAAATCGCGACTGAAGGCAATGGCCAGGCATTTCGCCGACGGCAGTGCCTCGGCGGCGCGCGGTCTCCTGCTGTACGGCCCGCCCGGCACCGGCAAGACGCTCATCGCCAAGGCGTTGGCGGACAGCATCGACTGCGCCTTCTTCTCGCTGTCGCTGCCCGATCTGAAAGCCGGCTACGTCGGGCAAAGCGGCGAGAAGGTGCGGGAGATCTGGAACCGCGCGCTTTCCGAGCCGCGCGCGATCCTCTTCGTCGACGAATGCGAAGGCGTGTTCGGCCGGCGCGGCGGCACTAACACCGATGCGTTCGGCGAGGAAATCGTCAATGCCTTCATCGCGCAATGGGACGGCTTCGACAAACAGTCGAGCGTGTGGGTGGTCGGCGCCAGCAACCGCCGCGATCTGATCGATTCGGCGGTGCTGTCGCGCTTCGACGATCAATTGCAGATCGGATTGCCCGGGGAATTCGAACGCCTGGACATCCTGCGCCGCGAATTCGCCCGCTTCGGCCGCGCCATGTCCCTGCCGGATCAGGCCGCGACATCGACGCAAGGCATGTCGGGACGCGATCTCAGCAATCTCGCGAAGCGCATCGCGCGCGAACACGACGCTGGCGCCCCGCTCACCAATGCGATCCTCGATACCTACACGGCCACGTTCCGCAAACAGGGGTCGACCGCCACCGACGCCAGCGCTTCCTGGAATACCCTGGTGCTCTCCGAGCACACCTTGAAAGACCTCAAGACCACCGCGGGACTTCTGAAGAACGCCGACGCCTTCCTCAAGCGCGGCATCGGCGTGCCGCGCGGCCTGCTGCTGTACGGCCCGCCGGGCACCGGCAAGACGCAGATCGCGCGCACGCTGGCCAACGAGACCGGGCTGCGCTTCATCGCCGCCTCCACCGCCGACATCAAGCAGGGCTGGGTCGGCCAGAGCGGACAGAAGGTGCGCGAATTGTTCGAACGCGCGCGAGAATCCGCACCGTCGCTGCTGTTCATCGACGAGATCGACATCATCGCCGGCAGTCGCGGCGGCAGCGGCGATAGCTTCACCAACGAGATCGTCGGTCAGCTGCTGCAGGAGATGGATGGCGCGAAGGCGCAGCCGCAGCATGTGTTCGTGCTGGCGGCGACCAATCGCCTCGATCAAGTCGATGAGGCGGTGCTGTCGCGCTTATCCAAACGCATCGAAGTGCCGTTACCGGATGCCGACGGCGCGAAACGCCTGCTGCAGGTGATGCTCGCCAACAAGCCGCTCGCCTTCCAAGCCGATGCCGGCATCGCGCATCTGGCCGGCTATGCCGCGGGCATGAGCGGACGTGACCTGCGCAACTGGATCGAACATGCCGAGATGCGCGCGGTGCATCGCGCGATCGAGGCCGGCGATCCCGATTCGGTGGCGATTTCGCTCGACGATTTCGCTGCCTGACCCGTCCGACGCCATCCGTTCACGTCGGGGTGGCCGCACACGGCCTGAACCCGCCCGTTTCATGACTTCCGCACTTTGCGCCTCCCTCGCGATGGCACTACCCTGCGCGCTCTCTTTCCCGCATGAGATGCGCCATGACCGCCCCGATCCGCCGTTCAGCCCTCTCCCTCGCCGTCGCCGCGCTGCTGTCCGCCGCCGTCGTCGGCTGCGATCGTTCCGCGCCGCAGCAACCGGAAGCCACGGCGGCGAAACCCGAGCAACCCGCCGCGCCGGCCAAGCCGCTGCTGGGCAGCTTCGGTTTCGACGTCACCGGCATGGACCGCGCCGTCGCCGCCGGTGACAACTTCTTCGAATTCGCCAACGGCGCGTGGGTGAAGCGCACCGAGATTCCCGCCGACCGCTCCACCTACGGCAGCTTCAACCTGCTTACCGAGAAGGCCGAAGGCGACACGCGCGCCATCATGGAAGCCGCCTCCAGCGACGCCAAGGCCGAGGGCGAGACGAAGAAGATCGGCGACTACTACGCCGCCTTCATGGACGAAGCCGGGATCGAAGCCAAGGGTCTCGCGCCGGTGCAGCCGCAACTGGATGCCATCGCCAAGATCGCCGACAAGGCCGCGCTGTCACGCGAGTTCGGCGCCGAACTGCGCGCCGATGTCGACCTGCTCAACATGACCGACTACTACACCGACCGCCTGTTCGGTCTGTGGGTCACGCAGGACATCCACCAGCCCGACCGTTACGTGCCCTACGTGTTGCAGGGCGGCCTGGGCATGCCCGATCGCAGCTACTACCTCGAAGGCGGCCGCATGGCCGAGCTGCGCAAGCAGTACCAGGCGCATATCGCCAAGGTGCTCACGCTGGCCGGCGACAAGGATGCCGAAGCGAAGGCCGCACGCATCCTCGCGCTGGAAGTCGCCATCGCGCGCGTGCACGCCACGCAGGAGCAGACCAACGACGTGCAGCGCGGCGCCGCCAACACCTGGAAACAGGCCGATTTCGCCACCAAGGCACCCGGCGTCGACTGGGACGCGTTCTTCGATGCGTCGGGCCTGAAGGCGCAGCAGGATTTCAACGTCTGGCAGCCTGAAGCTATCGCGGGCATCGCCAAGCTGGTGGCCTCCGAACCGCTCGACACCTGGAAGGATTACCTCGCTTTCCGCACGCTGGATCGCGCTTCCACTTATCTGCCCAAGGCCTTCGCCGACGAGCGCTTCGCCTTCTACGGCACCACGCTGTTCGGCACGCCGCAGCAGCGCGTGCGCTGGAAGCGCGCGGTCGACGAAACCAACGGTGCGCTGGGCGAGGCCGTCGGCAAGCTCTACGTGGAAAAGCATTTCACGAAGGAAACCAAGGCACGCGCCGACGAGATGGTGAAGAACATCCTCGCCGCCTTCGATAAGCGCATCGACGCGCTGGAGTGGATGACGCCGGAAACCAAGACGCACGCGAAGAAGAAGCTGGCCGGCCTGCGCGTCGCACTCGGCTATCCGGAGAAATGGCACGATTACTCGTCGCTGGAGGTCAAGCGCGACGACGCCCTGGGCAATGCCGAGCGCGCCAGCCTGTTCGAGTACCGCCGCAACCTCGCCAATCTCGGCAAGCCGGTGACGCACGACGAGTTCTACATGGTGCCGCAGACGGTCAACGCCCTGAACGTGCCGCTGGAGAACCGCCTGGTGTTCCCGGCCGCGATCCTGCAGCCGCCGTTCTTCGATCCGGCCGCGGACGACGCCGTGAACTACGGCGCGATCGGCTCGGTGATCGGACACGAGATCAGCCACAGCTTCGACAACACCGGCGCGCAGTTCGACGAAACCGGCAAGCTGCACGACTGGTGGACGCCCGCCGACCTGAAGCGCTTTGCGGCCGCCGGCGATGCGCTCGCCGCGCAATACAGCACCTACAAGCCCTTCCCCGATGTATCCGTCAACGGCAAGCTCACCCTTGGCGAGAACATCGCCGACGTCGCCGGTATCGCGGTGGCCTATGACGCCTACAAGGCATCGCAGCAAGGCAAGGAAGACAAGCCGCTGGACGGCTTCACCGCCGATCAGCGTTTCTTCCTCGGCTTCGCGCAGGCCTGGCGCTTCAAGGCGCGCGATGCCGCGCTGCGCAGCCGGCTGCTGACCGACGTCCATGCGCCAGCACCCTTCCGCGCGCTCACCGTGCGCAATCTCGATGCCTGGTATCCGGCGTTCGACGTGAAGGAAGGCCAGAAGCTGTATCTGGCGCCAGACAAGCGCGTCAAGGTGTGGTGATTCCACACGTGTGGTGATCCCGATGATCGGCGTCGGCGGGAAGCGGACATCTCGATTCCGCTTCCCGCACGGCGCCGTCATCGTCAATGCGCTTTTGCCGTCTCGTCGGAGGAAGTGTTCGAACGCAACTGATCACGCACGGCCTCGGCCACACTCGTAGCCGATTGCGGGTTTTGTCCGGTGATCAACCGGCCATCCACCACTACCTTCGCGATCCAGTTCGGCGCGGGCTGATGCAAGGCGCCGCGCTGCGCGAGCGTGCTCGCCAGCAGGAACGGCACGACGCCATCGAGCTTGACCGCCCGCTCCTCGTCATCCGTGAACGCGCTCAGGCGCTTGCCCGCGACCAGATAGCTGCCATCGCTCAGCGTAACGTTGACCAGTGCGGCGGGGCCGTGACACACGGCGGCGACGATACGTCCAGATTCGTAGATCTCGCGCGTGATGCGCTGCACCGCCGGGCTATCCGGGAAATCCCAGACCACGCCGTGGCCACCGGCGAAGAAGATCGCCGCGTATTTCTTCGCATCGACGTCCGCGAGGCGCGCGGTATGGCGGATCGCGTCGCGGAAACGCGCGTCGTTCCAGTAGCGGGCATTAGTCGCGTCATCAAGTTCGACGCCGTCGACCGGCGGCTCGCCGCCCTGGATCGAGGCGAATTCAACGGGAATACCCGCCGCGTCGAACACGGCCAGCGGGTGTGTGACTTCACCGAGATAAAAGCCGGTGGGCTGGCCGGTATCGCCCTTGGTGCCGTGGCTGGTCAACACCATCAGCACGGGCTTCGCGGCCGGGTCGGAGGGCTGGGCGCCGGAGGCGGAAGCCGCCAGTCCGAACATGGCGGCGGCGAGAAGAGAGGTCATGGCGTATCTCCATAAATAAAGAGTGGGAGTTAGTCGGATGCCTGCAAGCATCCCGTACCAACACCTTATTCCCCGCCAAAAAAGACATAAACTACCGCCAAGACAATTAATTCGTGCTTTCAAAGCAAGAATGCCGCGCCGATTCGACCATCTCAACGATGTGGAAGTGTTCGCCACCACGGTGGACCACGGCTCCCTGACCGCAGCCGCCGTCGCGCTCGGCACCACGGCCTCGGTGGTCAGCCGCGCAATCGCCCGGCTGGAAGCGCGGCTGGGCGTGCAACTGCTACGACGCACGACGCGCAGCCTGAGCCTCACCGATGCCGGGCGGCTCTACCTGGAACAGTCGCGCGCCGCCTTCGCCCTGATCGACGACGCCGAACGCGCCCTGCAAGGCCAGGGCGAGGAACTGACCGGCAGCCTTCGCATCAGCGTGCCGACCACCTACGGGCATTACCGGCTGCCGGCGACGCTCGCGCGCTTCGCGCGCCTGCATCCGCGCGTGCAGGTCGACCTGAGCATCAGCAATCGCAATGTCGATCTGGCAGCGGAGGGTTACGACCTGGCGATCCGCCTCGGCGCATTGCCCGACAGCGGACTGGTCGCGCGCAAGCTCGAGGACGCCCCGATGTGTCTGGTAGCCGCGCCAGCCTATCTGCGCGAGGCCGGAACGCCGCGCACGATCACGGAGTTGTCGCAACATGCCTGCCTGCCCTTCGTGATGCCGAGCACAGGACGCATCGCGCCGTGGATTCTTCGCGATGAAGCAGGGCGCGACGTCGATTGGACACCGCCTGCATCCCTGCGCGTTTCCGACGACGTGCTCGGCGTCGTCTCGCTCGCCGAACAAGGCGCGGGCGTGTGCCAGACCTACGACTTCATCGCCGAGGAACGCATCCGGCAAGGCCGCCTCGTCGAAGTGCTGCGGGAAGCGCGTGGGCGCTCACGGCCCTTTTCGCTGCTGTACACACCGCACCGCCGCCTCTCGGCGGCGGCGCGTGCGCTGATCGAAATGCTGACTGCGGATGATGAGGTTGCTATCGCGGCCTCGGCCGTTTCATGACGTGATAAAAGCCGGACTTGATCGAAACGGCTTGATCCAAACGACCGATCGCAACGACGACAACCACCATCAACGAACGCCAGCCGGCGCGTCGATCACCCACAACGTCGTGCTGCCCTGCGCATCCGGATCGAACGGTGCCGATTCGAAAGCGATCTTGCCGCCGTCCGGCGACCAGCCGGGCGCACCATCGAGACCACAACTGCGAGTCACGCGGATGCGTGAACCGCCATTGGCCGGGATCACGAAGAGATTGGCGATCTCGATGCCATCGTCGCCGGATGAATACACGATGTAATCGCCGCTCGGCGACCATGAGGCATCGGTGTTGAACAAAGCACCGTCGTTGGTCACGTTGAACGCGCTGCCATTGATGGCATTCAGCGTGAACACATCCCAGGCCTCCTGACCGACTTCGCGCTGGAACACGATCTTGTCGCCCTTGGGCGACCACTCCGGCTGGCGATCGTTGTGACCCTGCGTCAATCGGGCCAATCCCGCGCCGTCGCTGCGCACCTTCCACAGTTCGCCACCAGCGTCGGGGTTGGCTTCACTGTGTGATTCGAACACGATCCATCGACTGCCATCAGTCAACACAGGAGAGATCGAAGGTTCCCACGCCAGGGATCCTGGCCGGTTCGTGATCCTTCTGGGCGTGCCGCCGGTAGCGGAGACCAGATAGAGCTCGTCACGATCGACCACGTCGCTCGAATAGACCACCTCGTCGGTAGCCGCCGACCAGCATTGCCCCGGCAGGTTCACACTCTGCGCGGTGGCGGGACTGAGCGCCCGCAGCACGGCGCCGCCACCGGATGGCACGGTCCGCACCACCGATTTTCCGGTGTTGTAGCGCTGGGTGAAATTGGTGAATGCCAATACCTGCCCGTTCGGCGAGAAGCACGGATTCTGGAAACTGCGTCCCAGTCCGTTGCCTGTGATGGCAATCTGCTTTGCGTTGTCGGCGCGGCAGGCGGTTGCGGTTTGGGTTTGCGCGCCTGCCAGCACGGGGCACAGGCACGCCATCGCCAGCAGTGACACTGCTTGCTTTCGCATCGTCATTGATCCTTCGAAATTGGGTGGACACCGCCGCATCGGACGTCGAACGCGCCCTCGATTCCTTGCGACCCGACGGCCTCCCTTTGCCGCGACGATGTGCGATCCAGAATAACGCGAGCAATCCTGCGACTTGAGATTTACTACCGACATTAAGGTGATCCTCTACTCAATATCGCATCACTTTTTTTCCTGTTTTTTTCCTGTTTTTTTCCGAGGCTCCCACTGCTGCGCGGCTCTGCATACTGGATCGACCACCCGATGCATCAGGAGCTCGACCATGTTCTCGCATGTGAGGATCACGGCCCTCTGGCTGTGCGCATTGTTAGTCACGACGACGGGTATCTGCCGTGCGGCGATCCCGCCCGATCTTTCCTATGTCGACACGACAACCCCGGCGTATGCACGCTTCAAGGCCTGGGTGGATCGCGCTCTGGCCGGCAATCCGGGCTACAACTTTTCCGCGACCGACGCCGGCTACGCCTATCGATTGAACGGGAATGCCGCCTATTGCCAACTCGCCGTGCAGATGGCGGAGAAGCAGGTCGCCGACGCGGAAGCAGCGATTGCGAACGGACAAAGGCCCGAAGTCTCGGGCGATTCGTATCTGCACGTCGGCGAGATGATTCGTGACGTCTCGCTCACTTACGATTGGTGCGCCGCTTTCACGACCACGCAACAACGCGCGCGCTGGGCGGCCTACGCCGAGCAGGCGGTGTGGAATGTCTGGCATCACCAGCAGGCGAGCTGGGGCGGCCGACCTTTCCCCTGGTCGGGATGGTCGGTGAATGATCCCGGCAACAACTATTACTACAGCTTCATCGAAGCGACCATGTATTGGGCGATGGCCAGTGGCAGTGCCGGATGGCGTCAATTCCTCGAACAGGAGAAGCTGCCGCCGCTGGTGAGTTATTTCGCAGCGCTTCCAGGTGGCGGCAGCAGCGAAGGCACCGGTTACGGCCTGTCGCATCAGCGCCTGTTCGAGCTGTACCGGATCTGGCGCGATCACACCGGCACTGATCTGGGCGCGCAGAGCACGCACCTGACCGATTCGATCGACTGGTGGATCCACGCCACCGTTCCCACGCTCGATCGCATCGCACCGCTCGGTGACCAGTCGCGCGTGTCCTATCCGGATCTGTACGACTACCATCGCAACGTCATGCTGCAGGCGAGCGCCATGACCACCAGCGCCGAGGCGCGCGCACACGCGAACTGGTGGCTCAACCATATTTCCGTCGCACAGATGAGCAGCGGCTTCAACTTCCGCCACGATCTGCTGCCCAGCGACGGCAACGCTGCGCCGCCCAGTGCGCTCTACTATCACGCCCTCGGTACCGGACGATTGTTCGCCCGCAGCGGCTGGGATGCGGGGGCGATGTGGCTGAGCTTCACCGCCGGCCCTTACGAGCAAGGTCACGCGCATCAGGACCAAGGTGCGTTCACCCTGTTCGCGCGGGATTTCCTCGCGGTCACCGAGAACATCTTCACGCACAGCGGCATCCAGCAAGGCACCGCGGTGCAGAACGTTCTACGCTTCATCAGCAACGGCAGCGATATTTCACAACGCTATCCGACGCTGTCGAGCATGACGGTGACGCCCGGCGCGAATGGCGCACTGGACGTCAGCGCCGACCTGACACCCGTCTACAACGGACATCCCGCCATCCAGCGCTGGCGACGTGATCTGCACTTCGCGCAACGCAAACTCAGTGTTCACGATACCTACCAAGTCGCCAGCGGTGTGCAGGCGGTTTTTCAGGTCAACACACCCTTGCAGCCTGTCATCAGCGGCAACAGCGCGCGCGCTGGCGATCTGGTCATCACCGTCCTGAAACCCGCCAATGCCGACTTGCGTGCGATCGATTGGCACGCGGTCGGCCCGCCCAACGAATACCTACGGGGTTGGAAACTGGAGATAAGTGGAGGCGATGGCGAATTCCTCGTGGAATTCGCCGACGCGCAGGACTTGTAGAATAGACTGCGATGACCGGCGCCTCGATTCGAGGCGCCGGTCACGTCCATCGGAATCATCGAACTGCCGCATCTCAGCGGCAACCAACCCCGGCGGAACACGATCGCGAAGCGCTCGACGTTCGTCAGCACTTCGCGATGCGGTCCGATCACTAAGCCGCCTTGCTCTTGCGACCCAGCCACCAGGCGATGCCAAAGCCGGCCAGCAACCAACCGATCACGTGCTCGGCCAGCGCGCCGAGCGTGAAGTCGATCGGAAACAGATACCAGTTCCAGTACGGCACGTTGACGATCAGCCAGCCGAACAACCCCAGCGCCGCCGTCGCCATGACGCGGCGACCGAAGCTCCATGGCGTGGAGGCCAACAGCCAGGCCGCGACCAATGCCGCGAGAAGCACCGAGACGAATTGCTTGATCAGGTTCGCCCCCATGCCCTCGACCGATGGATTGCCGCCGGGCTGATAGATCACCAGGGCATAGGGTTTTCCTTTGCTCTGTTCGGCGAAAGTTTTCATTGCCGCCTCGTCGCCGTACTTCTCGAACTCCATGCTCGGATACATGTAGACGCCTTCTGCCGACGCGGATTGCTGCAATGCGCTGAGTACAGCATCTTGCTGAGCGGGATACCTGAAACCCGCCTCCCCGATCGGCAACGCCATGTGCGCGATGGCGCCCCAGATGAAAACGATGATTCCGCCGATGATGCCTGCCACCAAGATACGCATGACCGTTCTCCCCTCCGTGTCAGTGAAAGCGAGAGGAGCTTGCACCTATCCCGGCGGGCTCACAACTGCCGCCGGGCGGACGGCTCAGGCGTGCGATTGCTCGCTATCCAGATGCGCCATTTGGGCAGTTGGATAACGCTCGCCGGCGGCAGCGTTCCTGGGCACGGCCTGCTCGATGATGCGCAGATCCTCTTCGCCGAGCGTGAAGTCCAGTGCGCCGAGCGCTTCCGCCAAACGATCACGACGACGCGCCCCCACCAGCGGCACGATGTCCTCGCCTTGCGCGGCCACCCACGCGATCGCGATCTGCGCCACGCTCACGCCGCGCGCCTGCGCGATCGCGCGCAAGGCTTCGACCAATCCGAGGTTGTGTTCAAGATTGCCGGCCTGGAAGCGCGGCGAGACGCTGCGGAAATCCCCTTGCCCCGCAGTGCCCTGCTGCCAGTGCCCGCTGATCAGGCCACGCGAAAGCACACCGTAGGCGGTGACGCCGATGCCCAGCTCACGGCACGTCGGCAGGATGTCGTCCTCGATGCCGCGCGAGATCAGCGAGTACTCGATCTGCAGATCGGTGATCGGATGCACGGCGGCGGCGCGGCGGATGGTTTCGGCACCGACTTCCGACAAACCGATGTGGCGCACGTAGCCGGCGCGCACCAAATCGGCGATGGCGCCGATGGTGTCCTCGATCGGCACATTGGGATCCAGGCGCGCCGGACGATAGATGTCGATGTACTCCACACCCAGGCGCTGCAGGGTGTAGGCGAGGAAATTCTTCACGGCGGCGGGACGCGCGTCGTAACCGGACCAGCCACCGGCTGGATCACGCATCGCGCCGAACTTCACGCTCAGCAGCACTTCGTCGCGATGGCGCCCTTTCAGCGCTTCGCCGATCAGCAGTTCGTTGTGGCCCATGCCGTAGAAATCGCCGGTGTCGAGCAGGTTGATGCCAGCATCCAGCGCGGCATGGATCGTCGCAATGCTCTCGGCACGGTCGGCCGGGCCGTACATGCCGGACATGCCCATGCAGCCGAGACCGAGGGCGGACACGCGCGGGCCAGTGGTGCCGAGCGGGCGGAGGGGAATGGCGGGGGTAGTCATCAGAGGACTCCGAAAGGATGAGGGGGCCTAGTTGGCACGGGGGATAGCCTAAGCAGCCGACCATCGTGCGAGAATCCGGGCAACACCGAACGGGTTGTACGGAATTCCGAACAATGTCCTCGCCACAACTGGCCGATCTGGACGCCTTCGCCGAAGTCGCGCGCGCCCGCAGCTTCCGCGGAGCGGCCTACGTGCGCGGTGTATCCGCCTCGTCGCTGAGCGATGCCGTGCGCCGGCTCGAAGCGCGTCTTGGCGTGCGGCTGCTCAACCGAAGCACGCGCAGCGTCACGCCGACCGAGGCCGGCGCGCGCCTGCTCGAACGCCTCGGCCCGGCGCTCGCCGACGTCGCTTCCGCGCTCGACGCGGTGCATGCCGCCGACGATGCGCCAGCGGGCACCCTGCGCCTCAACGTACCTTCGATCGCGGCCCGGCAAATCCTGCCGCCGTTGCTGTCGCGTTTCCTGCACGCGCATCCGCACATTCGCGTGGAGGTGATCGCCGAAGACACTTTCATCGATGTGCTCGCCGCCGGCTTCGATGCCGGTATCCGTTACGAGGAGCGTCTGCAAGGCGACATGATCGCGGTGCCGATCGGACCGCGCACACAGCGCTACGCCGTCGCCGGCGCGCCATCGTGGTTCGCCACGCACGGACGTCCGCAACATCCGCGCGATCTCGATCCCGCGCACTGCATCGGACATCGTTTCGCCAGCGGCCTGACCATTCCCTGGGAATTCGAGCGCGACGGACGGATCATCCGCATTCCGCCCGCCGGCCGCATCATCGCCTCGACCATCGAGATCGAACTGCGCGCCGCCATCGACGGTCTCGGCCTCATCGCCAGCTTCGAGGATTTCCTGCGCCCCGCGCTCGAAGCGGGCCAACTCGAACCCGTGCTCGCCGACTGGTGCCCGCCGTTCCCCGGGCCGTCGCTCTACTATCCCAGCCGAAGGCAGATGCCGGCACCGTTACGGGCGTTCGTTGATTTTCTGAAAGACCAAGCCGATCAGGGCACCGATCCCGCCGATTGATCAAGCGGACGGGCCAGGCCCCACGCAGCCAATCCTGCGCAGGTAAGCTATCGATGGCCAAGACAGGGAGTTGAACATGCGCCGGATCATCGCCTGGGTATTGCCGCTACTTCTATTCGTGCCCGCCGCTCATGCCTGCATCAATTCCGTAGGGACGGATCATCGCGGCAACCGCTTCATGCCTTCGTTTTATACCGGCGAGGCGCTTCTGGCCTCACTGACATCGAGCGAAGACAAGGCGTACTCGATCAAGAATACCGACCAGATCATCGCATCGGCACAGAAGAAGCCGGACTTCCACTCGTTGACAGAACTGGCGATCAACACGATCTACCATGGCCGCTACGACGCGGCGATTCGCTTGCTGCTGGCGCTGGAAAAGCGATACCCCGGGCACCACGAAACCGCCGCGAATCTCGGGACAGCGCTCGAATTGTCGGGTCGCGACCAGCTTGCATTGCGCTGGATCCGCATCGGAATCCAACGCAATGCCCAGGAGCACTACGGGACCGAATGGCTGCATGCCAGGATTCTCGAAGCGAAGCTTGAATCGGCGCGCACGCCCGGCTACCTGGACACGCATTCGGTTGCGGGACTCCACTTCGACCCCGCATTGATTCCCTCCGTCCCCAAGGACATGCCAAACGGCAATGATGGAACACCCACCAAACCCTGGCAGGTGAATCAGGCACTGAACTACCAACTGCACGAGCGCCTGCAGTTCGTGCGGGCGCCCGACCCGATCGTCGCCAATCTTCTGCTCGATTGGGCCACGCTGAATCTTGCCGGCGGATCGCTGGAAAGCGCGGAAGGTCTCTACGATCTCGCTTTCAAATACGGCGCGACACGCACGCCTTTGATCACCGCCAGGAAGCAGGAAATTCGCACCGTGCTGGCGAGAGTGAAATCCAAGGAGCCTGACAGCTTTATCTGCGCCATTTGCGTACCTCCCATCGATCCAACCTGATACCGTCGACGCATGCCCCCAGAATCCTCAACATCGGACGGCCCGACCCTGCTGTCCGCCATCGAAGCCCGCATCCTCGGCTGCCTGATCGAAAAGGAAGCCACCACGCCGGAGAACTATCCGCTCACGGCCAACAGCGTGCAGCTTGCCTGCAACCAGAAGAACAATCGCGACCCGGTGATGGAACTGGAACCGGGTGCGGTGACGCATGCCCTGCGCGAGATGGAAGGCAAGCGCCTGATCCGCTCCGAGCACGGCGCGCGGGCCGAACGTTATGAGCACCGCTTCGCCCAAACCTATTCCGTGACAACGCAGCAGCAGGCCCTACTCAGCGTGATGCTGTTGCGCGGCCCGCAGACGATCAGCGAACTGTTCACGCGCTGCGAGCGCCTCGCCAAATTCCAGAACCAGGACGAGGTGCGTGACATCCTGGAGCGATTGATCCAGCGCACGCCGGCGTTGGTGGTCAATCTCGGGCGCGTCACCGGGCAGCGCGAGGATCGCTACATGCACCTGCTCAGCGGGCCGGTCTCGGCCGAGGAGTACGCGGCCGTCGTGAAGTCCGCGCCGCCCCGCGAGCGCACGGGCCTGGAGGCACGCATCGATGCGCTCGAAAGCACCGTCGCATCGCTCCAGGCGCAACTCGATGACTTGCGCGGCCGGCTTGGTTGACGATACCCGGCGCTG
The DNA here is from genome assembly GCF_058803905.1 of Luteimonas sp. GW821-FHT14E02. Lineage (NCBI taxonomy): Bacteria > Pseudomonadati > Pseudomonadota > Gammaproteobacteria > Lysobacterales > Lysobacteraceae > Luteimonas > Luteimonas sp. GW821-FHT14E02. The sequence continues at coordinate 79,820 of NZ_JBXAPK010000010.1, read as the reverse complement.
TTTCCGCGTTCCGCTTCAAGCGCTCACACGGGAGCAGCACGCCTGCTAGTGCTTCGCACCCACCAGGGTGTCCCAGCTCGCCATCGCGCAGTCGACCACGGCGAGCAGCCGCTTGCGCGGCGCGCCGTCGCGCACTTGCAACGACAGCCCGTTGAGCACGGTGGCGTAGTACGCCGCGATCGCCGCGACATCGGCCCCTTTCGGCACGTCGCCGTCGGCGATACCACGCTTGAGGCGGTCGCGGATCTGCTTTTGCGTCCGTTCGCGGCGTTCGACCAGGTCGTCGAAGATCTCGCCATTGTCGGCCGTCCGATGTGGCGCCCCGAGCACGACCAGACAGCCGCGGCCCGGCTGATGCGAAGTGAAGTTCTTGGCCGCGTTGTGCAGCATCGCTTCGATCGCGGCGCGCGCGGTCGCAAGTTCGCTCAGGGCGCGCGCGGTGGCTGAACCTTCCGTCGCGACATAGAGTTCCAGCGCTTCCCGGAATAATGCCTCCTTGCAGCCGAATGCCGCGTACAGGCTCGGCGGATTGATCCCCATCGCCTCGGTCAGCTCACCGAGCGAAGCGCCGTCGTAGCCGCGCTGCCGGAACACGTCCATCGCCTGGCGCAGGGCCAGGTCGCGATCGAATTGGCGGGGGCGGCCGCGTCCGGCCATCGGGATCACCTCATTTATTTAATAGTCGATACATAAATCCGTTGACGGCCGGAGTCAAGCGCGCTTTACTTATGTATCGATCAATACATAAATATCCTCCATGAACACATTGAAAGGCAAGACGGCGCTGGTCACCGGCGCTTCGCGCGGCATCGGCGCGGCGATCGCATTGCGGCTGGCGCAGGAAGGCGCGGACGTCGCGATCACCTATACGAGTTCGGAAGACAAGGCGGCGGCCGTCGTTGCCGAGATCGAGGCACTCGGCCGGCGCGCCCGCGCCTACCGGATCGACAGCGGTGATGCGACGGCGCTGCGCGAGGGCATCGACCGGATCGCGGCGGAGTTCGGACGCCTCGACATCCTGGTCAACAACGCCGGCGTCCTGATCGCCGGACAGATCGCCGACTTCGCGCTGGAGGACTTCGATCGCACGATGGCGGTCAACCTGCGCGCCGTCTTCGTCGCCACGCAGGCGGCCGCACGGCACATGGGCGAAGGCGGCCGCATCGTCAACATCGGCAGCTGCCTCGCCCAGCGCACCGGCCGTCCGGGCATCGCCGTGTACGCGGCGAGCAAATCCGCGCTGACCGGCCTGACCCAAGGCTTCGCGCGCGATCTCGGCGCAAACGGCATCACCGTGAACCTGGTGCATCCGGGGCCGACCGACACCGACATGAATCCCGCCGACGGCGCGCGCGCCGATCTTCTGCGCAGCCTGATGCCGATTCCGCGTTACGGCGAGGGCGTCAACATCGCCAGCCTGGTCGCCTGGATCGCCAGCGAGGAAGGCCGTTACGCGAACGGCGCCTCGTTCGCGGTCGACGGAGGCATCAATGCCTGATGCGTGCGGCTGCCGCGCCGCGCTTTCCGGTGGAGCCCGCTGACGCCACCGCGGCGCGCCACCATCTCCGGAGTCACGAATCACATTGCGACAGAAGAAAGAAAGGGCGGTCGAAACGACCGCCCTTTCTCCTTGCGGAGTCGAAACAATTCCGCCAGACGCACGCTGAAAGTCACGAATCTCAGAAGCGATACTGCGCCGAGATGCCGTACAGGTTGGCATCGCCATCGTACTTGCCAACCAGGCGAGCGCCCTGGCCTGCACTGCTCGCGCCGGTGGCGATGTCGATCTCCGGATCATCGGCGAGCTGGATGTGGGTGTAGCTGCCGGACAGTTCGAAGTGCTCGTTCGGCGCCCAGGTCAAACCAATCGAATACCAGTTGCGATCCTGGTCGGGCATGCGCGGGGTGCGATGCGGCAGGCTGAGCGGGGAATCGTCGCGGGCGATACCGGCGCGCACGGTGAAGGCATCGTTGATCCTGTATTCGCCACCGAGCGAATACATCTTCGAGTCTTTCCAGCTGTAATCCTCGACCGTGTCCGCCTGCACCGGGTTGTCGAACTGGATGCGGATTTCCTTCAGCGAATGCCAGTCGGTCTGCGAGATTTCGCCTGACAGCGAGAAGCGGTCGTTGAACTGGTAGGTGGCGCTGAGCGTGTCGACGCTGGGCGTGGTGAGCGCGGCGGTGCCGCCCGTATCCGTGAACTGCCCTCTCGTCGCCGGCAACGCGCTCAGGAGCGGCGCGATGTTCGACGGCACCGTGAAGTCGGCCTTGCCGTCGATGTCGTGGTCGATCTCCGAGCGATGGCTGTAACCGATCGACAGCTTGTCGGTCGGACGCCAGTTCAAGCCGAAGATCCAGCCGATGCCCGTGTCGTCACCATCGACGGAGGCATAGCCGTCGTTCCTCTGCGGACCATACGGAGAACCGGGCTGACACAACAACGCGCCGGCGAGCTTGCACACGCCGGTGCCGAAATCGACCGCATTGGTCAAGGTGACATCCGCGCGCTCGTAGACGAGGCCGACACCCGCCGAGAATCGGTCGGTGAGCTTGAGCGAAGCCGCCAAGGTCAGGTCGACGGTGCGCACTTCCGAATTGACGGCGTGGTAGCGGCCGATCCATTCGCGGTTGTATTCGGTCTTCAGGCCGAACGGCGAACTGATCATCGCGCCGAGGGTGAGATATTCGAAGTCGCCGCTCAGCGGCAGGATGAAGGAGACCGCAGGCACCGCGCTGAGACCGCCGGCATCGCCGCCATTGCCGCCCCCCAGCGGATTGTCGAGGCCGTCGGTGCCGCCGCCCTTGTACTTGAAGGAAATGTCGACGGCGGTGGCATCGCCCTGCACCGTCTTCTGTTCGAAGGTGGACATCAACGCGGGGTTGTTGACGACGACGGAAGCATCGCCGAGCGCCGAGGCGGAACCGGCCATGGCACGCCCTTCGGCCTTGACACTGTTTTCCTTGAGGAGGAAGGCCGAAGCATGGACCTGGCCGAAGGCCAGGGCGCCGGCGATGCCCAGCGCCAGGGCGGACATCCGGGTAGAACGGTATTTCGTTTGCATTGACGGTTCTCCGTGGGGGTAAGACGACGCTGCGCGCAGACGGCACGCCTCGCCTTTTGCGCTCTGCCGGAGACCCTCCCCGACGTACTGCGCCGTATGGAGTATGTAAAACCCCGTCATAATGTGATGCTTGTCATAAAAGAACAGATCGTTCCAATCCGCCCTATTCACCGAGGTGACGATCCTTGGCGGATGGTTCTCAGGCTCGCGTCTTCCGTGTGCGTCCAACCTTCATTAAGAACTCATACGCCGCCCTTCCCGCCACAGGAAAGAGATGAGTTTGAAGAACGACGCAGATCGAGCGGATTTCTGCCGAGTCGCGCGAAGTGCGGATTGACGATCATCTTTCCCGCACGTTGAAAAGCTATTCGCCGACGTCGAGATGACCCAGGTGGCGACCGAAGTTCAGTTCGAGATCGCTGTGCTGGCCGGAGCCCAGCACCATCAGATTGGGCACGCGTTTCGACACGCCGGGCCAGGTGAGTGCATTGATGAAGGCGCTGTGCGAGTCGTTGATCGATGCCGCGGAGGGTTCGTCGCTGTGCGCGTTGATCAGACGCTTGGCCTCCGCCAAGGCCTGCTTGTCGAAGGAGGCGACCCGGCGCGCGAACGCCTCCACGAAGTGTTCGAATTCGGCATCCGGGATCGCGCGGTTGATCCAGCCGTATTTTTCCGCGGTTGCCGCATCGAAATCGTCCGCACCCAGGACGATCTCGAGTGCGCGTCCACGGCCCACCAGACGCGGCAGGCGTTCCAGGGCGCCGGCACCGGAGAGCAATCCCGCCCCCACTTCGATCTGCCCCAGGATGGCCTTCTCGTGGCTACCGAATCGGATGTCACAAGCCAGGGCGAAATCGCTTCCGACGCCGCGTGCGCGCCCCCTGATCGCCGCCACGGTGACCACCGGGAGTTTCGCGAAGCGATCCACGAAATCGACCCACGGAAACAATCCGTTCGGACACGGCGTCAGAATCGTTTCCAGTTCGGTCGCGGTGTCGAAATGCGCGATGAAGAACTCAGGGTTCGCGCTGTCGAAGACCACTACGCGCAGATGCTCGTCGGATTCCATGGACTCCAGGAGCTGCGCCAACTCCGCCACGGTGTCTGCATCGAACATGTTGATCGGCGGGTTGTCGAAGGTGACGCGCCAATAGGCGGCACTGTTGCGAGTGATCCTGAATTGCTTGAAGGAGGTCGCCACGGGAGAATCGGTCCTGTGATTTATCTTGATGATGAAGCCGTGAGCCCGTTTTTGTGGGTTCCCGAGAAGTTCGCGATCGTCGAGGCATGCTTCCTGCAATACCATCGCGACGGATTTTCCCCGTACTTTCCGCCATGCGGCCAGATCCTCTCGCAGGATCATGCAAGAATCGGGGCGGATGGGCTACTGCTATTTCTTGCAGTGGGGAAGGTGTGCGATGCGATGACTACGTGAAGCCCCTGCAAGTGCAGGATTTCACGAAAGAGGAAAATTCACGGAGGAGAAGTGGACTTCAGGGATTTCAGCAAACGCGCGCACATCATCGCCTGAAGATCTCTCGCCCCTTCCGAAAAAGAAAGGACAGTCGTTCTGACTGCCCCCTTTTTCATACGCCGCAGAACATCGACGTTTAGGCGGCCTGATGATGTTGAGAGGGGCGGCGCGCGACCCTAATTCGAGCGGAGCCCGAACATCGCCACGTTTCAACGATATGGCCCCGGCCCGCTCCATAGCATTTCGCCCAGTTTGTACACCCGCTGCATGTCGATGACGTCGCGCGCGTCGCCCATGGTCTTCAATTCCGGCGCGTCCGGCTCGATCATGCGGCACTCGCCGGAGTCGCGCCGCAACACGAGTTCCAGCGGGCAGACCATCAGCCGCCGTGTGCCCGGCAAGGGAAGAAACAGTTCGGTCATGCCCTGGTCGCGCCAGGTACGCAAGCGGGTTTCGCGGAGCAACTGGTAATACACCTCGTAGCCGTCCACCGCCATGCTGGCCCCGGACGAGGAGGCTCCGCCGCCACGGGCGCCCCCACTGCCGCGGTCCAGTCCGGCGCTCGGGCGCGCGATATCCTGCGGCAGCATGCCCGGCGGCTGCCCCCACACTTGTGGCGGCGGGGTCACTTCGTCTGGAGCATCGGATGGTGGCGGTGTCGGCGGCGTGTCGGAGGTGTCGACCGATTCGGGCGGCACGGGATCTTCCGCCTGCATGACCAGCGTCGTTCGGATGCGGCTGGCCTTGGGAGCGGCCTTGACATGTTTGCGTGGCGGGACCGGGGGGACGGGCGGCGGTGGCGAGCGCGGCGCGGGTCGCAGCGCCTCATCGATGAATGTCACCTCCAGGCTGCCGCCGCTGTCGCCGCCTTGTGTCGTTGTCATGGTGATCGGAGGCGCCCACATCACCAGCAGCGCCAGCAGCAGGTGCAGCAGCGCCGTCACGAGCACGGCAATCCTGGAACGCAGGCGCTCGCCCCGGTCCCGAGCCCCGGAGCCCGTTCGATGCCATGACTGGCTCATGCCGCGGGAAGGACTTCGGAGTCGCGTGATGACATGCGGGCTCTAGACGGACGACATGGGTACGACATTGCAACGCGGCATGCGTTCCCTTGATTCGGACGCGGCAGAAGCCGGGTCAGGTCAAGCCGTCCCCGTTTCTGCGTGTTGATACCCGAATCCATTCATTGCACATCCCCCTCAAAAACGAAGCAGCCTAATAAGCTGCCTCGTTCCGGGTCCGGCCAATTCAAACCCCAACTGGATTCGGCTTCTCGCCGTCGATCTTGTACTGCTTGATCGCCCGCGCCACATCCTTGGCCGTCATCTTGCCTTCCGCCGCCAGCGCCGCGATCGCGGCATGGGCGATGTAATTGCGGTCGACCTCGAAGTGACGGCGCAGGTTGGCGCGGGTATCGCTGCGGCCGAAGCCATCGGTGCCGAGCACGGTGTAGCGGTGCGGAACGAAGGCACGGATCTGATCGGCATAGGCGCGCACGTAGTCGGTGGCGGCGATCACCGGGCCCTGGCGCGGTTCCAGCAGTTCGGTGACGTAGGCCTTGCGCGGCGCCTTGGCTTCAGGATTCAAGCGGTTCCAGCGTTCGGCGTCGAAACCGTCGCGACGCAGCTCGGTGAAGCTCGGGCAGGACCAGATGTCGGCGCTGACGCCGAAATCCTTGTCGAGCAGTTCGGCCGCGGCGATCGCTTCGCGCAGGATCGTACCGCTGCCGAGCAGTTGCACGCGCAGCTCGCCCTTCTTCGGCTTGCCGGCATCCTTCAGCAGGTACATGCCCTTGATGACGCCCTCGGCCGCGCCTTCCGGCAGATCCGGGTGCGGGTAGTTCTCGTTCATCAGGGTGAGGTAGTAGTACTCGTCCTGCTGTTCGTCGAGCATGCGGTGCATGCCGTGCTGCAGGATCACCGCGACCTCGCCGGCGAAGGTGGGATCGTAGGCGCGGCAGTTCGGGATCGCGCCCGCGAGCAGGTGCGAATGTCCGTCCTCATGCTGCAGGCCTTCGCCGTTGAGCGTGGTGCGGCCGGCGGTACCGCCGAGCAGGAAGCCCCGCGCGCGCATGTCAGCCGCCTGCCAGGCGCTGTCGCCGATGCGCTGGAAGCCGAACATCGAGTAGTAGATGTAGAACGGCAGCAGCGGCAGATCGTTGGTGCTGTAGCTGGTGGCCGCCGCCATCCATGAGGAGAACGCGCCCGCTTCGGAGATGCCTTCTTCCAGTACCTGTCCGGCGGCGTCCTCGCGGTAGAACATCAGCTGGTCGGCGTCGACCGGCTTGTACTTCTGTCCCTGCGGCGCATAGATGCCGAGCTGACGGAACAGGCCTTCCATGCCGAAGGTGCGCGCCTCGTCGGCGACGATCGGCACCACGCGCGGGCCGATCTGCTTGTCGCGCAGGATGATCGCCAGGCTCTGCACGAAGGCCATCGTGGTGCTGATCTCGCGATCGCCGGTGCTCTTGAGCAGGCGTTCGAAGGATTCGATCTTGGGCGCGGTGAACGTCTGCGTGCTCTTGCGGCGGCGCTGCGGCAGGAAGCCGCCGAGCGCGCGACGGCGCTCGAGCAGGTATTCGACTTCCGGCGACTTCTCGCCCGGATGATAGAACGGCACCTGGTGATCGCCGAGCTGCGCGTCGGCCACCGGAATGTTGAAGCGATCGCGGAACGCGCGCACCGCCTCGTCGTCGAGCTTCTTGGTCTGGTGCGTGGGATTGAGTGCCTCGCCCGCCGCGCCCATGCCGTAGCCCTTCACCGTCTTGGCGAGGATCACGGTCGGCTGGCCCTTGGTCTCGACCGCGTTCTGGTAGGCGGCGTAGACCTTGTGCGGATCGTGGCCGCCGCGATTGAGGCGCCAGATGTCGTCGTCGCTGAGGTTGGCGACCATGGCGAGCGTTTCCGGATACTTGCCGAAGAAATGCTCGCGCGTGTACGCGCCGCCGAAGGCCTTGCAGTTCTGGTATTCGCCGTCGACGGTTTCCATCATCAGCTTCTTGAGGATGCCCTGGTTGTCTTTCGCCAGCAGCGGATCCCAGTAGCTGCCCCAGATGGTCTTCACCACGTTCCAGCCGGCGCCGCGGAACTGGCCCTCCAGTTCCTGGATGATCTTGCCGTTGCCGCGCACCGGACCGTCGAGACGCTGCAGGTTGCAGTTGACGACGAAGACGAGGTTGTCGAGACCTTCGCGGCCGGCGACCGAGATCGCGCCGAGCGATTCGGGCTCGTCGGTTTCGCCGTCGCCGAGGAAGCACCACACCTTGCGGTCGCTCTTGGGCATCAGGCCGCGCGCTTCGAGGTATTTCCAGTTGCGCGCCTGATAGATCGCGGCGATCGGGCCGAGTCCCATGCTCACGGTCGGCGTCTGCCAGAACTCGGGCATCAGCCAGGGATGCGGATACGAGCTGACGCCGCGACCGTCGACTTCCATGCGGAAGTGATCGAGCTGCGACTCGCTCAGGCGGCCTTCGAGGAAGGCGCGGGAATAGATGCCCGGCGAGCTGTGGCCCTGCACGTAGAGCAGATCGCCCGGATGCGAATCACTCGGCGCGCGCCAGAAATGATTGAAGCCGACGTCGTAGAGCGTGGCGCTGGAGGCGAAGCTTGCGATGTGGCCGCCGAGATCACCGGGCTTGCGGTTGGCCCGCACCACCATCGCCATCGCGTTCCAGCGGATGATCGAGCGGATGCGCCACTCCATCGTCGCGTCGCCCGGCATCTTCGGTTCCAGATGCGCGGGGATGGTGTTGATGTACTCGGTGGTGGGCGCGAACGGCAGGTGCGCGCCGGCGCGGCGGGTGAGTTCCACCATGCCTTCCAGCAGCTGATGCGCGCGTTCGGGGCCATCGGCGTCGATGACAGCCTTGATCGATTCGATCCACTCCCGCGACTCGGTCGGGTCGGGATCGTTCTGCAGCATCTGTTCCAGCCAATTCATGGGGGAGGCTCCGCCGCGGCCCTCGGCCGCATTCCAGGGTCGTTGTTTAGAGCACCGATTCTAACAGGGGCGGCTGTCCCGCCGTATGGGCATCGCGTTCGACGCTGTGTTCCGTCCCACGACGGTGTGATCGCGGTTCAATCCGGCCCGGCCTGGAGCAGCGCGAGATAGACCTCGCCGGCGAGCGCGTCCGGCGTTCCGGAAAGGGCGGCGAGCGATTTGACCAGCCAGCGGAACTTGCGGTCGCGGCGGCGATGCAGCATGCGCATCGGATCGCCCACGCTGCCTTCCCAGCGATCCTCGAATCCCGCCTCCCGCCAGCAACGCCGCAACACCACCGGCGCCAGCGGCATGATGTGGCCCTCCTCGCGATGATCCTCGTCGCGGAACCACTGGAACACGCCCTGCCGCAGGAACATGGCCTGCGAGACCGGATTGGCGAGGTTCGGCGTCGAGATCAGCAGATAGCCGCCCGGTTCGAGCAGTTGGCGGCATTGCCGGAAGAAGTGGTGCGGGTTTTCCAGATGCTCGACCAGTTCCAGCGCGATCACCGCCGAGAAACGCCGCGCCAGTCGCGCCGCGAAATCCTGGTTCAGATCCAGTGCGACGAAGGGAATTTGCTCGCGCGGCGTGAAGCTGTTCGCGAACAGATCGCTCGCCGTCACCTGATAACCGTGATCGGCCAGACGCAGGCTCATCGCGCCGCCACCGGCGCCCAGCTCCAGGACCTGTACCGCATCGGCCGGCGGCAGCGTGGCGGCCAGGCGCTCGAAGGCCAGTTCGTGCAGGCCCGGTGCCGCGAAGATCGGAATGTTCCGGTAGGTCGTGGCGAACTGCCTGTCGTCGAAGCGGTCGCGGAAATTGCGCGCCCGCTTGCTGGCAATGTCGTGTGTTTTATCGGAATCCGGCACGCCCGCTCCCGTGGCGGTTTCAGGTCACCTCGTCGCGCATGACGCGTCCGGCGGTCTCGCTGGCCTCGCGCTGCAGCTTGCGAATCTGCGCCTCGACGGCCGCGATCGCGGTCATGTTGACCACACGGCGCACCGTCGAAGCCGGCGTGAGGATGTGCGCCGGGCTGGAAATACCCATCAGGATCGGCCCGATCGCCACGCCGTCGGTCATCACCCGCACCATGTTGTAGGTGATGTTGGCGGCATCGAGGTTGGGCAGCACGAACAGATTGGCGCGGCCGGTGAGCGTGGTGTTGGGGAACATACGCTGGCGCAGGGTTTCGTCCCAGGCGGTGTCGCCCTGCATCTCGCCGTCCACCTCGAGCTTGGGCATGCGCCGCGTCAGGATTTCGCGCACGCGCCGCATCTTGGCCGCGCTCGGATTGTCGTGACTGCCGAAATTGGAGTGCGACAGCAACGCCACCTTCGGTTCGATGCCGAACAGTTTCAGGCGATAGCTGGCCTGCAGCGTCGCCTCGGCGATCTGCTCGGCGGTGGGATCGACCTGCACGTGGGTGTCGAGGAAGAACCAGGCGCCGTGCTGATTGATCACACCGGTCATCGCCGAGGTGCTCTGCACACCGGGATCGAGCGGGATCACGCTGCGCACGTAGCCGAGCTTCTTGTGGAAGCGGCCGACCAGGCCACTGATCAAGGCATCGGCCTCGCCACGTTGCAGCATCACCGCGGCGATCAGGGTCGGACGCGAGCGCATCAGGTTCTTGGCCGCGGCCGGGGTGACGCCACGACGCTCGGTGAGCGCGTGGTAGTACTGCCAGTACTCGTTGAAGCGCGGATCGTCGTTGATGTTGGTCAGCTCGAAGTCGACACCCGCGCGCAGGCGCAGGCCAAGACGCTGGATACGCGTCTCGATCACGTCGGGGCGGCCGATCAGGATCGGATAGGCGAGCTGCTCGTCGACCACGGTCTGCACCGCGCGCAGCACGGTTTCCTCTTCGCCCTCGGCGTAGACCACGCGCTGCTTGTCGGCGCGGGCGCGGTCGTACACCGGCTTCATGATCAGGCCGGTACGGTAGATGAACTGGCCGAGCTTCTCGTGATACGCCGGCATGTCCTCGATCGGACGCAGCGCGATGCCGGAATCCATCGCCGCCTTCGCCACCGCGGGCGCGAGCGTGATCAGCAGGCGCGGATCGAATGGACGCGGAATGATGTATTCGGGGCCGAAAGTCGGCACCTCGCCACCATAGGCGCTGCCGAGATCGGAGGATTCCATGCGCGCCAGCTTGGCGATGGCACGCACGCAGGCCAGCTTCATCGCCTCGTTGATCTCGGTGGCGCCGACGTCGAGCGCACCGCGGAAGATGTACGGGAAGCACAGCGCGTTATTGACCTGGTTCGGATAGTCCGAACGACCGGTGGCGATGATGCAGTCCGGACGCACCCGCTTCGCCTCTTCCGGCAGGATTTCCGGATAGGGATTGGCCAGCGCGAGGATGATCGGCTTGTCGGCCATGGTCGCGACCATTTCCGGCTTGAGCACGCCGCCGGCCGACAGGCCGAGGAACACGTCCGCACCGATCATGATTTCCGCCAGCGTGCGCTTGTCGGTGTCGCGCGCGTAGCGCTGCTTGTCCGGATCCAGGTGCTCGCGGCCGGTGTAGAGCACGCCGTCGCGATCCACCGCCAGGATGTTCTCCGGCTTCATGCCCAGCGCGACCAGCATGTCGAGGCAGGCGATGCCGGCGGCGCCGGCGCCGGAAGTGGCGAGCTTCACCTCCTCGATCTTCTTGCCGGCGACCTCCAGCGCGTTGAGCACGGCCGCGCCGACGATGATCGCGGTGCCGTGCTGATCGTCGTGAAACACCGGGATGTTCATGCGCTCGCGCAGCTTGCGCTCGACGATGAAGCATTCCGGTGCCTTGATGTCCTCGAGGTTGATGCCGCCGAAGGTCGGTTCGAGCGAGGCGATGATGTCGACCAGCTTGTCGGGGTCGCGTTCGTCGACTTCGATGTCGAACACGTCGATGCCCGCGAACTTCTGGAACAGCACGCCCTTGCCTTCCATCACCGGCTTGCCGGCGAGCGGACCGATGTCGCCGAGTCCGAGCACCGCTGTGCCGTTGCTGATCACCGCGACCAGGTTGCCGCGCGCGGTCAGCGTGCTGGCCTGGTTGGGATCGGCGGCGATCGCCTCGCAGGCGTAGGCCACGCCGGGCGAATAGGCCAAGGCCAGATCGCGCTGCGTCACCATCGGCTTGGTGGGTGCGACCCTGATCTTGCCGGGCGGACTGAGGCGGTGATAGTCGAGCGCGGCGGTTTTCAGATCGTGGTCGGACATTCGGAGGAGGCGGCGGGGGCCGGAGCGAAGACGGGACCGTAGTCTAAGGCAACGCCTGCCGGGCCAGCGTCGTTGCGCACCCTTGCAGGCGCATCCGCCTCACGTTTCCGTCATGTCACCGCTTCGGCCGCATTGCGGTGCACCATGTCGTTCTTCATCTGCGGCAACAGGCCGCCGGCGGCGAAGACGCGTGCCTCCTCCTGCGTCTGGATCCTGCAAATCACGCCGATTACCTGCGTCCGGCCATCGGCGCGAAGGATTTCGAGGCGCAGTACCGCCCCAGGTTCCGGAAGGTCATGCCAATCCAGAAGCGTGAAACGTTCGGTTCCATCCAGACCGAGCGTATGCCGCGTGACGCCGGACTCGAATTCCAGCGGCAGGACGCCCATGCCGACGAGATTGCTGCGGTGAATGCGCTCGAAGCCCTCGCAGATGACGGCGCGCACGCCCAGCAGGCGAACGCCCTTGGCCGCCCAGTCGCGCGAAGACCCCGAACCGTAATTGTTGCCGGCGATGATTACCAGTTCCTGCCCCCGCCCGAGATAGGTCTCCGCGGCGTCGTGGAGACGCATGACCTCGCCATCCGGTTCCAGCCGCGCCAACGCGCCGTCGCGTCCGCCGGCCATCTCGTTGCGGAGCTGGTTGTTCGCCAGCGTCGCGCGCACGGCCACCCCATGATGCCCCCGGCGCGTGCCGTAGGAATTGAAGTCCTCGACCTTGACGCCCTTCGACATCAGATATTCGCCGGCAGCGCTCTCGGGAAGGATCGCACCGGAGGGAGACAGGTCGTCGGTGGTGATGTTGTCCCCGAGCAGCGCCAGGGGACGCATGTCCCGGAATGTCGCCGGTCGCAGCAGCGCGGCGTCCCAGTAAGGCGGGAGGCAGATGTACGTGCTGTCCTCGCGCCAGGGGAACAGGACGGGGACCTGCTCGCCATCGTCATCGAGTCCGGTCGTAAACATCGACTCGTAAACCGAAAGGAACTGGTCGGCATGCACATGCCGGGCGAGCGCCGCATCGATCGCTTCCTCCGACGGCCACAGATCGGCCAGCCTCACCGCAATGCCATCGGCGTCGTGGGCGATGACGTCATGCTCGACGTCCAGCCGTGTGGTCCCGGCGATGGCATAGGCGACGACCAGCGCGGGCGCCGCGAGGAAGGCTTCCTTGACGTAGGGATGCACCCGGCCTTTGAAGTTGCGATTCCCCGACAGCACGGCCGCGGTGACGAGATTGTTTTCCTTGATCTGGGCGACGATGTCCGGCGACAGGGGGCCGGACATGCCGTTGCAGGACGTGCAGGCGAATCCGACGATGCCGAATCCTAGTTGGGCCAGGGGTTCGAGCAATCCGGCGTCCTCCAGATATTTCCCGACCACACGCGAGCCCGGCGCAAGCGATGTCTTCACCCACGGGCGTCGCGCGAGCCCGCGCGCGACCGCCGCCCGCGCCAGCAGGCCCGCGGCCATCATCGCGCGCGCATTGGCGGTGTTCGTGCAGCTGGTGATGGCGGCGAGGACGACGTGTCCGTCCTCGATCGTGGCGCCGCCATCCTTCACCTGCTCGAATGGCGGCGTCTCCGGTTTCGCCACGCCACGCTCGACCAGCCTGTCGACCGGCACCAGCTGATGCGGCGAGTACGGCCCCGCCATGGACCGCCCCACCGATGAAAGATCGAACACCAGCGTGCGGTCGTACTCGACTTTGCCGCCGAGATCGCCCCAGAGCCCCTGCTCGCGCGCGTAGATTTCCGTCAGGCGGATCAATGCCTCCGAACGCCCGGTGATGCGCATGTAATCCAGCGTCTGCCCGTCGATGGAGAACATGGCCGCGGTGACGCCGAACTCCGGCCCCATGTTGGCGATGGTCGCCCGATCGCCCAGCGAAAGCGCCGAACAGCCATCGCCGGTGAATTCGACGATGGACGCGACGACCCTCGCCTTGCGCAGGAATTCGGTCAATGCCAGCACGATGTCGGTGGCGACCACCCCGCGATTGGGCCGACCTGTCAGCCGGACTTCCACGATCTCGGGCAGGCGCATCCAGATCGCGCGGCCGAGCATCACCGATTCGGCTTCGATGCCGCCGACGCCCCACCCCAGCACGCCCAGCCCGTTGATCATCGTCGTGTGGCTGTCGGTGCCGACGAGGGTGTCCGGAAACGCCACGCCGTCTTCCTGCTGGATGACCGGCGAAAGCCGTTCGAGATTGATCTGATGGAGGATGCCGTTGCCGGGCATCAGCACGTCGAGATTGGAAAAGGCACGCTTGCACCAGGACAGGAATTCGAAACGTTCGGCATTGATCGCATGCTCCTGCGCCATGTTGGCCGCCATTGCGTCGGATCGCGTGCCGGAGACCATGACATTCATGGAGTGATCGACGACCAGCTGCGTGCGCACCAGCGGATTGACCGTCGTCGGATCCCCGCCCGCGGCGGCCACCGCATTGCGCAAGCCCGCCAGATCCACCAGCGCGGGTGTCCCCGTCAGGTCCTGCAGGACGACACGCGCGGGATAGAAAGGGAATTCCTTCTCTTCACGACGCGCCAGAACGATGCGGAGCGACTCACGCGCCTGCTCCGGCGTTTTCGCCCGGCGCAGCAGGTTTTCGGCGAACACGCGCTGGCTGTAGTTCAGACGGAAAAAGGCGGCATCGCCCACCGCCTCGCGGACCGGGAAATACCTCAAGTCCGTGCCGGGTAGTGGCCGGGATCGAAGAGCGTCGGAGGTCGGCATGCGAAAAATCCATGAAAACTTGATTGCACTATTGTATACAATAATACATAAAGGATCGGAACGATCCGATCCCCGCATCGGCTATGCTTCAGCGTCCCATCCGCCTGTCCACGCACATCGCCGTGACCGCCGTTGCCAGAAAACGAAAGCCCGCCCGCCAGGCCTCCGCGCCTGCGTCAGCTGGCGCCCTGAGCTCGGTGCAATCCGAAGTGGTGGGGCGGATCGTGTCGATCGCCCGCACCGAACGCCTCGATGCCGGCACCAAGCTCGTCGGCAGCGCACTTGCCGAGCGCATTGGCGTCTCGCGCTCTCCGGTGAATGCCGCGCTCAACTATCTGGTGCGACGCGGCCTCGCTTCGCACGATGCCAATGTCGGCTTCACTCTCTCGGCAACCCAGACGGATCTGGCAGCGCTTGCACGCGAGTTGTCCGAACTCTCCGGCGATCCGCTGTACCTGCAGATCGCGCACGATCGGCGCGAACACGCATTGCCGGACAGCATCAGCGAAACCGAACTCATGCGCCGCTATGGCGCCACGCGTCACGAGATTCGCCGCGTCCTGGCCCGCGCCTCCAGCGAAGGCTGGATAGGACGCCGCCTTGGTCATGGCTGGACCTTCCAACCGATGATCGATTCGGCTTCCGCCTACGAGGAAAGCTACGTCTTCCGTGCGACGATCGAGCCGATGGGCCTGCTCAGCCCGTGGTTCCGTCCCGATCCCGAAACGCTGGCCGATCTGCGCAAGGAGCAGGAATACATCGTCAACGGCGGCTATGCCGAGATGACGCCGATCGAGCTGTTCGAAGCCAATCGCCGCTTTCACGAAACCCTGGCGGCCTGGTCGGGCAACCGGTTCATCCTGCAATCGTTGGAACGAGTCGATTCGCTGCGCCGCCTGATCGAATACGGCATGACCAGCGATCGCCCCGCACGCGGCAAGCATGCCGCCCAGCACCTCAAGATTCTTGAAACGATCGAGGCGGGAGATGCCATCGGTGCCGCGGCGCGGATGCGCGAGCATCTAGAAGATGCCCGTCGCGACAAGGTGCGCGAAGTCGCCGCAACACTGGGCTGAGTGGCATCCGCCGCCCGGTCGCTACAGACGATCGGGCACCAGGACCACGCCTTCCATCAATCTGCGGGCTGACCGGCTCACAGCCACCTGCGTGATGCGCCAGGCGCCGTCTTGCTCGACGGCGCGCGCACCGACTTCCAACCTCCCGGAAGGATGGCCGACACGCACGCTCGAAACGGTTTTACCGAGAAGCCGGCTGATCACCGTTCCCGGAACCGCAGCCGCCGAAGCGATCGCGACGGCGCCGGTGCCCGTCATGGCATGGTGCAGTCTGCCCATCGAGAAGATGCGCGCGAGCATGTCCATTTCGGCGGGCAGGATCTGCTTGCCGCTCGAAGCCGTGTACCCGGCCGGCGACGCGAAGAAGGCGAGCTTCGGCGTGTGCGGCCGGGTGCGCGTGGCGTCCTCGGCATCACGCGCCAATCCCATCGCCACCGCGCCGTGCGCGCGAATCGTCTCGGCCTTGTCGAGCAACGCCTGATCGCCGTTCACGTCCGCCTGCAACTCGGTGCCCGCAAGCCCCAGCGCTGTGGCATCCACGAAGACATGTGGATTGCCCGCGTTGATCAGCGTCGCCTCTACCCGGCCGATACCCGGCACTTCGAGCACGGTGATCGGCGCGCCAGCGGGAAACATCGATCCATCCTCTTCGTCGGCGCCTGGATCCATGAATTCCAGAAGAATCTCGGCGGCGGGAAACGTCACGCCATCCAGCAGATAGTCTCCGGTCTCGACGACTTCACCGTCGGCCATGGGAACGTGCGCGATGATCTTCTTCCCGATGTTGGCCTGCCAGATGACGACACGGGCCGCGCCGTTCCTCGGAACGTCGATCAAGCCTCGCTGGATCGCGAAAGGCGCGACGGCCGAGGCCAGGTTGCCGCAGTTGCCGCTCCAGTCGATCGTCGCCTCCCGCACCGCGACAGCGCCAAACAAGTAATCGACATCGCAATCCGGCCGCGCGCTGCGGCTGACCAGCACCACCTTGCTCGTGCTGGATGTCGCGCCGCCCATGCCGTCGATCTGCTGGCCATAAGGATCCGGGCTACCGATGACGCGCAACAGCACGGCATCGCGCTGCGACGCATCGGCCGGAAGATCGGACGGCACGAAGAACACGCCCTTGCTGGTTCCGCCGCGCATGTAGGTTGCGGGAATCGGACGCTGCGGCATCTGGCTCTCCACGACATTAATTGTACTAATCATACACAAAATGCAATGATGACCATGACCTCACGCTCCGAATCCATACCGCTCCCTGCTTCGCGCACGCCATGCACATCCTTCCGAAGATCCTGACTGATCTGGCCCCGACCGGTGTGCTCAGAGTGGCCATCAATTACGGCAACCCGGTCCTCGCCAGGCCACACCCGATGCATGGCACGCCCACCGGTATCAGCGCGGAACTGGCCGAAGAGATCGCCAGCCGTCTCGGCGTGCCCTATCGCTACGAGACCTACGATGCGGCCGGCAAAGTGTTCGCCGCGCTCGGCAGAGGGGATTGCGACATCGGCTTCCTTGCCATCGACCCGGTCCGCGCCGAAGGCATCCGCTTCACCGAACCCTATGTGGAAATCGAGGGCACCTATCTCGTCCGGCACGAAAGCCGGTTCCAGCGCGTGGAGGATGTCGATGCGGACGGCGTGCGGATCGCGGTGGGTCGCGGTGCCGCCTACGATCTCCATCTCAGTCGCGAACTCAGGCATGCCAGGCTGGAGCGCGCCGAAACCTCGGTCGCGGCCATCGATCTGTTCGTCGAGAACGCATTGGATGCGGCCGCCGGCGTGCGTCAGCCGCTACTGCGCTGGGCGGCGGAACATCCCGGCTACCGGGTGCTGGAAGAACGCTTCACCACCATCCGCCAGGCCGTCGCCATCCCCACGAATCGCTCCGACGCCACTGCGCGCCTGCTTCACGACATGATCGAGGACATCAAATCCACGGCGTTCGTCCGCACCGCGCTCGAGCGCAGCGGCGAAACCGCCGTGACCGTGGTGCCGCCATTGCGCTGAAGCGCCGTCAGGGCGCCTGATCGGCGGCCTTCTGCTTCGGCTGCACCGTGCTGCGCCAGGCCTCGAGGAACTGGCGCCGCTTCAACGCATCCAAATACACCAGCAGCCCCGGCCCAAGCGGGATCGGGCGCAACGCGCGCACGCGCATGCCCTCGCGTGCGTGCGGGGAAAGCGGCGCGCCGACGCCCGCGGGCATGACCGGCTGCAGCCCCACCTGACGTCCGAGCATGGCCTGGCCACGCGGCGAGATCAGGTAATCGAGGAAACGCGCCGCCTCGGCGGCGTTCGGCGCCGCGCGCGGAATCAGCGCGGTGCGCAGCACGACCAGGGTGTAATCCTCGGGCATCACGATGCCCAGCGGCGCACCACTATCGATGCGCGCCTGTGCATACGAGCCGAGCATGTTGTAGGCCAGCACGAGTTCGCCGCGGGCGACGCGGTCGAGCAGCGGGCCGACGCGGTCCTCCAGCACGACCCGGTCGTCACCGAACGCGGCCTGCAGCGCGCCGGCCATGCTGCCAAGCTGATGGTCCTGGGTGGCGAGCAGATAGCCGACGCTGCTGCGCGCGGCATCGAAGATACCGACGCGCCCGGCCAGTTTCGCCGCCGGATCACGCAGCAGCGCCAGCAGTTGCCGGCGCGTCCGCGGTACCCGCGCGGCCGGAAGCAGGCGTTTGTTGTAGACGATGACGACAGGCTCGTAGCTGATACCGAACACCTCGGAACGCCACTGCGACCAGGCTGGCAGCTGGGTGGTCGCCGGCGAATGGTGCGAGAGCGCGTAGCCGTCGTTGGCGAGCTTGAATTGCAGATCCATGCCGCTGCTGATGAGCAGATCGGCGACAGTGTCCTGTCGCGCGCTGGCTGCGACGTGCCGGTCATAGATATCGCGGGCGACGAGGTCGGAGTACTCGATTTCGGTGCCCGGATGCAGGCGCTGATAATCGTCGATGACGGCGGCGAAATTCTCGATGTCGGTCGAACCGTGGATGCGCAGTTGCGCGGTGCGCGCCTGTGGCGCCTTGAATGCGCGGATGTTGCCGGCGGCGGCATGCGCAATGCCGGCGAAAAGCAAGGAAACCAGAAGCGCAACGGAAATGAATGCCATCACGCGCTTTGCCTTCATACGCGCCCCGCTTCCTTCCACTGGCTTCTCGTTTCTCATGCCGGCAACCTCGGGAAACGCAATGTCACGATCAGGCCGCCGCCGACGCGGTTGGAGAGATCGATGCGGCCGCCATGACTGTCGACGATGCGCTTGACGATCGCCAGCCCAAGCCCGGCACCACCGGCCGCGGCATCGCGGCCGCGCGCGAAGCGCTCGAACACGGTTTCCGCATCGGCTGGCGCGATCCCGGAACCGTGGTCGGCCACGGTCAGCACGGCTGTCGGGACGGCTTCGCCGCCGGCGATGGTCAACGCGATCTGCAAGGCTTCATCCCTGCCGCCCGACGACTCGCGGACCTGTGCGGACTTGCCATGCTTGAGCGCATTGTCGATCAGATTCTTGATCGCCTCGCGCAGCAGCAGCGCATCGCCGCGGATCAGCACTGGCTCGCTGGTCGTGGCCAGGCGCACTTCGGGGCGCGGTCCGGATTGCGGAATCGATTCGTACAGCGCCTGATGCAACAGTTCGGCCAGATCGACGGTCTCGAACTGCTGCAGCTGGGAACGATGAATCGTGCTCGCATCGCTGAGCAACTGGTTCAACAACCGGCTCATGTGGCTGGCGTTGCGTTCGATCGTGACCAGGCTGCGCCGTTGCTCGTCCGGATCGTCCTCGTCGAGCGCGAGCTGGGCCTGCGCCCGCAACGCCGCCAGCGGTGTGCGCATCTGGTGCGCGGCATCGGCCATGAAGGCGCGCAGCGTTTCGTTGCTCGCCGACAAGCGCGCCATGAAACGATTGAGGGCGCCGACCAGTTGATCGAGTTCGAGCGGCACCGCGCCCGTCACCGGCTTGAGATCGGACGGTTCGCGCAGCGACAGATCGCGTTCGAGCTTCTGCAACGGCCGCAATGCGCGATGCACGCCGATCCACACCAGCCCCAGCGCCGCCAACGACAGCACCACGATCGCGACGAGTGCGCGCAACACGACATCATCGGCGAGCGCCTCGCGCGCGATCCGCGTCTGGCCCACCTGCACGACCACTCTGCCCTGCACGACCGGCCCTGCGATCCAGCGCGAGACCGCGACAAAACGCGTGCGCTCGCCGCGATACGTCGCGTCGAACACGCTCGGCTTGCCGTCGCGCGGCGGTGATGGCGGTGCGGGCAAGTCGTCATAGCCGGTGATGGCTTTACCTTCGCCGGTGGCCACGCGATAGAACACCCGATCCTCGGGCGCCATCGCGAGTACATCGAGCGAGGCATAAGGCAGATCGACCTGCCACTGGCCGTCGACCAGGGCCACGCTGTCGGCGATCGACAGCGCGGAGGCGACCAGCAGATGATCGTAGGAGCGATCGGCGGCGGCACGCCCATAGCTGCGCGCGGCCAGGAACAGCAACACCGCACCAATCAGCGACAAAGTGCCGAGATAGAGCAGCAGCGTGCGGCGGATCGAACCCCGCTTGCCGGCTTCCTCGCGCCGCGCCTCAGCCATCGGCATGCTCGATCGGCTCGATCATGTAACCCACGCCGCGCACCGTCGTGATGCGCAGCGGCGCGGCCGCAAGCCGCTTGCGCAGCCGCCCGACGTACAACTCGATCGCGTTAGGCCCGGCTTCGTCGTCGAAACCGAACAGGCCGTTGCCGATCTCGTCCTTGCTCACCACCTGGCCGATCTTGCCGATCAGGATTTCGAGCAGGCGGAACTCGCGATTCGGCAGCTCGATCGTCTCGCCGTCGCTGATGACGCGGTGCGCGGCGCTGTCGAACGTGAACGTCCCGATCTGCACGACACCCGCGGCCTGACCACGGTTGCGCCGCAGCAGCACACGGCAGCGCGCCTCGAACTCGCGGAAGTCGAAAGGCTTGCCGAGATAATCGTCGGCGCCGACGTCGAGAGCGTTGACGCGATCCTCGATGCCGTCGCGCGCGGTGAGCATCAGCACCGGCGTGGCGTCACCGCGCTCGCGCAGGTTCGCCAGCAGACTCAGGCCATTGAGGCGCGGCAGCCCGATGTCGAGCACGACCAGATCGAAGGCCTGGTACTTCAGCACGCTCGCCGCCTTGACGCCGTCGGATTGCCAATCCACAGCATGCCCGCTGCGGCGCATGCGCCGGATGATGGCGTCCGCCAGATCCGCGTTGTCCTCGACCAGCAGGATGCGCACTGTCGCCTCTTTCTTCCTCGCCGCGGCGCTTGCCGCTTCTCAATGGATGACCCCTTTCGGGGATGACAGGTCTTTGACAGCTTCCCCCGCCTAGCCTGCACGTGAGGGTTGCCGCCGGCCCATCAAGCCACGGCAACTATAAGCGCACGTCGGTGCGCGATGGGAGGACATCGATGCGTTCCATTTCCCATGCCGCCGCTTGCGCGGGGCTGTGTCTGTTCTGCGCGCCGTGCTTTGCCGCCGGCGAGGACCCGTTCACCGCCGAGCTCGGCGGCGAGCTGCACCTGGACTATTCCGCCTTCGACAATGACGACCGCGGCCCGAACAACACCGACGGACTGGACGCCCGTCGCGCGCGGCTGGAAGTCTCCGGCAATTTCTACGGCTGGGGTTACAGCTTCGAAGCCGATTTCGAAGGCCTGCAGGACGACTTCTCGGCTGACGTGATCGAGGCGAAGAACTTCTACGTCACCCGCGAGTTCGACACCGGCAAGCTCACCATCGGACAGTTCATCCAGAACTTCTCCCTCGATGCCAAGACCAGTTCCAACAACGGGCTGTTGATGGAACGCACGATGTTCGGCACCACGATCGCGCCGCTGTACCGGCTTGGCGTCGGCTGGATCGATGCGCGCGATCACCACACCTTCGGCGTCGGCTACTACAGTCTGGAACAGATCGACGAGTGGCATACCAAGGGCAATGCCCTGAGCGCGCGCGGGACCTGGACGCCTTTGCGTGAGGATGAACGCGTCGTCCATCTCGGGCTGTCCCTGGCACGGGAGTGGTACGACCACCCCGGCGTCGATGGCGCCTCCGCGTTGCGCGTCCGTCCGCGTCCGGCCGGTGCGCAATCCGACAACAGTCGCGCGATGCTGACCGACTTCAGCACCGGGCGTGACGTCGACGCCGACAAGTACTCGCTGGAGTTCGCCGCAACGCGCGGGCCGCTGTACGTGCAATCGGAATATGGCGGTGTTTACTACCGCGACGGCATGCAGAGCAACGACCTGCGTTCGTTCTACGCGGCGGCGGGCTGGCTGCTGACCGGCGAAACCATGCCCTACGACGCCAAGAACGGCCGCTTCGGCAAGGTCAAGCCGCAACGCAAGGGCGGTGCCTGGCAACTCGTCCTGCGCTACGACCGCATGACCGGACAGCAACACCTCGACGGCCAGCCCGATTTCCTCGACGTCTCGACCGAAGCGCGCAGCATCGGCGTGAACTGGTACGCCAGCGCCAACATCCGCCTGATGGTCGACTGGATCGAAAGCCGCAACCGCGACCGACTCAGTGATCGCACGCTCGACCGCACCCGCGCCCTGACCACGCGCTTCCAGTTCGTCTTCTGACCGCCAACGCGGCCGATTTTCCAGGAGTTCGCCATGGTCCTCACCCTTCTCGGCTTCGGGATGGTCCTGACCTTCATGTACCTGATCATGAGCAAGCGGCTCGCGCCGCTGGTCGCGCTGATCGTGATCCCGATCGCCTTCGCATTGCTCGGCGGTTTCGGCGCCGGCATCGGCGAGATGATGATCGAGGGCATCAAGAAGATCGCACCGACCGGCGTGATGCTGATGTTCGCGATTCTCTACTTCGGCGTGATGATCGACGCCGGCCTGTTCGATCCGATCGTCAAGCGCATCCTCAAGCTGGTCAAGGGTGATCCGGTCAAGATCGTGGTGGGGACCGCGGTGCTGGCGATCCTGATTTCGCTCGACGGCGATGGTTCGACCACCTACATGATCACCGTCTCCGCGATGCTGCCGCTCTACCAGCGGTTGCGCATGAACGCGATCAACCTGACCTGCGTCGCCATCCTCGCCAGCGGCGTGATGAACCTGACTCCCTGGGGCGGCCCGACCGCGCGCGCGGCAACTGCATTGCACATCGATCCAAGCGAGGTATTCGTACCGCTACTTCCGGCGATGGGCCTGGCATTGGCGTCGATCATCGCGCTGGCCTGGTACCTCGGTCTGCGCGAACGCAAGCGCCTGGGCATCGTGACGCTGCACGGCCACGCCGCCGACTGGCATCCGGAGCACGACACCCGCGGCGACAACCTGCCCACACTCGCCGACAGCGAGGACACCAAGCGGCCGAAACTGCTGTGGGTGAACGCGGCGCTGACGATCGCGCTGATGATCACGCTGATCCTCGGCCTGCTGCCACTGCCGGTGCTGTTCATGATCGGCTTCGCACTGGCACTGGTGATCAACTATCCCGATCTCGCCGAGCAGCGCCGCCGCATCGTCAACCACGCCGGCAACGTGCTTTCGGTGGTGTCACTGATCTTCGCCGCCGGCATCTTCACCGGCATCCTGTCGAACACCGGCATGGTCGAGGCGATGTCGCGCAGCTTCCTCGCCGTCATTCCCGACGCCTGGGGGCCTTACCTGGCGGTGATCACGGCGATCGCGAGCATGCCGTTCACTTTCTTCATGTCCAACGACGCCTTCTATTTCGGCGTGCTGCCGATCCTGTCCGAAGCCGCCAGCCACTACGGCATCACGCCGGTGGAAATGGCACGCGCCTCGCTGGCCGGGCAGCCGGTGCATCTGCTGAGTCCGCTGGTGCCCTCGACCTATCTGCTGGTCGGCATGGCCAACGTCGACTTCGCCGACCATCAGCGCTTCACGCTGAAATGGGCGGTGATGGTGTCGATGGTGCTGCTGGCCACTTCATTGTTGTTCGCGCTGTACCCCTACGCCGCATGCACCTGAGCCACGAGGAAACGACGACATGACACTTCGCATCGCTTACGTCACCAGCGGCATGGGCAGTCTTGGTACCGCCATCTGCCAGAAGCTCGCGCAAAGCGGGCACACGGTGGTGGCCGGCTGCGGCCCGAACTCGCCGCGCAAGGCCGGCTGGCTGCGCGAGCAGCGCGAACTCGGCTACGACTTCGTCGCCTCGGAAGGCAACGCCGCCGACTGGGAATCGACCGTGGCGGCGTTCACCAAGGTGAAAGCCGAAGTCGGCGAGGTCGATGTCCTGGTCAACAATGCCGGCGGCACGCGCGACGTGTTGTTCCGGCAGATGACGCGCGAGGACTGGAACGCGGTGATGACCGGCAACCTGCATACGCTGTTCAACATCACCAAGCAGGTGATCGAAGGCATGGCCGCGCGTGGCTGGGGACGCATCGTCAACATCGCATCGGTCAGCGCGCAGAAGGGCCAGATTGGCCAGGTGAACTACGCGACGGCGAAATCGGCGATGCATGGCTTCACGCGTGCGCTGGCGAACGAGTTTGCGGCGCGTGGCGTCACCGTGAACACGATTTCGCCAGGCTATGTCGCCAGCGCCTCGATCAGCACGTTCCCGCCGGACGTGCTCGATCGTCTCGCCACCTCGGTGCCGGTGCGGAGACTCGGAAAACCCGAGGAAGTCGCCAGCCTGTGCGCCTGGATGGCCTCGGACGACGCGGCCTACGTCACCGGCGCCGACTACGCGGTCAACGGTGGGTTGCACATGCGGTAAGTACAGTTTTTCGGCTTCCGGGCGTCCTTCTCCTCCTCCTCGCATCGCCCGGGAGCCGATTCTTCACACGCGCCCGACGCGCGCTCGCCGGATCACACCTCGAAGATCGGCGTGTCGCCACTCACCTGATCGAGGCGGATGCGATTGGCGAACAGCGAGAACGCCAGCATGCCAGCGAGGCCGTTCGCGCGTGACACCCATTGCGGCATGTAGCGGGCGGGCAGCAACGCGCCGCTGTCGAACAACGGCTCGAAGCGCTGCACGTCGGTGAGCGTCATCTTGCCGGCGAACAGCAGCCGGCACAGCCGCAGCTTGTCCTGGCGCAGCGACCAGCGGAAGAAGGTGTGCACGCCGATCAGCCCGCGCAGGTAGACCGTGTCCTTGGTGAACGCCTGCCCGCCATTCAACGGCACGCCACGGAACACACGCTGCGCCGAAGCGAAACTCTCCGCCGCGGACTGACCCGCCGCCTGGAAATAGCGGAAGACCTGGATGAAATCGGCACCTTCGAGCGCCATCGCCACCGCCTCGATGCGCAACGACACGCGCTTCATGCGTTCGATGTCGATGCTGCCGGTGATCTGTTCGGCGAAGGTCGCCAGGCCTTCCTGCGTCGCCGTGGTGCGCGGCGATGACAGCGCCAGACTCGGCAATACCGGCTGCGCGCGACCGTTGAGCGCGGTGAGTGAATGCACGAAGGCTTCGTGCTGCAGCAGCTGGTGCTTGTCGTAGTCGGTGTATTCGGCACCGGTGCGCAGGCGGATGCGCTGCGCGCCGGCCGCGGCCTTGGCGATCATGTCCGGATCGAGCGTCACCTCGATCACGCGTTCGCCAAAGAACGCATCCAGATCGACCTGCAGCTGCAATTGCAGCGCCGTCGCCGAAATGGCGACCTGCTCCTCCGGCGCGATCAGTTCATGATCGAGTTCGTTGGCGATGTCGATGAAGTGATGCGCGGCGACACGCGCCGTCGGGCCGTTGCCCGGCAGCGGTTCGTCGGGGCGTCCAAACAAGCGGATCGAATGCGCGCAGACCGCGTCGGTGCCGAGCGCTTCCAGCAGTTCAGCCGCGATCGACCAGCTGCGCGTGGAATCGATGAGGTAGGCACCGAGCGGATGCGCGGGATCGGCAGCGGCGGCGATCGCGTCCAGCTCGTGCCGGGTGTCCGTGAAATCGAGCGTCGGGTAATCGATCTTCGGCAGCTCCTCGCGGCCCTGCGCATGCAGGTCGAGGAAGCGCTGCTGCGCGCTCGCCGGCCAGCTGACCAGGGACAACAACTTGATCCCGCGCACGGCGGCGACCATGCGCGCATCGAGCGCGGCATGGTGGGCGATCTCCGCGTCCGTACCGCTCATCGTTGTTCAGTGCTTGCCATATTTTTCATCCAGCCGCTTGTTCAATGCCTTGCCTTGCACTTTCGCATTCGACTTCTGCGCCAGCCGCGTCGCCAGCTTGTCGGCGGCGCCGGCGACTTCGTCACGCAACTTCAAATAGTTGGCGAAGCGGCCGGGATCGAGCGTACCGGCCTCGATCGCCGCGCGCACCGCGCAGCCGGGCTCGCGGTCGTGGCGGCAATCGCGAAAGCGGCATTGTTCGGCCAGCGCTTCGATATCGGCGAAGCCGCCCTCGGCGAGATCCTCCTCGCCGGTGGGCTTGAGTTCGCGCATGCCCGGCGTGTCGATCAGGCAGGCGCCGGACGGCAGCGGGATCAACGCGCGATGCGTGGTGGTGTGGCGGCCGCGCGCATCGTGCTCGCGCACTTCGCCAGTCTTCATCTTCTCCACGCCGAGCAAGGTGTTGGTCAGCGTCGACTTGCCCGCGCCGGAGCTGCCCACCAGGACGGCGGTCATGCCGGGCCGCAGCCAGGGATCGAGCACGGCGACGTCGTTCCTGTCCTTGGCGTTCACCGCGAACGCCGGTACGTCCTGGCCCATGATGCCGGCCAACGCGGCCAACGCGGCCGGAACATCCGCCTCGGCGTGATCGGCCTTGGTCAACACCACGACCGCCTGCGCGCCGCCGCCGTGCACCAGCAGCAGATAGCGCTCGATGCGGCGTGGATTGAAATCGCCGTCGAGGCCGCAAACGACAAGGACGACATCGATATTCGCGGCGATCACCTGCTGCTTGTAGTGCTCGCCCGCCGCACCACGCTTGATCGCGGTGCGGCGCGGCAACGCGGCGACGATGCGCGCGCCCTCGATCAGCACCCAGTCGCCGACCGCCGCGCGCTGTTCGGCGGCGGTCGTGCCTTTGCGATAACCCGGCGCGCGCTGCCATTCCGGCAGCGATTCGACGGGGAATCCCTCACCGAGGCCATCGGCGACGATATAGCCGGAGCGATGTTGCTCGATCACCCGCACCGGCCGTGCCTGCGGATGCGCATCGAGCGTTTCACGCCAGCCCGGCGCGTCCGGCGACCCTTCACAGGGCCAGCCGATCGCGCGCAACGCTGCCATGGCGACTGAGTCGAGCTGCATGGCGCGATTGTACGCAGCGTGCGCGCGAAGCGGCCGTATCCCCGAACTGGGACCCCTCGCCCGGTTCCACCGGCTGTTCCGGTTTATCAAACGCTACCGCCATTTTCGAGGGAACGTCATGAAAAAGCGTGTCGCGCTGTACTCCCTGGCAACCGTCCTGCTGCTGTCGGCCGCCACGGCAATCGCTCTGCCAGACCGCGGGCTGCACAGGTATTACTACTACGACGATGGCCGCTGGGCCGGGGAGTCACACCGCTACTGCGACGGTTCGAGGAGCTTCGAGGGCGAGATCACAGATAATGTGGAAATCATCATCGAGCAGTGCCCCAATTTCTGACGACCGCCGGCCGGGCCCGCGGACCCGGCCGGCTTTTTGCCCCGATCACGCCGCATCCGTTAATCTGGGCGGGATTACCCCCCGTCTTCCGCCCATGCCTACCACTCCCATTGCCACCCGCGAGCGCCTGTCCGAAGTCCGTTACGAGATCCGCGGAGAGCTGGCACGCCGAGCCCGTGAGCTGGAGGCCCAGGGCCGCACCCTGATCAAGCTCAACATCGGCAACCCCGGCGCGTTCGGGTTCCGTGCCCCGGAACACCTGCAGCGCGCCATCGCCGATCACATCCACGATACCGATCCCTATACCCACCAGCAGGGCCTGCCGGCCGCGCGCGAAGCCATCGCCGCCTTCCACAAGCAGCGCGGCACCCCGAATGCGACGCCCGAGCGCGTGTTCGTCGGCAACGGCGTCAGCGAACTGATCGACCTGTCGCTGCGCGCCCTGCTGAACCCCGGCGACGAAGTGCTGCTGCCCTCACCCGACTACCCGCTGTGGTCGGCGGCGACCATCCTCAACGACGGCCGCCCGGTGTTCTACCGCTGCCATGCCAGCACCGGCTTCCTGCCTGATCCGGACGAGATCGAGGCGCTGGTGTCCCCGCGCACGCGCGCGATCGTGCTGATCAACCCCAACAACCCCACCGGCGCCGCCTACCCGCGCGAGCTGCTGGAGCGCATCGTCGCCATCGCCGCCAAGCATCACCTGCTGCTGATGTGCGATGAGATCTACGACAGCATCCTCTACGACGGCGCCAGGTTCGTGC
The DNA here is from genome assembly GCF_058803905.1 of Luteimonas sp. GW821-FHT14E02. Taxonomy (NCBI): domain Bacteria; kingdom Pseudomonadati; phylum Pseudomonadota; class Gammaproteobacteria; order Lysobacterales; family Lysobacteraceae; genus Luteimonas; species Luteimonas sp. GW821-FHT14E02. The sequence goes on along the minus strand of NZ_JBXAPK010000010.1, from coordinate 51,923 downwards.
CCGTCGCGCCGCTGGCCGGCGACGTGCCCTGCCTGTCGTTTGGCGGCCTGTCGAAGGTGCATCGCGCCTGCGGCTGGCGCGTCGGTTGGGCGATGCTGTCGGGCGATGCGATGCGCATCGGCGAGTTCCACCATGCCATGGACCTGCTCGGGGCGCTGCGCCTGTGCGCCAACGTGCCGGGACAATTCGCGATCGAAGCGGCGCTGCACGGCACCGACACGATCACGGCGCTGTGCCAGCCGGGCGGACGCCTGTACGAAGCACGACGCGCAGTGATCGACATCTGCGATGCGAGCGAGCACTTGCACCTGTCCGAGCCGGCCGGCGCGCTGTACGCCTTCCCGGGCGTCGTCGGCGACGCGGCGCGCGGCTTCGACGATCACGCCTTCGCGCTGGAACTGCTGGAAACCGAGGACGTGCTGATCGTGCCCGGCTCCAGCTTCAACGTGCCGTATCGCAACCACTTCCGCGTCACGCTGCTGCCGGAACCGGATACGCTGCGTGAAGTCTTCCATCGCATCGACCGCGTGCTCTCGCGCCGCGCCGGACGCGACGTCGGCGACGCCGATCGGACGCAACGCGCGGCCGTGGCCTGATCCAGCGTCGGGGGAAAGGCGCGTTGCACTCCGCCGCGATCTCCTACCTCGCCCTCGGCGACAGCTACACCATCGGCGAAAGCGTCGCGCCTGACGGCCGCTGGCCGGAACAGCTGGCGCACGCGCTGCGTCAGGAAGGCGTTGCGCTGGATGCGCCCCGCATCCTCGCCACCACGGGTTGGACGACCGACGAACTCGATGCCGCCATCGATGCCGCGCAGCCGCTCGGCCATTACGGCTTCGTCAGCCTGGCCATCGGCGTGAACAATCAGTATCGCGGCCGAGAGGTGGAAAACTACCGCGGTGAATTCGCCGGATTGCTGGAGCGCGCCACCGGTTTCGCCAATGGCCGCGCGGACCGCGTGATGGTGCTGTCGATTCCCGACTGGGGCGTCACGCCGTTCGGTGCCGCCTCCGGCCGGGATGTCGCGCGGATCGCGCACGAGCTCGACGCTTACAACGCCGCCGCGCGCGAAGTTTGCGCGCAGCACGGAATTCCGTTTGTCGACATCACCCCGGTCAGCCGCGAACGCGGCGCCGAGCCGGTGATGCTCGCCGAAGATGGCCTGCATCCTTCGGCGGCGATGTACGCCGAATGGATGCGACTCGCCCTGCCGGTCGCACGCACGCTGCTGCGGACATGAGTCACGACACCCGACCCCTGCCACGACAGCGCGCCACCGAGATCGCCAACGCCTTCCTTCCCGAGCGCTTCTGGGGCAGCCGCTGGGACTATTACTATGCCCGCGCGAAGCTGGCGAGCGATCCGCTCTACCCAGGCGTCCTCGACGCGCTGCGCGGCAGCCACGCGCCGCTGCTCGATATCGGCTGCGGGCTGGGATTGCTCGCACACACCTTGCATCGCGACGGACAGTCGCTGTCCTATCACGGCGTGGACATCGATGTGGCCAAGATCTCGCGCGCGCAACGCGCGGCGCGGCGAGCGGGATTGGCGCGGACAGACTTCGCCACCGCCGATCTCGCCCGCGAGATCCCGCGGCACACCGGCAGCGTCGCCGTCCTGGACGTCCTGCAGTACCTCTCCGCCGAGGCGCAGCGCCGCCTGCTCGACGCCGCCATCGCGATGCTCACGCCCGGCGCGCGCCTGGTGATTCGTGCCGCCCTCGACGACAACGGCCGGCGCAGCCACTACACCCGCCTCGGAGACCGCTTCGCACACCTCGCCGGCTGGATGTCATCGGCGCCGAAGCACTATCCCAGCACCGAAGCGCTGCGTGCCGTGTTCAATGATGCCGCCCTGCAGGCAAGCTTCGCGCCGTTGTACGGCCGCACGCCCTTCAATCACTGGCTGATTGTGGCGGTGCGGCCGGAATAGACGACACTCCCCAGGTCGGCGGCGAACTTCGACTCAGGGGAAATAAGCACGGAATGGTCTCGAGGTCGGCAGGCCCGGCGCAGGCGTACTGATCGTGCATGGTCCCAGCGGGCCATTGAACATGACGTGGTTGTAGGGCGGAGAGGAAAGGGGCGGGTTGGGCAGATAAGGGTTCGCATTGCTCAATTCCGCGGTTATCTGCCCGCTGCACGTCATCATCATGCTTGTCGATTGAATGACGATACCGCTTATCGTCATCCTGACCGCGGGACTCCCGGAAATCGCCACAGGTGGAGACGTGCCCCCTGACTGCACCGTCATGCTCGTGCAGGCCGAACTGCCGCTGAGACTGGCCGTTGTCTGGATCGCACCATTGCTCAATGCCCATGTCACCGTCATCGTACATGGATACACCATGCCCATATTCTTCAGGACAAAGGATCCGGAAAAAGTTTCGACCGCATTCCGGACCCAGGCCGCGCCATCCCACATTTCATAACCGGAAGCGGATGCGGGAGACGCTATCAGCGCACCTCCGGCAACGAGAGCAGCGATCGCGGTGGATCTGAGCTTGGACATGACGTTTTGCTCCTAGGAAGAGGGGCGTAACGGCACTTCTCCTGCAAGCGTCGCCCCTGATCGGGCATTGCAGGAATCGATTCGCCATGAATCGTCTAACCGATTCTCAGGTTCGATGCGACGACTATCCTTCACCTCACTCATTCGCCTCAGGATCGGCAGAATGTCGGCCGAAAAAGCCTTGGAATGCCTAGACCGGAAACGAAATCAAAATTCGCACGCCTCCCATCCGGGTGGCGTCGTGTTGGTCGAGTTGCCTTCGAAGTTGTCCTGAAGGGTTCGCTGCGCCCATTCGTTCGCTTCGGTGAGCTGCGCCGATGTCAGGTTCGATGCAACGGCCGCCAACTGCTGATCCAGCCTGGCGGAGCGATGCTGTTCGGCGCCGAGGCGATAAAGCTTGAGATAGCGATAGTGCTGTACCGGATCGGCACCGACCACGCCGGCCAGCAGGCTCTGTGAACCCGGTTCATAAGCTTGCTGCAGCAGATCGACGACGCGCCAGTCACCCGCCGTGAGGCCGGCTTCGATCAGCGCCGACGCATTGCTGCGGTAATTCCGCAAGGATTCCGGATGCTTCAACATGCTCCGCACATCGTAGAGCGGCCCCTGCCCCAGATAGCACGCCCGCGCATCTTCGTCGCCGAGCCTCGCGGCCTGTGCGATGTTGTCGACCAGGCTGCCCAGCATCTCATCACCCACACCATCACACAGCTCTTGATTCTTGCGATCGGCTTGTTGACGCAACTCCATCGCACTGAGGATCGCCTGGTAAGTCCGCAGCTGCGCCGGCGTCATATTCTCGGTTTTCTTGCTGGTGAGATCGTTGGCCTCACTAGCATTCTTCCACTCCGAGCCGCGCAAGTGGCTGCATTTGCTGAGATCGTGGTACAGACGCGTGGCCGCGCCGACATCGCCGTTGTGCGCACGCGCCTGCAAGCCGGCGAACGTATCCTTCAAAGGCGTGCCGGGAGCCGGCAGCGGCGCGCCCTTGACGATGCCGATGATCGATTTTGTGGACGAGGCCTGTAGTTTTCCGGCCCCCTCCGCCCCTGCCTCTCCGGCCGGGATATCAGCCCGCACTGTCGGCGGTGGCCTGGGAGCATCGGCACGACCGAGAAAGTACGCCCCAGCGATCGCCACCAGCACCGCACCCACGATGAGCCAACGCTGCAGGTTCATGCGCGAATCTGCCTGTGCCGAGGAATGTGCGAATCCATATGCTTCATGACATCACAAAGGGTCGTAGGGGAACGAACAGGGATCCCAGCCCGGCACTGTCGACTCGGTCGAATTGCCACCATCGAACCCCTGCTGAAATGTCGATTGCGCCCAGAGATCGGCATCCGCGCGCTGCTCCGGCTTGATCCGCGTGGCCGCCGCGGCCAACTGGCGATCGATTTCCTCGGCACGATAGGGCTCCGCACCAAGCCGATAGAGTTTCAGATACCTGTAGTACAGGATGGGATCCGAACCGAGCACGCCGGAAAGCATGCTGTCCGAACCGGGCTCATACGCATTGCGAAGAATGTCCACCACCTTCCAGTCGCCGGCCGCGAGTCCCGTATCGACCATGGATTTGATGTTGGCGCGATAACTCTCGAGCCACTCCGGATGCTGCATCAATCCGCGCGGATCGTAGTTCGGACCGCGCGCCAGATAGCAGGCACGCGCATGCTCCTCGCCGAGCTGCGCGGCCTTCTGCAGGCTTGGCAGCTGGGAATCCAGCATCGCGCGATCCACGCCATCGCAGAGGGCACGGAATTTCTGCATGGCCTGTTTTCGAGACTCGATCGCATCCAGTTGAACGCGATAGTCCTCCATCTTCCCCGCATCCGTCGTGTCGACCTTCTGGTCCAGCAACTCATCGGCGACGCGGGCGAACGACCACTCCACGCTATCCAGGTAACCGCAAATGTGGAGATCGCGATACAGGCGCGTGGCCGCTGCCACGTCACCGGCATCGGCGCGGGTCTTCAAGTCGCGATAGACCTTCTTCAACGACGTGTTGCGCGCCGGCAGCGGCATGGTGGCGGGCACTGTTCCGGCGGAAACCGCCCTGGCATCGACACCTTCATGACCTGCCTGTGTCGCAGCAATGTGGCCCGCCGCGCCTTCGGCCGCGGTTTGCGGGCCTTGCGCGCGCCCCAGGAAATAGGCGCAGGCGAGTGCGCCCAATCCCGCCAGAGTCATCACGATGTAGCGCAAATGCATTTGCCCGGAATCCATCTCGAGATCGGGAGACGCGGGTTTCGAGACCCGTCATCCCGCATTGACGGAAATCTTATGGATGTCGGATGCCGAAGAACAGTGCTCTTGTATTTCCGGCCAGAACACAACGAAAAAACGAAGCCTTGGGCTTTGAAACAGGCCTCAAGCGTTTGCGGAGCGACTCAGGCGAGCCGCTCCGCAATCAAGGTTACATGCACAACCGTAACCATTCGCTTCTTGGCTTACTGCGCGCTGTTCCGCACGTACTCGGATGCCGCGATCGCCGCATTGCCATTCAAGATCGCGGTGTTCTTGCCGGCAGCCGACGGCAGCCCCACCTTCAGATTGACGGCGCCGGAGACCAGGGCTTCGAGCACATCCGTGAGGATCGGAATCGGAATGCCGAGCAGGGTGACATTGCCGCAACCGCTTGCCTTCGGCACCGAGAACGAATTGTCGACATACGAGGAACCCTGGACATCGATGTAAGCGGTGTAGGGATCTTCGGTGACCGTGATGAAGTTCGCCGTGCCGGGATTGCCTGCGAGCGGCTGATTCGGCGCCGGCGGATTGGTCGTGCCGGTCTGCAGCTTGACCACGACCGGGTTCTGCGCCGTGCCGATGTAGCAGGAGCTACCAAGGAACGGGTTCTGCAGACGCACGCGAAGCGCGAGACGTACCGCCGTGGGGTCGCTACCGTCGGCGGGCGGATACAGTCCGTTCGCGAGACTGGTCTGGATCGTCTGCACCGATTCCATCGTGGCCGTGACGTCATTGACCGAATTGACGATGCTCCAGAAAGCCTGCCACAGCGGGAACGGCCAGTCGGGCGCCGGATTGACGATGCCGAGCAGACCACCGGGAACCTTGCCCGGAGGCGAGGAAAGCGTCGGAGCGCCAACCGCATCGTAAAGAGGTTCGAAGGTGTTGGACGGAGGCGCGATCGTCACAACGCCGCCCTGCAGCACGATCGGCTTATCGATCGGCAGAGTGGTGGTGCCAATCGTGAACGAACCCGACGTGGTGGTATTGATCACGCACGTGGTGACGTTCGGATCGTTGTAAGGACAGTACTTGAAGACCGCCCACGGACCCGTGGGGGTGCCCGCCATCGCGACAGGCATGGCGGCGATGCCGGCCAGCGCCGTGGCGAGAGCCGTGGAAATCAGTGCCTTTGACATAAATTGACTCCCGAAATCTAGCGAAATGAAGATTCGATTAGCGACCAGCGGACGGGCGTCCGCAGGGTTGCAACATCACCGTCCGGAAGAGCGCACAACTCGACTCTCACTCTCTTGTCAGACCGAGGCGAACGCGCCTTCAAGCTGCAACGCCGCTTCAAGCGCTGAGCGCTTGAAGCGGCGGCATTACCCGACCCGAGGTTCCACGACAGCCTTGTCGATATCGGTGCGGGATCATCATCCATGCATCACGATCTACATCCGATCAGGGGAACACGGCCCGGATGGGATTGGCAGACGTCAGCTTCGGATTGGACTTGACGTTGGTGCAGGGGGCCGACAGTGGCGCCGTGAAGGTGTAATCATTGACGACAGGGGTTGTGCCAGTCGGCGGATTCGGGTTCGCGTTGGTCAGCGTACCCGAGGCATTGCCGGTGCAGGTCGCGCTCGGGCTCGAGAACTTGACGTTGATGCCACTGATGTTCACGGTCACCGAGGAAGAACCCGAGATCGCGACAGGCGCGGCGACGGTCCACGGCAAGGCTTGCGCGGTCACGCCGAGACAGGCGGAACTGCCCGAGAAGCTGGCGGCCGTGACCGTCGCGGCGCCGCTGGCATTCAACGACAGCGTAAAGGTGGCAGTGCACGGAATCGGAATGCCCGCCACCGTCGCGGTGGTCGGCCCGGTCAGCGTCGTGCTGTCCGATACCTTCCAGACGCCGCCTTTGAACACCTGATAGCTCGAGGCAAAAGCCGAGGAAGCAACGAGCGGGCTAGCGACGATCAGAGTGGCAAGAAGAGCGGTTTTGAACTTGGCCATGCTGTTTACTCCACTATCACAGAGTTGAGGTAACCGGATGGGAACAGACATCCGGAAGGTTGCCACGGAGGAACCTTCGTGCCGTGGCGGCACTTACCCAAGTGGCATCGAGAATCGGCAGCACCCTTTTTACTTTTGACATTCTGGACGCTGGAATGTGATGTCTTCTCGGGCTGTTGAACCGCCCGCCTGCGGCGGGCGCATATCTGTTTCCCTGTTTGCTTGAATCAATAGAAGCCTTTGCGGATCGAGAGGCCCACGATGCGCGGGTCCTGGATGAACGCGTTCGCGGTCAGGCCGGTGTCGTCGCTGTTGAGGAAGGTGCCGGTGATCGCTTCGCCGTCGAGCGCGTTCTTGACGTAGAGCTGCACGGTGAAATCAGTGTCCGGCTTGTACCAGGTCAACGAGAGGTTGACGTTGCCCCAGTCGTGCAGGCGATCGATGCGATCCTGATAGATGCGCGCCCAGCTCTTGCTCTGGTAGTACAGGTCGGCGCGCAGGGTCAGGTCACCCTTCGGCAACGAGAATGTGTACTGCGGGCTGAGACTGACGGTGAGATGCGGCGCGTTGGGCAGTTCGTTGCCGCCGACGTTCTTGGCGAAGCCGGCACCGCCATTGGGCGCATCGATGAGCGGGTTGTAGTAATTGCCATCGCCCAGGTAGTTGGGGCCGGCGCCGCCCGCCCAGACACCCGGCCCGCCGTTGAAGCCACCGTCGCTGGTGAAGCCACCGCCCGCCGTGGGCGTGTTCACCGAGCAGAAGCTGTTGAGCAGGATGGGAAGGCTGGTATCCGGATTGTTGGCATACCAGTTGGTCAGCGCGGTCTCCACCAGCGCCTTGGGCGCGATGCAGTTCGAGGCCAGCTGCAGCCACGGCCGCACCACGACCCAGTCCGGATTGCCGGCCGTGCGATCCATCACGTCGATGGAGTACTGATTCGAACCGACACGCGTGCGCAACAGACCGACATTGCCGCTGAGCTGGAACGCATCGGTCGGCCGCCACACGGCCTCGAACTCGGCGCCCCAGGTCTTGGCGTCGAAGTTCTCGTTCAAGGTGGCACGGTCCTGGATCTGCGAAACCTGATAATCCTTGTAATCGTTGTAGAACGCCGTGGCGTTGAAGATGAACTTGCCGCCGGCCATGACGTTCTTCATGCCGATCTCGAACGCATTGACGTATTCCGCCTTGAAGCGCGGATCACGCTGCGTGAAGCTGAGAAGCGCCGGATCGGCGCCCACGCCCGGAGAGTTGGTGCCACCGGCCTTGTAGCCGCGCGCGAGCGAGGCATAGATCATGGTGCTGTCGGTGAACGACAGATCCGGCGACCAGTCGAGGACCAGGCGGCCGGTCGGCTCGTTCCAAGTCTGACGGATTTCCGGGCCGGCCGGATAGCCGTAACCGGTGTAGCCGCCACCGAGGTAGTAGGACGGCAACTTCGTTCCCGCGAGCAGGAGCTGGCTCGGATACGGCGTCGTGGTCTTGACGTCACGTGTCCAGCGCAGGCCGGCCGTCAGTTTCACCTTGTCGTTGATCTGCCAGTAGCCTTCTCCGAAGATCGCCGTGGATTTCGTCTTGGCGACGTTGCGGCTGCGGAAATAGTTGTGACCCTGGCCGTTGATGCCATTCAGTGTATTGGGATCGATGTAGACGCAAGGCACCACTTCACCGGTGCTGGCATCTATCGCGGTGCCCGAACCCGCCGCGCAATCGCGCGGACGCGCGCCGATGCCGCTGGAGTTGAAAGTCGACTGGGCAATGGCGGTCAGCACATTGCTGAAGACGTAGTAGCTTTCGTCGACCTTGTATTCCAGATAGTTCGCGCCGACGTTGAAGTTGAACGGGCCGTCGTACGAGGACTGCAGGCGGAACTCCTGCGACCACTGCGTGCTTTCGGAATCGACCAGATCGACGGTGAGCAAACGATCGGAACAACCGAGTTGCGGATCGCAGTACACCCCGCCCGGCGTCAACGGGTAAGCGGGAACGAGATTGAAGTTCGGATCGAAGCCCAACAATCCATCCGTGGGAGTGAAGATCGGATTGGACTGGAAGCGCCCGTAGTCCTGGGTCGAGTAGTACTGGTCCTTCGTGTACAGGGTCTGCGACACGAAATTCAGATGGTCGCCGATGGCCACGTCGAAGTTGAGCTGCGCCACGTCGTTCGTGGCCTCGAACTTCGGGTCGTAGCTGGTGGCGATCTTGCGCATGTCGTGCGACTGCGTGACGCCGGCATAGGGATCGAGACCGTACTTGATCAAGGTGGCGACGTTGAAGTCCGGCGTCAGACCGATGATGCCGCCGGCTGTGGCGGCACCGAGCACGAACGGCAGGCTGGCGCCGTTGGGGACGCCGAAGGCATCGTTGTCGTAGAGCGATCCGTCCTTGCAGCCCTGGCTCATGAAGCTGCCGTCGCCCGGCCGCAGCGTCAGCGCACCGAGCGTCGTGCGGCTCGCATCGTTGTGGCAAAGCTGCTTGCCGGTGCGCGCGCGCATGTCGTCTTCCTGGAAGTGCTCCCAGACCAGACTGGCATTGAAGCGATCGCTGGGCTTCCAGGCCAGCGAACCACGCACGCCGAGGATGTCGCGGTCGTTGACGTCCTTGTTCGTGACCGTGTTGTGGTCGTAACCGTCGCGCTTGGTGTACTGCGTGGCTAGGCGGAACGCGAACGTATCGCTGAGCGGCACGTTGATCATGCCGTTGATGCGCGTGGTGTCGTAGTTGCCGATCTCGCCCTTGACATTGGCCTCGAACGCGTCGGGGTTCGCCAGGTTCGGGATCATGTTGACCACGCCGGCGGTCGCGTTGCGGCCGTACAACGTGCCCTGTGGTCCGCGCAGCACCTCGACGCGCTCGACGTCGAAGTATTCCTGCTCGAACAGGCGATTGCGGATCATCGGCGTGCTGTTGAAGCTGATCGCCACGGCCGGGTCGGTGGTGACCGACAAGGCCTGCGTGCCGATGCCGCGGATCTGGAAGTTGTAGCTGGCGAAGTTGGTCTTGGAGAAGCTGACGTTCGGCGTGGCGGTGACCAGGTCGGCGCCGGTTTCGATCTTGCGATCGTTGAGCTCCTCGCCGCCGAAGGCGGTGATCGCGATCGGCACCTTCTGGATGTTCTCGACCTTCTTCTGCGCGGTCACCACGATCGTGTCGAGGGTGGTGGCGCTTCCGGATCTACTCTGGCTTGCCGTTGTTTCGGGCGCCGCTTGTTGCGCCTCTGCTTCCTGGGAGGGCGCCGCCGGCTGCGCTTCGGCGACCTCCTGGGCGTTTCCCTGCGTCTCCGCTGCGGCTGGCTTTGCCTCCGCGCCGCCGCCGACATTGCTGTTGGTGCGATCGCTGATCAGGATCGCGCCGGATGCGTTGGTGGCATAGTCGAGACCGGTTCCCGCCAGCAATTCCTGCAACGCTTGTGTCGGCGTCTTCTCGCCCTGCACGGCGTGCGCGGTCTTGCCGGCCGCAAGCTCGGGGGCGTAGAGCAGCTGCTTGCCACTCTGGCGCGCGTATTCGGACAGTGCGGCATCGAGCTGTTGCTGCGGAATGTTGAACTTCGCTGTCGCCACGTCGTCATTGCGCGCATAGGCCGTCAGACACGGCACCAATGCCAGGAACAACACGCAGGGCTTCATTGCACGCTTCAACGAACGACTCTGGTCTCGCACTTGCATTCGCTCTCCCCTCTGGTTCCGGACCGACTTTTGGCAATCTCGTTCCAATACAGACGCGGCCCGCCGAAAAACCCGAACCTGCAAATGCATGGTTGCGATCTGTCATGTCATTTCTTGAACCTGCGAGTCTTATTTTGCAATGCAGCATGCTTGATGCATGCGCTTGTTGAAACGATGCGTGATCGTTCCGCGCATGAAGCATCTCGGTGGCATTCGTCCCGAATGATCACGGGAACAAGATGACGTCATCGACGTGACGTCGACTTCATGCGCATGGTTACAGGAGAAACACGGAGACCTTCGCCCATGCAATCCGTGTCGGCGATCTATCCGCGCGTGCTGGTCGGGCGCGATTTCAGAACAATGGTGTCGTCATCGCGCGTGGCGCGCTCGATCGGGAAATAATCCGTCAGCGCCTCGACGAAAGTACCGACGTCGCCGGTATTGAATGCGCCGCTGATCTTCAGCGAAGCCAGGCGCGCATCGCTCAGCACGACCTGCCGGCGCGAATAACGATTCATCTCGGCGATGGCGTCCTCGAGGCGTTCGTTCTCGAACACGATCTGGCCGTGGCGCCAACTGATCACGCGCCTCACATCGGCCGGGCGCACCTGCGGCACCGCCTTGGCAACGGCGACGAACTGTTGCCCGGGCCGCAACTCGGCCAGCAGCGGCGCCGCCTTGGCCTTGCCGGCAGTGGCGGGGGCATGACCGTGATCATCGCGCGTCACCGTGACCCGCCCTTCCAGCAGGGTGACCTCGAAGAGCTGGTCGGACAGATGCACGTCGAACTCGGTTCCGAGCGCCGTCACCTGGCGCCCGCCGGCACTGACCACGAACGGATGCGCGCGATCCTTCGCCACCTTGAACAAGGCCTGCCCGCGCTCCAGGGTGATGCCGCGCACGCCCTGCCCGTAATGCACGGAAATGCGGCTGTTCGTGTTCAGGGTGACCACCGAGCCGTCGTCCAGGGACACCACCGAGGTCTGGCCGACTCCGGTCTGATAGATGTTGCCAGCAATCGCATCGCGGGCATCGTGGTAGATCTGCCGCGACGCATTCGGGTTCATGGCGAACATGCCGAGCACGGCCGCGGCCATCAAGGAGGCGGCGACGGCCGAATTGCGCCACCAGTGCGAGCAATGCGGCTCGACGCCGACCGCGCGCGCCAGCGTCTCGCGGCGCAGCCTCTGCATTTCGTCGGAGGTATCGGCGATCGAGGAAATGAATGTCTGCGCCGCCTCCACACGCCGGAAGGCCATCGCATTCTGCGGCGAATGCGACTGCCAGGCCTCGAACGCTTCGCGCACCTGCCGGTCGTCGCCGGCGTCGCGCAGGATCTCGCTCCACCGCGCCGCCGCCTCGTCGATACTGTCGGGCGAGTGCTCGGCCGGGTTGTCCCGGTTTGGCGAGATTTTCCACTTCATTCCACTGTTACCTCTAGCAAGACCCGGTCGACGCGCTCCAGCGACCCATCAGATCCCGCAAGCCAGTTCCTATCCTGCCAAACCCATCGAGCGCGCGCCGCCTGTTGCCCGGGCGGCGCGCCCCTCAATCCCGTCCCCCGGCCCTGTCCATCGCGCAAGCCAACTGCGCCAGGGCCTTGGCCATGTGCTTTTCGGCCGCCCGCACCGAAATGCCCATCATGGCTGCGATCTCCGCGTACTTGCGCTTTTCCAGTGCCCGCAGCACGAACACGTCGCGGGTCCGTTCCGGCAGTCCGCGCAGTACGGCGCTGACCACTTTGATCGCTTCCTTCCCCAGTAAGACGCGCTCCGGCGAAATATCCGTAACGGGCTGGTGGATTTCTTCGTCGAAGGACTCGTGCGCGTCCTGGTCCCGGACCTGGCGGCGGCGTCCCCAGTCGCGCAGCGCATTGGCCGCGACCTGGAAGACATATTGTTCGACATGCTCGATCGGGCCGCCGCGGGCGCGGCGGATCAGGTGCAGGAAGACTTCCTGAATGAGGTCGTCGACCTCGGCGGCATCCTTGACGCGTTTGGAGAAAAAGCCGCGCAGGGGCGTGCGATAGCGCAGTGAAACGTTGTTCCACTGGCTGAGACCGTCCTCGCCGTATTCAGCGAGTGAAGCGGGCTCACGCGACCATGACACTGTATTGGCCATTGCCTTCTTTTCCCCTACCGCGCCGATGTGGTGTCGGCCGCGAAGGCCGCCCATCCGCTCATGTCCCCACCACCCTGGCAGCCCACGGCGGCAGGATCCCCTGTGATTTGTTGGCGTTCCCGGCCTCGTGCTCGGCCTGCGTCTGGGCATCGGTCGCGCGTGCGGCGACATCGGCCATGCCCATGACCTGCTCGACGTTGCGGATCTGCTCGCCGTTCTCGAACGGCGCGGTCAGCATCGGCGAGATGAAAGAAATCAGCCGCGCCAGCATCAGCGAATCGTTGACGGGTTCGCCCATGCACAGCGCCGAGATCAATTCGTCCATGTTCTCGCCGGCCAGCACGCCGGAGAGCGCCTTCAGGCAGAAATGCAGGCGCATGCCGAGTTCATTGCGCGACAGATGCGGAAGCGCGCGCGCGAAAGCCTCGAAGAAACGCCCGTAAATGGGCTGATAGTGCTCGTGCAGATAGTCGCGGATGAAGGGCGAGGAATCGCTGTACACGCGCCCGAGCAGCCGCATGAACGCCATGCCGCCGACGTCATCGCGGCTGAGCCGGACCGCGGGCACGAACAGCACGCTGAGCACCGCGCAGGCGTCCATCGGCGAGTCGCCGCTGTTCTCCTCGCAGATCGACAGCAATTGCAGGCGTTCCTGGTTGAGGCGATCCAGGCGGGCCGACAGCAATTCCTGGACCAGCGCTTCCTTGCTGCCGAAGTGATAGTTCACCGCCGCCAGATTGACCTCGGCGTAGCTGGTGATCTGACGCAGCGACATGCCTTCGTAGCCATGCTCGATGAACAGCGCTTCCGCCGCTTCGAGCAGGCGAGCCCGGGTATTGCTGGGACTTGGGTTCTGGCTGTTCACGGCATCATTTCCGCAAGACAATTCCAACCCGACCGGCGGATACCGGCTCCAATTCCGGATTTGAATACTGGATTGAAACGGGCGTTAGAGTAATCACGTCAAAATCGGCGTTGCACGCTGCAGCGCAATATCCTTGGCTCGCCTGGACGCATTCAGGGAAACTCCGGTTTTTGCGGCAATTTCGCAACTATTTGATTTTAAAATCAAATTCGATGGTTGCCGCAATTGGGCCGCTGACAAAATTCGACACGCCCGAATTTCGCGACGATGAAAACGATGTGAAACATGGCGACATCAAGCCATGGCGACATCGGGCACGACAACATCAGGCCTGCGTCGCCTCCCGCACCTCGATTTGCTCGGGCAGCACGCAGCGGTAGCCGAGTGTATACAGGCGTCGCAAAAGAAGTGTGATCGTCTCCAGGTTGCGTCCATGCCCCGCGCCCTCGTGCAGCAGCACGATCGCGCCGGGCGACAGACCGCGTTCGATCCGCGCCAGCACTTTCGCGGCATCGCTTTCCACCGCGTCGAAGCCGCGCGCATCCCAAGCCGCGCGTGCCAGTCCGCGATCGCGCAACGGCGCCGACACGAACGGATTCGCCATCCCCACCACGGCGCGGAACCAGCGCGGCGCGGTGCCGGTGATCGCGTGCAACGTGTCCTGGCACCGCACGATCTCCCCGCGCATGCGCCGTGGCCCCAGCGCCCAGAACCAGGCTGAGGGATGCGTGTAGCTGTGGTTGCCGATGCCGTGACCGCGGCGCGCGATCTCGCGCACCAGCTCGGGTTGCGCCGCGGCGCGTTCGCCGACGAGGAAGAAGGTCGCCTTCGCATCATGGGCGTCGAGCAGATCGAGCAGTGGCAAGGTGTCTTGCGAGGGGCCATCGTCGATCGTGAGCCACACGCAACGCTCGTCGGTGGGCAGGTGCGTCAACACCGGTGAATAGAGCGGCGACTGCGGCCGGAACACGCCCCACAGGAGCACCGCATGGGTCGCCAGCATCGCCGGCAACCCGGTCGTCCAGCCGAAGCGCCACCACAGCGCGATCACCAGCCCCTGCGACACTGCCAGCAGCCCCCACCAGGCATGGGGATGGCGCGGAACGCGATGCAAATGGAACGCTCTGGGCATCCGGTCATCATGCCACGCGGCCACGGCCGGCCGCGGCGCGGCGTACCATGCAAGGTTCGAACCGCACCACCCGAACCTGCCGAATTCTGGAGATTCCATGACGCTCGACCCCAACGTCCGCACCCGCATCGACACGCTGCTGCGCGACCACCGCATCGTCCTGTTCATGAAGGGCGAGCCGCGCGCGCCGCAATGCGGGTTCTCGGCCAAGGCGGTGGCGGCGCTGGGCACGCTCGACGTCGATTACGCCCACGTCGACGTGCTGTCCGATCCCGAGATCCGCGAAGGCATCAAGCTCTACGGCGACTGGCCGACGATCCCGCAGTTGTACATCGACGGCGAACTGGTCGGCGGCAGCGACATCATCGAGCAGATGGTCAACACCGGCGAATTGCACGCCGCGCTCGGACTGCCGCCGCCCGATCGCACGCCGCCAACCATCACGGTGACGCCGACGGCGGCGGAAATGCTGCGCAAGGCGGTCGCCGATGCCGGCGACGGCGTGGTCGTGCGCCTGGACATCGACCGCGCCTTCCGCACGCGCCTGCAATTGGCGCCGGAAGATGCCAGCGCGATCACGACGGAAAGCGAAGGCGTGCGCATCCAGATCGACGTCGCCGGCGCACGTCGCGCCGACGGCCTGGTCATCGATTTCGTCGACGATGCGCGCGGACGCGGGCTGATCATCGAGAATCCGAACGCACCGCCGCCGGTGGGCGAGTTGTCGCCGCAGGATGCCGCCGCCCGTCTGGCCGAAGGCAAATTGACCGTCGTCGATGTGCGGCCGCCGGACGAACGCGCCCTGGCTACGATCCGTGGTGCTTTTTCAACGCTCGACGGTGGCGCCGCCGCACTGGAATCGCTGCCGAAGGAAACACCGCTCGCCTTCCTCTGCCATCACGGCGGCCGCAGCGCGCAGGCGGCAGAGCATTTCCGCCAGTTGGGATTCCGCGAGGTCTACAACATCGCCGGTGGCATCGAGGCGTGGAGCGAGACGGCCGATCCCGCCGTGCCGCGCTACTGAGCGTTTCACATCAGGCGCTTTTAACGGAACCGCGGGAGAATCGTCTTCTCTCCATTCGTCATCCCGGCGAAAGCCGGGATCCAGTTTTTCTTGAGAGATTCATTGTCTGGACGAAGGGCTGGATCCCGACTTTCGCCGGGATGACGAGTATTTTTGCCAGACGCCCCTGCAGAGTTTCTCTGCGTCTTCGGCACCAAGAAGGGCTTCAGAACCCGCCGCCGGCATCCAGCCAGGCCTGTTCCTCGGCCGTGTTCTCGCGCCCCAGGGCGCGATTGCGATGCGGAAATCGGCCGAAGCGCTCGATCACATCCAGATGGGCCTGCGCGTACTTGTCGTAACCGCCGTCGGTGAGGTCGCGGAACAGCTCCACCGAACGCCGCTGGTCGGCGATCGCTTCGGAGTGCTCGAACGGCAGATAGAAGAAAGCGCGCAGCGCCGGCTCGGCCTGGAGATCGAGCCCGGCCTCGACTGCGTGCGCGGCATAGTGCCGCGCCAATCCGTCGGTGGCGAAGGCATGGCCGCTGCCCCGGAAAACATTGCGTGGAATCTGATCGAGCAGCAACAGCAGCGCCAGCGCGCCCTCGGCCGTCTCCATCCAGTGCTCGAACTCGCGCCGCGCGGCGGCATGGTGCGCGTCGAGGAAACGGTCGTGGCATTCCTCGTCGAAGAGTTTGCCTCCCTGAAACCACTTCACGTAACCGGCCTCGCGCCAGAACGCGACGATCTCGCCTGGAGTGGCCACCGCCGCCATCACAGGAACTTCTTCTCGGCGTCCGACGGCTCGTGCCACCAGTCGTTGTCGCGGCCGTTGAAATACTTGATCGGCGCTGCGGCCAGCTGTTCGTCATCGACCTCCAGGCAGGCCAGATTGACCGACACGTACTTGCCACCGACTTCCTCGATGTCGCCGTAGCCGTAGGCGCGCACGCCGCAGGTCTTGCAGAACGGCCAGTGGGTCAGGCCGTTGCGGCTGTAGTCGATCGTGGCATCCGCGCCGCTGAGCAGGCGGAACGCGTCCGGCTTCACGCTCATCGACCAGTTGCGGGTCTTGCGGCAGATCGAGCAGTTGCAGCGGCCGCCGCCTTCGGCCAGATCGAGGTCCACTTCATAACGAACGCTGCCGCAGTGACAGCCGCCGGTGTAGGTCTGGGTGGTCATGGTGATCTCCGGTAGGGATTGCGCAAGATATTCACTGGCCTCTCGAAACGGGCGTCGTGATGCTCGTCCGGCCTGGCTCACTCGTCGAGGTTCATTCGTCGAACTTCAAATGCCGCACCGACTTGCCATGCCGGCGGATCAGGCGCAGCGCCTCGATGCCGATCTGGATATGGCGTTCGACGTACTCGGCGCTGACGCGCGCGTCGGAGGCTTCGGTCTTCACGCCTTCGGGAATCATCGGCTGATCGCTGACCAGCAGCAACGCGCCGCAGGGAATGCGGTTGGCGAAGCCGGCGGCGAAGATCGTGGCGGTCTCCATGTCGATCGCCATGCAGCGCAGCTTGCGCAGGTATTCCTTGAAGGCCTCGTCGTGTTCCCAGACGCGGCGGTTGGTGGTGTAGACGGTGCCGGTCCAGTAGTCCTGGCCCATGTCGCGGATCATGGTCGAGACCGCGCGCTGCAGGGCGAACGCCGGCAGCGCCGGCACTTCCGGCGGCAGGTAGTCGTTGCTGGTGCCCTCGCCGCGGATCGCGGCGATCGGCAGGATCAGGTCGCCGAGTTCGTTCTTGCGCTTGAGCCCGCCGCACTTGCCGAGGAAGAGCACCGCCTTGGGCTCGATCGCCGACAGCAGGTCCATCATCGTCGCCGCGTTCGGGCTGCCCATGCCGAAGTTGATCATGGTGATGCCATCGGCGGTGGCGCTGGGCATGGGACGGTCGAGACCGACGATCTCGGCACCGGTCAGGCGGCTGAAATGGCCGAGATAGCCGCCGAAGTTGGTTAGCAGGATGTGCTCGCCGAAGCCGTCCAGTGGAACGCCGGTGTAGCGCGGAAGCCAGTTGTTGACGATTTGTTCTTTTTCTTTCACGTGGGTCGCCTCCTGAGTTTTGGCATTTTCTCATGCGCGAGGCGGGTCAGGCAGGTGCGACGCCTGCCGGCGGAGCCGCTACACTGCCGCCATGGCATCGAAACCGCGCTGGTATTTCGACTTCGTTTCGCCGTTCTCCTACCTGCAATGGCGGAAGCTGGCCGCGCATGCGGACGCATTCGGCATCGAGCCGGTGCCGATCGTGTTCGGCGCGATCTTGAACGAGCTCGGCATCCGCGGACCGGCCGAGATCCCGCACAAGCGCGAGTTCACCTATCGCAACGTGGTGTGGCGGGCTCGGCAGGAGGGCATTCCCTTCCGCTTTCCGCCCTTGCACCCGTTCAATCCGCTGCCGGCGCTGCGCCTGTGCATCGCCGCGGGCAGCACCCCGCAAGCCGTCAGCACGATCTTCGACTGGATCTGGGCGGAGGGCCGCGCCGTCGACGGCGCCGAGGCGATCGCACCGCTGGCCGCGCAGCTCGGCGTGGCGGCGGAGGCGATCGGCAGCGACGCGGTGAAGACCGCGCTGCGCGACAACACCGCCAAGGCCACCGCCGCCGGCGTCTTCGGCGTGCCGACGCTGGCGATCGGCAACGACCTGATCTGGGGCAACGACGCGCACGACCTGGCGATGGCGGCCTTGCACGATCCCGCCCTGTTCGACGATGCCGAGATGCGACGCGTCTCGACACTTCCTGTCGGAATCCGACGCGCCTAGCTATTCGTAGCGCCCAGCTCCTCATATAGCGTGATCCTGCTCACAGAGCGTTTCCGGGCAAGACTGGTAGCGTTGCCCGTTTAGGGGGAACGGGACTCACCATGCGCATCGGGATCGTCGTCGACTCGACCTGCGACCTGCCAAAGGACTTCATCGAACAACACCGCATCGTCATCCTGCCGGTCACCATCCGGATCGACGATGCCATCCAGGTGGACTATCGCGATCCCGAGGCCACCCTCGCCTTCCTGCATTCGCACATCGCCGAGCGCGGCGCCAATGCGGAGACCAGTCCGTTCACGGTGCAGCAGATCCACGATCTGTTCCTGGAGCGGCTGGTCATCGACTACGACCACGTCTTCTGCCTGACCGTCACCAAGACGCGCAGCCCGATCTACGACAACGCGCAGAAGGCGAGCTACGCCATCCTCAACGACTACAGGCCGATCCGCAGCGCCGCCGGCAACACCACGCCGTTCGCCTTGCGCCTGATCGATACGCAGAACCTGTTCTGCGCGCAGGCCATCCTGCCGGTGGAGGCGGTGCGTCTGCGCGAGGCCGGTGAAGGACCGGCCAAGATCCGCGCGCGCCTGGAACACATCGCCATGCACACCCACGGCTACGCGGTGCCGCGCGATCTGTACTACATCCGCAACCGCGGCCGCGCCAAGGGCGACCGCAGCGTGAGCCTGCTCAGCGCCGCGCTCGGCACCGCCCTGGACATCAAGCCGATCCTGCACGCCTACCGCGGCGATACCGGCCCGGTCGGCAAGGTCAAGGGCTTCGAGCCGGCCGTGCAGAAGCTGTTCGAATTCGCCGCGCGCCGCGTCACCGCCGGGCTGATGACGCCCACCCTCGCCCTCTGCTACGGCGGCGAGCTCGACGAGATGCGCGCGATGCCCGGCTACGACGCGCTGCGCGAGGCCTGCGAGGTGCATGGCGTGGAAGTGTTCGAGAGCGTGATGAGCCTGACCGGCATGGTCAATGTCGGCAAGGGCGCGGTGGTCGTGGGCTTCGCCGCGGAGGCGCACCCGTTCGCGTGAGCGCGCCGCGCGACCACGCTCGCGCAACGCGCCGTTGCGGATATCTCAACATCCCGCTAACGCGCGGCTGATAGGCTTCCACGCCATCTTCATCGCACGGACCGCTCATGGCCGCACGCTACTACATCAGCCTGCCCGACCCCGCCAAGGCGCGCGGCGCCGGCGAATTCGCCTTTCGGTCCCAGGGGGCCGAGGGCCTCGCGCAGGAACTGCAGGAAGCGCTGCGCAGCGACGCGCTGTTCGGGCGCTGGCGCGCGAAGCAGGACGACCCGGACGGCGTCGATCCCGCCCTGGGCGCCACCGACCCCGGCGCCACCGTCAACGGCCAGCAGGATGACCTGCATATCGATCTGATCGCAGTGACGTCGCTGCCGGGCGCCGTGTTCAAGCATCGCCTGCGGCTGCTGGCCGGCAGCGCGTGGGAATTGCGGGATGTGTCGGCTGCGTAAATGCAGCCTCGGCGGGGCGTGCCGGCCGCGCAGGCCCCGTCTCGACGTGGCACGTCCGCAAGCAAACGTCCGATCCGTCGATTCACCCGCATGAGTGAGCGCAAACAGGTCCTGCTGGCCTGGAGCGGCGGCAAGGACGCGGCGTGGACGCTGCACGTGCTGCGCCAGCGCGAGGACGTGGAAGTGGTGGCGCTGCTCACCACGATCACGCAGGAATACCAGCGCGTCTCCATGCAGGGCATCCGCCGCGACGTGCTGCATGCACAAGCAAAGGCGACCGGACTGCCGCTGATCGAAGCCATGATCCCGCGCGAGTGCGACAACGCGCACTACGAAGCAGCGATGACGAAAGCGTTGCAAGAAGCCGGCGCACGCTGGCCGCAATTGCGCACCACCGCCTTCGGTGATTTGTTCCTCGAAGACATCCGCGCCTATCGCGAGCAACGCCTGGCCGAAGCGGGCTGGGACATCATGACGCCCCTGTTCGGTGCGGACACGGCACGACTGGCGCGCGACATGCTCGCCGGCGGCCTGCGCGCGGCCTTGTGCTGCGTGGACGCGCGGCAACTCGACGGCCGCTACAGCGGCCGCGATTTCGATGCGGACCTGCTGCGCGAGCTGCCACCGCACTGCGATCCCTGCGGCGAGAACGGCGAGTTCCACACCTGCGTCCGCGCCGGCCCGATGTTCTCGCAGCCGCTCGCGCTGGTCCGCGGCGAAACGGTGCTGCGCGACGAGCGCTTCGTCTACACCGACTTCGCCCTGCAATAGCACGCTCAGTCGCGCGCATCGTCCGGCAATATCAGCACGCCCCCGGCACGACAACCGCTAGGATGCCGGTCGATGACCGCCGCCGCTCCGCCTTCCTCCCCCGACCGCGCCCTGCTGCGCCTGTGCGTGGCGATCTTCCTCGGCTACCTCACCGTCGCCCTGCCGCTGCCCGTGCTGCCGCTGCACGTGCGCCAGACCCTTGGCTACAGCGATTTCATCGTCGGCGTGACGATCGGCGTGCAGTTCCTCGCCACCATCGTCACCCGCGGCTACGCCGGCCAACTGGCCGACACCACCGGTGCACGACGGGCGATGCGCGGCGGTTGCTGGCTCGCCGCCGTGGCCGGCGCGTGCTACGTGACTTCCACATGGCTGCCGCACGACGGCCAGCTTCCCGTCCTGATCGTCGGCCGTCTGCTGCTGGGCGTGGGCGAAAGCCTGCTGGTCACCGGCATGATGGCCTGGGCCATCGGCGCCATCGGTGCCGCGCACTCGGGCAAAGTGATCACCTGGACCGGCGTGGCGATCTTCGGCGCGCTCGCGGCCGGCGCGCCGCTGGGACTGGCGATCCATGAGTACGGCGGTTTCGTCTGGGTCGGCGTGGCCACGATCGTGCTGCCGCTAGCCGGACTGGCACTGACCCTCGGCGTGGCACCAGTCGCGCCGCTCGGCGGTCATCGCCTGCCGTTCCGTACCGTGCTCGCGAAGATCGCGCCGCCGTCGTTCGGCCTGATGCTGCAAGGCGTCGGCATCGCCAGCATCAATGCCTTCATTACCCTGTATTTCGCGGCACGCGGATGGCGTGGCGCGGGCTGGACGCTGACCTGCTTCGGCGTCACCTTCGTCGGCATGCGGCTGCTGTTCGGCCACCTGCCGGACAAACTCGGCGGCCGCCGCGTGGCCCTGATCCTGATGCTGATCGAAACCGCCGGCCTGCTCGTGCTCTGGCAGGCGCAGGCGCCGTGGATGGGATTTCTCGGCGCCGCCCTGACCGGCGCGGGATGCTCGCTGCTGTATCCCGCGCTCGGCGTGGAAGCCGTGCGCCGCGTGCCCGCGCAGGTACGCGCTACCGCATTGGGCGCGTATGCGGCGTTCCAGGACGTGGCCTACGCGATGACCGGCCCGATCGCCGGCCTGCTGGCGATGCAGTTTGGCTATCCGTCGGTCTACCTGTTCGCCGCGATCGCGGCGCTCGCCGGCTGGATGGTGGTGTTTCGTCTGCGCCCGGTGAGCGCGGCGAATTGAAACGCCTCAGCCGCGCAGCGCACGCGCGTGATGCGCGACGTGCTCGCCGATGAAACTGGCGATGAAGTAATAGCTGTGGTCGTAGCCGGACTGCAGGCGCAGATTGAGCGGATGTCCCGCGGCCTCGCACGCGCTTCGCAACAATTCCGGTTTCAGCTGCGTGCCCAGGAATTCGTCCGCATCGCCTTGATCGACGAACAAGGGCAACCGTTCGGACGCCGTCGCAATCAGCTCGACGGCATCGTATGCCTTCCACGCCTCGCGATCCTCGCCCAGATACGCGGCGAAGGCCTTCTCGCCCCACGGCACCTGCGACGGCGCCACGATCGGCGAGAACGCCGACACGCTGCGATAACGCCCGGGATTGCGTAGCGCGATCACCAGCGCACCATGCCCGCCCATGGAATGCCCGCTGATCGCGCGCGCATCACCGACCGGAAACTGCGCTTCGACCAGCTTCGGCAATTCCTCGACGACGTAGTCGTACATCCGATAATGCCGCGTCCACGGCGCCCGCGTGGCATTGACGTAGAAGCCGGCGCCTTGACCAAGATCGTAGGCCGCATCGTTCGCCACGCCTTCGCCGCGCGGACTCGTATCCGGCGCCACGATGGCGATGCCGTGCTCGGCGGCATACCGCTGCGCGCCAGCCTTGGTGATGAAGTTCTGCTCGGTGCAGGTCAGGCCGGACAACCAGTACAGCACCGGCACGCGCTCCCGCCGTGCCTGCGGCGGCAGATAGATCGCGAAACGCATGTCGCAATCCAGCACTTGCGAGCGATGCGTCCAGACTTCCTGTCTGCCGCCGGACGCGGCATGTCGTTCGACGCGCTCCATCAGTGCGTGCTCATCAGTAATGGATCACCGTGCGGATCGACTTGCCCTCATGCATCAGATCGAAGGCCTCGTTGATTCGCTCCAGCGGCAGCGTGTGCGTGATGAAGGGATCCAGATCGATCTCGCCGTGCATCGCCTGCTCCACCATGCCCGGCAACTGCGTGCGGCCCTTCACGCCACCGAACGCGGTGCCGCGCCACACGCGACCCGTGACGAGCTGGAACGGCCGCGTGCGGATCTCCTGCCCCGCGCCCGCCACGCCGATGATCACGCTCTCGCCCCAGCCCTTGTGGCAGCACTCCAGCGCCGCGCGCATCACATCGACGTTGCCGATGCATTCGAAGCTGAAATCCACGCCGCCATCGGTCAGTTCCACGATCACGTCCTGGATCGGTTTGTCGTGCTCTTTCGGATTCACGCAATCGGTGGCGCCCATCGACTTCGCGAGCTCGAACTTGCCCGGATTGGTGTCGACCGCGATGATCCGCCCCGCCTGCGCCTGCTTCGCGCCCTGGATCACCGCCAGCCCGATGCCGCCGAGCCCGAACACCGCCACCGAATCGCCCGCCTTCACCTTCGCCGTGTTGTGGACCGCGCCGATGCCGGTGGTGACGCCGCAGCCGAGCAGACACATCTTCTCCAGCGGCGCGGCCGGATCGATCTTCGCCAGCGAAATCTCCGGCACCACCGTGTACTCGCTGAAGGTGCTGCAGCCCATGTAGTGATAAATCGGCTGCCCGTTGTAGGAAAAGCGTGTGGTGCCGTCCGGCATCAGCCCCCTGCCCTGCGTCGCGCGCACCGCCTGGCAGAGATTGGTCTTGCCGGACAGACAGAACTTGCACTTGCGGCATTCGGCCGTGTACAGCGGAATCACATGATCGCCCGGCGCCACGCTGGTCACGCCTTCCCCGACCTCCACCACCACGCCGCCACCCTCATGCCCGAGCACGGCCGGGAAGATGCCTTCCGGATCGTCGCCGCTGAGCGTGAACGCATCGGTGTGGCAAACGCCGGTGGCGTGGATCTTCACCAGCACTTCCCCGGCCTTCGGCCCCGCCACGTCGATATCGACGATCTGCAACGGCTTGCCTGCTTCGAACGCCACGGCGGCGCGTGATTTCATGAGCAACTCCCTCAGATGACTTCAGACTCGGATCACTTCAGATAGGAACGCACCAGCGCGATGGCCTGCTGGATGCCCGCGTCGTTCTCGGCGATGTCGCCGAACTCCTCGCGCAGATGGCTCTCCAGCACCTCCGCCATCAACCCGTTCACCGCCCCGCGGATCGCCGCGAGCTGCTGCAACACGGCGCTGCACTCCGCGCCTTGTTCGATCGCGCGCTCGAGCGCGTCGGTCTGGCCGCGGATGCGGCGCAGGCGGGTGAGGGCGCGCTTTTTTTCGTGGGCGGTGTGGGGCATGGCGGATATCCCGGTACTCCCAGGGAGTATACGTCAAGTTAGATCTTTGGCTTGATGCAACGCCGCAGAGCAAATAAGCAATGGCTGATATCGGCCAGGAGCGGACGTTGAGTGGTGCATAAACCGCTGTCTGGCCAATAATGACTTTATGGGGAAAGTCAGCGTCAACCAGATCCGCGAGCGACTGAAGGCCATTGACGAACGCCGACTGTTCTATGAGCGGAAGTCGGAACAGCCCCGACGACTTGCACTACATGAAGTTTGGCGCCATGCCTATTTGGCCAGACCCTACCTGATCGGCGCGCCTGACGAGCGCATTGCCGAGAGATTCCGGCACATATTCATGAATGTTGGCGAGATCGGCGAGTCCGGCAAGCTGCAACTTGTTCCGCTCACTGAAACCGATGAGTTCATGCAGACCTTCACCCACATGCTGGAGGAATTCAACGCCCGAGGTGCAGGCATACCCGGACGTCTTATTGAATCCGCTCGGGAGCCAATCCATCGGTATTTTCAACATGGAACGCCAATTGGCGTCGCACTGTTCGCAAGGTACAAGGCACCTTCCGGACCTATCCTCGTCAAATACGGTAAGCGCGAGTTTCTCGAGCCGATGCTGAAAACAGGCAAGCTTCGGATAGCCAATGCCAAGTCCTATAACAACGTAAGCCATTTGGACGCTGTTCGGGACGACGAAACTAGTCGAACCTTCTTCATCCCTACCTACCAAGAGCGCGTCGAAGGTCAAGCCCACTTCGATATGCAGGGGCATCGGATTGAATTCGGCGACGACGACGTCGTGTTACCGCTGGTGTTCGACGACTACTACCTGTTTAGCATGTGCGAACAGATCCACTATCGCATGCCTACGGACTTTGAGGCCGACGCAGCAATCGTCATCAAGAACCCGGAGCGCTTCAAGCAGCGCCTGATCGCGTCCTTTCTGGCGCGCTTTCCCGACTGGGAGCCAATGGAAGGAAAGGTGACATACTACGACCCATATCGCGACTACACAAAGTTCAAGGTTCCGGAAATGGCGAAGCACTTCGGCTACGCATATCAAAAGGAAGTTCGTGTCGCATTTCGGCCCCGCCGCCGGATAGTTGCCCACCTCGAACCGCTGTTTCTGTCCGTCGGAGCAATGACAGACTATGCGGACCTAGTGACCCTTTAGTCGTCGTTGCTCGCTTATGGGGCGCTCTGGGAAAAACCACGTGGCGATATGATTGACAGCCAGCCAGGGGGAGCATGGGATGCGCATCGCCAAACTTTCTATTCGGAACTTTAGAGGCATTCGCCAAGCCGATATTCTGTTCAAGCAACATCCGATCTTGGTTGGCCCGAACAATTCGGGCAAGACCACAATCGTCGAAGCGATGGCACTCCTCTTCGGGAGGGATGGCTTGGTAAGAGAGCTTACCGAGCACGATTTTTATCAGTCCAACCCGCAACCCGAAGACCGGATCAAGCTAGTGGCCACCCTGGCCGATTTCGGCTCCAGCAATCCCGACGCCCTGCCTGAATGGTTTCAACCGGGACGAGCAGTTCCGAAGTGGATCGACACTAAAACAGGCGTTGTGCATCCAGCACGAACCGAGCAAGAGCAATTACTGTGTTGCCAAATTGCCTTTCAAGCGTATTTCGACCAAGAAACCTTGAAAGTTGAAACGATCAGATACTTCCATGATTCAGATGATGAGATGGATCCGTTTGCAGACGGAAACGTCACGCAAGTACCTGGCCGGCTAGTTCACAAGGTCGGGTTCTATCTCGTCCGAGCAAGCCGAACATGGGACAAGATGCTCTCTTGGGGTAGCGAGCTCTTCCGGCGAACAGTGCTGGCAGCTGAGGCGCAGCCATCAAGAGCCTTGCTTAATGAGCGGGAACGGCTTCGAGCACCGGAAATGCCGCTGGAACTCGATCCTGCGATGTCAAAGCTCACCGCAAATGTGGACGCAGAAATGGGGCGGTACTTGGCCTCAGCGCCAAAGTTGCAGCTCAGGATTACAAACACTGATAGCAAATCCGTAATGGATGCAGTGTGCTCTCACTACCACGTTGAAGGTGGCACTAGCGTACCTGCGAGCAGGCAGGGCAGCGGCCTTCTGTCGTTACAAGGACTGACCCTTCTTCTAGAGCTCGGGAAGGCACGCGGGCTTGCTGGCGAGGGATTCGTGATGGCGCTCGAGGAGCCGGAAGTTCACCTTCCTCCATCCAGCCAGCAGCAGCTTGTGCAACGAGTCCAATCGCTTTCGTCTCAGACGATCACAACGACGCATTCGCCAACCGTAGCTGCCTCGGCAGACCCGACCGCTGTCTTGCTTTTGATCAACGAATCGGGGTTGATCAAAGCTGAACCATTCTTTGAATCAGCTCTTACAGAGGATTCTAAGAGCTGGGAAAGGAAATTCTTTCATTCGAGCAGGATAGATGTCTTAGAGGCATTGATGCAGCCGAGCGTTCTAGTTCCTGAGGGGCGCTCGGAGCACCGCATGATCTCGACGCTAATTCGCTCACTGACAGTTCGGCGAGGCTGGGCTGCAACAACACAAAGAGCATTTCCACTTGAAGTCGGCGTAGTGCCTACTGAGGACGCAAATGTTGTTGCGATTTCCAAGAGGCTTTCGCGCCTACACCCCCGCGTCGGATGCTTAGTTGATGGCGACGAGGCCGGAATTGAGTACGTCAAACAACTACGAGGACTGGAACTGCCACCCGTATTCATAGTGAGATGGCACACCGGCGCAGACTTGGAAGGGGTGATGGATTGGATCTTAGCTGCCGATGCGGCCGCGCCAAGCAAGGTGGAAGGCCACAATGGCAAGTCTCGAGAAGAGGTGGTTGCGAGCCTTAGAGCCAAAAAGAACGACCCAATTCTGTACGAATCTTTCAGCGAAGTAGTCGCTGCAAGCGACGCTTGCTCCGCACGAGCTGCCGAGCTATTCAATGGATTAGCCAACGCGTGCAGAGGAACCGAAAGCGAAAGATTCAAAAAGGACAGCGCCGGCGTTTTTGTTTTCCACCCATGATAAGGAGCTTTTCAGGCGGAGCCGGATGCGGCAAGACTTGGACCTTGATGGACGAAACCAAGTCGTACCTCCTTAATAGTCCGCTCAACGAAGGCGAGAAGATTCTCGCTCTAACCTTCATGCAGGGAGCCAGAAGGAGACTTGATGATTCACTGAGGTCAATGAAGATTCTCAATGGTCGCTACACCTGCGAGACCATAGATAGTTTTGCGAAACAAATTGTTGTGCGATGGCGGAGCTTGTGGCGTCATTTGGGATTCGAAGAGCCTAGCGGCGAAGCGTTTACTGAAGTTTGCGAGATCGCCGCCAGCCTGCTGGAGCGCCCAGAGGTTGTCGGCTGGGTGGGCCAGGTCTATCGCCTCGTTGTAATCGATGAGGCTCAAGACATGGATCCTGCGCGCCTCCGGATTGTCCAGGCGCTTACGGTCCACATTGATGCTCTGATTGCTGCTGACGAGTTTCAGTGCTTGGACGAGACTCTAGCCATCAATCCTCTTTGCAACTGGCTAGTCGAAGCAAGCGATGACAAAGAGCTCGAAGTCCAATGGCGCACCAAGGACAAGGAGATTCTTGCAGCGGCCTCGGCTCTCCGGGCAGGACTGCCGATACCCAATGGCTCACGTACGTTCAGATTATTGGTAACTGGGAACGCGCAGAGAACTGCGGATCAAGTTAATAATTGGCTGTCGTGGTACGCGCGCGCCCCTAGAAGCTCGGCGATCATATCGCCCACGATTGGCACATTCGCAAAATCGGTGATCGACCTTGTGCGCTCTACGAAGTCGTCGAAAAGGAACCTCGGACCTCATTCGGTTCGACTTGAAAGTTCAGACCAGCAGGAACTGCAAGAGCTTCTCGGATTGATGCATTTGGCAGAGATCAATGACGCCGCTCAGATTCGAGAGGGCGCCAATAGAATAATGAATCCTGCGTTTTCTCTCGCAATGTCTGAGTGGCTGGACTGTCAGAGGAGAACTAGAGGTAAGACTTCATTCCTCAAAGAAGAGGTGGTTGCCGAAATCAGATTGATGATGGCGCGTCGCAAGCGAATCCGCATGGATAAGTCGTCTGGAACGAGAGCTATGACAGTTCACGGTGCAAAGAACCGAGAGTTCGACGTGGTAATAGTGCTCTGGCCGACAGGCATGAAATGGGCTGCGGAATACCAGCGGAGACTTCTATATAACGCCGTTACGAGAGCAAAGCTCTTCTGCGTGATTCTCCTGCAGACATCCAAGACTGCAAAAGAGCCACCTTTTGTATAGTGGCTGTAACTCCAAGGCGAGCATCCGAACCAACTGGGTGGCAGCTTTGGGTCGAAAGCTGCCGCAATCTGCACCCTACAAACCGAAACGCCGGCTTGTTAACCCGGACTGGATCAGCCGGTGTTCTGGATCCCCGCCGCGATGCCGTTGACGGTGGCGATCAACGCCCGCAGCAGCACGTCGTCCTCGCGGCCGGCTTCGCGCCAGCGGCGCAGCAGCTCCACCTGCAGCAGGCTGATCGGATCGACGTAGGGATTGCGCAGCCGGATCGACAGGCGCAGCCGGTAGTCGTCCGCGAGCAGGGTGTCGCGCTGCTTCAGGGCCAGGATCGCTTCGCGCGTGCGGGCGAACTCCTCGGCGATGCCGGGGAAGTACGCCGGGTGCAGGTCGCCGGCCATCTGCGAGTAACGCTCGAAGATGGCGAGGTCCGACTTCGCCATCAGCATCTCGACATCGTCCAGCATCGCGGCGAAGAACGGCCATTCGCGCGCCATCGCGGCCATGGTGTCGAGGCCGTGGGTGTCGATGCCGTGGCGCAGGGCGGCGCCGACGCCGTACCAGCCGGTGAGGCCGGAGCGGTTCTGCGACCAGGCGAACACCCAGGGAATCGCGCGCAGGGTTTCGATGCCGCCTTCGCGCCGCCGCGACGGGCGCGAGCCGATGCGCAAACGCTCGATCACGTCGATGGGCGTGGCGGCGCGGAAGTAGACAGGGAAGTCCTCGCGTTCGTGTACGAGCGCGCGGTAGTGCGCGCGCGAGACCTGCGCAAGTTCCGCCGCCAGCGCGCGCCACTGTCCCTCGCGCGGTTCCGGCGGGCGCGGGCGCAGGCTGGCGCGCAACACCGCACTGGTGGTCTGTTCGAGATTGCGCAGGGCCAGCGCGCGAATGCCGTATTTGCGATGGATCACCTCGCCCTGCTCGGTGACGCGCAAGCGGCCGTCGACCGAGCCGCGCGGCGCGGCGATGATCGCGCGCTCGGTCTTGCCGCCGCCGCGGCTGACCGAGCCGCCACGGCCGTGGAAGAAAACGATGCGCACGCCGGCTTCGCGCGCGAGTTCCAGCAGTTCCACCTGCGCGCGCTGCAGGGCCCAGCGCGAGGCGAGCAGGCCACCGTCCTTGGCGCTGTCGCTGTAGCCGAGCATGACGATCTGGCGATCGCCGCGCGCGGCGAGGTGCTTGCGGTAGACCGGATCCTCGAACAGCGCGCGCATCACGCCCGTGGCGGCTTCCAGATCGCCGACGGTTTCGAACAGCGGCGCGACGTCGAGCGGGACTTCGCCCGCTCCTGAAGCATTTGTTTCAACACAACCTGCGATGCGTGCCAGCGCCA
Organism: Luteimonas sp. GW821-FHT14E02; assembly: GCF_058803905.1. Classification (NCBI taxonomy): domain Bacteria; kingdom Pseudomonadati; phylum Pseudomonadota; class Gammaproteobacteria; order Lysobacterales; family Lysobacteraceae; genus Luteimonas; species Luteimonas sp. GW821-FHT14E02. The sequence goes on along the minus strand of NZ_JBXAPK010000010.1, from coordinate 22,261 downwards.
GCACCGCCAATGCATCGGCGGCGCTGCGGCTCATGCTGATGATGTAGGGGCCGAAGGCGTGCTCGCCGAATTGCCCGCGCAGTTCGCGCACGGTACGGAAGACGGCCAGCGTGCCGGCGGCCGCCTCGGTATCGGGTACGGTGGGTGCCGCGCCGTCGATCAAGGCGTGCAAACGATCGATGCGCTGCGACAACTCGCGCGTTGGCCATTGCTCGTCTTTTTCGAGCGCCGCCAGCGCCGTGTCGTGCACGGCCGAATCCTGGCGCAGGTCGAGCGCTGCCATGTGGAAACCGAAGGTGCGCGCGCGCCACAGCACGCGCTGCAACGCGAAACGGCCGGCGTGATCGCCGCGATGGTGGGCGAGGCTGGCGTCGATGGTGTCCAGATCGTCGATGAACTCGTCGGCGTCGGCGTAGCCGTTCGCGGCGCCGGTGTCGGTCGCCGCCAGGCGGGCGCGCATCAGATCGAGGAAGATCCGGTACGGCATGTCGACCAGGCGCGGTCGCAACCGCGCCGCGGCTTCCGGCAGCAGATGGCGATAACGGCTGATGCGCGCCTCGACCTCGGCATCGGCGGCGATGCGCTCGCGGCTTTGCGTGAGCACGTCGCCGAGGGCGCGCAGGTCGACACGATAGTTCGCCAATGCTTGCGCGCGCTGCACGCCGAGCGCGGCGCGGATGGTGTCGGCGCCGACGTTGGGATTGCCGTCCATGTCGCCGCCCACCCAGGTGCCGAAGCGCAGCAACGGCGGCAATTCGATGCGTTCACCGTAGGCGTGCTCCACGGCGTCGGCGAAGACTTCGTAGAACACCGGCAGCACGCGGAACAGCACATTGCCCAGGTAGAAGCCGATGTGTTCGACCTCGTCGGTGACGCTGGGCTTGTGCGGCGGCGCCTCGATGGTCTGCCAGGCGGTGGTCAGCGACTGGCGGATGCGCTCCTCGTCGGCGCGGCGCTCCGGCGGCGTGCGGGTGCGGTCGATGTCGTCGATCAGGCGATCGACGATGGTGTGTTCCTTCAGTAGCAATGCGCGCCGGATCGCTTCGGTGGGATGGGCGGTGAACACCGGCTCGACGCGCATGCGCGGCAGCAGGTCCTGCAGTTCCGCCAGCGTGACGCCGGCATCGCGCAGGTCGCGCAGCACTGCTTCAAGACCGCCCGGTTGCGGCGCATCGGAGGTGCGCTGGTAGTCGCGACGACGACGGATGCGATGCACACGCTCGGCGAGATTGATCGCGCCAAAGTAGGCAGCGAACGCGCGCACCAGCGCTTCGGCATCCTGCAGCGGCACCTGTGCCAGACGCGTGGCGAGCGCGTCGACCGGCTCGCCGTTCTCGCGGCGCGCGATGGCGTCGCGGCGCACGGATTCGACCTGCTGCAGCAGGGCTGGCGAGACCTGCTCGGCCAGCATCTGCCCGACCATGGCGCCGAGACGGCGCACGTCGTCGCGCAGCAGGGTGTCGGTCTCGGCGAATTCGAGGCGTTCGCGCAGCGGCGCGGGGCGGGACGTGGGGCTCTTGGTCATCGACCGAAGGCTAACGCGTTTTTTGCCGCGCTGCAGCATGACCGGACGGACGGCGGCGCAACCCGGTTTTCCTGAGCGCCATCCGCCTGTTGACGCGGTTGAGGCCGACGGCGGTCAGTTCGAGTGCGCCGCCAGGCCCGTCTGGGGAGTGCGGGCATCGGTGGCTGACCGACGAAGCGGCCCTGATGCGTCAGGCGGGGCGCACGGACAGCCGCGGGGTCAGTACGCGAATTCGCGGAACACGCGATCGATGTCGCCGCCCCACTCGCCTTCGTACAGCGCCAGCTTGCGCTCGGCCGGCGTTTCGTTGGCTTCTGCGGCTTCGATCAGCGGCGCGAGAAACAGGCTCTCGTCGGCGCCGTTGCGATTGCAGCGTGCGCGGCGTTGCAGGCCTGCCGCAGAAATTTTCAGTGCTTCCAGCGCCAGCTCGCGCACGGTGGCCTTGCGGAACGGCAGTTTCAGCGCCTGACGTGGCACGCCATCGCGCAAGGCGTGGCGTTCGGCCAGGGTGAAGTCCTTGACCAGATCCCAGGCGGCGTCGAGCGCGGCATCGTCATAGAGCAAGCCGACCCAGAACGCCGGCAACGCGCACAGACGATTCCACGGGCCGCCGTCAGCACCGCGCATCTCCAGGAATTTCTTCAGGCGTACTTCCGGGAATGCGGTGGTCAGGTGATCGGACCAGTCGCGCAGCGTCGGCAGGGCGCCCGGCAGCACGGGCAGCTTGCCGTCCATGAAATCGCAGAAGCTCTGCCCGCTGGCATCGTGATAGATGCCGTCACGGTAGGAGAAGTACATCGGCACGTCGAGGATGTAGTCCACGTAGCGCTCGTAGCCGAACCCGTCCTCGAAGACGAAGTCCAGCATGCCGGTGCGATCCGGATCGGTGTCGGTCCAGATGTGCGAACGGTAGCTGAGATAACCGTTCGGCTTGCCCTCGATGAACGGCGAATCGGCGAACAGCGCGGTCGCGATCGGCTGCAATGCCAGCGACACGCGGAATTTCTTCACCATGTCGGCTTCGGACACGTAGTCCAGATTCACCTGCACGGTGCAGGTGCGCGTCATCATGTCGAGACCGAGCTGGCCGACCTTCGGCATGTAGGAACGCATGATCTTGTAGCGCCCCTTCGGCATCCACGGCATGTCTTCGCGCTTCCACTTCGGCTGGAAGCCCATGCCGAGGAAGCCGAGCTGCAGCTCGTCGGCGACAGCTTTCACTTCCTTCAGATGCGTCGCGACTTCACTGCAGGTGTCGTGGATGCATTCCAGCGGTGCGCCGGAGAGTTCGAGCTGCCCCGCCGGTTCCAGTGTCACGGAGGCGTTGTCGCGCACTAGTGCGATGACGCGTTCCTTTTCCTCCACCGGCGTCCAGCCGAAGCGCGTCAGGCCTTTGAGCAGGGCTTCGATGCCGCGCTCGCCGTCGAACGCCGGCGGGCGCAGGTCGTCGAGGCGGAAACCGAACTTCTCGTGTTCGGTGCCGATGCGCCAGTCCTCCTTCGGCTTCTCGCCCGCAGCGACATAGGCGACCAATTGATCGCGCGCGGTGATGGGCGTATCGCTGACGTGACTCGGACTCGACATGCAAGCTGCTCTGGCTGAGCGCCTGTCGCGACAGGCACTACGATGGGGGACGATATGCGGGCCTCCCCCCTGGAAGGCAAGCGGCACTATAGCGACTGGCTTGCAAAACGGCGTTGTCGCAATGGGATACCGGTGTTCCACCGATGGCACACAGGCGGCTACAGCCAGCCTTTCTGCCGCGCCAGCCGGTACGCTTCGATGCGATTCCCGACGCCGAGCTTGCCGATCGCCTCCGACAGGTAATTGCGCACGGTGCCGTGCGAGAGCTGCAGCTTCGCGGCGATTTCAGCCGCGGATTGCCCCTCGCCCGCCAGCCGCAGCACCTGACGTTCGCGGTCGTTGAGCGGGTCGGCGTCGCTCCAGGCATCCACCGCCAGTTGCGGATCGATGGCGCGGCCGCCGCGATGCACCTTGCGCAGCGCCTCGGCCAGGTTCTCGGCCGGCGCGTCCTTGAGCAGATAACCGGAGACACCGGCTTCCAAGGCGCGGCGCAGGAAACCGGCGCGGCCGAAGGTGGTGACGATCACCACCTTGGTCGGCAATGCATGGCGCTGGATGCGCTGCGCCAGTTCCAGGCCGCTCAGGCCGGGCATTTCAATGTCGGTGACCAGGACATCCGGTTTCAGGCGTTGCAGTTCGCGCCACGCGCTCTCGCCATCGGCCGCGGCGCCCAGCACTTCGATATCGGGTTCCAATCCCAACAGCGCGGTCAAGGCGCCGCGCACCATCGCTTGGTCTTCGGCGAGCAGGATCCGGATCATGTCCATCCATCATACGACGCGTTGCTTGGGTGTTTCCGTGGCAGCTTCTTCTTCAGCGGATTCCTTTTCAATCGCGGCATTGGATTGCGACTGCGCCGCGTCCAGTTTGACCGGCACGCGTACCTGCAGGCGCGTGCCCTGCCCTTTGGGCGATTCGATCCGCAAGCTGCCGCCAAGTTTCGACACGCGCTCGCGCATGCCGCCAAGGCCATTGCCTTCGTCCACGATGCCGCCGCGACCGTCGTCGGCGATACGCAATTGCACGATGCCCGCCTCGCAGGCAAAAGCGATCTGCGCATGCGTGGCCTGCGCATGGCGGGCGATGTTGGTGGCCGCTTCGCGTATCACCAGGGCCAGGCTGCGTTCGATCTCCGGAGGCAGCGCCGGCGGCGCTTCGTACTGCAGATGCACCATCGACGATTCCAGCAGCAGCCGCGCGGAGGCCAACTCGGCGGCGAGATCGGCAGCGCGGATGCCGGTCACCGCGCTGCGCACCTCGGCCAGGGCATGACGGGCGACGCGCTCGGCTTCCTCCACTTCACGGCGCGCGGCCGGCAAATCCCGATCGAGCAGTTTGCGCGAGAGTTCCAGCTTCAGCGTGATCAGCGACAGGGTGTGCCCGAGCAGATCATGCAGGTCGCGACCGATGCGCTCGCGTTCGGCGGTCGCCGCCAGGCGCCGCACCTCTTCGTGGGAGAGCTTCAGCGCCACGTCCTTTTCCTGGCTCTTGCGCTCCACGTTGACGACGATGCCGATGATCAACGTCAGCGCCGGCACCCAGAGCATGGCCCGCAAGGGATAGTCCAACAGCCACGCCACCACGAAGAAGGCGGCATTGAGCAGCAGCAGATGCCACAGATAGACAAGCAACCGACGGTTGTTGGCGCTGCGCAGCATCACGCAGCCGAACACGAAATAGCTGATACCCGCGGGATAAACCGGCATCAGCACCAGGCACAGCACGACCATGCCTATCGCGTAGAAGTTGGAGGCGCGCCGCGATGCGAGCAAGGTCTTGGCGTAAAGCAGCACGAACACCGGATAGCTCAACGCGGTGATCAGCACCCATCTCCAGGTGTAGCCGGACCCGAACAGCGGGGTGATGAATACCCAGGCCGACCACAACAAGTGGATGCCTTCGCTCCATGGCGATTTGCCCCGGCGCCTGGCTTCGGACACGACGGAATCCGGCGCGGCTGCGAACCAGGGAGACAGGAAGCGAGGGATCACGGGCATGGGCCGGCCAATCGATGCCGCGATGATGCCATCTCAGCCATGCCGGCGCAGACGCCGCGCCGCCAGCAGCAGGAACACGACGGTGAAGCCAAACAGCGCCAGGACATGCGGCCAGAGCGCGGCGGATCCGGAACCGACGGCCGCCTGCGCCAGCTTGTTCAAGTGATAACTCGGCCACAGCGGCGCCAGTTGCTGCAGGAACCGCGGCAGCACCGACAACGGGAACCACAGGCCGGAAAGGAAAGCCATCGGAAGATAGAGCAGATTCGCCATCGCCGGCGCTCCCTGGCCACTGACCAGGCAACCGAGCAGCAGCCCCATCGCGCAGAACGGCAGCGCGCCCAGCATGCCGGTGGCGAGCAAGTGCGCGATCTGCAACGGCTGGAGCCGCACATCCGCGGCGAACATCGCCAGTACCACCAACAAGCCGACGATCAGCCCCGCCACCAGCATCGCCATGACCATCTTGCCGAGCAGATACGCCGCCGGCGGCATCGGCAGCGCGCGCTTGAGCATGAGCAAGCCGTTGTCGCGCTCCAGGGCCAGGGCGATGCCGAAGCCGAACAGGCCTGGCGCCATCACCCCGAAAGTCGCGTAGGCAGCCAGCAGATAGCGTGGCGCATCGGGATTGCCATGCCTGCCGCCAAGAACGATGCCGAACATCGTGTAGAACACCAGCGGAAACAGCAGCGTCGGCAACATGAAACCGGGGCTGCGCAAGTAGCGAAGACATTCGCTGCGCATTTCCTGCAGATAGGCCTGTAGCACGCGGCTGGCCGGCATCGGTGCTTTCGCGGGTGTGGCGGCGGTCCAGTCGAGCGTTTGCATCAGGCGGCCTCGCTGCGGGTGGATGCGATCGCTTCCGCGTTGCGGGTGAGTTCGGTGAAGGCCTCGCCGAGGCCGGCGGCCTGAACCTCCAGATGCGTCAACGTGCTGTCGGCGGCGAGCAGACGTCGAAGCAGATCCTCGACGCGCTCGCTCGAAAGCCAGAGCCGCTCGCCGTCCATGCGCGCCTCGGTCACTTCCGGCCAGGCGCGCGCGGTAGCCAGATCAATCCCGCTGCGGCAACGCACGCGCTTGAGCGCGACGCGCGCGCGCAAGGCATCGACGCTGCCTTCGCTGATCATCTTGCCGCGCACCATCACGCAGACGCGATCGGCGAGCGCTTCGGCCTCCTCCAGATAATGCGTAGTCAACAGCACGGCGCAACCTTCGGCGAGCAGTTGCCGGATCGCGGCCCAGAGTCCGTGCCGCGCCTCGATGTCCAGGCCCGTGGTGGGCTCGTCGAGGAACAGCAGCCGCGGCCGCCCGCACAGCGCCAGCGCGAACTGCACGCGCCGCTGCTGACCGCCGGAAAGCTTGCCGTAGGGACGCCGCAGCAAATCGGTGACGCCGGCAAGCTCCGCGCTTTCCTGCAACGTGCGCGGCGCCGGGTAATAGCTGGCGGTGAGGCGGATCAACTCGCCCACACGCAGCATCGGCGGCAGCGCCGCGCTCTGCAGCATCACACCGATCCCGCGACGCGCCGACAAACGCGACGGATCCTCGCCGAGAAGTTCCACCGCCCCCGCATCGGCGCGAATCAGGCCGAGCAGCAAGCCGATCGCGGTGCTCTTGCCCGCGCCGTTGGGGCCGAGCAGGGCCAGGAGTTCGCCGCCGCGCAGCGACAAGTCGACGCCATCCAGCGCGGGAATCCTGCCGTAACTCTTGCTGACGCCGCGCAGGCACGCCAGAACGCTTTGATCGCCGCTCATCGTGGTTTCAAGGTGGAGACCGTGCCGTCAAAGTAGGCGGCGGCGCCGTTCGGCGGCAGTTGCGGCGATCAGCCAACGCACATGACAAACGTCAGGTGAATAGATGGCTGACCTTGCGTAAGCTTGTCGTGCATCACACCGAGGGGGAACTCGGTTGGCGACTGCGGACGCATACCGCCACAATGCCTTTTCCCGTTTCGCCCCTTCCCGTTTCTGGATCACGATGAACACTTCCGCCGACCTGCTGAAGGAACTCCGCATCGACCGCAAGGCGCCCCCACCGCCGTCACGGCGTGGGTTGTGGGCGGCCCTGATCGTGATCGCCGTGATCGCGGCGCTGGGCGTCGGCCTCTGGCTGTTCTTGACACGTGACAAGGGTGTCGAGGTGCGGACCGCCACGGTGGCGGCGATCGGCAGTGGCGGCACATCGGCATCGGTGCTCGATGCCACCGGCTACGTGGTGGCGCGGCGCACGGCGACGGTTTCGGCCAAGATCACCGGCAAGGTGCGCGAGGTGTTGATCGAGGAAGGACAGCGCGTCGAGGAAGGCCAGGTGATGGCCACGCTCGATCCGATCAGTGAAACCGCCGATCGCACGCTGGCGTCGGCGCAGCTGTCGGCGTCGCAAAGCGACATCGCACGCGTGCAGGCGCAGCTGAAGGAAGCCGAAGTCAATGCTTCGCGCCTGTCGACCCTGGTGAGCCAGCAACTGGTGTCGAAATCGCAATACGACCAGGCCGTCGCGCAGCGCGACTCCCTGCGCGCGCAGCTGGTGACCGCGCAGCGCAACGCCAAGGTCGCCTCGGACCAGCTCGCGATCGCCGACATCAATCTCGACTACACCGTGGTGCGTGCGCCGTTCGCCGGCATCATCACCGCCAAGGCGGCGCAGCCGGGCGAAATCGTCTCGCCGCTCTCGGCCGGCGGCGGGTTCACACGTACCGGCATCGGCACCATCGTCGACATGGATTCGCTGGAAGTGGAAGTCGACGTCGGCGAGGCGTTCATCGGTCGCGTGCAGCCGAAGATGCCGGTGGAGGCCACACTCAACGCCTATCCGGACTGGAAGATTCCCGCCGAGGTGATCGCGATCATCCCCGCCGCCGACCGCGGCAAGGCCACGGTGAAGGTGCGCATCGCGTTGAAGGTGAAGGACCCGCGCATCGTCCCGGACATGGGCGTCAACGTCAGCTTCCTCGAAAACGAAAAGCCCGCCGCCGCGTCACCGCTGCAGACGCGCGGCGTGCGCGTGCCCGCCGCCGCCATCGCGCAGCGCGAGGGCATCAATGTCGCCTTCGCGCTGAAAGGCGGCGACGACGGCACGGTGGAGCAGCGCGAACTCAAGCTCGGTCGCACGATCGGCGACGACCGGCAGGTACTCTCGGGCCTGTCGGCCGGCGACGAGGTGGTCCTGTCCCCGCCCGCCGAGCTCAAGGACGGAGGCAAGGTGCGGGTGGCCGGCGCGGACGCCGAAAAATAATTTCCGGATCGGGCAGCGGGATGTCGACGACTTGTCGATATCCGGCCTTCCCGATCGTCGCAGTGGTTGTGAAGGCCCGGCGGACGCCGGGAGCGGCATCGCTGGGGCTACGTCCTCCAGCCGAGCAATCCACAGCAGCCCCCTGCCGGGGACGTAGCCCCGGCCTACATTCGAGGTAGAGCGATGTCATCCCTGGTATCGATCCGCAATCTCACCAAGACCTACCAGCGCGGCCCCGAGCAGGTCGCCGTCCTGCACGGGCTCGACCTGGAAATCCCCAAGGGCGACTTCGTCGCGCTGATGGGCCCGTCCGGCTCCGGCAAGACCACGCTGCTCAACCTGATCGGCGGCCTCGACGTCCCCACCTCCGGGGAAATCGAGATCGAGGGCGAACGCCTGGATCGCATGAGCGCCGGACAACTGTCCCACTGGCGCAGCCAGCACGTCGGCTTCGTGTTCCAGTTCTACAACCTGATGCCGATGCTGACCGCGCAGCGCAATGTTGAGCTGCCGTTGCTGCTGACCAATCTCGGCGGCGCGCAACGCAAGCGCAATGCCGAGATCGCGCTGACGCTGGTCGGTCTCAAGGAACGTCTCGGACACAAGCCGAACGAACTCTCCGGCGGCCAGCAGCAGCGCGTGGCGATCGCGCGCGCGATCGTTTCCGATCCCACGCTGCTGATCTGCGACGAACCCACCGGCGATCTCGACCGGCATTCGGCCGAGGAAATCCTGGAGCTGTTGCAACTGCTCAACCGCGAGCACGGCAAGACCATCGTCATGGTGACCCATGACCCGAAGGCGGCCGAGTACGCGACCCATACGTTGCATCTCGACAAGGGCACCCTGGTCGAACAGGTGCGGCGCGTGGCTTGACAGTCGCCTCCCCTGCTTGCGGGGGAGATCGGGAGGGAATGCGAAGGCGCGTTGCGCCGGGCTTCTCGCGAAGAAGCGCCCCCCCCCCAACCCTTCCCCGCGTTCGCGGGAGAGGGAGGAAAAACTTCCGGAGGATTCCATGAAATATCTCCATCTGATCTGGGCGGAACTGTTCCGGCGCAAGACGCGCACGTTCCTGACCCTTTTCTCGATCGTGGCGGCGTTCCTGCTGTTCGGGCTGCTCGACGGCGTGCGCGAAAGCTTCGCCGAGGCCGGCCAGAGCGCGAACGGCGCGCAGCGCTTGCAGACCGGTGCCAAGTTGTCCTTCATCCAGCCGCTGCCGATGGCGCTTAATGACCGCATCGCACGGATCGATGGCGTGAAAGGCGTGGCTTATGCGAACTGGTTCGGCGGCGCCTATCAGGATCCGCACAACCAGATCTTCAGCTTCGCCGTCTCGCCGAACTATCTCGACCAGTATCCGGAAATCGACGTTGCGCCGGCCGAACGCAAGGCATTCGACGACACCCGCACCGGCATCCTGGTCGGCGAGGACCTGATGCAGCGCTTCGGTTGGAAAGTCGGCCAGAAAATCCCGCTGCAATCGACCATCTTCCCCAACAGCGACGGCAGCAAGAACTGGAGCTTCGACATCGTCGGCGTGATGAAGCCGAAGGACAAGAAGACCGGCGGCTGGTACGGCCAGATGCTGATGATGCATTGGAAGTACTTCGACGAATCCACGCCCTACAACCGCGGCCAGACCGGTTGGTACGTCGTCAGCCTGCACGACGCCAATCAGGCCGACCGCGCCGCCAAGGCGATCGACGCGCTGTCGGCGAACTCCGACCACGAAACCAAGACCCAGACCGAACAGGCGGCCGCGCAGGCGTGGATGAAACAGATGGCCGACATCGGCCTGATCGTCAGCTCGATCATGGGCGCCGTGTTCTTCACGCTGCTGTTGCTCACCGGCAACACGATGGCGCAGGCGGTGCGCGAGCGCATTCCCGAGCTGGCGGTGCTCAAGACGATCGGGTTCTCCAACCACAGCGTGTTGTTGATGGTGCTGGCCGAATCGGTATTGATGGTGCTGATCGGAGGCGTGCTCGGCGTGGCGCTGTCGGTCGTCCTGGGGCCGATCGTTGCGGGCATCAGCAACGGTGCCGTGCAGATTCCGCCGGTGGGATGGAGAAGCTGGGCACTTGGCATCGCCCTGATGCTCGGGATCGGATTACTGGTGGGCGCCCTGCCCGCACTGCGGGCGATGCGTCTGAACATCGTCGATGCATTGGCCGGACGCTGAGGAGAATTTGACATGAAAGCATTCCTTCGCGGTTCCCTGCTCGGCGGGATCGTCCTGCTCAGCATCGCGGCATGGCTGGCGCTGCCGTGGTTCGTTTTGCTCGCAATCGCGGTGCTGTTCGTGCTCTGGCTGCTGTTCACCCGGCGCGGCCAGCAGACCGGATCGGTTACCCAGGTCGGCCTCAGCACGCTGAAGCAGCGCATCGCAGCTTCCCTCGTGGTGGTGATCGGCATCGCCGGCGTGGTCGGCGTACTGGTGGCGCTGCTGGCGATGGCCGAAGGCTATCGGGAAACGTTGCGCAAGAGCGGCAGCGAGGACAGCGCCATCGTGATGCGCGGCGCTTCCGCGGCCGAGGTGATGTCCACACTCAGCCGCGACAGCGTCGTCGCCATCAACGACGCCCCCGGCGTCGCCCGTGACGCGCAAGGACGCGCGTTGATCTCGCCCGAACTGATCGTCGCCGCCAATCTGCCGTTGAAGGACGGCAGCGGCGATGACGGCAGCGTGCAGGTGCGCGGTGTCGGCGATCAGGCCTGGGCGGTGCGTCCATCCGTGAAGATCGTTTCTGGCCGCAAATTCGCAACCGGCCGCCGCGAACTGGTGGCCGGCAGCGGCGCGCAGCGTCAGTTCGCGGGACTCGAACCCGGCCATGTGATCAAGCTCGGCAGCCAGGAATGGACCGTGGTCGGCATCTTCCATTCCGGCGACGCCATGGATTCGGAAATCTGGGGCGACGCCGAAGTGGTTGCTTCCACCTACAACCGTGGCAGCTCGCGCAGCTCGGTCACCGCCAAGCTCAGCTCCGCCGCCGCGTTCAAGGGGTTCAAGGCCGCGCTCGCCAACGATCCGCGCCTGGATGTGGACACCACCACCACGCTCGAATATTTCAACAAGCAATCCGAACAGATGACCACCGTCCTGCGTGCCATCGGCATCGTGGTCGGCGTGATCATGGCGCTTGGCGCGGTGTTCGGCGCGCTTAACACCATGTACGCCAGCGTCGCCGCGCGGCAGCGGGAAATAGGCACGCTGCGCGCGATCGGCTTCCGCGGCGTGCCGGTGGTGGTGGCGGTGATGCTGGAAACGCTGCTGCTGGCACTGCTCGGCGGCGTGATCGGAGGACTGCTGGCCTGGCTCATCTTCAACGGCTATACCGCCTCCACCATCGCCGGCGGCGTCGGCCAGCTGACGTTCCAGTTCATGGTCTCGCCGCAACTGTTGTGGACCGGTGTGAAGTGGGCCATGGCGATCGGTTTCATCGGCGGCCTGTTCCCCGCCGTGCGCGCGGCGCGCCTGCCGGTCACCGAGGCCCTGCGTAGCGCGTGACCGTCATCGCACATCGCCTTCGCACGCACGCGGCGTGCGAAGGCGAACCGGCCCGGTTTCGTGCGACGATCGCGGCGTCCGGAAAGAAAGCCGCATGACCGAAGACATCCACAATCCCGACATCCGACACCTCGACATCCGCGTGCTCGATGCACGCCTGCACGAGCTGCAGAAGCGCGCCTTCCAGCATTACGAGGCCGCCGCCGCGCACGCGGAGGCCGAACCTTCGCGAGCCGATGCGATCTATGCCGAAACGGAGCACATGGTCGCGCCGTTGATCGCCGAAGCCAGGACCATCAGCGAGGAACTCGCGCGTCGCCTGCGCGCACGGGCGCGCTGGTATCGGCTTGCCGCGCTCGTGGTCGCGGTCGTGGGCGTCGCCCTGGCGATCTGGCTGGCGACGAAGGGCTGAATCGGTCAACTACGCCGACTGATCCGAATCGAGCCAGCCTCGGGCGATGGCGGTTTCGACATCGGCTTCGGTGTCGAGATCGAATTCCAGTTCCGGCGCGCGCAGCGTCCACACCGCATCATCGGGCAGCAGGCGCAGACGTCCGCCGAGACCATGATCCGCCTGCAATCGCGCGGCCTCGGCCAGCAGCGACGGCGTGACCACGGCCGGAACTCCGCGCTTGTCCACGTGCGATGTCGCCGCGCAACCCGACGACGCGGTGGCGGCGCCCGCCAGCAACTGCCGGAGATGCGCGGTTTCGAGCGCCGGCTGATCGCAGGCGAGGATCAGCGTCGGCGCGCGATGCCCGGCCAATGCGGCCGCGGCGGTGCGCAGGCTGCTGGCCATGCCGCTCCGCCAATCCTCATTGATGACGATGTCGCAAGCGATGTCCGCCAGCGCCAGTTCACAAGCGTCATGCTGCGCGCCGAGCACCACCAGCAGGCGTTGCGGATTCGTCTCGGAGGCCAGGCGCGCGGCGCGATGCAACAGCGTTTCGCCCGCGCGCTGCAACAATTGTTTTGGACGTCCGAGACGACGGCTGCCGCCCGCCGCCAGCACGATGGCGGCATGCGATGCGGTCAAGCCACCGCCTCGGCGTGTCGAGGATCGGGGTTGGATGCGAGTTCTTCTCCAGACGCGCGCCCCGGTTCCACCGCATGCAGATACGCCTGCAATTGCGCGGCGATGCTCAGCGCGATCGCTTGCGGCCCCTGCCCGCCCAGCTTGAGGCCAATCGGCGAACGCAGGCGCGGCGCCAATGCGGTGCGATGCAATGCCGGCAGCACGCGGAACAGATCCTCGCGGCGGCGCACCGGACCAAGCAGACCGACGAATGGAATTGCACTCGCCGCCAGCGCATCGAGCGCTTCGCGATCGAGTTCGAAGTTGTGATGCATCACCAGCACGGCGTCGAATACCGGGCCCGCGCGCACGGCATCCGTCGGCGTGGCATCGAGATGCCGGTCCGCGAAGCGCGCCTGCCCGCGCCAGCGTTCGCGACGCTCCGCCAGCGTGGTCTTCCAGCCCATCTCGCGCAGCAGCGGCAACAACATCGGCGTTTCCGGGCCGGCGCCGAGTACCAGCACTTCGGGTGGCGCGTCGATGCGTAGCGACCACGCCGTCGTCGTCGATCCCCACGCCACCGTCGTCGTCGCGATGCGCCAGTCGCACGTCGCTCCCGCGGCGATGCACGCAACCGCGCCATCACGATCGATCTTCAAGTCCAGTGGTGTGCGCCCGCGCTGCCATGCGGCGAACGGCGCTTCCGCATCCGGCAGCTGCCGTAGCGGCAGCAACGCGAGACGCAACAGGCCGCGGCAGCCGACCGCCGAGCCGGACAGCATGTCCTCGTCCTCGCGCGTGTCGATCTCCAGCCAATGCAGTTGCCCTTCGCGTGCGGCTTCGCTCGCGATGCGTTCGATCGCCGGTTCAAGACAACCGCCGCTGAGCCAGCCGACCTGTCCGTCGGCGGCACCAAACAGCGCCATCGCGCCCGCGCGCGCGTACGTGGAGCCTTCGGTCTCCAGCACGACCACCAGCGTCGCCGCATCGCCGCGCTGCAAGGCCCGCAGCGCCGCTTCCATCACCATTCGATGTTCAGACATGAGAAGCGCGCGATTCCGACGCAGACGGGGAGACCGAGGAAACGATAGCGCCGGTCGACGACAAATGCCTATCCCCCAGCCTCACGGGAGTGACCGCCTCGCGCGCGCCGAAACTGGTTCGGCGTGACGCCCTCATGCCGCTTGAACGCGGTGGTGAAGTGGCTGTGGCTGGCGAAGCCGGTGGCCATGGCGATGGCGGTGATGCCCTGCCGCGTCCCGGCGAGCAGCGCTCTGGCGTGCGCCAGGCGCCGCTGGATCACGTATTGCGCGGGCGTGGTACCGAAGGTGCCGCGGAACGCAATCAGGAGCCGGTGCACGCTCATCCCCGCCAGCGAGGCCAGTGTTTCCAGAACGATGCGTTTCGACAGATTCGCCTCGATGTAGTCCTCCAGCCACTGCCGCGCCTGCGGAGACAACTCGCCCGAATCGCCCTGCGCCGACACATCGATAAGAGCGCCGCCATACCTGTCGAGCAGATGCAGCCCGATCATCTGGCTCAGCGAGGCACTCATCATCCGCGACAGGTCGTCGTCCCGCCCCACCTGTTCGGCGAGCCGCCGCGCGGCGAGGTAGAGGAATTCGTCACGATGCATGAGCCGCGGCGGGATGTCGCGGAAATCGCGCGTGCGCCCGGCGAGTTCCTCGAAATACTCCGGCGCGACGCGGATCTCGGCGCAACGGTAATTGCCGCCGCGCGCCTGGCTCGCGTACTTGCGGCCAGCGGGAATCAACAGCACATCGCCGACCGCCGCCGGCATGCGTCGCGCTTCGTGCCCTTCGATCTCGGTCACCAGATCGTGCATCTCGCCTTCGAAATGCACGATCAGCGTGTGTTCTTCACCGTGGATCGCCCAATCGGTCGGTGCAAGGATCTGTTCCGAAAGCAGCGACAGTTCGAGCCCTGACCAGGCAGCGAGTGTTTCGGTGCGGGGATTGATGCCTGCGGTCTCCATGGAGTCCGCGGAAATATCGTCCGGAGAATTTGCAAGCACCGTGGACATTTTGGAAGCCCTCGCCCAAGTCCCGTGACCATCATATCCGGCAACGCGTCACAGACGGTGATGCACACGCGGCGCCACCGTCGACGAACAAAAATGCCGCAGTCGCACATTGCCGGCCGCGGTCGCCTAGCCAACCGTCCCTCCGGAGAAAGCCATGGCCATCACGTTGAACATCAACGGCAAGGAACACAGCGTCGACGCTCCCGACGACAAGCCCCTGCTCTGGGTGCTGCGCGACGACCTGCACATGACCGGCACAAAATTCGGCTGCGGCGCCGCGTTGTGCGGCGCCTGCACCGTACTGGTCGACGGCAGCCCGCGCCGCGCCTGCGTGATGCCGGCCTCCGCCGCCGCCGGCAAGCAGATCACCACCGTCGAGGGCATTGGTGCCACGCCGGTCGGCAAGCAGGTGCAGGACACCTGGGTGGCGCTGAACGTGCCGCAATGCGGCTACTGCCAATCCGGCCAGGTGGTGGCGGCCACGGCACTGCTCACCGTCAACCCCAAACCGAACGATCGCGACATCGACGAAGCGATGTCGGGAAACATCTGCCGCTGCGGCATGTATCCGCGCATCCGCCGTGCGATCCATGAGATCGCCGACAACGCGGCCTGAGGAGGTGGCGCCATGAAAGACGATACCAAGACATCGCTCGACGCTTCCGGCAGCTCGCGCCGCCGCTTCCTCAAGGCGAGCGCCGTGGCCGGTGGCGGCCTGCTGATCGGCTTCCATCTGGTCCCGCGCGGACGCGCCGCGATGGCGTCCGAACCGGCCAGCGGCAAACCGCTGCAACCGAACGCCTTCGTGCGCATCACGCCTGACGATCAAGTCACCGTCATCGTCGGCCATTCCGAACTCGGCCAGGGCACGCTGACGGCGATCTCGATGATGGTGGCCGAGGAACTCGATGCCGACTGGTCGCGCGTGCGCTACGAGCAGGCGCCGGCCGATCCGGCCTACAACCAGCCGGTGTTCCACACCCAAATCACCGGCGGCAGCATGTCGACCGGTTCGGAATACATGCAGCAGCGCCAGGCCGGCGCCGCCGCGCGTGCCCTGCTGGTCGCCGCCGCCGCCAAACGCTGGGGCGTGGATACCGCAAGCCTGCGCACCGAGGCCGGCCAGGTCCATGACGATGCCGGCAAGCGCAGCGCGCGCTACGGCGAACTGGTGGACGAGGCCGCGACGCTGCCCGCCCCCGCGCTCGACACGCTCAAGCTCAAGGACCGCAAGGACTTCAAGATCATCGGCAAGCCGCGGCAGCGGCTGGATGCGGCGATCAAGGTCGATGGCAGCGGCAAGTTCGGCCTCGATGTCTACCTGCCGGGCATGCTGACCGCGATGCGCGTGCGACCGCCGGTGTTCGGCGGCAAGCTGCGAAGCTTCGATGCCCACAAGGCGAAAGCGGTGCCCGGCGTGGTCGATGTGCTGCAGATTCCTACCGGTGTCGCCATCATCGCCAAGGATTACTGGTCGGCCAAGAAAGGGCGCGATGCTCTCGTCGTCGACTGGGATCCGGTCGCTGGCGAGCGCCGCTCCACCGCGCAGATGCGCGCCGATTACGCAAAGCTGATGGATGCGCCAGGCGCGCTGGTGGCGCGCAACGATGGCGACGTCGCCGCCGCGCAAAAGAACGCCAGGCAGACGCTGACGGCCGAATTTCCGTTCCCGTTCCTCGCACACGTGCCGATGGAGCCGTACAACGCCGTGGTCGACCTGCAGGACGATGGCTGCGAGGTCTGGATCGGCACGCAGTGGCAGAGCGGCGACCAGTTGGCCATCGCGCAGGTGCTCGGGCTGAAGCCGGAGCAGGTGAAGCTCCACACCATGCTGGTCGGCGGCGGCTTCGGCCGGCGCACCAATCCCCCGATCGCGGCGGAAGCGGCGGAAGTGGCAAAGGCCGCGCGCGCGGCCGGCATCAAAGCGCCAATCAAGCTGATGTGGACGCGCGAGGACGACGTCCATGGCGGCTTCTATCGTCCGTTCGTGCATGCCCGCCTCAGCGCGACGCTGGACGAGCACGGCCGGCTGTCGTCGTGGAGCGATCGCCATGCCGCGCAAGCCTTCCTGCCGGGTACGCCGTTCGAGGCGATGATGAAGAACGGCGTGGACCCGTCCAACACCGAAGGCGCGGAGGACATGCCCTACGCCGTGCCGAACATGCACTTCAGCATCCACCAGCCCAAGTCCGACATCCCTCAGTGGTGGTGGCGTTCGGTCGGCCACTCCTTCAACGGCTTCATCGTCGAAACCTTCATCGACGAGCTGGCGCACGCCGCCGGCAAGGACCCTTACCGGTTTCGCCGCGACCATCTCAAGGACGATCCGAAACACGCGCGCCTGCTCGGCGTGCTCGACGCCGCCGCCAGCGCCGCGGGCTGGGACAAGCCTTTGCCCAAGGGCGTGCATCGCGGCATCGCCGCGCATGCGTCCTACGGCTCCTTCGCCGGCCAGGTCATCGAGGTGAGCGTCGATGCCGACAACCGGCTCATCGTGCACCGGGTGGTGGCGGTGATCGATTGCGGCGTGGTGATCAATCCCGACCTGGTCCGGGCGCAGGTGGAATCGGCCGTGATCTTCGGCCTGTCCGGCGCGCTGTTCCAGGAAATCACGCTGAAGGACGGCATCGTCGAGCAGAACAACTACGACGACTACCCGGTGCTGCGCATGTACCAGACGCCGAGGATCGACGTGCACCTGGTCAATAGCGACGCGCCGCCATCCGGTTGCGGGGAACCCGGTACCGAATGCGTCGCGCCCGCGCTCGCCAACGCGGTTTTCGCCGCCACCGGCCAGCGCCTGCGCACCCTGCCGCTCAAGCACCACCTGCAGATCGCCTGAGGAGGACGCCATGAACGTACGCAATCGCCCGCTGCGCATCGTCGCCCTGCTCGGGATCGTCTCGGCCGTCGCCGCCGCGATGGCCATCGCGGCGGAAAACGCGCCGAAACCTGCCGGACCCGCCAAGACCGGCGGCGATCCCGCGCTGTTCGATCCGATCGCCAGCGTGGTCATGCATCCGCGCTGCATGAACTGCCATCAGGTCGACTTCCCGCGCCAGACCGACGCCGGCATCCGCCATACCCAGCTGGTGGTGCGCGGCACCGGTGGCACCAGCGCGCACGATGGCGGCCACGGCGCGCCGACGCTGCAATGCCAGACCTGCCACCAGGCCAGCAACACCGCCGACGGCCGCGTGCCCGGCACGCCGAACTGGCAGCTGGCGCCCGCGTCGATGAAATGGGAAGGCCTGTCGAAGGCGCAGATCTGCGAACAGCTCAAGGACCCCGAGCGCAACGGCCACCGCACCACCGCCAGGTCCGTGGTCGAACACATGGGCGCCTACGGCAGCCACACCGATCCGCTGGTGTTGTGGGCCTGGAATCCCGGCGCTCATCGCAGTACCCCGCCGATCAGCCACGCCGAATTCGTCAAGGCGCTGGAAGCCTGGGCCGAAGCCGGCATGCCCTGCCCGTCGGCGACGGACGCGCGCACCGCGGCACGCTGACGCTCCGCCACATCGCAGCCGGCCCGCCCCGGGCCGCTGCAATGCTTTGCAGGATCGTGTCCGATTCTTGCAGGATCGTGCTAGTCCAATCCGGCCGGACGACATCGCCACATGGCAATCTGTCTTTTCGGACGCGATGTCACGAATTCACCCCGCCTCGACGATCCTCCGATAACGATCTCGACACTTTCGTGACGCCATCCGTGGCGTAACATCCCGAACTGCGGAGCCATCGGCCCGGTCATTCATGGCCGGTCGTTCGTCGCCCAGCCGCTGCCGACAGGGCATCGGCTGAGCGCGGCTCCTCACCCCCAGCCGTCGCCAGGGAGACGATCATGAAACTGCACGTCAACGGGACCGAGCGCGAAGTCGACGCGCCGGCCGACATGCCACTGCTTTGGGTGCTGCGCGATCTGCTCGGCATGACCGGCACCAAGTTCGGTTGCGGCATCGCGCAATGCGGCGCCTGCACCGTCCACATCGACGGCGCGCCGCTGCGTGCCTGCGTCACCCCGGTCTCGGCCGTGGAAGGCAAGAAGATCACCACCATCGAAGGCCTCTCGGCGGACGGCACCCATCCGGTGCAGAAGGCCTGGGCCGAACTCGACGTGGTGCAGTGCGGCTACTGCCAGTCCGGCCAGATCATGTCGGCCGCCGCGCTGCTCGCGCAGGTGCCCAAGCCGAGCGATGCCGACATCGACCAGGCACTGTCCGGCAACCTCTGCCGCTGCGGCACCTACCAGCGCATCCGCGCCGCGGTGCATCGCGCGGCCGAACTGAGCACCTGATTCCATACCAAAACCTTTCTCCTGCACGCAGGAGAAAGGCTGGAGTGAGGGGCGCGGCCCGACATCCTCGAACACCGCACGCCCTGACTCCGTCTCCCTCATCCGGCCTACGGGCCACCCCTCAGCCGCTTGTGGCGACTTCGATCCAGCAAGCGGGAGAAGGGAATCTGGAGGTTCTCATGAACGCAGTCCTCAGTCCGGCACGTCGCAACTTCCTCAAGACCAGCGCGCTTGTCGGCGGCGGCCTGGTGATCGGGTTCGTGGTCCCCGGCGCGAAGCGCTTCGCCCTCGCGCAGGAACCCGCCGCGGCCGCAACCGCCTTCGCCCCCAACGCCTTCCTGCGCATCGGCAACGACGACAGCGTGACCGTGCTGCTGGCCCACTCGGAAATGGGCCAGGGCATCTGGACCACACTGCCGATGCTCATCGCCGAAGAACTCGACGCCGACTGGTCGAAGATCAAGGTCGAGCACGCGCCCGCCGCGCCGGATTACAACAGCCCGGCTTTCGGCATCCAGATGACCGGCGGCTCCTCTACCACCACCAGCGAATTCGACCGCTACCGCCAGGCCGGTGCCACCGCGCGCGCGCTGCTCGTGCAGGCCGCCGCCGCGCGCCTGAAAGTGCCGGCCGACCAGATCCGCACCGAGAACGGCCACGTCATCGCCGGCGACCAGCGCCTGCGCTACGGCGAACTCGCCGACGAGGCGTCGAAGCTGACGGCACCCGATCCGAAATCGCTGAAGCTCAAGGAGCCGAAGGACTGGAAGATCATCGGCAAGCCGACCAACCGTCTCGACACGCCGGAAAAGATCACCGGCCGCGCCCAGTTCGGCATGGACGTGCAATTCGAAGGCCTGCGCACCGCCGTGGTGGCTCGCTCGCCGGTGTTCGGCGGCAAGGTGAAATCCTTCGACGCCACCGCGGCGAAAGCGGTGCCCGGTGTGCGCGACGTGGTGCAGGTGCCGAGCGGCGTGGCCGTGATCGCCGATCACTACTGGGCGGCCAAACTCGGCCGCGATGCGCTGAAGGTCGAGTGGGACCTCGGTCCGCACGCGACGCTGGACACTGCCGCCCTGCGCGACGAGTTCACCAAGCTGTCGCTCACGCCCGGCGCGGTCGCCGCGCAGGCGGGCGATGCCGTGGCGGCGATGGCGAACGCGAAGAAGACCGTCGAAGTCGAATATGCGGTGCCCTATCTCGCGCATGCGCCGATGGAACCGCTCAACTGCACCGTGAAGATCGACAGCGACAAGTGCGAAATCTGGACCGGCACCCAGTTCCAGACCGTCGATCAGCAGGTCGCCGCCAAGATCACGGGCCTGAAGCCGGAACAGGTCTTCATCCACACCGCCTTCCTCGGCGGCGGCTTCGGCCGTCGCGCCACGCCGGTCTCCGATTTCGTCACCGAAGCGGTTGAAGTGGCGAAGGCCGCGAAGGCGCCGGTGAAGACGGTCTGGTCGCGCGAGGACGACATCCGTGGCGGCTACTATCGCCCGGCCTACGTGCAGCATGCCAAGGTCGGCCTCGATGCGGACGGCAAGCCGGCTGCGTGGCTGCAGACCCTGGTCGGACAGTCGATCGTCGCCGGCACACCGTTCGCGCCGGCGATGATCAAGAACGGCATCGATGCCACTTCCGTGGAAGGTGTCGCCGATTCGCCATACGTGGCGGGCACGCCCGCGCACCGCGTCGACCTGCACTCGCCCGACACCGGCATCCCCGTGCTGTGGTGGCGCTCGGTTGGCCACAGCTACAACGGCTTCGTGATGGAGAGCCTGGTCGACGAACTCGCCCACGCCGCCGGCAAGGATCCGCTCGAATATCGCCGCACGCTGCTCAAGGACCATCCGCGTCATCTCGCCGCGCTGAACCTCGCCGCCGAGAAATTCGGCTGGGACAAACCGCTGGCGAAAGGTCGTGGCAAGGGTATCGCCGTGCACGAATCCTTCGGCAGCTACGTCGCGCAGGCGGCGGAAGTCTCGGTGGAAGACGGCACGATCAAGGTACATCGCGTGGTCTGCGCGATCGACTGCGGCCTCGCCGTGAATCCCGGCGCCGTGGAAGCGCAGATGCAATCCGGCATCGCCTTCGGCCTGGGCGCCGCCCTGCACTCCAGGCTCACCTTCAAGGAAGGCCGCGTGCAGGAATCCAACTACCACGACTACACCGTCCTGCGCATGCACGAGATGCCGGTGGTCGAAGCGCACATCGTGCCGAGCACCGAAAAGATGGGCGGCGTCGGCGAACCCGGCACACCACCGATCGCACCAGCGGTGGCGAACGCGGTGTTCGCACTCACCGGACAGCGATTGCGCGAACTGCCGTTGCAGCTTGCAGCCACGCCCGCGGCGAAAGCTTGAGGAGGAGAACGACGATGAAGCGTTCCGCCCTGTTGTGTCTCACCGTGCTCGCCCTCGCCGCCTGCGGCCAGCGCGTCAGCCCGGAACAGAAGGCCAAGGCGATCGAAGCCTTCGCCACCGTCGAGAAAGTGTTCCAGCACCCGCGCTGCAGCAACTGCCACATTCCTGGTGACCAGCCGCTGCAGTTCGATACCCAGACACCACATGCGATGAGTGTCGTCCGCGGCCCCGAAGGCAAGGGCGCGCCCGGCCTGCCTTGCAGCACCTGCCACGGCGTGCAGAACTCCCCGGCCAGCTACGGCCCGCATGCACCGCCCGGCGCACCAAACTGGCATCTGCCCCCGCCTGATCACAAGATGGCCTGGATCGGACTGCCGGCGAAGGAACTGTGCGAGATGATCCAGGACAAGTCGAAGAACGGCGATCGCGACTTCGCCGCGTTGCTCAAGCATGTGAGCGAAGACAAGCTGGTGTTGTGGGGTTGGCAGCCGGGTGGGGAACGCAAGCCGGTGTCGGTGTCGCATGACCAGTTTGTGGCGGCGTTCAAGACTTGGTCTGATGCTGGTGGGCCGTGCCCAGAAGGTTGAGCTTTCGTGGCTCGTTGTTTGTTAGGAGCAAAAGCGTTTCGCCCCTGAAGGGGCGAGTTCATTTCTTTTGGTAAGCCCCAAAAGAAACGAACCAAAGAAAAACGCTT
>NZ_JBXAPK010000009.1:0-208305 GCF_058803905.1 Luteimonas sp. GW821-FHT14E02 | reverse complement strand
GTGGAAGGCGTGCAGATCCTGGCCTGCGGCACCAGCTACTACGCCGGCTCGGTGGCCCGCTACTGGATCGAGGCCATCGCGGGGCTGCCGTGCAGCGTGGAGATCGCCAGCGAGTACCGCTACCGCACCGCGGTGGCCAATCCGAAGCACCTGGTGGTGACCATCTCCCAGTCCGGCGAGACCCTGGACACCATGGAGGCGCTCAAGTACGCCAAGTCGCTGGGACAGGAGAAGACGCTCTCCATCTGCAACGTCCCCGAGAGCGCCATTCCCCGTGCCAGCAAGCTGGTGTTCTACACCCGCGCCGGCGCCGAGATCGGTGTGGCCTCGACCAAGGCCTTCACCACCCAGCTGGTGGGACTGTTCGCGCTGGCGGCGACGCTGGCCAAGCTCCGCGGCAAGCTGACGGCCGAACAGGAGGCCGGCTACATCGAGGACCTGCGCCACCTGCCCGGCAGCGTGCAGCACGCGCTGAACCTGGAACCGCAGATCGCCGGCTGGGCCGAGCGCTTCGCGCCCAAGCAGCACGCGCTGTTCCTGGGGCGTGGCGTGCACTACCCGATCGCACTGGAGGGGGCGTTGAAGCTGAAGGAGATCTCCTACATCCACGCCGAGGCGTATCCGGCGGGCGAGTTGAAGCACGGCCCGCTGGCGCTGGTGGATGCGCAGATGCCGGTGGTGGTCATCGCACCGAAGGACAGCCTGCTGGAGAAGGTGAAGTCGAACATGCAGGAAGTCCGGGCCAGAGGCGGGGAGCTGTTCGTGTTCACGGACCAGGACAGCAACTTCGGCGAATCGGAAGGCGTACACGTGATCCGCACACCGCGGCACGTGGGCGTGCTCAGCCCGATCGTGCATACGATCCCGGTGCAGCTGCTGGCCTACCACACCGCCCTGGCCCGCGGCACCGATGTGGACAAGCCGCGCAATCTCGCCAAGAGCGTGACGGTCGAATAGCGTTTGGCCAGGCGTCTTGGTAGGTGCCGGTGCGACGTGGCACGATCGCGCGGATGACCAGCACCCCTTCCGCAGCGCAACATCTGCGCGACCTCGCCCGGCTGCGCCGTGTTCGCGATCGCATCGATCGCGAGTACACGCAGCCGCTGGACGTCGAGGCGCTGGCGCGCGGCGTGCACATGTCGGCTGGCCATCTCAGCCGTCAGTTCCGGCTCGCCTACGGCGAGTCGCCGTACAGCTATCTGATGACACGGCGCATCGAACGCGCCATGACGCTGCTGCGGCGCGGCGACCTCAGCGTCACCGACGTCTGCTTCGCGGTCGGCTGCTCGTCGCTGGGCACCTTCAGCACCCGCTTCACCGAACTGGTCGGCGTGCCGCCCAGCGTCTACCGGCGCGACGCGGCCCGCGCGACAGACGGGATGCCGCCGTGCATCGCGAAGCAGGTGACCAGACCGATCAGGAATCGAGAAGCGCCGACGCCCGAACCCGATCTAGCATGACGGCCTCATCCACACCGAGCGTGACCGCCATGGACATCAGCATCCATTCCACTTTCCTTCCGCACAACGATCCGGACGCCGCCCTGTCCTTCTACCGCGACACCCTCGGCTTCGAGGTGCGCAAGGACGTCGGATACCAGGGCATGCGCTGGATCACGGTCGGCCCACCCGGCCAGCCCGGCACTTCCATCGTCCTGTATCCGCCGGAAGCCACACCCGGCATCACCGATGACGAGCGCCGCACCATCACCGAAATGATGGCCAAGGGCACCTACGCCTCCCTCATGCTGGCCACGGCCGATCTCGATGACGTTTTCGCGCGGCTTCAGACCAGGGGCGCCGAGATCATGCAGGAACCGATCGAACAGGATTGGGGCTCCCGCGACTGCGCCGTGCGCGACCCGGCGGGCAACATGATCCGCATCCAGCAGCTGCGCTGACCCGAATCCGCACGAGGAGGTTTCCATGAGCCCGAAGAAAGATACCCCGAAATCCACCAAGAGCACTGCCACGGCCAGCAAGAAGGCAGAAAAATTCACGGCCGAAGAACGCGCGGCGATGAAGGAACGCGCTCAGGAGCTGAAGACGGAAGCGAGCCGCGGCGCGCGCGCAAAGACAGCGAAGGCCGATGGCGAAAGCGACCTGCTCGCAAAGATCGCCGAGATGCGGGAGCCGGATCGCGCCATGGCCACGCGGCTCCACGCGATCATCAAGGCCAATGCGCCAATCCTCTCGCCCAAGACCTGGTACGGGATGCCGGCGTATGCGAAGGACGGCAAGGTCCTCTGCTTCTTTCAGAGCGCGCGGAAGTTCAACACGCGGTACGCAACCCTGGGCTTCAGCGACACGGCAAATCTGGACGATGGCGCCTTCTGGCCGGTCGCCTTCGCGCTCAAAAAACTGACCACTGCCGAAGAAGCCAGGATCGTCGCGCTCATCAAGGCAGCGACAAGCTGATGGTTCGTCGCCGTTCCTATCCCTGACTCGGATTCGAGAGGACACGCGCCGAATTATTTTTCGCCAAGGCCGCTTTCCCGGCTTGGCGACTCGGCCTCTGCCCCGCCGCCCAAGCGAAAACCGCCTCGAACACGGGGCGCAATTGCTTCACGTCCTCGGTCACTTCGTATTCCACACGCGGCGGAATCTCGGGATACACCGTTCTGCGAACGAGACCGTCGGCCTCCAGCTCCCGCAACTGCGCCGTCAGCATGTGTTGCGTGACGCCGGGAATGGCACGCCGCAATTCGTTGAAGCGATGCGTGCGCCGGCTCAAAAGCCAGAGAATTTCCAGTTTCCACTTTCCACCGATCGACTGGATCGCCTTACGCACTTCGTCGTGAAAGGCGAACACACTTTCCTGCGAACCGGTGCAAATATCTTGGTCGGTATGGTTTTCCATACTAGGTCAGAAAAATAATCCTTCTTGAAGGAAACACTGTACGCCAATAATTTCGTGTGCCCAAGGCAATAATCTCCAGGCACATGAAAATCCTCCATATCGATTCCAGCATCAATGGCGAACAATCCTTCAGTCGCACACTCTCCGCTGCTGCCGTCGCGCGCTTGCGCGAACTCGCCCCTCAAGCGCAGGTGACCTATCGGGATGTGGCGGCCAATCCGGTCCCGCAATTCTCCGGGAACATCGCCGCGGGCATCTTCCAAGGACAGCAGACGCCGGAATTCCAGCGTGATGCGGAAGTATTGTCCTCGGTATTGGAAGAAGTCCTGGCCGCCGATGTCATCGTGATCGGTACGCCGATGTACAACTTCGGCATCCCCAGCCAGCTCAAATCGTGGCTGGACGCGATCACGATGCCCGGAAAGACATTCAGCTACAGCAAAGCCGGCGCCCAAGGCCTGCTCGGGGAGAAGCGCGTCGTCATCGCTTCCTCGCGCGGCGGCATCTACGGCCCCGACAGCCCAGCGGCAGCGTTCGAGCATCAGGAAAGCCATTTGCGCAGCCTTTTCGGCTTCCTTGGTGTGACGCAAATCGATGTCGTCCGCGCCGAAGGCGTCAGGATCAGCCCGGAACAGGCAGAACAATCCCTGCAAGGCGGTTTGCAGCAGGCCGCGCAACTGCAGGCGGCCTGAATTCCTGTTCCCTACTCGCCGATCTTGTCGAGATTGTCGTTGAACAGATCGCTGTCGCGATCCTCGGTCAGCGTGTACAACGAGTACTGTTTCCCCAGCTTGGCGCCGCCATCGCGGATGAGCGGCGCCCAGGTGAAGCGTGCGCGGTTCGGCGTGGAGCGCCCCTGCATCAAGTCGAAGGGAATGGACACGTAGATGCCCTTGTCGAAACTGCCTTCACCAAACTCCTCGGAGGAGACATTGGTGAAGGTGGCATAGGCACCCATGCGCACGCCATTGCGGAACGAACGCGAAACATCGAAGGTCACACCCCAGTCGCGCGCCAGGTAACGGCCGGCGCTGACCGCGAGCGTGATGTCCTTGCCCTTGTAGCCGAGATCGAAATAGCCAGTCACGTGTCCGGTCACGACGTGATAGTTCCGGAAGCTGAAATCCTGTTCGAAACTGCGCTGCTTGACCCAGTTGACGTCCGCACCGATCGCCCATCGCTCGCCGAACGGCCGATACAGCACTTCACCACCGGCACCGCCGTACATGCTTTCCAGCATGCCGGCGTAGGCCATTCCATACCAATCGACGCCGAGCCGGCGCGTGGCGGTCAGCTGGAAGATCGGCATGGTGATGCGGCGCGTGGTCAGGTACTCGCGAATATGCGTGCGCACGCGTGGCAGCCGGCTCGGCGCAGTGTATTTGAAGCGGTCGTAATTGTTGATCGCATTGCCATGCAGCGTCCCGTTGAACCAGAGATTGGGGGTGAAACGGAATTCCGCGTCGTAATTCGCACCCAGCTGATAGAGAACGAAAGCATCCGGACCGCCGATATTCTGGCTGTAGCTGACCGAGAAACCGCCGGTGTAGCGATCCGGCTCCGGCTGATACAGCACCTTTTCCGGCGCAGCCAACGGCGCGTTCTGCTCGACCGAAAGACGCAAGGTCTTCAGATCGATATCGTGATCGAGGAATGCGTTGAAGCGATTCCGATCGACGCTGCTTTCAACCACCGGCAGCCCCTCACGGGTCGACACCACGGTAAACCAATCCGCGCCCGCATCCAGATGCTTGTCGAGGACGCGAGCAGCACGGCCGAGCCCCTTGGCCGGATAGAAATAACGATCCTGCTCACCCGTTACCAACAGTTCGCGTCCGCGCAGCGCGATCTTCGAAACGCGGATGCCCGCATTGGCGTGCAACTCGCGACTGACCACCGACCAATCCATCTGATCGGCTGAACGCTTCTCAGCATCAATCCCGATGACACGCTCGGACGGTGGCGGATCCAGTGCCTTGGTCGGACCGCGCGTGCCGCCGATGTTCGTGTGCAGCGTCAGGCCGAACATCGTCGTCGTGCCGCGCTCGTAGGCCACGCTCAGATCGAGATTGCGATTGACCCGGTAGACCACGCCCACGTTGAACGGCGAACGCTGCTCCAGACGACTGAATTGAGGCTCGTTCCGCCGGCTGTTCGGCCTGGGCTCGTGCTTGTAGTCGTTGCCTTCGTATTCCAGCTTGAACACCCAGGGACTGCCCTGGCGCTGGTACACCACGCCGCCGAACAGCGACGGCCGCCCCCTGAAGTATCGGACGGTATTGAATTCGCCGCCGGTCCCCGACAGATCATCGCGCCCCGGACGCGTCTTGAACTTGTCATCGATGAAACCGAACGGATTGCTGAAATCACCACGATTGCCGATGTAGCCCCAGGCCAACCCCAGACTGGTGTCGAAATCGCCGAAGCGCTTGCTTGCAACGACGAACTCGCTGCCGAAATGGCCGGTACCACCGATATCGCGGCCGCCAATCGCGATTTCCGGCCAGTACCTGCTTTCCTTCATCAGGCGCACCTTGGCATCGATCGATTTGTCCTTGTACGACTGATCGCCGCTGAGCGATGGCGACAGGCTGTACGGCCGGTTGGTGACCGCGATGTAGCGGAAGCTCGTCTCCAGCCACTCGAACGGTTGCAAGGTCACGTTGTAGCGGGTGTAGGGTTCCATGCGGTTGGCGGTGAATGTCAGCTCGCCCTCCTCCGCCATGCGCGCCGAAGGCGTCTGCCAGAAGCCCGCGCCACCGAAATCGCTTTGCGTGGGCGCCTCGCCCGCGTATGCCACGCTGACGGCCAGCCATCCGGTGCCGACCAGGAGAAAACTGCGGACCTTGTCCGCCGAAGGTTTCTCGACGCCGCCACAGGCGCGTGGCGATGAAGCACTTCTTCCGTGCTTTGCACACCGTTTCCGTTGCCAGGCCTTCCGCTTCACGCGATCCTTCCTCACGGTCCGGAATGCGCGGCCGGCAACGGCTGCGTCGCGAGGAACTCAGCCATCTCGCGATTGAACGCGGGATCGATCGGATCGATCAGGCTCCTGCGCAGTGGCACGTACAGCACGGCGCCAGGCGCGAGCGGAATCGGCGCGCCGCGATTCCACAGCGCGATGCCCTGTTCGAAGACGCGGCCGTCGGGCTGGATCACCTGGATCGTGTCCTGATCCGCATCGATCGCGGTCGCGCAGCCCGATAGGTACAGTCGCGCGTCCTGCAACGGGACATGCGGCAGAACGCAATCGTGCTCGACCGCGCCGACGATGCGCACGGTCTCCGGCCGCGCGGGATAGACGAGACGATCACCTTCGGACACCAGCAGGTTCGACGCCGCATCCACCTCAAGGACACGGCCATCGAGCAATGCGGGCTGCCTGCCGGTCACCGGCAACGCACGCAACTGGTCCGCCATGCGCGTCGCCAGCCCCCCAGCACTCGTGTCGCCGTGCTGTCCCGCCAACGTCTTCAGTAATTCGAGATCGAACAACAATCCCGCCTTGAGACGTGTCTGCTGCGGCACCAGCGAAGGCCGAAGCCATGCGGCGGCCGCCACGTAGGCGCGCGGCCGCACTTTCGCGGCCAATGCCGCGTCGTCGAGCCTTGCCTTGCCCTCGAGCGTGACGATGCCAGGAGCATCGACCTCGCCTTCGACCTGGATGCGGGTTTGGGCGAACACACTTTCCGTGCACACGGCTGCCAGCATGGCGACGCACCAGGCCGCTTTCCGAAGATTGAAGCGCGCGCGGCTCTCCCGCTTCATTGCGTCACCGGACGATAAGGACGCAGCTGTACCAGCGTGATCGATTCGCCGGGTGCCACCGTCTGTTCACTCTTCCAGATGAAGCCGTCGCGCGGATCGACCCAGTAACGGTTACGCACGCTGAACCCCGCCGCCGCGGCCTCGACACGCTCTTCGACTCGCATCACCTGATGCGCGGCACCGAGAATCTCGATGGTGTCCTGTCCGGCGGAGACCAGATGCGCCTGCACCTGCACGCCGAAGCGATATCCAGGCGTCCAGTCTTCGACACGCACGTACTGCGCTGGCGCCGTCAACCGATGCAGACCGGCCACGAACGGATCATCCGCAGGCGACATCGTATTGTCGAGATTCTGCTTCAGGCCCGCGGTCTTGACGATGCGCCCATGCTCGATGAACACGATCACGCCATTCGCGCCGTACCATGCCTCGCGTCCGTCATCGATGTTGCCGAGCACGAGCAGCGCATCGCCTTCCGGCGTCGATGCCAGCAGCTGGTAGTAAGGCCGGGCCGCGACTTCGGCGGCCGTGGGCGCGAGCGTCGGGCGATGTCGGACCGCCTGCTTGAGGCTATCAAGATTGGACAACGACAACGTCGTGCATCCCGCCAGCACGACGACGACAAACAACCACGCCAGACGAACGAGCAGGCGCGCAGCGCCGTACTTCATCCGGCGCCCCCTGTCAGGCAGTCGGTAGCGGACCGGCGTGCGCAAGTGCGGGAGTCCCGGTCTAGTTACTGCCGAGATCGTTCTGCGCGCGCGCCGCGTTGCTGATGATGCCCGACAGCGGCAGCAACTGCGCCAGGAAGCGGTTCCAACGCGTCACCCCCGCAGGACCGACGTACACGACATCGCCCGCCTTGACGCGGAACTGCGAACCGATCGCGAAGGCCGCCGGCGAAGCGGCATCGAGCTGATATACCGTGGCCGGTTCGCTCTGCATGTCCTCCACGCCACGAATCACGTAGACGGATTTGCCCTTGGCCGTAGTTTGGTTGAGCCCCCCCGCCCGTCCCAGCGCCTGCGTGAGGCTCAGATCGGTGGTCTTGAAGTTGATCGCCATCGGCCGCACCACCTCGCCGATCACGTAAGCCTCCTTGCGATCGTTGTAAGGCAGGAAGACGCGGTCGCCGCCCTTCAGGTAGATGTCGGAAGCAGTCTTGCCATCGCGATTGAGCGCGTCGAGATCGAGAGGATAATCACGCCCGTCGCGCGTGAGCACCAGTCCGGACAAGTCGGCCTGCTCGGTATTGACGGTGGCGTTGCCGATCAGCTGCGAGAGCGTGAGCGGCGTCGACGTGATCGGCTGGCGTTCGGTCTTCACGAAAGCGCCCTGCACCGTGACCATCTGGCTGCCGTATTCGATGACGCCGATGTCCAGCTGCGGCGATGCAACGTATTGCGACAGCTCGCGCGTGATCTGGGCGCGCAGCTCTTCCAGCGTCAATCCCGCCGCTTTCACATTGCCGACATAGGGGAAGAATAAGGTGCCATCAGGACGCACGAGACGACCGTTGGCCTGTGGCTGCTGTTGCGTACCCGCGGCCATGGTGATTTCCGGGTGATCCCAGACGGTTGCGTACAACGTGTCACCGGCGCCGATGCGATACGGCTCCGGCCGATAGTCGCGGAGCTCCGCGGGCAACTCGATTTGCGGCGCAACCGCGCGATCCATCGCGATCAGCTTCGGCGTGATGGGCACGAGGACGACATGCCCCTCCTCGACGGAGCCGTCGCGCACGAACTGATTCGTCGACATGTGCTGGCCGGGCGCCCAGATGCAGCCGCTCAGAGCGGAGGCGACAGCGACGGCCACGAGGCCGTTAAGCATTCTCATGTGAAGTGATGATTCCTGGTGACAGGCGAAGCGAAGGTGCCGGAAGCCTCCGGCACCTTCCCGCGTTCAATCGGGTGCGTGCTTATCGAATTCGCGCTTATCAAATCCGCGCTGATCGAATCCGCGGTTAGCGCGTGCCGGTGGTGCCGCCCGTACCGCCGGTGCCACCCGTGCCGCCGGTACCGCCCGTGCCATCGTTGCCACGGTTGTTCTGACCGGACGCACCAGCGATCGCGGCCGCGACGCCATTGCCCGTGTCCGCCGGCGCCAAAGTTCCCTGCGAGGCGGAGGCCGCACCCTGCGCACCCGGCAGCGTGGGCGATGCAGCTGCCGCCGGCGGTGATGCTTGTGACGCGGCTTGCGGTTGCGGCTGCTGCGATTGCTCGTCGGCGGATTGGGCGGCCGCTTGACCGGCGAATCCAACTGCCAGCAACGCGAAGAGAATTCTGTTCATGAGACAAGCTCCTAGCGGATGAATGATCGTCAGAAGTGCAGTCCCCTGTTCGGAGTATAGCCTGCACACAGATGACAGAAAAAGCGCGTGAACGGATGTTGTTTAGCATTGAAGCGAATTGCGTCACGCTATTTGCGGATCGTGGGCGCTTTTCCTGTTTTTCACGCATCTCCACACACTCATGCGCAATGAGTGAGAGATGTTTACAAGATGTTATTTGTTCAGGCATTCGAATATTCATTCATGCTTTTGAACATTCATTTTCGTCACCAGAAGACCGCCCCACTCTTTCAGCGCGCGGCCGCTTCGGCGTAATGCGCTGCGTGTTGGCAGCCATGTCTCGTGTCGATAGCGCGAGGATTCGTTCACGGCGATCGGGATCACTTCCAGCCCCTGGCGTCTGAACAACAATGCCGCGCGCGGCATATGCATCGAGGAAGTGACGAGGAACACCGCTTGAACGCGGCGCTCCCGCGCCAGCCGCGCCGAGAATCTGGCGTTCTCGCGCGTATTGCGGCTGTGCTCCTCCAATACAAGGGCGGCATCGGGGACACCGAGATGCTCCATCGCCGTGGCCATGATGCGTGCCTCGCTCGTCGCATGCTGTGCCGGGCCGCCCGACAGAATCACGGGAACGTGATGTTGGCGCCACAGGCGAACGCCAGTCGCGGCGCGGCTGCTCGAAAGCACGGCCGCATCGACATCCCCGCCATCGAACCATTCCGGCGCTCCGGTGCCGCCACCAAGCACGACGATGGCATCGACATGCACCGGCTTGTCCGACGGCACCGACAACCCTTCGCGCTCCAACGATCGCATCAGACCATTGGCCGCGCCCGGGAGCGACCAGATCATCGACCACAGCACTGCGATGGCCAGGCACACGCCCGCGATCCAACGCCAGCGCAACCCCCATGCCATCGCCGCGAACACCGCCAGTGCTAGCGACAGATATGGCGGATAGCTCAGCGATGCGAGCGATGCACTCAATGCTTGCAACATGACGGTACACGCGACCTCAGGCGGCCTGCCGCTGCGATGCCGGCAGTTCGGCGACGCGTGCCAGGATATCCGCCATCAGCTCGGCCTGGCGGTCACGTGAATAAGCGGGTGCGGCCTTCAAGCTGTTGCTGCGCAGCCGTGCCAGCTCGTCGGAATCGTCCGCCAGACTCGCGATCGCATCCGCCATCGCGCGCGCATCCTCGGGCGGCACGCAACGGCCGCAACCGGTTTCATGAACGATCTGCGTCGCCTCCCCTTGCGGAAGCGACATCAGCGCCGGAATGCCCATGCCCATGCCTTCAAATAGCTTGGATGGAATGACGCTCGCGAACACTTCGTTGTCGCGCAGCGGGATCAGTGACAGATCGCACAAGCTCCACAGCTGCGGCATCATCTCCTTTGGCTGCCGCGGAATCATGCGGACATTGTCGAGACCGCGCTCTTCGACCAACGACTCGACACGGGCACGCTCGGCTCCGCTTCCGGCGAAGAAGAAGGCGATGTCATTGCGTCCGCGCAGCAACTGGGCCGCTTCGACCACCGAATCCAGGCCATGCGCCATGCCGTGCGTCCCGAGATAGCCGACCACGAAGCGCTCCTGCAGATCATATTGCCGTGCGAGCGTTTCGCTGCGATCACTGGGCACGTAACGGGACAAATCGACACCATTCAGCACCACATGGATCTTGGCGGGATCGATGCCGCGCCGTATCAGCTCGTCACGGAACGCATGCGTCACCGGCACGATGGCATCGGCGGCGCGATAGAGGAACATCTCCAGTTTTTCGAGCAAGCGCACCGCCAGGCTGCGCCTCATCGCACCGACGGCGGTGATCGAGGCTGGCCAGAGATCGCGCAACTCGAAGACGAAAGGCAGACCACGCAACCGTGTGAGCAGCCAGCCGCCGAGCGCGCAGAAGAACTGCGGCGAGGTCGCCACGACCACGTCAGGGCGCCGCTCGAACAACCCCGCCACGACGGAACTGGCCATGAAGCTCAGATAATCCAGCGTGCGCTTGATGAACCCCTCATTGGCGGTGATGTAAGTCTTCACCCGTACCACACGGATGCCGTCCATGTTTTCGACGGACCGCAGACGATTACGATAGCCGGGAAAAAGCTTGCCTTCCGGAAAATTGGGAGCGCAGGTGATGACGGTGACTTCGTGACCTGCCTGCACCCAGCGAATCGCGTGCTCATAGGTTCGCGTCGCTGGCGCATTGCCTTCGGGCGGGAAGTTGTCGGACAGGAACAGGATCCGCATGGCCTCAGTCCTGCCAAGCAAACAGTGTGGACAACGGCATGCCGGGACGCACCAGCGTAGCCTCGATGACCGCGCAGGAACGGCTGAGACCGAACTCGGGGTAGTACAGACCCGAAACAACCTGCACGCGGCGCCCGCCTTCGGCTGACCACTGAATGCGAAGCCCTACTTCATCCTGCAACGCGTCCTCGCCGACTTCGAAAGTCGGCGCGACGCGGAAACGCGCGATCGCATTCTCGTGATCGCCCTCGACCATATCCTCCACCAGCAAGCCGTCCGCGCGCAGATCCCAGCGCCGTCTGTGCAGAGGCCGCCCGCGCAGACGCCGATAACCGTCATGCGCCGCGGTCAACCAGACGCCGCCGCCTGAAGTGCCGGCATCGACAGCCAGCGGATGCGCGCGGCGCGCGACGCGGAAACTGCTCCACACCTCCGACGAATCCTGGCCGTCGATCTCCACCGTGTTATGCGCGGCGGTCCCGCGCTGCCACAACCGCTCGGGGCCGGTGTCGTAACAGGAAGTGCCGGCGTTGACGAGAACACGGCGCCCATCAACCGAAAGTTCGAAGCTGAGCGTATCGGCATGGGCGTGTCCGGGCAGGTAATCCGGCCCGATATCGCCGACATCGGCGATGACCACGGCGCGCTCATTCTGCAATCGCACGTAGCCCGACTCCTGCAGCATTTGTACTGCTGCCATCGATGGCGGCGGCGGCACGATCCCGAGGCGCGACGCGTATGCCGAGAGCTGCGCCAACGTCGGAGCGATGCCGTGCGCGGCATCGTTGAAGAATGCAATGCCGCCGTCTGGATGCGTCATCACTGCGAGCCAGCGCAGCATCCGCACCGCATGATCGCGCCAGATGCCGACGTCATGATCACCGAAAGCGTTGGGATAGCGTTGCGAAAGCTGGATCAGGTCGAGCAGGTCCTCCAGCAGGATGGCGTGATACATCGGGCTGCGTTCGAAGTGCCCGCCGTCGGCGAGAATCTGTTCGTCGAGTTCGCGCCGGAAACCTCGCAGACCCGCCTCGCGCCAGCGATCGGCCTCGCTTCCCTCGAAGAAGACACCGGCGAAGATCAACGCCTTGAGATTCGCCCACAGATGATTGCCGAGCAGGTGCCGCTCAAGCCGCCCGCGCAAGTAGCGCACCTGCGTCGCCAGGCTGTCGAGCATGACGCGCTGTGCGGTTCCGTTGCCCGGACGCCGCTCGGTGCATTGCCACTTGACCCAGTTCACGATGCGTAGCGACAGGCAGTAAGGCTCCCATCCGTTGCCATTCCCCGGCGGATTGGCCACGATCCAGCGCGCGATCAGGGCGCGATGCCACTCGATCCGCTCCGCGGCGCCGTCGGCGTTCAAATCATCGAAATAATGCAGGTTGTAGAGCCACAGCTTGGGCAGCGCCGCCGTGTTCCATTCGTCGTTGCGCAGCGCATGCTCTTCGTTGAGAAAACGGAATCGCATCGGCCCGGACATCGAATCGGCGCGCGCACAACCGCGCCAGTAGCCTGCACGCCGGGTCAACGGCGGTGCTGCGCGTGCGTCGATGCGTGGCCGATGCAACCGATGCCACGCGCGTCCGTACACCTGCACCGGCCGCAGATAGCGGACCGTATGCCAGAACTGTGCGGACTTCGACAGCCAGTTCATACCGCGCTCAGACCGCTGCATCGAGTTCAATGGTGACACGCGCCACCTCGAAGATCTGCTCGACCGGAATCGGCACCGGCCCTTGCCCGCGGATCGCCTGCACGAAAGCCGCCGCGCACGCGACCTGCCCCTTGTCCTGCCCCCACAAATTCATCTTGGCGAAGCCAGGCCAGCCGTAGCCGCGCATGCGCCGGAAGTTGTCGAGCTGCAGCACGCGTCCGGCGGTGAACACCTCCAATCGTTCTTTCGGGAATCCCTTGTGACCATTGGCGAGGTAATGCACGGTGCCGAACGAACCGTCGGCGAACTGCAGCGTGAAACTGACACGATCGCTGCGGATGCCGACGCCCGGCACGTTGCCGACCGCCGTCAGCTGATGTCCTGTGATCGGTGCATCGGCCAGATAACGTAGCAGATCGACGAAGTGACAAGCCTCCCCGATCAATCGACCGCCGCCGGTCTCACTGTCCTGGGTCCAGTGCTCAGCCGGAATGGCGCCGGCATTGACCGTCATCACGAACGACTTCGGTTCCTTCACGCCCGCCAGCAGCGACTTGATCTTCTGCACGTGCGGCGAAAAGCGACGGTTGAATCCGACCGTCAGCACCGGCGCAATACCGCGTCTCGCCCGTTCGGCATAGGTATGCTCGATCGCATGCAGTTCGTCGAGCGTGAGACACAGCGGCTTCTCCACGAAGACATGCTTGTCCTGCTGCAAGGCGGCATGGGTCAGGTCGGCGTGGGTACCGTGCTGGGTGGCGATGACGATTGCGTCGACCCCTTCGTCACGCAACGTAGCGACCGTATCGGTGCTCGCATTGCGGAAGCCGAACTTGCGGCCGAAATGTACACTGCTCACCCCCCCGCTCGACACCACCGTATGCAGTTGCGCACCGGCCTTGGCGAAAGCCGGGATCAGCACGCGCCCGGCATAGTTGCCCGCCCCCAGGAACGCCACCTGCGCACCACCCTCACGTGACACGGGAACGGCGGCAGGAAGTGGAACACTGCGACGAAGCAATCTTTCCGCATTGTCCTCGTCCTGCTCGTAATCGAGCAGGATGCCGAGCGAGGGTTCACCACCGCCGAGCAATGCATATGCCTTCTCGGCCTGATCGATGCGGAAGCGATGGCTGATCAATCCCGATACGTCGACCTTGCCGCCGGCCATCATGTCCAGCACTGCCTCGAAGTTGCGCTGCTCGGTCCAGCGCACAAAGGCCGCCGGGTAATCGTTGCCGCGCTCCTCGTAGGAAGGATCGTAGCGTCCGGGGCCGTAGGAGCACGACACCTGGAACGAAAGCTCCTTCTCATAAAAATCCGCGCGGGAGAGTTCGAGCCCGGTCACGCCCACGAGCACGATACGACCGCGCTTGCGGCACATGTGCGCCGCCTGTGTCACCGGCTCGTTGCTCTTGGTCGACGCGGTAATGATCACCGCATCCATGCCACGGCCGCGCGAGAACGCGGCTGCAGCGGCTTCCGGGTCCTCGCCAGCGGACAAATCCACGGTCTCCGCACCGAATTCTCGCGCGAGCGCCAGCTTGGCACGATCGAAATCGATGCCCAGTACGCGGCAGCCATGTGCGCGCAGCAGTTGCACCGTCACCAGACCGATCAGGCCCAACCCGGTCACGGCGACGCACTCGCCAAGCGTGGGATTGACGAGGCGGATGCCCTGCAACGCGATCGCGCTGAGCACGGTGAAGGCGGCGGCATCCTCGGACACATCATCCGGCACCTTCGCGCACAGGTTGACCGGCACCGACACCACTTCGGCATGCTTGCCGTTCGAGACGACGCGATCGCCGATCGAAAACCCGCTCACACCGGCACCAACGCCAACCACGGTCCCGACATTGCAGTAGCCCAGCGGCAGCGGCTGATCGAGCTTGCTGCGCACCGCATCGAACGTGGCGGCAAGGCCATCGGTGCGGACCTTCTCCAGCACCATGCGCACCTTGTCGGGCTGCTGGCGCGCCTTCTGCAGCATGTTGGCCTTGCCGAACTCGACCAGCATGCGCTCGGTTCCCGCCGAGACGAGCGTAACCTCGCTGCGGATCAGCAAATGGCCGCGACGCAGCGCCGGCGCCGGGACATCGGCGATCTCGGTACTGCCGTCGCGCAGGTTTTGCAGGATCTGTTGCATGTTCATTCCGAATGGGGAGAGGTTGAATTTCTTATCGGCGTGGCAGCGGGAATCGACAGCTTGCCTTGGCCCAATCGCTGCTCGCCGAAGCATTCGCCGACGATCCGCGCCATCGCCTGATCCCAGGCCTCGAACCGCATCGCCGCCAGCGCTTCGCGCTTGTCCTGCAGCAGTTCAGGCTGATCCGCCAACTTCCGCAGCAGCGCCGCTAGCGCTGGGGCATCGCCGTAGTCGCAGAGGAAACAGGCGTCGAGCTCCTCGAAAGGCGCTGAGGTTTCCAGCCCGCGATTGGTGATGAAGGGCACCTGCAAGGCGGCGCAGTCGAACCATTTGTTGGGTTCGGCGAGCCGATTGATTTCCAACGCCGGGTCGTACAGCGCCAGTACGACATCCGACGACAACAACATCGCCAACGCTTCTTCGTTGCTGACGATGCCGCGATAGGCGGACCCCAGCTTCTCGGCAAGATGCTGCGCATCCGCGCCCAGCAAACGTCCGGCAGCGATGAACTCGATGTCCTGGCCGGCCAATGCCTCATACGCGCGCAGCGCCATGGTCGCACCGCGCTCCGGCGAGATCAGGCCGCTCACGAGCACACGCAAGCGTCCCTGCCGTGACGGGATCGTCTCTCGTAGTCGCCATGCTTGCGCAATGACATCGCTGTGCGGCGTGTTGCGCACGATGCGCACGTTGCCCGCGTCTCCTGTGGTCACGCGCGAAGCGCCGGGAACGACGTGCAGCATGGCGCGTCTGCCGACGAAGGATTCGAGCCGCTCGATCACCCAGCGCACGGGTTTCGGCCAGGCATAGCTCTTCGAGAGCTTGTCGCGATCGAGGAAAACGTAGCGGCAACCGGCCAGCACAGCGGCCAAGGCGCAGGGCACCGCCGCATCCAGGCGCGAGCAGAAATACACGCCTGCCTTCGGCCGGAACAGGACACGCAAGGTCAGTGTCGCCATCCACAACAGATAGCCGAGCGCGTTGACCGCACCGCCGCCCCAGGAACCGAACCGGAGCACCACCTTCACCTTCGGCAACGGCTCCAGCGCGCCATCGCGGCTCCACACCCAGAATTCGTACGGGACGTTCGCGGCCTCCAGCACCTTCGCCAGCTTGCTCAGGTACGGATTTTTCAGATAGGGATTTCCCTGGCCGAGGATGATCGCCTTCATGCCAAACTCCTCGACGTCCTGAAGCGCTTGTCGCCAATCCATGCGACACCGCTCAGCAACAGCATCGTGATGAAATAGCGGCTCCATCCGCCCAGCAATTCCATGTACAGAAAGCCGAAGGCGAACATGAAGACCGAGTAGCTGTACATGACCACGCCCAGCGGCGTCACCGAGGAGTGGCGCGCGTAGATGTTGCGTGCCCATGCCAAGCAGGCGCCGTTGAATGCGCCGAACAGGAAGAGCCCCAGCAGACCGAAGTTCATATAGCCCTCGGTGGGCAATCCCGTGGTGTATGAGGTCAGGTTTTCGCCATCGAGCGTGTACGAGCCCGGATAGATCATGTTGCGCAATTCCGGACCGCCACCGAACGGTTTGTCAGGCCACAGCGAACGCGGGATCGGATTCACCAGCGCCGCATAGATGGTCTTGCCGTAAAGCAGATCCCAACTGCGATCGTTTGAAGCCAGCCAGACCAGATTCTCGGCATTTCCGAACGCACCGTTGAAGCCATAGACCAGCAGCGGCAGCGCGCCTTCGCTGGCGACCTCGGTCACCGTGCCCGCCGACGAGGTATCCAGCGTCGTCCTCACCTTGGCCCATAGCGACAAACCGATCGCAATTCCCAGCAACGCGGGGAACAACAGCATGATCCGCCCCATCCGCCCCGCGTAAATCGACAACAGCGCGAGCAGCACGATCGCGATCAGGATGAAGACGAAGTTGCGATTGCCCATCGCCACGAAGGCCACCGCCAGGGCGAAGATCGCGCCCAGGATCACCAACAGGCGCAAGCGTGATGGCGCCCGCCCTTCCCTCTTTTCCGTGAAGTAGTTCGTCACCACCACGGCGCCATAACAGATCGCGGTGAAGGCGAGGATGACCGCCGGCCCCAGGCCGCGCCGGAGCACGATACGATCCTTCATGTAGGACGCGAGATCGTATCCGCTGATCGTCTTCGCCAGGTACAGCACCGCGAAGAAGGAAGGGATCCCGAGGATCAGCAGCGCGCGCAGATGCTCACGCCCCGTCATGCTGTGAACCTCCGGGAAATCACGATGATGCAGGCCGCCGCAGGCGCAGTAGCCGACGATTCCCATCAGGGTATAGATCAGCGAATTGGTCAGCGCACTAAACTTGGCATCGAACGAATACGGGAACGGATAGGTCTGGATATCGAAGATTTCCTTCACCCACGGCATGAACCCGTAGATGAATGCCATAGCCAGAATGAAGGCATAGATCGGGCTGTGATACATGCGATCCATTCGACCGCCGATCCTGGCGAACGCCAGCAGCCCGAGCAGTACGAAGAAAATGAAATAGAGCATGGACATGTCGGTCTCCCGTTCTATGCTCTAGGGTTTCGGTCCGGAGACATCGCGCTTGTAGACCTCGCGCGCGGGATTTCCGGCATAGACCGCGTAATCGGGCACGTCCTCGCCCAGCACTGCGCCGGCACCGACGATCGCGCCACGTCCGATCCGCTTCACCCTCGGCAACACGACCGCGCCTGCGCCAACCCAGGCCTCGTCCTCGATCTCGAGCGGACTGAACTGGATGGGATTGCGATGCCAGTTCGAATGTCCGGAACGGACGACGTGGTTGTGGGTGAAGATCTTCGCTCCTTCAGAAATCGCGACATGCGCGCCGACGCGGACGCCACCGGAATAGTCGATGTAACTGTCGGCTCCCAGCTCGACACCTTCCGAGAAGAAAATCGAGGCGGTTGGACTCTTGTGCGCGGCCACCACCATGACACGATCCGACACACTCATCCG
The DNA here is from genome assembly GCF_058803905.1 of Luteimonas sp. GW821-FHT14E02. Lineage (NCBI taxonomy): Bacteria > Pseudomonadati > Pseudomonadota > Gammaproteobacteria > Lysobacterales > Lysobacteraceae > Luteimonas > Luteimonas sp. GW821-FHT14E02. The sequence continues at coordinate 190,366 of NZ_JBXAPK010000009.1, read as the reverse complement.
CGGTGCCGCAAAATGCCAGCGATAGACGCGCCCCCGGAACGTGCGCAGGCCAGGCAGCCCGAACACCGAGAGCGTTCTGACCAGCACGTAGCAGATCTTAGAAAGCCGCGTCATCGCGTTCGCCCTACTCGCCCCGCGCCGACAGCTTGTCGAGGTATTCGCTGACGGACCCGATCACCTTGCCGGGATTGCCGACCACGATGCTCAGCGGCGGAATCATTCCGCGCACGACACTGCCCGCGCCGACGATCGACCCCGCGCCGATGTCGGCGCCGGGCATGATGATCGAGCCGGTGCCGACGAAGGCATGTCGCCCGATCTTCACCGCTCCGGTGCGGATCTTCGGCGGATTGAAGCGGATGCCGAGTTCCTTGGCCGCCGTGTTCACCGCGGCATCGTGGGTCAGCACGCGGACGTTGCTCGAGATGGTGCAGCCCTCGCCCAGGGTGATCAGTGAATAGTCGGTGCCGTCGAACCAGATCTTCGCCGACAGATAGTTGGGCGTGCCCTCCACGCACGCGCCTTCCGAGCGCAGGTACCACGCATACAAACGCGTGACCAGGCCTGGCTTGATCAGCCAACCGACCCGGATGGTGGTCAAGATGATGCTTTTCTTCAGAAGACGAATGATGTTCATGATGCCGATTTTGATGAGGCCGACCTTGATGAGGCTGGTCTTGATGAAGCGCTATGCGCGCTTGGAGCGGGCTGACGGAGGCTCTTTCGTGTCAGGAATGTAAACGCCAACAACTGGATGGACGAGGCGATGAAATAAGCGATGGCAAGTCCGGTCGCGCCCGCATGCAAGCGCATCGCCACGGACGCGGCCGCGAGCAGCACCACGGCGAAGACCGCGTTTCCGGCGAGCAGAACACCAGGCCGCCCGTCCGCAGTGGCCTTCCGCATCATGATCGCGGTGGGCGCGGTGGCAACCGCGGACAGCAACAGCCATTGCAGCGGCACCACCGAACCGGCATAGGCCGGCGCGAAACGCTGGATCACGAACGGTGCGAGCACCGCGACGACAACGACGATGACGGCGGTCGTTCCCGTCACCAGCAGGATGGAGCGGCGCATCGCGGTGGTGACGCCATCGCGATCGTTGCGGCTGACCGCCGCCGACAACATCGGCAACGCCGCGTTGGCAATCACGCCGGCACCAAACAGCAGCATCGAACGCGCCTGATTGCCCAGCGAGAAGTTGCCAACCGCAGCGACACCGCCAATGCTGTGCGAGAGCATCACCATCGACAGCCAGACGCTGGGCAAGGTGAGCAATCCCGCCAGCGACGACGGCAATCCAAGCCGCCAGAGCACGGCCCAGTCCTCGCGCCCGGTCGTGCGCCATTTCCAGGGCACCCGATGCTCCTTGCGATAACGGCGCACCACGCGCTCCTGGCTCAGGAAGATGATCAGCTGCGCTGCGATATAGCCCGCGATCGCCCAACCGACACCGCGCTGCGAAGCGGCGGCGAGCATCATCAGGAACACCACTGGCGCCACCACCAGATTCGCGAGTGCCTGCTGCCTGACGCTGTGCAGCGCCAGCGTGACGCCGTTCTGTACAGAGGTCAGGAACCCGGTGAGCACCAGCAGCGACGAGGCGGCATACGCGCCTGACAAGCCTTCGGCTCCCCCGACCTTGGATGCCAACAACGGCGACAACGCCAGCAACGGCACCATGAACACGAGCGATGCCACCAGCGCCGAGCCATAGGACACGGTCAGCGCGGTGCCGAGCCGCGTCGGATCTTCCGTCACCAGCGCCTCCGCGGTGATCTTGGTCGCCATCTGCCCGAGGCTGAGCGCGCAGAACGTCGTGAACAGCAGCGCCGTGGTCTGGATCAATGAAAACTGACCGAACGCGGCCGGCCCCAGGAAATGGGCAATCGCCAAAATCCCGAGGAATGCCGCGCCTCTGGACGCAGCCATGCCTACCGCCGAGAACCCGGCAGTAGTGATCAGCCGTCGCATCACGACGGCATCCTCCTTGCTGGCACTGGCGCTGAACTCAGTTCCAGATTCCCTTTGTGTCTACGATCTTTGCGCGCGCGGGCATTGGCTGCTCGCGGAACACCTTGTGGTCGACCAGGAGCACCGCGACATCCGCGCGATCGCTGGCGGTCGGCGCATCCACCAGGATTGCCTTGCCCGAATTGAGCCGGGCCGGCAGTTCGCTGATGTGCGGCTCGACCGCGAGCACGCGGCCCGGATGCCGCTCGGCGAGTTCGGTGGCGATCTCAAGCGCCGGACTCTCGCGCAGGTCGTCGATATCCGGCTTGAAAGACAGGCCGAACACCGCGATCGTCAGGTCCTCGCCGGGCTTGCCGTCCGCCTGTACCTGCGCGATGGCTTCGTCGACCTTGCTCATCACCCAGCCGGGCTTGTCGTTGTTGACCTCGCGCGCCGTGCGGATCAGGCGCGCCTCTTCCGGCGCGCTGTCGACGATGAACCAGGGATCGACCGCGATGCAGTGTCCGCCGACACCGGGGCCCGGTTGCAGGATGTTGACGCGTGGATGGCGATTCGCCAGTTGGATCAGCTCCCACACATTGATCTTGAGCTTGTCGCAGATCACCGACAGTTCGTTCGCGAAGGCGATGTTGACGTCGCGGAACGCGTTCTCCGTGAGCTTGCACATCTCGGCCGTGCCGGCATTGGTGACGATGCACTCGCCGCGCACGAAAATCTTGTAGAGCGCGCAGGCACGTTCCGAACAGGCGGGTGTCAGACCACCGATGACGCGGTCGTTCTCCACCAGCTCGCGCATCACGTGGCCCGGCAACACGCGCTCGGGACAGTAGGCCATGTTCACGTCGATCTCACCGCCATGACCCGGCAGCGGGAAGCGCAGATCGGGCCGCGCCTGCGCCAGCCAGCCAGCCAGCTGCTCCGTCGCGCCCACCGGCGATGTCGATTCGAGCACGACCAGGTCGCCCTTCTTCAGAACCGGCGCGATCGCCTTGGCGGCCGCTTCGATGTAACTCAAATCCGGCACGTGATCGCCCTTGAACGGCGTCGGCACCGCGATCAGGAAAGCGTCCGCCGGCTCCGGCGAGGTCGAGGCCTTGAGATAGCCGCCAGAGACCGCCGCGCGCACGGACACGTCGAGGTCGGGTTCGACGATATGGATCTCGCCGCGATTGATGGTGTCGACCGCGTGCTGGTTGATGTCCACGCCGATCACCTGGACCCGCGCCGACGCGAAAGCTGCTGCGGTCGGCAGACCGATGTATCCCAGGCCGATCACGGAGACGGTGTTGAAACTCATTGCAATACTCCTTGGTTCCTCGCTTGTCGGAGGAAATGTGGTTCTGATTTGTCGATACCGCTTTTTTTGGAATTCGTTCAGGCGGCGAGCAGCGACTCGCGCGAATGCAGCACCGCCAGGGCATCGACGATGCGTTCGCAGGCCATGCCGTCTCCGTAAGGGTTGTGCGCGAAGCTCATCGCGTCATACGCACTGCGATCGTCGAGCAGCAGGCTGATGCCCGAGCTGATCGAGACCTGATCGGTCCCCACCAGTCGCACGGAGCCGGCTTCCACCGCCTCTGGACGCTCGGTGGTGTCGCGCATGACCAGCACCGGCTTGCCCAACGAAGGAGCTTCCTCCTGGATCCCGCCGGAGTCGGTGAGGATCAGGTAGGACTCGTTCATCAGATAGACGAACGAGAGGTATTCCAGCGGCTCGACCAGATAGACATTCGAAATGCCGTGCAGGATGCGGTTCACCGGCTCGCGCACCTGCGGATTCAGATGCACCGGATAAACGATGTCGACATCGGGATGGCGTTGCGCAGTCTCGCGCAGCGCATGGCAGATGCGTTCGAAACCGCCACCGAAGCTTTCGCGGCGGTGTCCCGTCACCAGGACGATCCGCCTGTCCCGCGACAAGTACGGGAACTGCGCCGCGAGCGACTGCCGCAATGCCGGATCATTATCGATGCGGGCGACGACCTGCTGCAGCGCGTCGATCACCGTGTTGCCGGTCACCGCGATACGTTCCTCGGGAATGCCTTCGGCGATCAGGTTCGCGCCCGACTGCCGCGTCGGCGCGAAATGCAGCGCCGCGAGCGCACCCGTCAGCTTGCGGTTCGCTTCTTCCGGCCACGGCGAGTACAGATTGCCGGTGCGCAGACCGGCCTCGACATGCGCCACCGGAATCTGCTGATAGTAGGCCGCCAGCGTCGCCGCCAGCGTGGTGGACGTGTCGCCGTGCACCAGCACCACGTCCGGCTTGAACTCCTTCAGCACACGGCGCATGCCGCTCAGGATCGCCGTGGTGATGTCGGTCAGGTCCTGGCCCTGCTTCATGATGTCCAGGTCGTATTCCGGATGCACACCGAACAGGTCAAGCACCTGATCGAGCATCTGGCGATGTTGGCCCGTGACGCAGACGCGCGCATCGAAACGCGGATCGTTGGCGAGCCGAAGCGCGAGCGGCGCCATCTTGATCGCCTCCGGCCGTGTACCGAACACGCACAACGTCTTGACCGTGCGCGCGCTCGGCACATTGCCGCGCGCATGAGACGGGGCGCGATCGGTCAGCGGCACCGGCGCGACGCGGCCGTCCTGCTCACGCAGCTGTAGCGGCGATGCGACGGACAACATCTGTCCTGCCGGACGAACGACGGCATCGGCGACGGCCGGCGCGACGCGCACCCAGGCGCGCCAGGACACCATCGAGTACAGCAGCAGCAATCCGACGAACGCCAGCAGGTTGACCACAACGGGCAGGCCTCGCAGCGAATAGCCGAAGGCCGTGATCACCAGCGCGGCCGCGACAATGATCGCCAACGATTCGCGCGGCGTGCGGCCGGCGTCGATCAGGATGTGATGCACGTGCTGCCGATCCGGCTTGAGGATCGACTGCCGCCTGCGCAGGCGCCGATAGACGACGGCAAGGAAATCGAGCACCGGCAACGCGACGCACCACAGCGCCTCCACCGGCCGGATCTGCGCGATCGGCGACTGGCTGAAGTAGACCAGGCTCCAGGCCAGCACATGCCCGATCAGCATGCTGCCCGCATCGCCCATGAAGATCTTCCGGGAACGCCAGCCGCCGAGGTTCACGAAAAGGAACGGCAGCAGCGCCATCGACAGCACGACCAGCAGCGCGGAGACGTCGGTCGACGGCCCCTGCGTGAACATCAGCAACCCGAGGATGGCAGCGAGCCCGAGACTGCCGGCCAAGCCGTCTATGCCGTCGAGCATGTTGAAGGCGTTGATGAATCCCACGGCCAGGAACAGCGTGAACGGAATGCCGAGCAGGCCCAGGTGGATGTTGCCGGTTCCGAACAGATCGCCGAGGTCGCGCACGTAGACGCCACTGCCCACGATCATGATCGAGGCCGCCGCCACCTGCACCACCAGACGGGAGCGTGCACTCAGGTCGCGCGCGTCGTCGATCGCACCGACCAGCACGATCAATCCTGTGCTGGCGAGCAGGCAGACCGTGAAGCGATCCGGGATACCGAGATACAGGAGCCCGGCGATCATGCCGGCGAAGAAGCACAGCCCACCGATCACCGGCACATGGCCGTGATGGCGTTTCCTGGCATTCGGCTTGTCGACGAGCCCGAGCCGGGCCGCCAACGGATGCATTTTCCAGATTGCTAGAGATGTTGCAGCGAGAGCGATCGCCATCGCGATCGCGAGTTGTATGTCGGGCCTGGCCATGTGGGGGAACAGCCTTGGATAAATGGAGCAATGTGGTGACCGGTCTCCCCCTGTGGCCGACCGGATAAGCGCACTTCGCAACCTGTCGAAACAGGCTACGCGAGCGTACGATGATCAGTTCAAATTACAGGTGCATGTCTGCGCAATACACACGTTTCGAATCTGGAGATGAGTGCATAAAAATTTGTGAGCGTTCTCTAGTCGATTCATTTCGGAGTCTCCTCTTTCACATCAACATCACGCGCAAATGAAAGGCGCGCATTTTGCTAGGCCTCCGCCTTGCTCGACGCATACTCATATCCATATGCGTAGTAGCTATCAGAACGCCGCTCCACGGCGTTGAAGATCGCGCCCTTCAGCTCGATGCCGTTCTGCACGAGACGCTGCTTGGCGAGCGCGAGCTCCTTCAATCTGTTCACGCCGAACCTCGCCACCAGCAGGCTGGTTCCGGCCTGATGCCCGATGATCGCGGCATCGGTCACCGCCAGGATCGGCGGCGTGTCGATGATCACCAGGTCGTATTGTTCCGAGACGGTCTTCATCAGCGCCTTGAAGTTCTGGTGCATCAGCAGCTCGGAAGGATTCGGCGGCGCCGGTCCGCGCGAGATGAAGTGCACGCCCTCCAGCGACGGCCACCGATGGATGGCCTTGTCGAGTTCGACCTTTCCGACCAGCAGCTCCGACAGGCCGTGCGCATTGTCGTGCCCCATGATCCGGTGCAGCATGCCCCGGCGCAGGTCGCCGTCGATCAACAACACACGCTGGCCGGTCTGGGCGACGATCACCGCAAGATTGGTGGACACGAACGTCTTGCCGGCGCCCGGGCTCGCGCCGCAGATCATCAGCACGTTGTTCTTGGCCTCGAGCATGGCGAAGTGCAGGCTGGTGCGCAGGCTGCGCAGCGCTTCGATGGCGAGGTCGTTGGGCGCGTCGATGGCCAGCAGGTATGGCTTTCCGTTGCCCATGCGCTGCCGGCTGAGGCTTTCGTGGTCGCGCTGGTAGGGACTCATCGGGATCGAGGCGTAGACCGGCAGACCGGACTGTTCGATCGCCTGCACATCCTCGACGCCGCGGTTGAGCATCTGCTTCAGGAACACCCAGGCAACGACCAGGAATGCGCCGAGGAACGTGCCGATCACGATGATCCTCAGCTTGTTCGGCCGCACGGGCTGCGTCACGTCGACGACCGCCGGATCGATGATGTAGGCATTGCCGACCGTACCGGCGCGCGCGATGTCCAACTGCTGCTCCTGATTGAGCAGGCCGGTATAGGTCTGGGTACTGACCTGGACGTCGCGGGTGAGGCGCAGCAGTTCCTGCTGGGTCTGCGGAAGATCACTGGTCTTGTCGGTCAACGTCTGCCGCTTGGCTTCGAGCCCGCCGATCTGCTTCATCAGCGCGCGATAAGCCGGATGCTGTGACGTGTAGCGACGCTCGACCTCCGCCTGCTGCATCCTGAGCTGCGACAGGGTCGTGTCGATGGCCACGATCTGATCCAGGATCGCCTTGGTCTCCAGGCCGATGTCGACGGAATGCGCCTTGCTCTGGTAGGCATTGAGTGCGCCTTCGGCCTTCTCCAGCTCGCCGCGCACCTTGGGCAGCTGCTCCTTGACGAAGCGCAGGCTGTTTGCGGCTTCGGCCGAATTGCGCTCGATGTTCTGGCGGATGTACTGCTTGCCGATCGCGGCGAGCGTGGCGGTCGCCATGTCCGGATCGCGCAGCTCGTAGCTCAATAGAATGATGCCCGAGTCCTTGGCGTTCTCGCTGGCGGTGATGTTGTTCTGCACGGCGGCGATGGTCGCCAGCTGCCGCTGCCGCACGACGTCGAACATGGTGCCCGGATTCGCCTGCATCTTCGCGACGTGGATCTTCACCGCGCCGTTGCGGATGGTCTCGCCGACGTGGCCTTTCGCGAGCAGATTGTCGTCCTCGTCGTAAAGCTGGTACGCGCCGGATTCTCCGGCCTCGAAGCGAAGCGGCTTGCCGACCAGGGCACCCGGCACTTCCAGCGTGTCGATGGTCAGTTGTTCGCCACCCCATCCATAGCTGTTCATGCCCAACCATGCCGGCGCCGGCCCCGCTCCGTCGGCGGCATGCCGTGCGATGAAGCCGCCGACCAGCGGAAACCGGCGCGGATGCACGTCGATGTCCAGGTTCAATTCGTCGACGGCCTCGCCGATCACGGAGCGCGAAGTCAGCAACGCGATCTCGGTCACCGCCTGCGGCGCCGACTCGGTGAGCATCTGCGAGACATCATCCAGCCCCGGGAGCGTCGGCGTCTTCGGCTCGACCTGAATCATCGCGGTCGCCTGGTAGACCGGAGCACTCAACAGCGCATAGGCCAGGCTGAGGACGAAGCAGATCCCCGTGACGGTCGCGATCAACCACTTGTGGTCGATCAACGTGCCCAGCAATGAAGCGAGATCGATCTCTTCGCTGGCGTCCTGCCTGCCTGGCAGCGATGGTTTCATCGGCATTTACGAGCCCTGTTTCATCCGGTATCCCCTGTGTTTCGTCATAAATAATTGCGCCAGCTTTCCACCGCGGTATCGATCATGCGGTAGGTGTGCTCGAACACGGCACGATCCTGCTGATACGGATCCGGGATTGGCGCATCGTCCTGCCATTTGCCGAGCAGGAAGGTCTTGCCCCGCGCATGTGGCGCGATGCGGTGGATGGCACGCACATGGCGGCCTTCCATCGCCAGCACCAGATCGGAGGCATCGATCAGCGAGGCGTCGAGCTGCCTGGCGATGTGCCCATCCGCCGACAGCCCTTGGTTTTCGAGGATTTCACGGGCGAGAGGATCGATCGGACTGCCGCTCAACGCGGCCAGACCGGCAGATTCGACGCGAATGCCCTTGCCGCCCACGCGGTGGCGCAAGAGAACTTCCGCAGTGGGACTGCGGCATATGTTGCCGACACAAACCATAAGGATCTTGGTGAACACGCGAGCCTCTTCGCTTTCCTAATTTCTTCGGAAGGCTCCGATGGGTGAAGACATGCGACACACCCATCCATGGTGAGCGCGCTTGGATCGCATGAAGCGATCAGAATGCGATCACCCACCTTGATCGCAGCACGAAATGTAAAAGTGAGGATATGAAAGCGTCAAGACAGTTTCTTGAACGACATGAATTTCGTTCAGTGCCGTGATACGCATCACATGCGAAGTGAAACTGTCTAGAAGTTTGTGCGCGATCCAGATGTACCCACGCATCTGCCAAGCGCGAAACAAAGGATCGAACGAAGGGAACAACTCGACAAGCGATTGCAAGCAATGTTCGATATCACAGTGGAAAAGCCATACTTTTTTCAATGTCGCGTATCACACATGCACTCGTCCTGAAGCCTGATGATGACGAACAGCGGTGCAAATATTTATGTTCGTGATGGAACTGTTATTCAGAAAAGCGCGATTGCACAAAAAAACGACACGTCGCCGTTGAAATCGAGTTTGTCGTTGACACGTCATTCGATGGCCGTTATGGGATGGCCGCGCGACAAGGACAGTCTGTCTGATTGCGTCCCCTGGACAAATTTCCAACGAAACTTTTACAGATAGACATCTCGTCGCTAGCGATTGCTCACGATCGGCGATAACCGAAAGATTCGTCAGAGTAAATTGTCAAGCCGTTCCGGACGCGCGATGGCAAATCCCTGCGCCTGATCGATCCCCATCGCGCGAACCAGCGCCAGAGTCGCCTCATCCTCGACTTGCTCGGCGATCGTGATCGCGCCGAGACGATGCCCGATCGTATTGATCGATTCGACGATCGCGCGGTCGATCTCGCTGCCCGTCACTTCGCTGACGAGCCTGCCATCGATCTTCAAGCCATCGACCGGAAACTGCCGCAGATAGGTGAAGGGACTGGTCCCCGTGCCGAAATCATCGAGGATGACGCGGCACCCCGCCGCGCGCACACTGGGCACGAAGCGCCGCGCGGCCGAGAGATTGTTGATGATCGTGGCATCGGCGATCTCCAGATGCAGTCGTTCCGGCGCCAGCCCGGAGACGGCGAGCTCCTCCTGCAGGAACGGCCAGAAGAACGGATCGCTGATCGAGTTGCCCGAGAGATTGATCGCGATCGACAGATCCTCGATCGCGCATAACCGAGGCCCGTAATTCCGGAGTGTCGTGCGAACCACCCAGCGATCCAGGGTCCCCATCAGGTCGTAGCGCTCCGACGCGGGAATGAAGACAGCCGGCTCCACGATCCCGCCCTCGTCGTCCAGCATGCGCAGCAGGATTTCAAAGTGACGGGCTCGCTTCCCTACCCTCAAGTCCAGGACCTGCTGGGCGAAGAGCTGGAAACGTCCGGCCTCGATGGAATTCCGGATGCTGGTCGCGATCCGGGTTTCGCGATGCTGTTGCGTCGTCGCATCGTCGTCTCCATAGATCGCGATCTGATTGCGTCCGGCCGCCTTGGCCCGATAGCAGGCGACGTCGGCCTGATCCATCAGCTCATCCGGTCGTAGCGCCTCCCGGCCGACGATCGTCAGCCCCATGCTGGCGCCAATGCGATAGGACACCGCGTTCCAGGCGAATTGCAGGCGACCGATATCGCGCAACAGCTGCGTGGCGATCCTTTCTCCATCGCCGATCGCGCAGTCGCGCAGCAGCAGCGCGAACTCATCGCCACCGAGACGCGCGGCCAGATCCTGAGAGCGGGAGCCTCTGCGCAGCAGATTGGCGACCTCGCGCAGCAATGCATCGCCGGCGGCATGTCCGGCATCGTCGTTGACGATCTTGAAGCGGTCCAGATCGATGAAGCACAGCGTGTGCTCGCGTCCTGGCTGCCGGCTCGCCTCGCGCAGTTCACGCTCGAACGCGGCGCGATTGGGCAGGCCGGTGAGGCTGTCATGGCTGGCGGAGTGCTCGAGCGCCTGCTGCAAGGTCCGCGCCTTGGTCACGTCCTGGAACACGAGCACTGCGCCGACGATTTCGCCCGCGGCCGTGCGCACCGGCGCCGCCGAATCGCGCACGTGACGCCGCTCTCCGGTGCGGCCGAGCAGGACGGCGTCGCTGTCGAGATGGAACGGACGCATCTGCCGCAAACAGGTTTCGACCGGATCCGAAATGGTGTTCCCCGCGTCGTCGACCAGGCGGAACACCTCGAGCAACGGCCGCCCGATGACTTCGGTCGCCGACCAGCCTGTCATCCGCTCGGCGACCGGGTTCATGAAGGTGATCCGCGCGTGGGCATCCGTGGTGATCACGCTGTCGCCGATCGAATGCAACGTGATCCGCAACCGCTCTTTTTCCTCAAAGATCGCGCTCTCGCCTTCCTTCAGCACCGTGATGTCGGTATGCGTTCCGATGACGCGCAACGGCCGGCCATCCTCCGCGCGCTCGATGGCCTTTCCGCGGTCGTAGATCCAGCGCCACGAGCCGTCCTTTGCCCGCATGCGATGTTCCAGGGTGAAATCGGGAGTACCGCGATCGAAGTGATCGTTGATGATCGTCCAGCAGCGCGGAAGATCGTCCGGATGCACGCGATCGGACCATTCGCTCACGGTCGAGCCGATCTCGTCCTCTTCGTAGCCCAGCATCGCCTTCCATTGGCGGGAATAGAACACGTATCCGGTTCGCGTGTCCCAGTCCCAGATGCCGTCGCCGGAACCGTCGAGCGCGAACTGCCAGCGCAACTCGCTTTGACGCAGCGCCGCCTCCGCCGCCTTCACGTCGGTCACATCGCGGGAAATACCGATCGTGCCGATGATCTCGCCACGCTCGCTCCTGCGCGGCGCCTTGGTCGAGGAGTAGGTGCGCAACACGCCGTCCACGACAGCGACTTCCTCGATCGTGTATGGCTCGCCGCTTTGCATGACACGGCGATCGTTTTCGATCAGTGGCTTCGAGATTTCGGGGGGGAATATCTCGGCATCATGCCTGCCAATGATCTCGGCTCCCGGCCTTCCCATCAGTTTCTCGACGGATCTGTTGGCGAGCAGATACCGGCCGTCATGATCCTTGGCAAAGATCAGATCGGGCGTTCCGCTCATCACCGCTTCCAGCAGGGTGAGCGTGTCGCGCCATTGCATGGTCTGTTCGATCTGCTCGGTCACGTCCCAGTGTTTTCCTACGAGTCGAACCGGCGTGCCCTGGGCATCCCGGAACACCTTGGTCAGGGAGCGGACATGCCGGACCGACGTCGTGCCGGCGGGCTGGATCCTGAAATCGATCTCGACGGTCAAGGCGGTGCTGGATTCCTTCGCCTCGTACTCGCGCAGCACCCGCGACAGATCGTCCGGATGAATGAAGCGGAGCCACATCTCGCGCGTTCCATCGAACTCACCCACCGGAACGTTGTAGAGCGCGTGCATCCGCTCATCCCACACGCACAGCCCCGTCACCAGGTTGACATCGAAGATGCCGGCGCCGGAGGCTTCCAGCGCAACCTGCAACCGCTCGTTCATTGCGGTGAGCTGCGCTTCCATCTCCTTCTGGCGGCTGATGTCCACGATCGTTCCGATCATCCGCCGGATGGAGCCATCAGGCGCGTATTCGACCACGCGGCCACGGCTCAACACCCAGATCCAATGTCCGTTCGAGTGCCGGAGACGATAGACCGCGTCGAAATCGGGATTGCCGCTGATGCGAACCTGCTCGGTCGCCTCCATCAGGCGCTCGCGGTCATCGGGATGCATCTTGCCGAGCCAGTCGGCGATGTGATGCACCCGCTCATCGGTCGGCAGGTCGAGCATCTCCTTCCATTGCGGCGAGACCCAGACCATGTTCGAGGGAACGTAGAAGTCCCACACAACCTGCTGGGAACCCTGCAGCGCCTGATTCCAGCGCCACTCCGCTTCCTTCAGATCGGCATCCACCTGCTGCTGCATGCCGATGTCGATGATCTGCAGGAGATAACGGAACGGAGAATCCGCACCCACTTCCCGCAGAGCGGAAAGCGTGATCAGGCCACGCAGCGTGCTGCCATCCTTGCGGATGCAGCGATGCTCGGCGCGATAGGTATTCGTGCCATCGGATTGCAGCGCGACGAACCGGTCGCGGACCGTTTCCCGCTCCTCGGGATGCAGCAGATCATCGACCGCCCAGCCCACGCATTCTTCCCAGCCGTATTGCGCCAGGGATTGAAACGCCGGATTCGCATAGCGCCAACGTCCATCCTGCCCAAGAAGCACCATGCCGATCGCCGCTTGATCGATGACCCGGCACAGAAAATCCCCCGGCTCGCGAATCGCTGCCGAGCCACCTTGGGCATCTTCTCCGACGGGTGTTTTCATGGTCTTGCACTGGGAGCAAGCAGTTGCCGCATGGAGTGCCAGTTACCACAGCTCCGCATGCGGGAATCCGCAGTGCATCCCAAATCCGGATTACCTGGCCCCCAGTCGCGGCGCAGCCGCACGCTTCGACACACACGCCTCATTCGCCAAGCTTGCGAATGACAGCCATCTCCACATCTCATGCCTGAACCACAACGAATGAGATGAAATCGAACGGGGAATCATCGACATGCATGCCACAGCTGTTCGTTGGTACGATCAACCCTACTACAATATTTTTGTCCGGCAAACGCCTTTTTCCGATAAATTTCGGCATTGCGCCGACGTATCGGACGTGCCTTGAATGGAGTGTTTTCGATAACACCGCCCTTCATTCATGCAACGCCTTGGCCGGCGGCGACGGTTTCGATATTTCACGTCGCCACCACCGCCATGTATGGAATGGATTAAGGAATGTCCCGAGCTGCGAGTGTCTCGCGTCGGAGCGGCGGGGGGCATTCCAGGCGACAAAAAACCCCGCGCTTGGCGGGGTTTTCGTCAACATCCGAAGCGCTTGCGGCGCATCGAAGACATCCGTGGGATGGTGCCGGAAATAGGATTCGAACCTACGACCTACGCATTACGAATGCGCCGCTCTACCAACTGAGCTATTCCGGCGGAGAATGTGCCGCGGCGACTGCGCCGGGCGCCGCGGACGGGTCCGCGAGAAAGCGGGATTTTAGGTTTCACGGCCCTGCCGGTCAATCGACCAGCTGGACGCGCAACTCCTTGGGCAGGGCGAACACCATGCTTTCCGGCTCCCCGGACAGCTCCCGTACCCCCGCGGCTCCGAGCGTGCGCAGGCGATCGATCACGCCCTGCACCAGCACTTCCGGGGCCGAAGCGCCGGCGGTGACGCCGATGTGGCGCCGACCTTCCACCCAGCGCGGGTCGATCTGCTCGGCCCCGTCGATCAGGTAGGCCTCCACGCCCTCGCGCTCGGCCAGCTCGCGCAGGCGGTTGGAGTTGGAGCTGTTGGGCGAGCCGACCACCAGCACCAGATCGCACTGCTGGGCGAGTTCGCGCACCGCGTCCTGGCGATTCTGGGTGGCGTAGCAGATGTCGTCGTTCTTCGGCCCCTGAATGGCCGGGAACTTGTTCTGCAGGGCCTGGATGACGCCACGGGTGTCGTCCACCGACAGCGTCGTCTGCGTCGTGTAGGCCAGGTTCTCCGGCTGGCCGACCACAAGCGCGGCGACGTCGTCGGTGTCCTCGACGAGATAGATGCGGCCGGCACCGCCTTCGCGATCCCACTGCCCCATCGTGCCTTCCACCTCGGGATGACCGGCATGACCGATCAGCACCACGTCGCGGCCGGCACGGCAATGGCGCGCCACCTCGAAGTGCACCTTGGTCACCAGCGGGCAGGTCGCGTCGAACACCTTGAGCTCGCGCCGCGCCGCTTCGCCGCGCACCGCCTGCGAAACGCCGTGCGCGCTGAAGATCACCGTGGCGCCGTCGGGCACTTCGCCGAGTTCTTCCACGAAGATCGCGCCGCGCCGCTTGAGGTCGTCGACCACGTAGCGGTTGTGCACGACCTCGTGCCGCACGTAGATCGGCGCGCCGAGCGTTTCGATGGCGCGCTTGACGATCTCGATCGCGCGGTCGACACCGGCGCAGAAACCGCGGGGATTGGCAAGGACGATGTCCATGACGCCTAGTCTACTCCCCTGCCCTGGTACGGACGCCATTCGCGGGCTTGCGCTGGAACAACCCGAACAGGATGATCGCCGCGGCGCCGCCGACGATGGCCGAATCGGCGATGTTGAAGGCGGGCCAGTAGAAATCGCGCCAGTACCACTGGATGAAATCGATGACGTGGCCGTGAATCAGGCGGTCGATGACGTTGCCGAGTGCGCCTCCCACGACCAGGGAAAACGGCAAGGCCGTCCGCCAGTCACGACGCGGCGTGCGCGCCAGCCAGTACGTGATCACGCCGCTGATCACCACCGCGAGCGCGGTGAACAGATATTTCTGCCAGCCGCCGGCATCCGACAGGAAGCTGAAAGCGGCACCGGTGTTGTAGGTGCGATACCAGTTCCAGAAACCTTCGATCACGGGAATGGGCTGGTACTCGGGCAGGCTGGACAGCACCCAGGCCTTGCTCCACTGGTCGAGCGCGATGATCGCCACCGAGACCAGCAGCCAGATCAACGCATTGGGTTTTGGATTGGTCATAAGCTGTTGCCTCTAATCCTTCTCCCTCCGGGAGAAGGTGGCGCGAAGCGCCGGATGAGGGAGAGGAATGATCGGCCATGGAAGGTTCCATGACTCGGAACTCTCCCGCCCTCATCCGCCCCTTCGGGGCACCTTCTCCCGGAGGGAGAAGGGAAAGTCAGAACCACTTCCTGTCTTCGCCTGGTCCCTCGACATTGGAGACGCAGCGACCGCACAGCCCCGGATGCGCGGCCACGCTGCCGACGTCGGCGCGATGCTGCCAGCAGCGCACGCATTTCGGCTTCGTGGTCGGCGTCGCGGCGATGGTGATGCCGTGCGCATCGCTGTCGGCATCGATCGAAACATCACCGCTGATGAAGAAGAAGCGGAGTTCATCGACCAGCGGCGACAGCCAGTTCTGATCGGAGACGCCGCAGCGCAGCGCGATCTCCGCCTGCAACGCGGCACCAATCTCCTCGGAAGCACGCATCGGCTCCAGCACCTTCGTCATCTGCTCGCGCAGCGCGAGCAGCGCGTCGAAATCCTTGGCGGACAGCGCGGCGGTCCCGGGCAGCGGCTCGACGCCTGCGTACCAGGTCTCGAACAGGACGTTGTCCTTGCGTGCGCCCGGCAGGTGGCGCCACATCTCGTCCGCGGTGAACGAGAGGATCGGCGCGATCCAGCGCACGAACGCCTCGGCGATGCGGAACATCGCGCTCTGCGCGCTGCGCCGGCCGCGCGAGTCTTCCGGCATCGTGTAGAGGCGATCCTTGGTGACGTCCAGGTACAGCGAGCCGAGATCGACGCTGCAGAAGTTCGACAGCGCCTGCACGATCTCGGCGAAATCGTAACGCTCGTAGGCGTCGACGATCTTCTGCTGCACTTCCCAGGTGCGATGCACGATCCAGCGATCCAGCGCGACCATGTCGTCGAGCGGGCGCAGGTGCGCAACCGGATCGAATCCATTCAAGTTGCCGAGCAGGAAGCGCGCGGTGTTGCGCAGGCGCCGGTAGACGTCGCCACTGCGCTTGAGGATCTCATCCGACACCGACATTTCGTTGCGGTAGTCGGTGGAGAGGATCCACAGGCGCAGCACGTCGGCGCCCATCGTGCCGATCACCTTCTGCGGCTCGATGATGTTGCCCAGCGACTTCGACATCTTGCGGCCGTCGGCATCGACAGTGAATCCGTGCGTGAGCACCTGCCGGTACGGCGCGACACCGTCCATCGCCACGCCGGTTAGCAGCGCGCTGTGGAACCAGCCGCGATGCTGATCGGAACCTTCGAGATAGAGTTCGGCCGGCTTGTGCAGGCCATCCTCCGGGCGCTGTTCGAGCACGCAGGCATGGCTGACGCCCGAGTCGAACCAGACATCGAGGATGTCGGTGACCTTCTCGTAGCGTTCGGCGTCAGCGCCCAACAACTCCGCAGCGTCGAGTGCATACCAGGCATCGGCGCCCTCGCGCTCGACGCGATCGGCCACCTGGCGCATCAGTTCCGCCGAACGCGGATGCATGTCGCCGGTCTCGCGATCGTAGAACAGCGCGATCGGCACGCCCCAGAAGCGCTGGCGCGAGATCGTCCAGTCCGGACGCGATTCGATCATGCCGCGGATGCGTGCCTGGCCCCAGTCCGGCACCCAGTCGACGTTGTCGATCGCGGTCAGCGCATCGCGGCGCAGATTGGCCTGCTCCATCGAGATGAACCACTGCGGCGTAGCGCGGAAGATCACCGGCGTCTTGTGGCGCCAGCAGTGCGGATAGCTGTGGGTGATGACCGAGTGCGCCAGCAGCGCGCCACGCTCCTTCAACACCGCGATCAGCACATCGTTGGCCTTCCAGATGTGCAGGCCGGCCAGCACGGCATCACCGGCCGGCGGTGTCGACGGCAGGTACAGGCCGCGTCCATCGACGGGATTCAATTGCGCGGCCGTGTATTTCTCGATCAGGCCGTAGCGCTGACCCACGACAAAGTCTTCCTGGCCGTGGCCGGGCGCGGTGTGCACGGCGCCGGTGCCCTCCTCGGCCGAGACATGCTCGCCGAGCAACAGCGGCACATCGCGTTCGGCATAGAACGGATGCCGCAGCAACTTGCTCTCAAGTCCCGCGCCTTTGCTGCGGCCGTGCACGACGACTTCGTCCACGCCATAGCGCGACAGCGCCTTCTGCGCGAGCGCTTCCGCCAGTACCAGCCAGCGCCGGCGCCCGGCATGCGCGGGGCCTTCGACCAGCACGTAGTCGAGTTCGGCACCGAGCGTCACCGCGATGCTTGCCGGCAGCGTCCACGGCGTCGTGGTCCAGATCGGCACCGCGACTTCGACATCCTCAGGCAGCACCGTGCCGAACGTCGCGGCCAACTCCTGCGGCTGCTTCGCCGCATAGGCGATATCGACCGCCGGCGATTGCTTGTCCGCGTATTCGATCTCGGCCTCGGCCAACGCCGACTGACAATCGAAGCACCAATGCACGGGTTTGAAGCCGCGCACGACGTGACCACGCTCGACGATCTTCGCCAGCGAACGCACGATGTCCGCCTCGTAGCGGAAATCCATGGTGCGGTACGGGTTGTTCCAGTCGCCGATCACGCCCAGGCGCTTGAAATCGCGGCGCTGGCCATCGATCTGCTCGGCGGCGTATTCGCGGCATTTGACGCGGAACGCGGCGGCATCGATCTTGTCGCCGACGCGGCCGTATTTCTTCTCCACCGCGTGCTCGATCGGCAGGCCATGGCAATCCCAGCCCGGCACGTAGGGCGCGTCGAAGCCCGAGAGCAGCTTCGACTTCACGATCACGTCCTTCAGCACCTTGTTGACGGCGTGGCCGATGTGGATCACGCCGTTGGCATACGGCGGGCCGTCGTGCAGCACGAACTTCTTCTCGCGTCCGGATACTTCCTCACGGATGCGCGCGTACAGATCCTCCGCCTCCCAGCGCGCCAGCGTTTCCGGTTCGCGCTTGGGCAGATCGCCGCGCATCGGGAAATCGGTGGCCGGCAGGTGGATCGTGGCCTTGTAGCGTTGGTTCTCGTCAGCCGAATCAGCAGATTTCACGTTAATGCCTGTTATTGCAGTGCTTTCAGTGGAAAGTCCGCACATGGACGTGCGGGCTCTTGTTCAGGGACGAACATAACGACTCACGCGAATGTGACCTCTGAGAGTATTTCCCGCGCCCTGGCGGCATCGCGGTTCATCTGCTCGACCAGTGTCGGCAGATCGGGGAATTTTTCTTCGTCGCGAAGTTTGGCGACGAATTCGACTTCGATATGCATGCCATAGAGATCGCCGTCGAAATCGAACAGGTGCGCCTCCAGCAACGGCTCGATGCCGCCGACCGTCGGCCGCGTACCGAAACTCGACACCGACGGCATCGGAAACTCACCCACGCCATGCACGCGCGTGGCGTAGATGCCGGACAGCGCCGGCGTCTTGTTGCCGAAGCGCAGGTTGGCGGTGGGAAACCCGAGCGTGCGTCCCAGCCGCTCGCCGCGCACCACGCGTCCGCCGATCGTGTACGGCTTGCCGAGCAGCCGCGTCGCCGTCGCGAACTCGCCGGCCTGGAGCGCCGCACGGATGCGTGTGCTGGAGATGCGCTCGCCATCGACCGACACCGGCGCGATTGCTTCGGCGGTGAATCCGTGCGTTGCGCCCTCGCGTTGCAAGGTGTCCAGATCACCCGCACGGCGATGGCCGAAGCGGAATTCCGGCCCGACATGCACCTCGCGCGCCTGCAGGCGCTGCGCCAGCACATCACGCACGAACGCTTCCGCGCTCATCGAGGCCAGATGCGCATCGAACCGCAGCAGGCCGACCAGATCGGCGCCGAGCGCGCTCAGCCCCTCGAACTTCGCGCGTGCCAGACTCAACCGCGGCGGCCGTGGCGCATGACCCGCGGCGGCGAAGAATTCGCGCGGCAGCGGCTCGAAGCTCAGCGCCACCATCGGCACGCCAAGCACGCGCGCACGCGCAGCGGCGTGGCGCACCAGCGCGCGATGGCCCAGATGAAGGCCGTCGAAGGCGCCGATGCAGACCACGCTCCCCTGCGGACACAACGGACCGCCATCGACGTCGCGGAACAGCCTGCTCATGAACTCCTACAAGATTGCGGTGGAACCGCAACGTTCAAGTATAGCTGGGGGAGCAGCTTCATCTGACTTCCGCCCTGGCAACGCCACCGGATTGCGGCACTGAACCCGCAACGACATCAGATCAATGGCGCAAATCCCGCGGCCGGATGCCCTGCAGCCACAACAGGCCGCCGTACACCGCTCCGCCGCCCGCGACCACGACCGCCAGCTTCCACACCCGCTCCCACCACGGCCATGCCGTCCAGTCCTGCCAGACCACCAGCAGGGCGAGCACGACGGCCGCCATCCCGATCGCCGCCACCGTCAGCTGCCGCAGGAAACGTCCCCAGCCGGCCTGCCGCTCGTACACGGCGGCCCTGCGCAGGTACCACCACAACTGCACGGCGTTGAGCCAGCCCGCCAGGGCGATCGCCAGGGCCAGGCAGGCATGCGCGCCCGGCATCAGGCCCAGCGCCTCGAACGGCCGCCCGCCCGCGGTCTGCAGCGCCGCACGACCCGCGTCGGTAAGCCACAGCGCACCCGCCAGGAACAGCAATGTCGCGATCGCGTTGGCGATCACCGCCACCACCGCCGCCTTCACTGGCGTCTTGGTGTCCTGCCGCGAATAGAACGCCGGCGCCAGCACCTTCACCAGCAGGAACGCCGGCACCGCCGTCGATTGCGCCATCAGACTGAGGCGGGTCATCGCCGTGTCCTCCACCGAGAACTTGCCGTGCTGGAACAGCGTCGCGGTCAGGGCCTCGGCGCACAGGATCAGCCCGAGACACGCCGGCACGCCGATCAGCAGGCACAGGCGCAGGCCCCAGTCCAGGGCCTTCGAAAAACCGTGCGGATCGGTCGCGGCATGGCGCCCGGACAGATGCGGCAGGATCACCGTGCCGATCGCCACGCCGAACATGCCGAGCGGGAATTCCAGCAGCCGGTCGGTGTAGTACAGCCAGGTGACGCTGCCGCCGATCAGCAGCGAGGCCACCATCGTGTTGAGCAGCAGGTTCACCTGCGCCACCGAGGAACCGAACAGCGTCGGCACCATCAGCTTCATCACCCTGCGCACGCCGCCATGCCGTCCGCCCCAGCGCGGGCGCGGCAGCACGCCAAGCTTTGCCAGCGACGGCAGTTGGAACACCAGCTGCAGGATGCCGGCGACGAACACGCCCCAGGCCAGCACCAGCACCGAATGATCGAAGAACGGCGCCACGCCCAGCGCCGCCGCGATCATCGCCAGATTGAGCAACACCGGCGACAGGGCAGGAATCGCGAAACGCTGATAGCTGTTCAGGATGCCGCCGGCCAGCGAGGCCAGCGAGATGAACAGCGCATAGGGGAAGGTGATGCGCAGCATCTGCGTCGCCAGCCGCCCCTGCTCCGTGTCGACGCCGAACCCCGGCGCGAACAGCGGCATCACCCAATGCGCCGTCAGCACCACCACCGCCGTCAGCACCAGCAGGGCCGCCAGCAGGGTGCCGGTCACGCGATCGATCAGTTCCTTGACCGCCGCGTGGTCGTACTTGGCCTTGTACTCGGCCAGCACAGGCACGAAGGCCATCGAGAACGAGCCCTCGGCCGACAGCCGGCGCATGAAATTCGGAATGCGGAAGGCGACGAAGAAGGCGTCCATCGCCGGGCTGGCGCCGAAGCTGCCGGCATAGACCTGGTCCCGCACCAGCCCGGAGATCCGGGACAGGAAGGTCATCGAGCTGAATACGGCCGTGGAGCGCAGCAGACCGGCCTTGCGCGGCTGGGGGGCGGGGACGGCGGCGGACGGTTCGGGCGCGCTCATGCCTGCCCTCCCGCCCGGGGGCCTGCCCTAAACTTGTTCTTGACGCAAGTCCCTGAATCCACCAGAATACTTGGCTCGCTTTCCCCGCGTGCGCCTGGTTTGCTTTTCCCGGGCACACCCGGATCGTTTTTCTCAGACCCCATCTCTACACCAGTTTCCAGGATCCCATCGTGGCCAACATCAAGTCCGCCAAGAAGCGCGCCAAGCAGGCCGTCGTGCGCAACCTGCGCAACAACAGCCAGCGTTCGCAGCTGCGCACCGCCGTCAAGAAAGTGCTGAAGGCCATCGAAGCCAACGATGCCGCTGGCGCCAACGAAGCCTTCAAGATCGCTCAGCCGATCCTCGACCGTTTCAGCGCCCGTGGCCTGATCCACAAGAACAAGGCCGCCCGCCACAAGAGCCGCCTCACCGCGCGCATCAAGGCGATCGCCGCTTAAAAAGCCTGCATCACGCAGCCCGCCTGGGGTCTTCCTTGGGTGCGCTGCGAAAAACCCGGCTTCGGCCGGGTTTTTTGTTGCCCGCGGCTCAGACCGCATCCGGGGTGGCTCCGCTTTTGTCGACGTCGCTTTCGCCGGCCGCGCCTTCACCCGCCTGCTCGGCCTCGCGCGCTTCCTCGCGCAAGCGATCGAAGAAGGCCTGCACATCCAGCATGATCGGCCAGGTGCCCTCGCGGCCGATCGCCGAGACCAGGTACCAGGGCTGATCCCAGCCGAGCGCGGCCACGATCTCCTGCGCGAGCGCCTGCGCCTCGTCCTCGAACATCAGGTCGGCCTTGTTGAGGATCAGCCAGCGCGGCTTCTCCAGCATCGCCGGATCGTACTTGCGCAATTCGTGCTCGATCGCGCGCACCTGCTCGACCGGATCGGCATCGACCACGCCCTCCATCGGCGCGATGTCGACCAGATGCAGCAGCAGCCGCGTGCGCTGCACGTGGCGCAGGAACAGGCTGCCGAGCCCGGCGCCATCGGCGGCGCCCTCGATCAGCCCGGGAATGTCGGCGATCACGAAGCTGCGATGCGGTTCGACGCTCACCACGCCGAGATTCGGGTACAGCGTGGTGAACGGATAGTCCGCCACCTTCGGCGTCGCCGCCGATACCGCGCGGATGAAGGTGCTCTTGCCGGCGTTGGGGAAGCCGAGCAGGCCGACGTCGGCCAGCAGCTTCAGTTCCAGCTTGAGCGTGCGCTCCTCGCCCGGCAGTCCCGGCAACGCCTTGCGCGGCGCGCGGTTCACCGAACTCTTGAAGTGCATGTTGCCGAGGCCGCCCTTGCCGCCCTTGGCCACGAGCAGGCGCTCGCCGTGGCGGGTGAGGTCGCCGATCACCTCGTCGGTCTCGACGTTCGTCACCACGGTGCCGACCGGCACGACGATGGTGATGTCCTCGCCGCCCTTGCCGTATTTCTGCTGCCCCATGCCGTTCTCGCCGCGCTGGGCGCGGAACTGCTTCTGGTGGCGGAAATCGACCAGCGTGTTGAGGTTCTCCGACGCTTCGAGCCAGACACTGCCGCCGTCGCCGCCGTCGCCACCATCGGGGCCACCGAGCGGAATGAACTTCTCGCGGCGGAAACCGACGCAGCCGTTGCCGCCGTTGCCAGCGGTTACGGTGATTTCAGCTTCGTCGACGAGTTTCATACGGGGATTGTCGCAGTGTTCGGTGAAGTAGCGAAGAAGTAATGCTTCGCGCAACGGGCATAAACGAAAAACCCCGCCGTAGCGGGGCTCTTCGCGATACGTCGTTCGCGCCGCCCTTCATGGGAAGTCCGCACATCGCAGCCGCGCCATCGCGCGGCGGAGGTGTGCGGGCTCTTGCGAAGGGACTCGCGTATCAGACGATGCTGACGGTGCGGCGCTTCTTCGGACCCTTGGTCGAGAACTCGACCTTGCCATCGACCAGCGCGAACAGCGTGTGGTCGCGGCCGAGGCCGACGCCCATACCCGGATGGAACTGGGTGCCGCGCTGACGCACGATGATGTTGCCGGCCTCGATGGCCTGGCCGCCGTAGATCTTCACGCCGAGGTACTTCGGGTTGGAATCGCGGCCGTTGCGCGAGGAACCTACGCCCTTTTTATGTGCCATGACTGCGACTCCTTACTTGTTACCGGAACCGGCAATACCGGTGATCTCGATTTCGGTGTAATGCTGCCGGTGGCCCATCTGCTTGCGATGGTGCTTGCGGCGGCGGAACTTCACGATGCGCACCTTGTCGGCGCGGCCGTGGGACTTGATGGTGGCGGTGACGGTCGCGCCCTTCAGCGCGTCGCCGAGGGTGACGCCCTCGCCGTCGCCGAGCATGAGCACGTTGTCGAACGTGATCTCCTTGCCGGCTTCGGCGTCGAGCTTCTCGACGCGAATCGTCTCGCCCTTCATCACGCGGTATTGCTTACCGCCAGTGACTAGAACTGCGTACATGACCAAGCTTCCTCTGTAGTTATTGTGGTCGCTGCCCGCCATCGAGGGCGGACAGAAGCGGAATTGTAGGGGATTCAGCGAGTTACGGTCAACCCGGCCCCACCTCCTTCCCGCCCTGTCCGGAAGGGGCCCGGACAGGCGGGTCTCAGCCAGTGAGACGCCCCGTTCCGACACTGGCAATCTTTTGATTTGCCCCCAAATCATCGGCTCGGTAGGCTGATCGATTGCTCCCTGCCGCCCTTCCCGCCCGGCCGCCCCGGGCACAGCCCAACCGGACCCCCCACCCGATGGCGATGGACACCATCCGCATCCGCGGAGCCCGTACCCACAATCTGAAGAACCTCGATCTCGACCTGCCGCGAGACAAGCTGATCGTGATCACCGGCCTGTCCGGCTCGGGCAAGTCGTCGCTGGCCTTCGACACCATCTACGCCGAGGGCCAGCGCCGCTACGTCGAGTCGCTGTCGGCCTACGCGCGCCAGTTCCTGAGCGTGATGGAAAAACCCGATGTCGATCATATCGAGGGCCTGTCCCCGGCGATCTCGATCGAGCAGAAGTCGACCTCGCACAACCCGCGCTCGACCGTCGGCACCATCACCGAGATCTACGACTACCTGCGCCTGCTCTACGCCCGCGTCGGCCTGCCGCGCTGCCCCGACCACGGCTATCCGCTGGAGGCGCAGACGGTCAGCCAGATGGTCGACCAGGTGCTGGCCCTCGATCCTGAAAAACGCTACATGCTGCTGGCGCCGGTCATTCGCGAGCGCAAGGGCGAACACGCGCAGGTGCTCGAGCAGCTGCGTGCGCAAGGCTACGTGCGCGTGCGCGTGGACGGCCAGCTGCACGAGATCGACGCGGTACCGCCGCTGGCGCTGCGCCAGAAGCACACCATCGAGGCCGTCATCGACCGCTTCAAGGTGCGCGAGGACATCAAGCAGCGCCTGGCCGAATCCTTCGAGACCGCGCTCAAGCTCGGCGACGGCATGGCGGCGGTGCATTCGCTCGACGATGACAAAGCCGACCCGCTGCTGTTCTCCTCCAAGTACAGCTGCCCGGTCTGCGACTACTCGTTGCCGGAGCTGGAACCGCGCCTGTTCTCCTTCAACTCGCCGGTCGGCGCCTGCCCGACCTGCGATGGCCTCGGCGTGAGCCAGTTCTTCGATCCGTCGCGCGTGGCCGCGCATCCGGAACTGTCGCTGGCTGCGGGCGCGATGCGCGGCTGGGACCGCCGCAACGCCTACTACTTCTCGATGATCCAGTCGCTGGCCAAGCACTACAAGTTCGACGTCGATACGCCGTGGCAGGCGCTGCCGGAGAAAATCCAGCAGATCGTGCTGTACGGCAGCGGCAACGAGCAGATCAACCTCACCTATCTCAGCGACAGCGGCAGCAAATACCAGCGCAAGCACAAGTTCGAAGGCATCCTGCCGAACCTCGAACGACGCTACCGCGAGACCGAATCGGCCGCGGTGCGCGAGGAACTGGCGAAATACATCAGCGAACGCCCCTGCCCCGACTGCGGCGGCGCGCGCCTCAACCGTTCCGCGCGCAACGTGTTCGTCGCCGATCGCGCATTGCCCTCGATTGTGGTGCTGCCGATCGACGAGGCGCTCAGCTTCTTCGGCCAACTCAAGCTGCCCGGCTGGCGCGGCGAGATCGCCACCAAGATCGTCAAGGAAATCCGTGAACGCCTGAGCTTCCTCGTCGACGTCGGCCTCGACTACCTCACGCTGGAACGCAAGGCCGACACGCTCTCCGGCGGCGAGGCACAGCGCATCCGTCTCGCCTCGCAGATAGGCGCCGGACTGGTCGGCGTGATGTACGTGCTCGACGAACCATCCATCGGCCTGCACCAGCGCGACAACGAGCGCCTGCTCGGCACGCTGACGCGCCTGCGCGACCTCGGCAACACCGTGATCGTGGTCGAACACGACGAGGACGCGATCCGCCTGGCCGACCATATCGTCGACATCGGCCCCGGTGCCGGCGTGCATGGCGGCGAAGTCGTCGCCGAAGGCAACTACGCGCAAGTATTGAAAGCGCCGCGTTCGGTAACCGGACAATTCCTCAGCGGCAAGCGCCGCATCGAGGTGCCGTCGCTGCGCCACAAGGCGCAGCCGAAGATGCAGCTCAAGCTGCTCGGCGCCTCCGGCAACAATCTGAAAGACGTCGATCTCACGATTTCCGCCGGCCTGTTCACCGCCATTACCGGCGTGTCGGGTTCCGGCAAGTCGACGCTGATCAACGACACCCTGTACGCGCTGGCCGCCAACGAGATCAACGGCGCTTCGCACAAGCCGGCGCCGTATCGCGAAGTGAAGGGCCTCGATTTATTCGACAAAGTCGTCGACATCGACCAGTCACCAATCGGACGCACACCGCGCAGCAACCCCGCCACCTACACCGGACTGTTCACGCCGCTGCGCGAACTGTTCGCGGCAGTGCCGGAATCGCGCGCGCGCGGCTACTCGCCGGGCCGTTTCAGCTTCAACGTGCGTGGCGGCCGCTGCGAGGCCTGCCAGGGCGACGGCCTGATCAAGGTCGAGATGCACTTCCTGCCCGACGTGTACGTGCCCTGCGACGTCTGCCACGGCAAGCGCTACAACCGCGAGACGCTGGAGATCCTCTACAAGGGCCACAGCATCCACGACGTGCTCGAAATGACGGTCGAGGACGCGCTGAAGCTGTTCGAGCCGGTGCCCGCGCTCGCGCGCAAGCTCGAGACGCTGATGGACGTGGGCCTGAGCTACATCAAGCTCGGCCAGCCGGCGACCACACTCTCCGGTGGCGAGGCGCAGCGCGTCAAGCTGTCGAAGGAACTCTCGCGCCGCGATACCGGCCGTACGCTCTACATCCTCGACGAGCCGACCACCGGCCTGCACTTCCACGACATCGAGCACCTGCTCACCGTGCTGCACAAGCTGCGCGACGATGGCAATACGATCGTGGTGATCGAGCACAACCTCGACGTGATCAAGACCGCCGACTGGGTGGTCGATCTCGGCCCCGAGGGCGGACATCGTGGCGGCCAGATTCTCGCCGAGGGCACACCGGAAGATCTCGCACGCGAGCCGCGCTCCTACACCGGACAGTTCCTCGCCAAGATGCTCGGCGCGGAGAACAACACCAAGAAACCCTCGCGCAAGAAAGCCGCTGCCGCATGATGAGCCTCGACAACCGCAAGATGCTGTTCCGCCTGCCGATCGAACTGCGCTGGCGCGATCTGGATGCGTTCAACCACGTCAACAACTCCAATTTCATGACGTATCTGGAGGAGGCGCGGATCCGCTGGTTCGACTCGTTCTACGACAACTGGTCGGTCGACGAGACCGCGCCGCTGCTGGCCGCCGTGCAGATGAACTACCGCGTGCCGATTCCCTACCCGGCGAGCGTCGCGGTGGAGCTTTATGCGGAGCGCGTGGGCAACAGCAGCCTGACCATCAGCCATACCATCGTCAGCGAGGACGGCAGCACACTGCACGCGGATGGCCACGTGGTGATGGTGTGGATCGATCGTCGCAGCGGACGGCCGACACCGTTGCCCGAGATCGTGCGCACGGCTGCGGAGCGTTGAGGTTCTCGTGAACGCCGCAGCCCGCCACGGCGGGCAGACAAGGATGAAATCGGCGGACGGCACATGGACTGCTTCCGCTCTTCAGCGGTGATGCATCATTTCTTCCCGACCTCTGACAGCGGCACCACGATGCTGCTCGTTTCCTCGCCCTTGGCACTGAACATTCCCGCATCGGTGAGCACCTGCACCACCACGCCGCGCTGTGGCCGCGCGCGATCGTCACATGCACCGCGCCATCCTTGACTTCGGCGCGATAAGTGGTGAGGCGGTAATCGCCTTTCTGGTAGCCGTATCCCTCGCCCGCGTCTTCATACAGCCGACCTTCCGCGACACCTTTGTCGTCCAGACTGACCAGCAGCGTGAGCGGATCCAACGATTCCTCGCCGGTATGCTGCACGATCTTGCCTAGCGGCAGGATCGCGCCGCCACGCAGCTTGAGCTCCGCCTGATACAGATCATTGGCATCGCCATCCACCAGCGAGAATTTCCTCCAGATGCCCGAAGGCAGTTTCGGCTCCCGAGCCCAGCAGCAGATCGCTTCCCAACAGGAATGCCTGCTCCTCTCCGCGCAAGGCGGGATCGCGCGGATCGGCGAAGAACACCGGCCGCATCACCGGCACACCGGTGAGCGAAGCCTCGGAAACAGCGTGTAGAGATACGGCAGCAGACGATACCGGCGCTCGATCGCGATGCGCGCGGTTTTCTCGACCTTCGGTCCGAACGCCCACGGCTCCTTGCGCGGCCCGTCCTTGATCGCGTGACCACGCGAGAACGGATAGAACGCACCGACCGCGATCCAGTGCGCCCACAAGTCCGCCTCGGCCTTACCGCCGAAACCACCGACATCCGGACCACTGAACGGCTGCCCCGACAGCCCGAGATTGATCGACATCGGAATCGACAACTTCAGATGTTCCCACGACGAGGCGTTGTCACCGGTCCAGGTGGCCGCATAACGCTGCCCACCGAGAAAATTCGAGCGCGTGAGCACGAACAGGCGCCGCTCATCCCCGGACGCGAAATATTCCGTGCACCGCAAGCACGGAAAGAGAGCTGCTTTCGTTTTCGGAAACGTCAAGGCGTGTTGGGCTTGCGCACCTCGAACTCACCGAGCAGCTTGCCGCCGCCTGACAATTCGAATTCCACCACCACCTTGCTGCCGGCCTGCAGCGTCGCATGCGGCTTCATCAGCATCAGATGCATGCCACCCGGCTTGAGCACTGCCGAGTTGTCGGGTGCGATGCGCAGTTCGGGCACGGGGCGCATGCGATTGACCCCATCGACCAGACGCGTTTCGTGAAGCTCGACGCTGCCGAAGGCAGGGCTGCTGGCGCCGGTGATCGTGACCGGCACCGAACAACGATTCTCGATGCGTCCGAAGCCGGCCATCATCGGCATGCCGGCCGGGCCGAGCCTCACCCAGCCCTCACGCACCTGCGGCTGACAGTCGCGGGCGAACGCCGGAGACGATACCAGCAGGAAAAATGCGGACGCGGACAGCAGGAGGTGGCGGATGCGCTTCATGCCCCTATGATAACGCCCTCCCCGCAACGAACGCTGGACACCGCGCATGACCGCACTGATCGAGAGCAATGACCACGGCCAGATCCGCGAATTGCGCCTGGCGCGCGCGCCGGTGAATGCCTTGAATCCCGAGCTGTGCACCGCGCTGGCGGACGCGGTGGCGCGCGCCGTGAGCGACGGTGTCGGCGGCATCGTGCTGGCCGGCGGCCCCAAGGTGTTCTCGGCCGGGCTCGACGTGCCCTACCTGCTGAGCCTGCAGGACAAGGGGACGCTGAAAGCCGCTTGGGAAAGCTTCTTCGCCGCGGCCCGCTCGCTGACCGAGAGCCCGATCCCAGTCGTGGCCGCGATCGCCGGCCATGCGCCCGCCGGTGGTTGCGTGCTGGCGTTGTGCTGCGACTATCGGGTGATGGCGAACAGTCCTTCCCCGGATCGCCCGTTCCAGATCGGCCTCAACGAAACCCGCGTCGGCCTGGCGGCTCCGGAAGGCATCCAGCAGCTGATGCGCCGCGTGGTCGGCCCCTATCGCGCCGAACGCCTGCTGGTCGCCGGCGAGATGGTCAGCGCCGAGCGGGCACTGGCATTGGGGCTGGTGGACGAACTGGCCGAAATCGAACAAGTGCCGCTGCGCGCCCGCGCATGGCTCGAACAGCTATTGCAGCTGCCGCGTTCGCCGATGCTGCAGACGCGCGCGTTCGCGCGTGCGGACCTGATCGCCGCGCTGAAGCCGGAGCGCATCCATCTCGACATGTTCATCGATGCCTGGAGCGATCCCGATACGCAAGCAGGGTTGCGTGCGTTGGTGGCGAAGCTGGGGAAATAAGCGGCCAGCTTTTGCTCGTCATTCCCGCGAAAGCGGGAATGACGGCTTCTAGTTTCCGTCCGTAGCGATCGGACGCACCGGATCTTCGATCCAGCCACTCCACGAACCCGTGTAGAGCTTCGCTCCCGCCAGCCCCGCATGCGCCATCGCCAGCAGGTGATGGCAGGCGGTGACGCCGGAGCCGCACATCGCCACGACATCTCGCGGCGCACGCCCTTCAAACAGTTGCGCGAACTCTTCGGCCAACTGTCCCGGAGACTTGAAGCGCCCCTCGACGAGATTCCGCGCATAAGGCCGATTCACTGCGCCCGGTACGTGCCCGGCCTTGCGGTCGATCGGCTCGACTTCGCCGCGAAAGCGTTCGGCCGCGCGCGCATCGACCAACAGGCCGCCCCGCGACAGATGCGCTTGCACGGCCTCGGCATCGAGCAGCCGACCATGATCGAATCGAGCCTCTGATGTCGCACGATATGTCCGTGGCACAGGCTCGGGAATCGCGGCATCCACCGGCAGTTCCAGCGCGTTCCAGCGCGTCCAACCGCCATCCAGCACCGCGACGCGTTCGTGGCCCAATGCTTGCAGCAAAAACCATAACCGTGCCGCATAGGCGCCATCGCCGTCATCGTAGGCGACGACCTGATGTGTCGGTGTCACACCCCGCGAGCCCAGCCATGCCGTGAACGCGGTGACGTCCGGCCAGGGATGCCTGCCCGCGCCAGACACGTGCGGAGAACTCAAATCCGACAGATCGCGATCAAGGTGCGCATACAGCGCGCCCGGCACATGCGACTGCCGATACGCGGCTTCACCCGCACCCGGCGCGGCCAGCGAGGCGCGGGTATCGAAGACGACCAGATCGTCGCGGCCAAGCGCATCCGCGAGGGCTTCGGCCTGCACCAGTGTTGTCCAGATCGCGGTCATGCGTGCGTCTCCCCGCCAATTTGTTCCAGGCGCTGCCGGAAGTTGTACAGAATCGCCGCCGTCACGCCCCAGATGCGCTGCGTCGGCGCGCTGGGCGGGCGACGGAACTCGGGAACGCGACGCGTCCGCCCGCGATATTCGACTTCGACGAGTTCGAGATTCTCCGGCGTCATCAACCAGTCGAGCGGCACTTCGAACACGTCCGAGACTTCGTCCGGATGCGGCACGGCGACGAAGGACGGATCGACGCGCGCCACCACCGGCAGCACGCGGAATCCGGTGATGGTGTCGAACAGATCGAGATACCCGAGCGGCCGCGCCAGCTGCAGCGCGAGGCCGACTTCCTCCTGCGCTTCGCGCAAGGCGGCGGCGGCCGGACCGGCATCGGCGGATTCGATGCGGCCGCCAGGAAAGCTGACCTGCCCCGCATGGTGGCGCAGTGCATCGGTGCGCCGCGTCAGCAGTACCTGCAGGATGCCGTCGCGCGGAATCAGCGGCACCAGTACCGCGGCATCGGCGGCCTTGCCGCTCTCGGGCAGCAGCAGATCGATCATCTCGTCCCGGTTCCAGGCGTCGCCCGACGGCGCCGTCTGCAGCGGATGCAGGGCGCGTTCGATGCGCCGCAGCGGAATCTCCATGAGCCAATCGTCCGTCATCGTCATGCGCGCGCGGCTCCGCGCTGTGGCAACACGACGCGCATCAGATGCAGGCGCTCGTCGTCGCTCATCTGCAGCCAGCGCGTGATCTCCACGGAACTGCGATGGCACCCGTGACAGAACCCGCCCTCGTCGAGCGTGCACACTCCGATGCATGGCGTCGGAATCGCACGAATCGGAGTATTGAGAGGCAGGGATGTCATTGCAGAAGTGAGGATACGGGAAAAAGTTACGCCGGGCATTCCGAAGCAGAACAATCTCGCCAAGGACGGCAACAGAGGACTTGCCCCAACATTCGCAGCGACAAACAAGCGCTAAAAAATTGCGCCGGCATTTAGCCGGCGCAATAGATAGATCAGTAGCAAGTCATTCGATCCCGCCTGCGCGGGGATGACTTGAACGCTATGCGTTCAAATCACTTCACGCTGACCAGCGTGACGTTGAACACGACAGCCTGGTTCGGACCCACCGGCGACTGCGGCGTGTTGCCGTAGGCCTGCGCGGCCGGCAGCACCACTTCCCAGTTCGCGCCGGGCGTCATCTGCGTCAGCGCTTCGCGCAGACCGGTCAGCGGGATCTGGCTGACCTTCAGGCTCACCGGACCACCCTTCTGGCCCTGCGGCGGGTTGGCGGTGTCGACGAAGGTCTGACCGTCCGACAGCGAACCCTTGTACTGCAGCGTCACTTCGCTGGCCTGGGTCGGCTTGGCGCCGCTGCCATCCTTGATGACGCGGTACTGCACGCCGCTCGGCAGCGTCTTCACGCCGGCCTTGGCCTTGTTCTGGGCGAGGAAGGCATCGCTCTTGGTCTTGTTCTCGGCCGAGACCTTCTCGAACGCGGCCTTGGCCTTGGCCAGCTGGCGGTCCTGCATGCTCTTGACCACGGTGCGCAGCTGATCGACCGGAACCGCCGGCTGCTTCTTGCCGTAGGCGTCCTGCAGTGCCTTGATCACGGTGTTGATATCGACGGCTTCGCCATTCTCGACCAGATCGGCAACGTTGCTGCCCATGTCATAGCCGATCGCATAGCTCAGCTTGCCTTTCTCGGAGGTGGTGTCCTGGGCCGAGGCAACGCCGGCCGTCAGGGTCAGAGCCGCGAGGGCAGCGGCAAGCAAACGCAACTTCATGCTGATGAGTCTCCAGGAATTCCGTGGATGGGCCAACAAGACTTGGGGCGGTCGAACCGCCCCATTTGGACGGGGTAGGATACCCGCCGCCGGGCTGAATCGCCACTGACGACTGCCCTTACGACCCTCGCCGGCCCGACAAGTTCCATCGGAATGGCGGGTTCCTCGAAAATTCCAGGCCCGCGCGTTCCATGCGGATTTTCCACCTAAATACAGGCTCTTATGTCCGATTCGCCCCTGCTGATCTCCGACCGTGACGGCGTCCGCGTCATCACCGTGCACCGTCCGGAAAAACTGAATGCGTTGAACGCGGCCACCCTGGACGCCTTGCACGTCGCCTTCGATGCCGCCGCCGAAGACGCTGCCGTGCGGGTCGTGGTGCTCACCGGCGCGGGCCCGAAGGCCTTCGTGGCCGGTGCAGACATCGCCGAGATGGCCGGCCTGACGCCAGTGCAGGGCCGCGACTTCTCGCAGCGCGGCCAACGCATGATGCGGCGCGTGGAGCGCATGCCCAAGCCGGTGATCGCGATGATCAACGGCTTCGCGCTGGGCGGCGGCCTGGAGCTGGCGATGTGCTGCCATCTGCGCATCGCCGCCGACAGCGCCAAGGTCGGGCAGCCGGAGATCAATCTCGGGCTGATCCCGGGATTCGGCGGCACGCAACGCCTGCTGCGGCTGGCCGGCCGCGCCGCGGCGCTTGAACTGTGCCTTGGCGGCGCGCCGATCGATGCCGCGCGCGCGCATCAGCTCGGTATCGTCAATCGCGTGGTGCCGGCGGCGGAACTGGAAGCGGAGACGATGAAACTCGCCACGCAATTGGCGGCGGCGGCGCCGCTGGCGTTGCGCGGCATCCTCGATTGCATCCTCCACGGCGGCGAGACCGGACTCGAGGAAGGTCTGGAATACGAGACCGCGCAGTTCGGCCTGATCTTCTCCACCGACGACATGCGCGAAGGCACTTCCGCGTTCCTGGAACGTCGGAAGCCGGAATTCCACGGACACTGAGGCTTCGATGTCCACTCCCACAGAATCGGATCACGTTGACGGCTGCGATAGCGAACTGCGCGCGCGGCTGATCCGGTTGCTGGACACCGACGACGTGGACGCCGCCATCGATGCGGGCCTGATGCGTTACGCACTCTGCCCCGCTTGCGATTCCAGCGACGCGCAAACCGCGCGGGATTCCGCGCGCATTCGCGCGACGCGGCAACGACTGGCCGATGCCTGGGCGGCGCGTGACCGCTATCGCGCACGCAACGCACGCCTGCAACGCCGCGAAGCCGAGCGCGCGGCGCGGCGCGCGCCCGCGCGCAATCCTGTCGATGCACGAACACCTTCACTGCCTCCCGCGGCGGCGGCGGCACTGGCGCGCGCCAAGGCGAAGGCGGCAGGCAAGCCATGACCGCATCCAAGACCGCGGCAAATCGCCGCAGCAAGACGCTGAAGCCCGATGAAGTCCGCGAACTGTTCTCGCGTCTTGCGGAACTCAATCCGAAACCCACCACCGAACTCGTCTATTCCACGCCATACGAACTGCTGGTCGCGGTGATCCTGTCGGCACAGGCGACCGATGTCGGCGTCAACAAGGCCACGCGGCATCTGTTCCCCGTCGCCAACACGCCGGCGAAAATGGTGGCGCTCGGCGAGGAAGGCTTGAAGCGCTACATCGCCACCATCGGCCTGTTCAATGGCAAGGCCGCGAACGTGATCGCGATGTCGCGGCAACTGCTGGACCAGCACGGCGGCGAAGTGCCGCGCACGCGCGAGGCGCTGGAAGCGTTGCCCGGCGTCGGCCGCAAGACCGCGAACGTGGTGCTCAACACCGCTTTTGGTGAGCCGACCATCGCCGTGGACACCCACATCTTCCGCGTCTCCAACCGCACCGGGCTGGCGCCCGGCAAGGACGTGCGCGCGGTCGAGGACAAGCTGCTGAAGGTGGTGCCGGCCGAATACCGGCAGGACGCCCACCACTGGCTGATCCTGCACGGCCGCTACGTATGCAAGGCGCGCAAGCCGGACTGCCCGCAGTGCGTGATCTGGGATCTGTGCCGGTTCCCCGACAAGACTCCCGGGGAGCGAGTGAAGACGGGCCCCTTCTGACGACCGCCGGCCCGCCAGATGCGGCTTCGTCATCACTTGGTCATGGAAACGCAAAATCGACGCGGGACTCTTGAGGATGGCGTGTGTTGCGTCCCGCGCCCGCTGTCATCTCAACGAAATATTCACGCCATAACCTGCGCGGCGTCTCTCCACGCCCCAGGGCCCAGCCATGAAACTCTCCCGCTCCACCCTCGCGGTCGCCTTGCTGGCGGCCGTCGCCGCGCCCGTCGCTCATGCTGAAATCGTTATCGATCAGATCGGCGGCTCCGAAGTCAGTTTCGAAGGTCTGGTCCAGGCCGATGCGAACTGGTTCAGCAACGATGTCGTCGACCTCAACGGCGGCGATAACGCCAATGGCAAGAACAGCGAGTTCGAACTCCGCCGCGCCGAAATCGTCCTCAAGGGCAAAGGCCCCTACAACTTCGACTGGGTCGTGGGTTACGACGCCAAGGCCGACAAGTGGCTCGACGTCAACGTCAAGTACAAGATCGGCGGCGACAGCAACCATTTCCTCCAGGTTGGCCAGTACAAGCAGCCCAACAGCCTGGAAGAACTGTCCAGCACCAAGAACAACGACTTCATCGCCAAGGCCAACGTCACCAACACCTATGCGGTGGCGCGCCGTCTCGGCGGCTCCTACAGCTATGGCCAGAGCGACTGGAGCATCACCGCCAGCGCCTTCGGCCGCGAACTGACGCGCAACCTCGCCCACGGCAGCGGCTACGGCGTGCGCGGCACCTTCGCGCCGATCAACGAGAAGGGCAACATCCTGCACTTCGGCCTGGCTTACGTGAACTACGACACCGATTCCGACACGTTCCGCGTGCGGTCGCGCCCGAACGCCGATCTGGCCACCGTGCGCCTGGTCGACGCCGGCAACTTCACCGACACCGATCGCGTCGCCACCACCAGCTTCGAAGGCATGTGGGTGCACGGTCCGTTCAAGCTGCAGGGCGAGTACTACAACAGCGACATCAAGCGCTACGACCACGACGACTACACCAGCACCGGCGGCTACCTGCAGGGCTTGTGGAACATCACCGGCGAAACCTGGGGCTACAAGGGCGGCGTGCCCACCACCCCGCTGCCGGACGAACCCGCCAGCGGCATGTGGCAGGTCGGTTTGCGCTACGACACCATCGACCTCAACGATGGCGACGTGGACGGCGGCAAGATGAACACCTGGACGGCCGGCGTGAACTGGTACTGGCGCTCCAACTTCAAGTTCATGCTGAACTACGTGAAGGTCAACAGCGAGCGCAAGGACGTCAGCGACGATCCGGGCATCACTGAAGCACGCGTGCAGTTCTACTGGTAATTCCCGCGACAAGCGCAAACAAAAAGAGCACGGCCGGCGGCCGTGCTCTTTTTTTGTTCGCGGTTGGGAACGGTATCGCTTACTTCGCGGCCGCCTGATCGATGAGTCTGTTCAAGGTCGCGTCGTTGCCGTAGCGCTCCTTCAGTTCCTGCACGCTCACGCCTTCGCCAAGCTCCTGCTTCGCGGCATTCACGAACGCCTCGTCGGCGGTCTTGGTGTCGCCGTTCTGGCCGTGCACGTCGGCAACGGTCTTCGCCGCGGTGTTGGTGTCGTAGGCCGACGACAGCGGCGCGCTCTGCGTGGCTTCGCCGCCGATCGGGTTGGTCGCGCTCGCCGGCTTGCCGGCGGCATCGACGATCTTGTCGATGGTCGCGTCATCCAGCTTCACGTGCTCGTCGGCCTTCAGGCGCGCCTTGATGACATCCGGGCTGGAGCCACTGGCCAGTTCGCTCCGGATCGACTGTTCCAGATCGATCTTCGCCGCCGCGATCGCGTTCTCCTTCCCGGTGACCTGGCTGTCGGTGCTGGCGCTCCTGGACTGCGCCTCCGATACCTGATGCGCCGCGCGTCCGGTGGACAGGACCTGATCGACCATCTTGTTGAGATCGGGATCGTTGCCGTAGCGCGCCTTGATTTCATCGGCGCTGGTGCCCTGCGCCAACTCCTCGGTGACCGCGGCCTTGAAATCGTCCTGCGCCTTGGTCAGCTGATTCTGTTTGTTGGTGCTCTGGCTGTCGGTGCTGACATGCAGACCACGTGCCTGATCGTAGGACTTGGCGGCGGCGTTGGCGTCGGCGGCCGGCGTCAGCGGCGCGCCTTCGCGCGAACCGCCGAGGGGATTGGAAGCGCTCGCCGGCTTGGAGGCGGCGTCCACGATCCGGTCGATGTCGGCATCGCTGACGTTGGGCAGATCTTGCGCCTTCAAGCGCGACTTGATGTCGTTGGGATCACCGCCGGCGGCGATCTCCTGCCGGACGGCGGCATCGAGATTGGCCTCGGCATC
Source organism: Luteimonas sp. GW821-FHT14E02 (assembly GCF_058803905.1). Lineage (NCBI taxonomy): Bacteria > Pseudomonadati > Pseudomonadota > Gammaproteobacteria > Lysobacterales > Lysobacteraceae > Luteimonas > Luteimonas sp. GW821-FHT14E02. The sequence goes on along the minus strand of NZ_JBXAPK010000009.1, from coordinate 153,928 downwards.
GGCCGTGGCGCTTTCCTTGCCGGTGACCTGGGAATCGGTGCTGGCCGGCTGCGACTTGGTATCGCTCAGGTCGCGTGCGGCGGCATCGGTCTTCTCGGGCGAACCTTCCTTGCCGCGCACGAACACCGTCTCGCCCGGATAGATCAGGTCGGGATTGCGTTCGGCGTACTGCGGATTGTCCTTGTAGAAGGCCTGCATGTTCGGCGGATTGCCGTAGCCGTTCTCGGCGGCGATTCGGGTCAGGTTGTCGCCGGGCTGGACCGTGTACGGCGTCGTGCCATCGGGTGGCTTGACCTCGCCCGATTTCACTTCGTCGATCGTGACCAGGGCCGAGTCGCTGAACTTCGGGCCCGCGTAGGAAATATCGCCGTTTGCCATGCTGGGAAACCCGCGGAAATGAAGGCTCCCACACGCTAACGCCGCACGCTGCCGATGACATCTGGGGACGACCCTAGGCCCGCGGGCACTGGATCACGGATCGGATCGGGTTCCTTGCGATGGCTGGCCACCGTTGGCGGCCGCCCCCTGCCATCAAATTGTCACGAAACCGTTATGCAATGTGCACAGCCGGGCGACGCCCGCCTCTTTCCTGCATCCCATCCGGGGGACTTCTTCATGTTCAGCAAGATCAACGTCCGCTTCGCCACGCTCGCGCTGGCGGCGGCCTTTACCGTCAATGCTCATGCCGCCGATGTCACCGGCGCGGGCGCCTCGTTCATCTATCCGGTGATGAGCAAATGGTCGTCCGACTACGCCAAGGCGACCGGCAAGCAGGTGAACTACCAGTCGATCGGCTCCGGCGGCGGCATCGCCCAGATCAAGGCCGGCACGGTCGACTTCGGTTCCTCCGACGCGCCGCTGAAGCCGGAAGATCTGGCCAAGTTCGGCCTCGCCCAGTTCCCGTCGGTGATCGGCGGCGTGGTGCCGGTGGTCAACGTGCCGGGTATCGCCTCGGGCGCGATGAAGCTCGACGGCGAAACCCTGGCCAACATCTTCCTCGGCAAGATCACCAAGTGGAACGACCCGGCCATCGTCGCCCTCAACGGCGGCGTGCAGCTGCCCGACAGCAAGATCACGGTCGTGCACCGCTCCGACGGTTCGGGCACCACCTTCAACTTCGTCAACTATCTCTCCAAGGTCAGCGGCGACTGGAAGAGCAAGGTCGGCGAAGGCACCTCGGTGAAGTGGCCGGCCGGCATCGGCGGCAAGGGCAACGAAGGCGTCGCCGCCTACGTGAAGCAGATCAAGGGCGGCATCGGCTACGTCGAACTGTCCTACGCGCTGCAGAACAAGCTCACCTTCACGCGCATGAAGAACGCCGCCGGCAACTTCGTGCAGCCGCGCGACGAAACCTTCCAGGCCGCCGCCGCGGGCGCCGACTGGGCGAACGCCAAGGACTTCTATCTGGTGATGACCAATGCCGGCGGCGAGGAATCCTGGCCGATCACCGCCACCAACTTCATCCTGATGTACAAGCAGCCGAAGAACGCCGAGAGCGCCAAGAACGCCAAGGAATTCTTCAAGTGGGTGTACGCCAACGGCGACAGCCAGGCCAAGGCGCTCGATTACGTACCGCTGCCCGACAGCCTGGTGCAGCAGATCGAAGCGTACTGGTCGCAGAACATGTCTTATTGATGCTCTCTCCTGTGGGTCCTCTCCCTGATCCAGTGCGGGCCTTCGGGCCCGCTTTTTTTATGGGCGAATTTTTGTTGGCCGATTTTGTTGAATCGATTTTGTTGAACCACCGCTTCAGCCGCGCTGCTGCGCCGCCAGCCGCAGGCCGAGCGCGATGAACACCGTGCCGGTCACGCGTTGACGCCAGCGTCCCGCACCGCCGCGAAAACGGCGTCCGAAACGGCCGACCGCGAAACTCAGGAACAGATCGTTGGCGAAACCGACCGCCGCCAGCAACGCGCCCAGGATCAGGAACTGCAGCCACACCATTCCGCGCTCCGGACGCACGAACTGCGGCAGGAACGCGAGAAAGAACAGCGCCACCTTGGGATTGAGCAGGCCGGTCAACACCGAACGCAGATAGACGCTGCGCGCCGACACCGGCGCCGCCTCCTCTTCCGCGCCGGAAACCTCCCCACCGCTGCGCCAGGCCTTGATGCCGAGCCAGATCAGATAGGCCGCGCCGCAATACTTGATCACCTCGAACGCCAGCGCCGAGGTCGCCAGCAACGCCGACAAGCCGAGGCCGGCGGCCACCGCATGCAGCAGGGTCGCCGTTTCCAGCCCCAGGCCGGCCTGCACGCCGCGGCGCATGCCGCCACCGGCGGCGTTCGCCGCGATCCAGGCGGTGCCGGGCCCCGGCATCAGCACCAGCACGACCGCGGCGGCCAGATAGGCGATCAGGGTGTGGGCATCGAACAGCGGCATCGGGGGCCTCGGCATGAACGGCGCCCGGCGGAGCGCCCAGGGAGCCAGTGTGACGCTGAATCACCGATCACGGCGACTCGGCGGTGGGGCTGAGCATTTCAGGCCGTTTTCTCCGCCAGCTTGTCACCTGTCTCGTTCGTCATTTGGTTGTAACAAAAACATCATTTCATATCGACAACGCCGGCCGCAGGCCGGTTTCCACTTGGAGTCACCCATGAATCTCGCCCCGGTCCGCCTGGCCGCATTGACCCTCTCCACCTTGCTCTTCGTCGCGGCCTGCAAGCCCAGTGGCGAACAGGCACCGGCCGCGAGCGGCACCGAACCCGCCGCGGACGCCGCGCAGAGCGGCGACAAGGTCACCGCCGAGATCACCGGCGCCGGCGCGACCTTCATCTATCCGTTGATCTCCAAATGGTCGGCCGACTACAACAAGACCACCGGCAACAAGGTCAACTATCAGTCCATCGGTTCCGGCGGCGGCATCGCGCAGATCAAGGCCGGCACCGTCGACTTCGGTTCCAGCGACAAGCCGCTGCCCAGCGATGAACTCGCGGCGGCGGGACTGGGCCAGTTCCCGTCGGCGATCGGTGGCGTCGTGCCGGTCGTCAATCTCGAAGGCATCGAACCCGGCAAGCTGCGCCTGACCGGCACGCTGCTGGCCGACATCTTCCTGGCCAAGGTCACCACCTGGAACGATCCGGCCATCGCCGCCGCGAATCCCGGCGTGACGCTGCCCTCGACCAAGATCAACATCGTCCACCGCTCGGACGGCTCCGGCACCAGCTTCAACTTCACCAACTACCTGTCCAAGGTCAGCGCGGACTGGAAGTCGAAGGTCGGCGAAGGCACCTCGGTGCAGTGGCCGGGCGGCGTCGGTGGCAAGGGCAACGAAGGCGTGGCCTCGTATGTGCAGCAGATCAAGGGCTCGATCGGCTATGTCGAACTCGCCTACGCGCTGCAGAACAAGATGACCTACCTGGCGCTGCAGAACGCCGCCGGCAACTTCGTGCAGCCAAGCGCGGAATCGTTCCAGGCCGCCGCCGCATCCGCCGACTGGAAGAACGCCAAGGACTTCAACCTGGTGATCACCAACGCGGCCGGCGCCGATGCCTGGCCGATCACTGCCACCAATTTCATCCTGATGCACAAGCAGCCGAAGGATGCCGCGCGCTCGAAGCACACGCTGGAGTTCTTCAAGTGGGCCTACGAGCAGGGCCAGGACCAGGCGAAGTCGCTCGATTACGTGCCGCTGCCACCGGAACTGGTACAGCAGATCGAAGCGTACTGGGCGTCCGAGTTCAAGGGATGATCCTGGCCCGCGTCGCGGGCCATGACGGCAAGACACAGCATCCCCACCACAGCGGGAACGAGCAGTCGCAAGGCACACGCACGACATGAACGCCACTACCCTTTCCGCACAAATCGCGCCCACCGGGCGCGACATCCGTGACGCGCGCAACGATCGCTTCTTCCGTTACGCGCTCACCGGCGCCGTCATCTTCGTGCTGGTGGCGTTGGCGAGCGCGGCGCTGTCGATGCTGTGGGGCGGCCGCGACGTGCTGTCGCAGGAAGGCCTCAGCTTCTTCTACTCCACGGAATGGAATCCGGTCGAGAACAAGTACGGCGCGCTGGCGCCGATCTACGGCACCATCGTCACCGCGATCATCGCCATGCTGATCGGCGTGCCGATCAGTTTCGGCATCGCCCTGTTCCTCACCGAAGTGGCGCCGCGCTGGCTGCGTGGCCCGGTCGGCAGCGCGATCGAACTGCTCGCCGGCATTCCCTCGATCATCTACGGCATGTGGGGCCTGTTCGTGCTGGTGCCGGTGATGACCGAATACGTCACGCCCTGGCTCAACGACAATCTCGGCACGCTGCCGGTTATCGGCCGCCTGTTCCAGGGGCCGCCGCTCGGCATCGGCATCCTGACCGCCGGCTTCGTGCTGGCGATCATGGTGATCCCCTTCATCAGTTCGGTGATGCGCGAGGTCTTCCTCACCGTGCCGACGCGGCTGAAGGAATCGGCCTACGCACTCGGCTCCACGCGCTGGGAAGTGAGCTGGGACATCGTGCTGCCCTACACGCGCTCGGCGGTGATCGGCGGCATCTTCCTCGGCCTCGGCCGCGCGCTCGGCGAAACCATGGCGGTCGCCTTCGTGGTCGGCAACTCGGTCTCGCTGTCGGCCTCGCTGCTGGAACCCGGCACCACGATCGCCGCGCTGATCGCCAACGACTTCGGCGAGGCAACGCAGACCTACCGCTCCGCCCTGCTCCTGCTCGGCTTCGTGCTGTTCATCGTCACCTTCATCGTGCTCGCCATTGCCCGCTTCATGCTGATGCAGCTCTCGCGCAAGGAGGGCAATTGATGAACGCTCCCACGCTGACCGCCGAACAACGTTACGCGGACAAACTGTACGGTCGACGCAAGATCATCAATGGCATCGCCCTGGCGATGTCCTGCGTCGCCGCGGTCTTCGGCCTGATCTTCCTCGCCTGGATCCTGTGGACCTTGCTGTCGCGCGGCATCCAGGGCGTCAACTGGAAGCTGTTCACGGAGATCACCCCGCCGCCGATGGAAGAAGGCGGCCTGATGAACGCCTTCAAGGGCTCGTTCGTGATGTGCGCGATGGGCATCCTGATCGGCACGCCGCTCGGCATCGCCGCCGGCACCTGGCTCGCCGAATACGGCAACGCGCGCAAGCTGGGCACGGTGGTTCGCTTCGTCAACGACATCCTGCTGTCGGCGCCGTCGATCGTGCTCGGCCTGTTCGTCTACACGCTGGTGGTGATGCAGCTGGCCCGTGGCGACTTCTCCGCGCTCGCCGGCGCGATCGCGCTGGCCTTCATTGTGCTTCCGGTGGTGGTGCGCACCACCGACGAGATGCTGCGGCTGGTGCCGGCGCAGATGCGCGAAGCCGCGCTCTCGCTCGGCGTGCCGCAATGGAAAGTCATCATCCAGGTGCTGTACCGCAGCGCTTCGGCGGGCATCGTCACCGGCATCCTGCTGGCACTGGCGCGCATCAGCGGCGAGACCGCGCCACTGCTGTTCACCGCCTTCGGCAATCTCTACGACAGCAACAACATCCTGAAACCGATGGCCAGCGTCCCGGTGGTGATGTACCAGTTCGCCGGCAGCCCGTACGACAACTGGCGCACGCTGGCCTGGGCCGGCGCGCTGGTGCTCACCGTTTTCGTCCTGCTGGTCAGCCTCGGGGCGCGCACGCTGCTGTTGCGCAAGCGCATCTCGCATGACTAGTCCGCACGATCCATCCGGAACTCCCCAATGAACGATCTCCACCACATCGAAGACACCGCCCCGCGCAGGATCGCGACGCAATCGCGCGCGACCGAGCCCGCGGCGGCACCGGTCAAGATCGCGGCACGCAACCTCGACTTCTACTACGACAAGTTCCACGCGCTGAAGTCGATCAACCTCGAGATTCCGGAGAAGCGCGTCACCGCACTGATCGGCCCTTCGGGGTGCGGCAAATCCACGCTGCTGCGCATCTTCAACCGCATCTACGCGCTGTATCCGAAGCTGACGGCGACCGGCGATGTGCTGCTCGACGGCGAGAACATCCTCTCGCCGAAGTACCCGATGAACCGGTTGCGCAGCAAGGTCGGCATGGTGTTCCAGAAGCCGGTGCCGTTCCCGATGACGATCTACGAAAACATCGCCTACGCGATCCGTCATCACGAGAAACTGTCGAAGTCGGAAATGAATGACCGCGTCGAGCATGCCCTGCGCCAGGGCGCGCTGTGGGACGAGGTCAAGGACAAGCTCTCGCAAAGCGCGCTCGGCCTTTCAGGCGGCCAGCAGCAGCGCCTGTGCATCGCGCGCGCGGTGGCGCTCAAGCCGAGCGTCCTGCTGCTCGACGAACCGACCTCGGCGCTGGACCCGATCTCCACCAGCCGCATCGAACAGCTGGTCGAGGAGTTGAAGGTGGACTACACCATCGCCATCGTCACCCACAACATGCAGCAGGCCGCACGCGTATCCGACTTCACCGCCTTCATGTACCTGGGCGATCTGATCGAGCACGGCGCGACCGAAACGATCTTCTCGAATCCCACCAAGCAGCAGACGGAAGACTACATCACCGGAAGATTCGGCTGATTTTCTCCTCCCCTGCTTGCAGGGGGAAGCCGGGAGGAGGTGCGAGGCGCGTAGCGCCAAGCCCGCCTCGCAAAAGCCGAAACCCCTCCCCAACCCTTCCCTGCATTCGCAGGGGAGGGAGCGAAAAACAGGACCCGACATCATGAGCACCCAGCCCCACGACCACATCGTCAAGAGCTACGACGAAGAACGCCGCCGCATCCAGGGCGACGTCCTGCGCATGGGCGAAATGGCCACCGCGCAGCTGGAGGCCGCGCTCGATGTGGTCGAGCGGCGCGACGACCGCGCCGCGGAGCGCATCATCGGCAACGACGAAGAGATCGACACGCTCGAGCGCACGATCAGCCACGATGCCATGACGCTGGCGCTGCGCGGACCGCTGGCGCGCGATCTGCGCGAGATCCTCTCCACGCTGCGCGTCGTCTCCGACATCGAACGCATCGGCGACTATGCCGCCAACGTCGCCAAGCGCTCGATCGCGCTCAACCTGGCACCGCCGCTGCCGCACACCCGCGGTCTGCACGCCCTCGGCGCGCTGGCCGCGCAGCAGGTGCGCGACGTGCTGGAGGCCTATCGCGACAACGACGCCGAAGTGGCGGTGAAGATCCGCGCGCGCGACGCCGACCTGGACGCGCAGTACACCGGCCTGTTCCGCGAACTGCTCACCTACATGATGGAAGACGCGCGCGCCATCACACCGTGCACGCATCTGCTGTTCATGGCCAAGAACATCGAGCGCATCGGCGATCACGCCACCAACATCGCCGAGAACATCTGGTTCCAGGTGCACGGTGAGGAACCGTTGCCGCCCCGCGAAAAGCGCGACGAGACCAATACGGCGGCCTGAGCCGCCTGACGAGGCAGGCTTCCCGCCCCGCGCGGGATCATGCTGCACTGCAACTTCGATCGCGCATCCCGGCTTCCGGGGATAAACCAGCGCTGAATCCATTCAGCCAATCTTTGCGGCCGGGCGCAACGCCCGCCGCCCTGCCGGCCTCCTGTATGGCGTGCGGATGATCGTCATCCGTTATCTTGCCCACACAGGGAGCCCATGACCGATCAGTCCGCCGAGTCCAGCAACACCGGCAACGCATTCCAGCAGCAGCTCCAACGAGCGCGCTCGGGGGATCGCGCCGCCCTTGAACGCGTGCTCGCGCATTCGCGCCAGGACCTGCGCCGTTATGCCGAATATCACTGCGAGGTCAACGATGTCGAGGACGCCGTGCAGGAAAGCCTGCTGCTGATTTCGCGCAAACTCGGCGGCCTGCGCGCGCTGGAGGCCTACACCTCCTGGTTGTTCCGCATCATCAAACGCGAATGCAATCGCCTCAAGCGGGCGCGCCGGCATCTGGTGTTGTTGCCGACCCTCGAGGAGATCGACGGCCCGCACTACCCCGCCCCCGATGGGCTGGTTCGCGACGTGGCCGCGGCGTTGGCGGCCATGCCCACCCACTATCGCGAGATCGTCCTGCTGCGCGACCTGGAAGGCCTGACCATCGCCGAGATCGCCACGCAGCTTGAGCTCCATCCCGAAGCCGCCAAGGCCCGCTTGCATCGCGCACGCAGCCTGGCGCGACAATACCTGTCCCCCGCACCCGAGATTCCCGAAGCCTTAACCGTTGCCGGTTAACATCACCACCCCTTGCGGGTCCAACCCGTATCAATAGGAGAGAGCATCATGTCCAACACGAAGAAGCCCGTCGCACTCGCCATCGGCGCCACCCTTGCCGGCGGCTTGATGCTGTCCGGTTCCGCTTTCGCATCCACGCAGCTGGCGCAGGGCTACCTGCTGGGCGCGCAGGACGCCACCACGTCCGAAAAGGCGAAGGAAGGTTCCTGCGGTGGCGACAAGGCCAAGGAAGGTTCCTGTGGCGGCGACAAGGCGAAGAAGGAAGGCAGCTGCGGCGGCGACAAGAAGGCCGAAGGCAAGTGCGGTGAAGGCAAGTGTGGCGAGGGCAAGTGCGGTATCGCCAAGGCCGACACCGACAAGGACGGCAAGGTTTCGCGCGCCGAGTTCACCACCGCCCATCCCGGCAAAGACGCCAAGTTCGACAGCATCGACACCAACAAGGACGGCTTCGTCGACGAAGCCGAGGCAAAAGCACACCACGAAGGCAAGTGCGGCGCCGACAAGAAGGCCGGCGACAAGGGTGCCGAGGGCAAGTGCGGTGAAGGCAGGTGCGGTGGTTCCGTCTGATGTGAGTCATCGAACCTCCCCCTCTCGCAGGGGGAGGTTTGTCACACGCGGCATGCGTTGCATGCCTTCTCCCTGACGTTGCCTCCGACTCCATGCGTCCTCAGCCTCTCGCTCCCGATGCCGCCGGACTGGGGCTGCGCAGATCCCTGCTCGATCCGCTGCAGGCGGCCATCCCCGGTACTTTCGATTTCCTCGAAGCCGCGCCCGAAAACTGGATCGGCGTCGGCGGCGTGCTCGGCGATCGTTTCGCCGAACTGATCTCCCGCTATCCCCTCGTCTGCCACGGACTGTCGCTTTCCGTGGGCGGCCCGGCGCCGCTCGACGAAACGTTCCTGCGCAAAGTGCGCCGCTTCATGGACAAGCACTCGGTCGCGATCTACAGCGAGCACCTGAGCGCCTGCGGCGACAGCCATGGCCAGCTCTACGATCTGCTGCCGCTGCCGTTCACCGAGGAAGCCGTCGCGCACGTGTCCGCGCGCATCCGCCGCACCCAGGACATCCTCGGCCAGCGCATCGCGGTGGAGAACATCTCCTACTACGCCGCTCCATTCCAAGCGATGCCGGAGATCGATTTCGTCAATGCGGTGCTGAGCGAGGCCGATTGCCAACTACTGCTGGACGTCAACAACATCATCGTCAATGCGACCAACCATCGCTACGATCCCTACGCATTCCTGCGCGCACTTCCGGGCGAGCGCGTGGCCTACATCCACGTCGCCGGCCATTACGACGAGGCCGAGGACCTGAAGGTCGACACTCACGGTGCCAGCGTCAGCGACCCGGTCTGGGATCTTCTGGCCGAGGCGTATCGCGTGCACGGCCGCAAGCCGACACTGCTCGAACGTGACTTCAACTTCCCGCCTTTCGAGGAACTGGTCGACGAACTCGGCACCGTCCGTCGGCAACTGGCGATGCACGCGGACGCATCCGCGAACGTCCGAACACCGAGAGCCGGAGCCGCGAACCGATGAGCAGCCTGCAGCAACAACAGGATGCGCTCGCCGCCTACATCCGCGACCCGGACAGCGTCGCGCCACCGTCCGGCATCGAGCCGCGCCGGCTGAAGATCTATCGCGAACTGTTCTTCAACAACGTCTCGGGATTGCTCGCCGGCAATTTCCCGGTGCTGCGCCGCATCTACGGCGATGCGGGATGGCAGACACTGATCCGCGACTTCTACCGCGACCACGAATGCCGCACCCCGCTGTTCCCGGAACTGCCGCGCGAGTTCCTGCGCTATCTGGAAGCGCGGCTCATCGAGCCCTATGGCCAGCGCGGCGGCATCGGAGATCCCCCCTGGCTGTACGAACTCGCCCATTACGAGTGGGTGGAGCTGGCGCTGCAGATCAGCGAAGCCTCCATCCACGACATTCCTCACGACCCCGGCGGCGACCTGCTGGCGTGCAGCCCCGTCCTCTCCCCCCTGGCGTGGCCGCTGGCCTATGCCTGGCCGGTGAACCGGATCGGCCCCGACTACCGGCCCGAGACACCGCCATTGCAACCCACGCTGTTGCTGCTCCGGCGCGAGAGCAGCGGCAAGGTCAGTTTCCATGCGCTGAGCCCGCTGACCTACCGCCTGCTGCAACGCCTCGACCTCGAACCGGAATTGACCGGTCATCAGCAGCTGCTGGCCCTCGCCGGAGAAGCGGCGGCCCAGGACGTCGACGCCTTCCTGCATGAAGGCCAGGCGATGCTGGCGCGGCTTCGCGAGGAAGGCACGGTATTGGGTACGCGCGCCTAGTTCCCGCTTCGGGAACCGCAACTGCCGTCCCTGCCGCCAGCTTTGATAGGCTTGCGGCATGATGCAAGCCGATCCGAGCGCCGCCTTCCCCACATTCCGCAAGATGTCCGAGCGCTTCCGCGGCTTTCTTCCGGTCGTCGTGGACGTCGAAACCGGCGGCTTCGACTGGAACCGCCACGCCCTGCTGGAAATCGCGGTGCTGCCGATCGACCTCGACGAGGAAGGCCGGCTCATCCCCGGCGAAGGCGCGAGCGCGCATGTCGTGCCCGCCCCCGGAACGCAGATCGATCCGAAGTCGCTGGAAGTCACCGGCATCGTCATCGATCACCCGTTCCGCTTCGCCAAGCCGGAACGCGAAGCGCTCGACCACGTCTTCGCGACCGTGCGCACCGCCGTGCGCAAGCACGATTGCCAGCGCGCGATCCTGGTCGGCCACAACGCGCACTTCGACCTCAATTTCCTCAACGCGGCGATCGCGCGCACCGGCCACAAGCGCAGCCCGTTCCATCCTTTCAGCGTGTTCGACACCGTGACGCTGGCGGGCGTGGCCTACGGCCAGACCGTGCTCGCCCGCGCCGTGCAGGCGGCCGGCATGGAATGGAGCAGCGAGGACGCGCATTCGGCGGTCTACGACACCGAGCGTACCGCACAGCTGTTCTGCAGGATCGCCAATCAGTGGAGCCGGGAGCGCGCCTAGGCGTGCAGATCACCCGGTGCCGTCTCGTTCCTGCTGCAGTCTTCCTGCTCGACCTGCAGCGTCGAGTGCTCGATGCCGAAGCGGGTTTCCAGCATCTTCGCCAGTTCGGCGCGTATCCAATCCGATGACGCCTCCGCATCGATGACGACGTGCGCGCTCAGCACCGGTTCGCGCGACCCCAAGGCCCAGGCATGCAGATCATGAAGTGAGACCACGCCGGGCTGCGCCAGCAGCGTCTTGCGTATTTCATCCAGGGATAGTCCCTCCGGCACGCCCTGCATCAGCACGTTGCCGGCCTGACGCAACAGCATCCAGGTACGGGGCAATACCCACAGGCCAATCAGGACAGCGACGATCGGATCCACCGGCGTCCATCCCGTGAGCTTGATTACGATCGCCCCCGCGATCACGCCGATCGATCCGAGCATGTCGGCCCAGACTTCGAGATAGGCGCCCTTGACGTTGAGGCTATCGCCACTGCCCGCGCGCAGCAGGCGCATCGAAACCAGATTCACCACCAATCCCAGCACCGCGATCACCAGCATGCCCGTGGAGGCGACTTCCGGCGGCTGCCGGAAGCGCCCGATCGCTTCCCAGAGGATGTAGATCGCGACCACGAACAGCAGACCACCGTTGATCATCGCGCCGAGCGCTTCCATGCGCGCGTAGCCATAGCTGCGCTTCGCGTCCGGTGGACGCCGGCTCAACCGCACCGAGAACAACGAGATCGCCAGCGCGATCACGTCGGTTCCCATGTGCGCCGCGTCGGACAGCAGCGCGAGACTGTTGGTGACGATGCCGCCCACCACCTCCGCCACGAGGAAGGCCGCGGTCAGGCCGAAGGCCCACCACAATGGCTTCTCGTGGCGGATTTCGCCCGCGCCGTGATCGTGTCCCGCGCTCATGTGACATCCTCCTCCTGCTTGCTTCGACCGTGCTCGCTTCCGGCATGCCTGCTTTCGACACGATGCTCCAGCCACTCGTACAGCACCGGCAGCAGGATCAGCGTCAACAGCGTCGAGCTGATCAATCCGCCGACCACCACCGTCGCCAGAGGCCGCTGGGTTTCCGCGCCGACACCGCTCGACAGCAGCATCGGCACCAGGCCCAGGATCGCCACGCTGGCGGTCATTAGCACCGGGCGCAGGCGCAAGGCCGTGCCCTGCCTCACTGCTTCGCGTGGCGACAGGCCCTTGCCGCGCAGTTCGTTGAGGAAGCTCACCAGCACGATGCCGTTGAGCATCGCCACACCGAACACGGCGATAAAACCGATCGCCGAAGGCACCGACAGGTACTGCCCCGTCGCGAACAATGCCACCAGCCCGCCGATCGTGGCGAACGGTACGTTGGCGAGGATCAAGGCGGCGTATTTCACCGAATTGAATGCCGTGTAGAGCAGGACAAAGATGAAGAAAATCGTCACCGGCACGATCACCGCCAGCTTCGACAACGCGCGCTGTTGATTCTCGAACGCACCACCCCACTCGATCCAGTAACCGGGCGGTAGCTTCACCTGCTTCCCGATCGCGGCATTGGCTTCCTTGACGAAACCGTCTATATCACGGCCGCGCACGTCCATCTGGATCACGGCATAGCGTTGCAACTGCTCGCGGCGCACGAAGGAATAGCCTTCCGCGATTTCAATCTGCGCAACTTCCGACAAAGGCACCACCGCGCCCGCCGATGTGCGCAGCGGAATCCGCCGCAACGCCTCCACCGAACCGCGCGTCGCCTCATCCAGCCGCACCGCGATATCGAAGCGCCTGACACCGTCCAGCAACACGCTGACCGGTTCGCCGCCCAGCCCATTGCGGACGATCGTCAGCACGTCCTCGGCATTCATGCCATGACGCGCCAGTTCCTGGCGATCGACCTTGATACGGATCTGCGGCTTGCCGACATTGGCCTCCAGCGACAGATCGGCGACGCCCGGCACTTTCCCCAGCACGCCCTTGATCTGCCCGCTCAGGCGATCGAGCTGCCCGAGATCGGTGCCGTAAAGCTTCAACGCCAGCGTGGCGCGGACACCAGAGATCAATTCCTCCACGCGCATCTGGATCGGCTGGGTATAGCCAGGAACGACGTTGGGCACTTCCTTCTCCAGCGTCTCCTGCATCGCTTCCTCCAACTGCTTGATGTTGCGGCCGCTGGTCCACTCCTCCTCCGGCTTGAGCGCGGTGTAGATTTCCATGTAATTGACGTCGGCGGTTTCGCCTTTCTCCGCGCGGCCGATCATCGCCAACGTGGTTTCGACCTCCGGGAACTTCTTGAATGCCTTGGCGATGACGTTGCTGGTCCGGATCGACTCGTTCAACGAAGTGGAAGGAATCCCGGTGACGCGCCACATGATCGAACCTTCCTGCAACTGCGGCATGAATTCCTTGCCGAGGAACGGGAACAGCGCCAGGCTCGCCAGCAACGCCGCCAGCGCGATGCCCACCACCGTCTTCTTGCGGGCGAGCGCCCATTCCAGCAACGGCTGGTAGCGCCGTTTCAGCCAGGCGACCAGCCAGGTGTCCTTCTCTTCCTTGGGCTTGAGGATCATCGAGGCCAGCACAGGAATCAGCGTCAGGCTGAGGATCAACGAACCCGCCATCGCGAAGGCGATGTTGAAGGCCATCGGCTTGAACATCTTCCCTTCCAGCCCTTCCAGCGAAAACAGCGGCAGGAACACGACGATGATGATCAGGATGGCGAAAGCGATCGGATTGGCGACTTCCTGCGCCGCCGCGAGCACCGCGGAGACACGGCTGTTCAAGGCGCCGCCCACGTGTTCACCATGCGCACGACGCTCGGCCATGATGCGAAAGGCGTTCTCCACCATCACCACCGCGCCGTCCACCATCATGCCGATGCCGATGGCCAAACCCGCCAGCGACATCAGATTGGCCGACAGGCCGAACTGTCCCATGCCGATGAATGCAATCAACATTGCCAACGGCAGCGTCACGATCACCACCAGCGCGGATCTCAGTTCGCCGAGGAACAGGAACAGGATCACCGCCACGAGCAGCGAGCCTTCGATCAGCGCGCGTGTCGCCGTGCCGACCGCCTTGTTGACCAGATCGGTACGCTCGTAGATCGGCTTCAATACGATGCCCTTGGGCAGGGCCGCGCGCACGACGTCGAGCTTGCCCTTCACCGCCGCGACGACGTTGCGCGCGTTCTCGCCGATGCGGGACAGCGCCATGCCGAGCACCACCTCCTCTCCATCACGTGTGACCGCGCCGAAGCGTGGTGCCGGCGCCTCCACCACTTCGGCGACATCGCGCAAGTAGATCGGCGCGCCATCCACGGCCTTGAGCACGATCGCGCCGATGTCCTCGGTCGACTTGAGTAGGCCGAGGCCACGCACCAGGAACTGCTCGCGCCCGACATCCATGACGTTACCACCGACCTGGCCGTTGTTGGCGGGCAAGGCATTGATCACGTCGGCGAAGCCGAGCCCGCGTGCGTACAGTTTCTGCGGATCGATCCGCACCTGGAACTGTCGCTCGCCGCCGCCCCAGGAACTGACGTCGTCGACACCCGGCGCGGTGCGCAGGATCAATCGCACCGTCCATTCCTGCCAGGTGCGCAGGTCCATGTCGCTGACCTGCTGCTTGCTGACGCCGGGCGCGCGTTCGATGGTGTACCAGTACACCTGCCCGAGACCGGACGTGTTCGGCCCCATCGACGGCTTGCCGTAACCTTCCGGCAAGCGATCGCCGATTTCCTGCAGGCGTTCGTTGACCAGCTGCCGCGCGAAGAAGATGTCGGTGTCGTCACTGAAGTACACCGAGACGTAGGACAATCCGAACAGGCTGACCGAGCGAATCTCTTGTACTTTCGGCAAACCCGCCAGCGCGGATTCCACCGGCGTGGTGAGCAGTTCCTCGACGTCTTCCGCCGCCAGTCCAGGCGACTCGGTATAGACGTTCACCTGCACCGGCGTGACGTCCGGAAACGCATCGATGGGCACACTGCGCACCGCGCTGATGCCGAGGAAGGCCACGACCGCGAAGATGATCAGCACCAGGAAACGGTAACGCAGGGAAAGTTCGACGAGGCGGTTCAACATGACTCGCCCCCCATGCTTTGAGAAATGCGCACCGGGACGTGCACGCGCTTGCGAAGGATTCGCATGTCATCAGTGCCCATGCCCTTCTCCCAGCTGCGACTTGAGCATGCCCGCCTTGACGGCGAACGCGCCTTCGACCACGACACGATCGCCCGGCTTCAATCCTTCCTCGATCGTCGTCACGTCACCGACGACCGCGCCGGCCCGGATCGGCACCGCTTCGAACGTGCCCGTGGCATTCTGGCGGAACACCACGGTATCGCCCTGCATCTGCACCAGCGCCGTGGTCGGGACACTCAATCGCGACGTGCCACCGCTGCCCGCATCGAGATAGACGTCGACGAAATCGCCGCCGTGCAGACGATCGTCCACGTTCGGTACCTCGATCCGCACTACGGCATTCCGCGTGCTCTCGGAAGTGCGATGCGAGGTGCGCAGCACCTTGCCTGTGATGCGTTCGCCACCGGCGACGATGGTCGCCTCGGCACCAGGTTTCAGCTCTGGCACCCTGCCCGGAGGCAGGCGTGCGTCAACCCAGACCGTGCTTTCATCGACAAGGCGATAAAGCGCTCGTCCGGGCTCGATGCGCTCGCCGACGACGAAATCATCCTCGGTGATACGCCCCGCATGCGGTGCGCTGAGGGTGAACTGACCATTGACGCTGCCACTCGACGTTCCCGGCAATCCGTATGCCTGCGCTTTCGCGCGCGCGCGATCGACGGCGATCCTGGCCTCCCCGATACGCCGACCCGAAACCGCTTCGGTGCCCAGCGCCGAAACGCGTCGCCATTCCTGCTCGGCGATGCGCAGTTCGGCTTGCGCGTCGGAGACATCGACGCTGGCCAATGTCACCAGCGGCGCGCCGCCGCGTACCTCGTCACCGAGTTTCGCATGCCGCCGCACCACTAGCGCCGCCACTCGCGGTGTGATCAGCGTGGTGCCGTAGGCGTTGTCGAGCACTTCACCAGGCGCACGCAGCTGCCCGCCGATCGCGGAAGGCGCGAGCGCCTGCATGCGGATGCCGGCGGCTTGCATCGCGGCCGCATCCATCGAAACCGTGGCCGCTGCGCCTTCGCTTTCTTCATGACCTTCTCCATCCTCCTGGTGATCGGCTCCTGCCGCCTCCTCTTTCGGTTTGATGTCGGTCGCGGCCTGCTGCCCGTCGGTTTTCGCGGATGCCGAGGCGTTCGATGGAGCTTCGTTGGAACAGGCGGCAAGCGCGATCAGCAGCGAGGCCGCGAGTGGCGTCAGGATCGTTCGCATCGCTACCATGGCCCGTGTTTTCATGATGATGTTCTCGTTCATTGCGCATCCTCCAGACCGGCCCAGCGTTCGATGCGGCCGGTGGCGGCGAGATAGTCGGTGTAGGTCTGCCAGAGACGCGCTTCGAGTTCGGCGCCAGCCAGGGCGGTGTCGAGCGACTGCTTCAGTTGCAGCAGGTATTCGGACGTGGAAATCTCGCCTTCGCGCCAGGTACGCTCCAGCAGCTCGGCACGACGCTCGACGTCGGTGGCGCGGCTGAGGCGCCATTGTTTCCATGCCGCCCGCGCGGATGCGTAGCTATCGATCGATCGCTGCCGCTCGGCGGCGAGTTCCACGGCGATGCGTTGCCGCTCCGCGTTCGCCGCATCGGCCTCCGCGTTCGCGGCAACCACTTCGGCGCGGTAGGAGTTGCGCACGAACAGCGGGATGCTGAGCGAAACGCCGAACACGTTGTCGCTGGCGCCGCCCATGCGGATGCGTCCGGTGTTGAATCCCACGGTCGGATCGGGAATGCGATTGCGACGCGCCACCGCGATTTCCCGGTCGGCCGCGCGCGCCGCCGCATCGGCCACTTGCCATTCCGGCAGGCCTTCGACATCGGCATTGCCTGCAGCAGCATCCGGAAGCGGCAGCCCGTCGCTTGGCAACGCCTGCGATGCGAGCGCGCGCACGTCGCCGCCGATGGAGCGGAACACGGCCTCGGCTTGTGCGCGCTCGGCCACCAGCGTCGCCTGCTGCGCCTGTGCCTCGTCGTGCGCGAGTTGCGCGAGGTCGCGTTCGGCGCCGGAAATGTCACCGGCCGCGAACTGTTTGCCTGCGATCTCCGCGAAGCGGCGCGTCAGCGCCAGCCGACGCTCACCGACGGCGACGCCTTGCTGCGCGCTCTGCAATGCCGACCAGCCCACAAACCATTGCCTGACGAAATCACGGCGTCGCAGTCGCGCGTCGGCCACGCTCTGGTCGACGCGGGCATCGGCGGCATCGCGGCGGGTACGTCGTTTGCCGCTCAGATCCAGCGTCAACGACGCGCCTGCGGTGGTGGTGACATCCGTGCCCTCGTCATCGCGTGCGAATGCGAGTTCGGGGTTGTAGAGCGGTTGCGCCGCGGCATCACGGCGCGCCTTCGATGCCGCAAGCCGGGCTTCCGCAGCCCGCTGGCCTGGATAACGCAGCCATGCCTCGCGCACCGCGGCGCGAAGATCGGCGGGCGCCTGCACTATGTCTGGAACGATTTCGGACACTTGGGAAACGGGAGGATCGGTCGCTCGCGCCGGCAACGCCAGCGCGCACGCGACGACCCAGGCGGCCACGGCCGCGAGTCGCACGAACATGAAGAATCCCTCGATGTGATTGCAAGAGTGAACGTCGGCCGCTCAGCGGCCGGTCATGCGCTCAAGCAACGATCGGGGGACGGAATGGAATGAAGGCGCGTGCCTGCAGCGGCAGCTGCGGCTCGGCTTGCGGCGAATCGCCGACAACGGGAAAGACGGTGGCCGATGCGGCCGCGGGCCACGGCGATAGCGGCATCTGCCCGCAGCAGTGCGCGTATTCGAGGAGCAAATGCAGGCCGGACGGGTCGCTCTTGTCGCCCGCATCTTTCGTGGGGTCGCTCTTCGCAGCGCTGTCTTTTGCGACGTCCCCGCCATCCAGGACGGCATGCGTACCGGTGGGATCGTGCGCAAACTCGTGCAACTCGCCCACCGCCGCGAACAGCGGCTGCAACACCAGGCCGAGCGACAGCAATGCCAGCAGGCACAGGCGCAGCAGGGAGATCGGTCGGCGGTGGCGCTTTCGGCGAGCCATGGGCGCAAGCCTAGCGAGAGGCGCGGGAGTTACACAATTTCACTTCAGGCACGATGACCGGAAACATCCCGCCTTGCCGCGATCATGCAGCGGATGCCAGCTTCAGGCCGATGATGCCGGCGACGATGAATCCCAGGCTAACCAGCCGCCCCGCATTCGCCGGTTCTCCAAGCAGCACGATGCCGAGGATCGCGGTACCCACGGCGCCCACGCCCACCCACACCGCGTAGGCCGTGCCGACCGGCAGCGATTTCATGGCGACGCCAAGCAGTCCGAGGCTGATCACCATCGCAGCGATCGTTCCGACGCTGGGCCAGAGCCGCGTGAAGCCTTCGGTGTATTTCAAGCCAATCGCCCAGCCGATCTCGAACAGACCGGCGAGCACGAGAATGATCCAGGGCATGAGACGCCTCCAATCGTTGGGGCCGTCCCCGGATGCGTTGGAGAGGCGGGGCCGTCCCCGCTTCCTGTGTGGCGGTCACTCTCGCACGATCGGAGCCGACAAGGTTGACCGCCATCTAACCACGCCGCGAATGATCAAGGTGTCGGCGTTTTCGGCGCCCCGCCGCCCTTCACGGTCCGCACCAGGCCGTACACGCTGATCACCAGCCAGACCACCATCAACAAGCAGACCGCGATATTGAACTTGCCGTACAACGAAGCCAGCACGCCGGCCGCGCCGAACAGATTGAGCAACTGATACAGCAATCCGTTGCCGTGCAAACGGCCCGCCTGCAGCAGGTAGTAGGCGAACAGCACCATCAACGTGCCGACGATGCCGACCCAGTCGTACCACTGGATATTCATATCGATGTTCCCTCCGGAGTTGCCTTGATCTGATTCATTGTTGGCGTTGGCGCACGGCCTCGAACAGGGTAACGCCGGCCGCGACCGACACGTTGAGGCTTTCCACCGCCGCCGAGGCGAGCCCCGGCATCGGGATTGTCACCAACTGATCGCAATGCTCGCGTGTAAGCCGGCGCAGGCCGTCCGCTTCGCCGCCGAGCACGAACGCGACGTTGCCGCGCAGATCCAGCGCGTACAGGGAACTCTGCGCTTCGCCGGCAAGGCCATAGATCCACACGCCCAGCTTCTGCAGATCGCGCAAGGTGCGCGAGAGATTGGTGACGCGCACGACGGGAATGCTGTCGGCCGCGCCCGCGGAGGTCTTGCGCACCGTGGCGTTGACCTGCACGGCCTTGTCCTTCGGAATCACCACCGCGGTGACGCCGGCCGCCGCGGCGCTGCGCAGACAGGCGCCGAGATTGTGCGGATCCTGCACGCCGTCGAGCACGAGCAGCAACGCCCTGCCTTCGGCCGCCTCGACCAGTGCGGAAAGTTCGTGCTCGTCCCAGGTCTTCGCCGCGGCGTAGCGCGCGGCCGCGCCCTGGTGGCGCAGGCCACCGGCCACGCCATCGAGCGCCTGCTGCGCGACGCGGCGCACGTCGATGCCCACGCGGCGCGCGGCGCCTTCGATCTCGACGATGCGCGGATTCTTCGCGCCCGCTTCCAGAAGCACTTCACGGACGTGTTCCGCATCGTGCTCCAAGGCGGCGGCGACGGCGTTGATGCCGACGATCCATTGGTTGTCTTTGCTCATGCCTTGCCCTTGCTTGGCTTCCCTTCTCCCTCCGGGAGAAGGTGGCGCGAAGCGCCGGATGAGGGAGCGGGAATGACTCGCTTCGGAATGTTCCCGTGGGCTTGAATTCCCCCTCCCTCATCCGCCCCTTCGGGGCACCTTCTCCCGGAGGGAGAAGGAAAAGCGATTGTTTCAGTATTTCTGCTTCGCCCGCTTCGCCGGCTGTCCACGTGGCGGCAGCGGTTTCGCGCCACGCTCCTCGACGAGACGGAAATCGATCTTCCGCTCCTCCAGACTCGCCTTGAGCACCACCACCCGCACGCGATCGCCAAGGCGGAAGCTGCGGCTGGTCCGTTCGCCGGACAACGTCTTGCGCACCGGATCGAAATGGTAATAGTCGTTCGGCAGCTGGGTCACGTGGACGAGGCCGTTGACCTTGGAGTCGTCCAGTTCGACGAACAGCCCGAAGCTGGTCACGCCGCTGATCACGCCATCGAATTCGCCGCCGACGTGCTGTTCCATCCAGGCGGCGCGGTAGCGCTCGTCGACTTCGCGCTCGGCTTCGTCGGCGCGACGCTCGCGCTCGGAACACTGAAGGGCCAGCGCCGCCATCTCGCGTGGCGTATATAGGTAGCCGCTCGCCTTCTTCCCGGACAGCGCATATTTGATTGCGCGATGCACCAGCAGATCCGGATAGCGCCGGATCGGCGAGGTGAAGTGCGCGTAGGCCGCTAGCGCGAGGCCGAAATGACCCAGATTGTCGGGCGTGTACACCGCCATGCTCTGGCTGCGCAGCAGCACCGACTCGATCAGCGCGGCGTCCGGACGCTCGCGGACCTTCTTCAACAACTGGGTGAAGTCGCGCGGCTGCAGCTTCGCCCACGGCGGCATGCGCAGGCTGAATTCCTTAAGGAATTCCAGCAGATCTTCGTATTTCGATTCCGGCGGCTTGTCGTGGACGCGGAACGGCGCCGGCACCTGCTTGGCGAGCAGGAATTTTGCCGCCTCAACATTCGCGGCGATCATGCATTCCTCGATCAGCTTGTGCGCGTCGTTGCGCACCAGCATGCCGGCCTGCGTCACCTCGCCCTTGTTGTCGAGGACGAAGCGCGTTTCCGACGATTCGAACTCGATCGCACCGCGCTTCTCGCGCGCCTTCGCCAGGATCGCGTAAAGCTGATGCAGGCGTTGCACGTCGGGCAGCAGCGCGCCGACCTGCGCCTTCGCTTCGGCATCGTCCTCGCCGACCGCCTTCCAGACCTGGGTGTAGGTCAGGCGGGCGTGCGAATTCATCACCGCTTCGTAGAACTTCGACGTGGTCACCTCGCCATCGCGTCCGATCTGCATGTCGCAGACGAAGCACAGGCGATCGACCTTCGGATTCAGCGAACAGATACCGTTGGATAGCGTCTCCGGCAGCATCGGCACCACGAAGCCTGGGAAATACACCGACGTGGCACGCTTCTGCGCCTCATCATCGAGCGGTGTTCCGGGCTGCACGTAGTGCGAGACGTCGGCGATGGCGACGACGAGGCGAAAACCATTCCGGTTGGCCTCGCAATACACCGCGTCGTCGAAATCCTTCGCGTCCTCGCCGTCGATGGTGACCAGCGGCATCTTGCGCAGATCGACGCGGGCCGCGGCGGTGGCGGCATCGACGGTGAGCGGCACGGCGGTCGCTTCGGCGAGCACTTCCTGCGGGAATTCGTGCGGCAGCTCGTGGCCGTGGATCGCGGCCTCCACCACCAGCGACGGCGTGAGCTTGTCGCCCAGCACCGCGAGCACGCGACCGATCGGCGGACGCTGCGCAGTCGGCGGCTGCGTGATCTCGCAGACCACCAGCTGGCCGTGGCGCGCGTCCTCGCGCGCGTCGGCGGGAATCTGCACGTTGCGCTGGATGCGGCGGTCGTCGGGCACCACGTAGCTCACGCCGGATTCCAGCTCGAACCGCCCGATCAGTCGACTCAGACGGCGTTCCAGCACTTCCACGATCGCGCCTTCGCGACGGCCGCGACGATCCACGCCGGTGATGCTGGCGAGCACGCGGTCGCCGTGCATGACCTTGCGCATCTCGTAGGGTGGCAGGAACAGGTCGTCGCCGGCGCCGGGAGTGCCGGGTTCGGGGCGCAGAAATCCGAAACCTTCCGGATTGGCGATCACCGTGCCCGGGATCAGGTCCAATCGCTGCGCCGGGACGTAGCCACCGCGCCGGTTCTGCAGAAGCTGGCCGTCGCGCAGCATCGCCGCCAGGCGTTTGCCCAGGGCGTCGAAGCGGTCGGGCTCGGTGAGTTGCAACTGCTCGGCCAGCGCCTCGGCCGTCTGCGGCCCGCCGGCATCGGCCAGCAGTTGCAGGATCGCCTCGCGGCTGGCGATGGGGCGCTCGTAGCGCTCCGCCTCGCGCGCGGCGTGCGGGTCCCGGGGGGCGCCGTTTCCGCCCGACCCGCCGCGCTGCGCTGACGGCTTCGCCTTGCCGGCGGGGGCGGGACGATCACGCTTGCCGGATTGCTTGCCTGGTTGCGGCCCGGGCTTTCCGGCCGACGCGGACATCGCCGATTCAGGCATCCATCCGGGGAGCTTGCGGGCCTTGCCCGACGCCTTCGCCCCGCCGCCGCGCTTCGGCGCGGCCGGCTTGTTGCCAGGGGACTTGCCGCGGCTGCCGCCGCGCTTGCTGGGAGTTTTTGCCATTGCCGTGATGTTACACGTCCCGGCGTCCGGAACCCGCCCCCGCCGCCCACTCCGTTGACAACGGGCGTCTCGCGCAGCAACATACGCGGCTCACCTGCCCAGGTGGCGGAATTGGTAGACGCACTAGTTTCAGGTACTAGCGGGTAACACCGTGGAGGTTCGAGTCCTCTCCTGGGCACCAGACTCCTGACTTCGAGCAACCTCGCTCGTCGTCGGCTCCAAACAGAAACCCCCGCCGAAAGCGGGGGTTTTTCGTTGGATCATCCGCCGGTCTGCGGCTTGTCGGGCGGATTCTTGCAGTAGCTGTCGAAGGCTTCCGCCGTGTTCTCGAAGCCCTTCTCCTTGGCAAGTTCCCACGGCCGCTCGCAGTTGTTGGTGCTGGCGCACCAGGCGTAGCCCGCCGAGGGAATGCATCCGTGCGGATCGCGATCGGAACCGGGCACGGGAACGGGCGCGGTCGCCTCTGATGGTTCCGTCTTTTGCTGCGGTGCCGATGTGTCGCTGGCGCAGGCCGTCAGGCCCGCAACGATCAGAACAACGACGGCTGCTGCATACGGTCGATACGGTCGCATCGGAACTCTCCCTCTCGTCGCCCCTGCTTCGGCCTGGGCCGGCATGACGGGCATGTTCCGCGACTCTATCCAGCGGGTGCGCGTTTGACAAACGCTCCCGGCTCACATTCCACGCAACAAAGAACGGCAGTGGCCACCCTCGCAACCACTGCCGTTCCCGTCACCTGCCTGTCAGCGGCTTTCGCTCAGGCCGCGCACTTGGTGAACTTGCCCGCCGCATCGCGGCAGCGCTTGGCCTTGGTTTGCGTCTGCGCCTGCGGGCACTTCTCGAACTTGCCCTTGGCATCGCGGCAGACCTGCTTCGCCTGCCCAGCGGCGGCGAACTTGGCCGGTTTGGCGGTCGTCGCTGCGGCGACGGGCTTGGCCGCGGCATGCGCGGGCGTCCATGCGCCGCCGGCCAGTCCGATGGCGACGGCGGCGGCGATCGGAAGCAGTAAACGGGTCATGGCGTTTCTCCGGTGGATTGCGGAAGGTTTGCGGGATTGCGATGCGCAAGTTATGCGCGCGGATCATGCCGGCGGCTTTCCGCAGGATGAAAAAACGTTAATCCGACCCGGAGCGGCCGGTTAAACTGTGGGCTTGTCCACGCAACACCCGAGAACGCATCCGCCAATGGCCGACCCCGTCCGCCCCGTCTTCCACGGCTTCGAACAAATTCCGCTGCGCGAATACGCCGAGCGCGCCTACCTCGACTATTCGATGTACGTGGTGCTCGACCGCGCCCTGCCCTTCCTCGGCGACGGGCTCAAGCCGGTGCAGCGCCGGATCATCTATTCGATGAGCGAGTTGGGCTTGAACGCAGCGGCCAAGCCGAAGAAGTCCGCGCGCACCGTGGGCGACGTGATCGGCAAATACCATCCGCATGGCGACTCGGCCTGCTACGAGGCACTGGTGCTGATGGCGCAGCCGTTCTCGTACCGCTATCCGCTGATCGACGGCCAGGGCAACTTCGGTTCGTCGGACGATCCGAAATCGTTCGCGGCGATGCGCTACACCGAATCCAAGCTGACGCCGATCGCGGAAGTGCTGCTGGGCGAACTCGGCCAGGGCACGGTCGACTGGACGCCGAACTTCGACGGCACGCTGGAAGAACCCACCTGGCTGCCGGCGCGCCTGCCGCACCTGTTGCTCAACGGCACCACCGGCATCGCGGTGGGCATGGCCACTGACGTGCCGCCGCACAACTTGAACGAAATCGTCAGCGCCTGCGTGCGCCTGCTCGACGATCCCGACGCCAGCGTGCGCGACCTGTGCGAACACGTGCGTGGCCCCGACTATCCAACCACGGCCGAGATCATCACGCCCGCCGCCGACCTGCTGGCGATCTACGAAACCGGCAACGGCGGCGTGCGCGCCCGCGGCACTTACGTGAAGGAAGGCCAGAACATCGTCATCACCGCGCTGCCCTACCAGGTGTCGCCGTCGAAGGTGATCGAGCAGATCGCCACGCAGATGCGCGCCAAGAAGCTGCCATGGCTGGAAGACCTGCGCGACGAATCCGATCACGCCAATCCCGTGCGCGTGGTGCTGGTGCCGCGCAGCAACCGCGTCGACGTCGATCAGCTGATGGGACATCTGTTCGCCACCACCGATCTGGAGAGGAGCTATCGCGTCAACCTCAACGTGATCGGTCTGGACGGCCGTCCGCAGGTGAAGAACCTGAAGATGCTGCTGTCGGAATGGCTGGTGTTCCGCACCGACACGGTGACCAAGCGCCTCAACCACCGATTGGAAAAGGTCGAGCGCCGCCTGCACCTGTTGGAAGGCTTGCTGGTGGCCTTCCTCAACCTCGATGAAGTGATCCGCATCATCCGCACCGAGGACGAGCCCAAGGCGGCCTTGATCAAGCGCTTCAAGCTCAGCGAGGACCAGGCCGACTACATCCTCGACACCAAGCTGAAGCAGCTCGCCCGCCTGGAGGAGATGAAGATCCGTGGCGAGCAGGACGAACTGGACAGCGAGCGCGACCGTTTGATCGCGACGCTCGGCTCAAAAGCAAAGCTGAAAAAGCTCGTCAAGGAAGAATTGCTTGCGGATGCCAAAAAGTTTGGCGATGCCCGCCGTTCTCCGTTGGTCTCGCGCGAGGCCGCGCAGGCGCTGGACGAAACCGAACTGGTCGCCAGCGAACCGATGACTGTCGTGCTCAGCGAGAAAGGCTGGATTCGCGCCGCCAAGGGCCACGATATCGATGCCGCGTCGCTGTCGTATCGCGAAGGCGACGGCTTGCTGGCGGCGGTCAAGGGCCGCAGCACGCAGCAGGTCGCCTTCCTCGATTCCACCGGGCGCAGTTATTCCACGCTGGCACATACGCTGCCGTCGGCGCGCGGCAATGGCGAGCCGCTCACCGGGCGCTTCTCGCCGGCGGCCGGCGCTTCGTTCCAGGCGCTGGTAACGGGCGACAACGACACGCGCTTCGTGCTGGCGTCCTCGCACGGTTATGGCTTCGTCACGCGTTTCGAGAATCTCACAGGACGACAGAAGGCCGGCAAGTCGATGTTGTCGCTCACGCCGGGCTCGGTCGTGGTGCAGCCCGTGGCGGTGGCCGATCCGGCCAAGGACCGTCTGGTTGCCGTCACCAGTGCCGGGCATCTGCTCGCCTTCCCCATCACCGAACTGCCGGAACTCGACAAGGGCAAGGGCAACAAGCTGATCGAGATTCCCAAGGCCAAGCGCGGCACCGAACGCGTGGTGGCGATCGCGGTGGTGTCGCCCGGCGGCACGCTGCAGGTGAAATCCGGCAGCCGCACCATGTCGCTGTCGTTCAAGGACCTCGACGAGTACGTCGGGGCGCGCGCCTCACGCGGCGGCCTGCTGCCGCGCGGCTGGCAGAAAGTCGACGCATTGTCGGTGGAATGATGGAAGCGGAGTTCTGGCACCAGCGCTGGCACGACAACCAGATCGGCTTCCACCAGGCGCGCGTGTCGCCCCTGCTGGAACAGCACTGGGATGCGCTGTCGCTGCCGACGGACAGCCGCGTGTTCGTGCCGTTGTGCGGCAAGACGCTGGACATGCCCTGGCTCGCCGCGCGCGGGCATCGCATTCTGGGTGTGGAGCTTTCCGAGCTGGCGGTACGGCAATTCTTCGAGGAGAACGGGCTGTCGCCGGCGACGCATGTCTCGCGCTACGGCACCCACTATGTCGCGGGCCCCTACGAACTGATCTGCGGCGATGCCTTCGCGCTCGATGCCGAGGTGCTGGCCGATTGCGCCGGCGTCCACGATCGCGCCGCACTGATCGCGCTGCCGGCCGATCTGCGCCGGCGCTATCTCGCGACCTCGTATGCCAGCCTGCCGGCCGGATGCCGCGGTCTGCTGATCACGCTGGAATACCCGCAGCACGAGAAGGCCGGCCCGCCGTTCTCGGTCGACGATGCCGAAGTGCGCAGCTTGTTCGCGGACGGCTGGACCATCGAGCCGATCGAGCGTCGCGACATCCTCGCGCAGGAACCCAGTTTCTCCGCCGCGGGCGTGACCGCGCTGCACACGACCGCCTATCGCTTGCGCCGTAACGCCTGAAACAACCCCTGACACCGGGGATCACGGTTCGCGAACCGGACACTCAGCCTACGACCGGGCTATGCCTACAATGGCGGAAACCGAACCGGGGGATCCCATGGCCAAGTGGCTGAAGCGCGTCGTCGTCCTGTTGTTGGTCCTCGTGCTGGTCGCGGTCGGGACGGGTTGGTGGCTGCTTCGCGGCAGTCTGGCGACACTGGATGGCGAGGTCGCGCTTTCGGGATTGTCCGCGCCGGTGACGATCCAGCGCGACAAGCTTGGCGTCGTCACCATCGATGCCGCCAACGCCGACGATGCCGTGCGCGCGCTCGGCTACGTGCACGCGCAGGAGCGCTACTTCGAGATGGACCTGCTGCGGCGCGCGGCCGCTGGTGAATTGTCGGAACTGGTGGGCGCGCGCGCGGTGGATCTCGACAAGCGCCACCGCACGCATCGCCTGCGCGCGCGCGTCGACGCACATCTCGACGCATTCGCCGGCGGCAAGCTGCAACAGCTACGCGCCTATAGCGAGGGCGTCAACGCCGGACTCGCCGATCTCAAGGTACGCCCCTGGCCGTATCTGCTGCTGCGGCAATCGCCACAAGCGTGGACGCCGGCCGATTCCGCCCTCACCGGCTATGCGATGTATTTCGATCTGCAGGATTCCACGGACGAACGCGAATTCGCCCTGTGGAAAATCCAGCAGCACGTGCCACCTGCGCTGTACGCGCTGCTCTCACTCGACGGCACGCCCTGGGATGCGCCGTTGTTCGGAGAGCCCCGCGCGGACGCGACGCTGCCCGGCCCCGAGGTGCTCGATCTGCGCAAGCTGCCGGTGCCCGCGGAGCCGAAACCGTTCACATCGAAGGAAGGCCCCGCCTCTGGCAGCAACAACTTCGCCGTTGCGGGCGCGCTCACCGGCGACGGGCGCGCGATCATCGCCGACGACATGCATCTTGGCCTGCGCGCGCCGAACATCTGGTTCCGCGTGCGGTTGCGCTACCCCGATCCGCGCGCGCCCGGGGGCAAGGTCGACGTGCAAGGCTTCAGCCTGCCGGGCCTGCCCGCGATCGTGGTCGGCAGCAACGGCCACGTCGCCTGGGCCTTCACCAACAGCTATGCCGACACGACCGACTGGAAGCAGGTCACGCCCTGCAAGCCGGGCGCGGCGGCGACCTCCTGCGATGGGATCACTACGCATCGCGAAACGATTCGGGTCGCGGGAGGCGCGCCGGTCGATTTCGACGTCAAGGAAACCGCGTGGGGACCAATCCTGCACGAACAAGCGGACGGGAAGGCGCTGGCGCTGCGCTGGACGGCACACCTGCCGGGTTCACTCAACTTCGGCGTCTCCGATTTCGCCGCCGCGGGCAATCTCGATCAGGCGCTCACGGTCGCCGAACACGCCGCGATCCCGACCCAGAATTTGCTGGTCGCCGACGCGCAGGGACGGATCGCCTGGCGCCTGCTCGGACCATTGCCGCAACGCACGCCCGGATGCTCCACGCAGCGGCTGGTCGAAGGCGCCGAACCGCCGGTGCAACCGCAGCCTCCCGAAACAGCAACCGAGGCGCCGCAGCCTGGTTATTGCTCGGATTGGAATATCTCGACCCTCGACAACCCCCGCCTGATCGATCCGGCCAACGCGCGCCTGTGGACGGCCAACGCCCGCACGCTCGATGGCGAGGCACTGCGACAGGTCGGTGACGGCGGCTACGATCTCGGCGCCCGCGCGCAGCAGATCCGCGATGATCTTCTGGCCAAAGGCAAGTTCACTGAGCACGACTTGCTGGCGATTCAGCTCGACGATCGCGCCGTGTTCCTGCAGCGCTGGTGGGAACTGCTGCGCAGCGAATCGGCCCGCGCGCGCGCGCCAGCCCTGCAAGCGCTCGCCGTGGCGTCGAAAACCTGGGAAGGCCGCGCCGTCGCCAATTCGGTGAGCTATCGCCTGGTGCGCGCGTGGCGGCTGGCGGTGGTCGCACGCATCGCCGACGGCCTGACCGCGCCCGCGCAGGCCGCGCTCGGCGACGATTTCGTGATGCCCAAGCGCGCGCAGTTGGAAGGCGTGGTGTGGCCACTGGTCACGCAGCGCCCCGCGCATCTGTTGCCGCGTCGTTACGACTCCTGGGATGCCTTGCTGGAAGACGCCGCCAAGGAGGTGAGCGATGACCTGTCCACACAGGGGCCACTCGCCAGCCGCACCTGGGGCGAGGCCAACACCGCGCGCATCTGTCATCCATTGGCCAAGGCGATTCCGCTGATCGGCACGCGCTTCCTGTGCATGCCATCCGATCCGCTGGACGGCGACCACAACATGCCGCGCGTGGTCGCGCCCGATTTCGGCGCATCGGAACGCATGGTGGTGTCGCCCGGGCACGAAGCCGACGGCATCATCCACATGCCCGGTGGACAGAGCGGGAATCCGCTGTCGCCGTTCTGGGGCGCCGGACACGAGGATTGGGTGCACGGGCGGCCGACGCCGTTCCTGCCGGGCGCCCCGGCGCACGAGTTGCGGATGACGCCCACGCGATCCTCGCGCTGAGCGAGGGCCGCCTGTCTCTCAGCGCCGCATGAAGGAGAGGCGGGCTTCTGCCCGCCTCTTCGCAACGTCAATCCGGGAGCGAGTTCGGCTCAGAGCGCATGCGGTGCATGCGCCCGCGTCTCGTTCTGCGTCTGCTGAACCGCGCGCGTGCTTTCCAGCTGCTGGCCGCGTTGAGATTCCAGCTGCTCGGACACCTGCGCCATGGGCGGCGACTGCGCCGGATCGGCGTTGACGCGATAGCCGGGGGTGGTGCCGCCCACCCAGACGCTGCCATTGGTATAGCTGATCTGACCGGCATCGACCCTGGACGGCTCGGTCATGCCGTTCTCCTTGGCCAGATACATCGCGTGGGCGACTGCGTTGTCCGGCACCTCCGGCGGCAGCCTGTCACGCAGCATCTGGTAGTAGCCATGATCGGGATGACCGGCGCTGCGCGGGTCCTGCGCCTCCGGCTCGCCTGGCTGGCGATGGCGGCTGCTGTCGCGGAATCCGGACGGCAAGGGGGCTCCGCCGATCCCAAGCGCATCGAGATCGACACGAATGTCCGGCGCGGGGCGCCCGGGATTCGCCGCCTGCGCCTGATCCTCCTCCCGCCGGATCATCCGCATCGCCCTGCCGATTTCACCCTCCGGGTAACCGGCGGCTTCGTAGAAATACCTGTTCACGCCCGCGGCGTCAGCGCTTCCCATCCTGAAACCATTTTCGGCCGTCAGACCCGGCAGGCCGGGCCGAGGTGTGTACGTCGGCGGATTGGTACTCAGATCGGCGTTGATATACGCCCGCATGTCGTCCGGCGAGGCATCGTAGATGTCCCGAAGGGTCGCGTTCGGATTGCGCCGCCTGACACTGTCCACAACCATGTTGAAACCGGCGATCTCGGCGTTCACCTCGAGATTGCGTGAGGTTTCGTTGTAGTTCCGCAGCAGGCCGGTGTAGTCGTGCGGAGACGGCCCTGCGGCGATGGTCGCCGCCTGCCTGCGCAGATTGGCGTCCTGATCGAGGATGTCCTGACGATTGACGCCATGCTGCAACTCGTGCCCCATCGTGAAGAGCACGGTGTTGGCCGCTTGCGGATTGCGGTCGGCGCGCTCGAGCTGATCCACGGAAACCCGCATCATCCGCGCTTCCGCGTTGTACGAGCCCACGCCGCCGCCCGGACGCCGGTCCTCGAATCGTTCCAGGTTTCCACGCCTGATGGATTCGAGCACGACATCCCGCAGTTCCGGGGTGCGATCGATCAGGTCCCGCAAGTTCCGTCCCGGATGCCGGGAATCATTGTCGAAACGACGCTCGAAATCCCTGAGCATCTCGTCCAGTCTTGTCTCTTCCGGCGTTACCATGTCCTTATGCTCCTGTCTGTCAGCCGTAAGCGTTGATGATCAGCATCGAAACGCAGGCCTGCGGATCATCGGGCGTGCGCTTCCCTCGCACGTAGACGGTCACCTCGACGTTCCCGCGCGCGAAATCCCAATAATCCTGCGTGTCCGTGCGATTCCGCAGCCGTGTCGACTTGAAACCAGCCTCGGTCAGGGTCTTGTGATACTCGTCAAAATCGACGCAGACAGGCGTCATGTCGGCGCCGGTGTTGCTCTGGTCGTTGAACTGGAACAACAGTCGGTTCGGCTTCTGGCCCGGATCGGCCGACATCGTGCGCAAGCCGTAGTACCACACGTCGGTCAGCTTGCCGGTGACGCCGTAGTCGTTGGGATCGTCCGGATTGACCCGGACTCGCAAGCCAGTCTGCTTCTCGATGTTGTCGGCCGCGATGTCGCCGGCGCCGTGAATGCTCTGGATCAGCGTGAGCACACGCTCTCCGATCTCCTGCGCGTTGAGCGCGGGATGATCGGCAGTGGAAACAGTTGTCGTCATGACGGTGTTTTCCTTGGCCTTGGATGATGTTTCAGCTGTAGCGCAGGCGGATGCCACGAGCACGCAAAGCACTGCCGGCAGGCCCATCCTCGAAGCGACGGTGACTCGCAAGGCATCCTCCATTGATGCGCGGGGCGGCGCGGAACAATCTAACCCCGGCTGCCGGGGGACACAACCCGAGGAACCACGCGGCTTTTCATCCGCCTTCATCCCGTCAGCGCCGCCGCATGCACCCCGGCCACCGCCCTGCCGGAGGGATCGGCAGCGCCTGCGAAAGCCGGATCCCAGGCCAACGCAGCCGGCGACGAACAGGCGATCGACTTGCCACCAGGCACCGTCTCGGCCGCGGCCGGCGACGGGAACGCCTGCTCGAACAAACTGCGATAGAAATACGCTTCCTTGGTCAGCGGCGGATTGATCGGGAAGCGCTTGTCGGCGGCGGCGAGTTCGCGATCGCTGACCTGCTTCTCCGCATGCGCCTTGAGTCCGTCGATCCAGCCGTAGCCGACGCCGTCGCTGAACTGCTCCTTCTGCCGCCACAGGATCGACTCCGGCAGATAACCGTCGAAGGCCTCGCGCAATATCGCCTTCTCGATGCGGCCGTTCTGCTTGTCGACCATCTTGGCCTGCGCATCCATCTTCATCGCCACGTCGAGGAATTCGACGTCGAGGAACGGCACGCGCGGCTCCACGCCCCAGGCCATCATCGATTTGTTGGCGCGCAGGCAATCGTAGTTGTAGAGCGCGTCGAGCTTGCGCACCAGTTCCTCGTGGAACTCGCGCGCGTTCGGTGCCTTGTGGAAGTAGAGGTAGCCGCCGAAGATCTCGTCGCTGCCCTCGCCCGAGAGCACCATCTTCACGCCCATCGCCTTGATGCGTCGCGCCAGCAGGTACATCGGCGTGGAGGCGCGGATGGTGGTGA
Organism: Luteimonas sp. GW821-FHT14E02; assembly: GCF_058803905.1. NCBI lineage: Bacteria > Pseudomonadati > Pseudomonadota > Gammaproteobacteria > Lysobacterales > Lysobacteraceae > Luteimonas > Luteimonas sp. GW821-FHT14E02. The sequence continues at coordinate 122,005 of NZ_JBXAPK010000009.1, read as the reverse complement.
CGTCGTAGGTCTCGATGTGGCGGATCACATCCGGCAGTGCGTCCAGGCCTTCCTCGAAGGTGTACTTGAAGCCGTGATGCACCGTTCCGAGCGCATCGGCCGCGATCTGCGCGGCGGCGAGATCGGGTGAGCCTTCCAGGCCGATGGCGAAGGAGTGCAGACGCGGCCACCAGGCTTCGGAGACGTCGTCGTCCTCCACGCGCTTGCGTGCGAAGCGCGCGGCGCACGCGGCGACCAGCGAGGAATCCAGTCCACCCGAGAGCAACACGCCATAAGGCACGTCGGTCATCAACTGGCGATGCACGGCGCGCTCAAAAGCCTCGCGCAACTCCTGCGCCGAGACTTGCACACCCTGCGTCGTCGCGTAGTCGCGCCACGGCTTCTCGTAATATTTTGTCAGCGAACGCGTGGCACTGTCGTAGTAGTGGCCCGGCGGGAACTGCGCGACGTCCGCGCACAGGCTGGCGATCGCCTTCATCTCGGAAGCCACGCACAGGCGCCCTTCGCGATCATGGCCCCAGTACAGCGGGCAGACGCCAATCGGATCGCGGGCGATCAGGACGCGCTGCTGATCACGATCCCAGAGCGCGAAGGCGAAGATGCCGTTCAAACGGTTGAGGAAGTTTTCCGGCCCGCCCTGGTCGAGTACATCCTCGAGATACAGCGCGTTGATGACCTCGCAATCGGAACCGGTCTGGAAGTCGTACTCGTGCCGCAGTTCCTTCTTCAGTTCGCGATGGTTGTAGATCTCGCCGTTGACCGCGAGCACCAGCCGGCCATCGGCCGATTTCAGCGGCTGCGAGCCGCCGGCCGGATCGACGATGGCCAAACGCTCATGCACCAGGATCGCGCCCTCGTCGGCATGCACGCCGCTCCAGTCCGGGCCGCGATGGCGCTGGCGTTGCGAGAGTTCCAGCGCCTGTCGTCGCAGGGCGGGCAGATCATCGCCCGTCTGCAGGCCGAAGATTCCGAGGATCGAACACATCGCGATGTCTCCAGTAGTGTTTTGAAATTGCGAGGCTTAGAAACAAAAAACCCGCGCCAGGCGCGGGTTTCGGGGATGCTGGATGCTCGCTCGCACCTAGCCGCCGACCCGCCTTGTGGGCGTGCGGTTATTGGAACGGTTATTGACGTTCCGCTGGGCGTTGGCGATGGAGGTGACAAACGGCATGGGTCAGACGCTAACCGGTCCGCTGTGGGTTTGGCAAGCGCTTTCTGCCCTCTCCCGCGCACGGGAGAGGGGCTGGGTCACGGGCCTAGAACTTGCCTTCCTGGAAATCGACGAAGGCCTGCATCACTTCCTGTCTGGTGTTCATCACGAACGGGCCGTAGCGGGCGACCGGTTCGCGCAGCGGATGACCGCCGACCAGGATCAGCCGCGCACTCTCGCCGCCCGCCTCCATCCTGAGCAGATCACCGCCGCCGAGAACGCCGAGTTCGTGGGTCGCAAGCACGCGCACATCCTCGCCCTCGCCCAGCTTCGCCTCGCCCTCGAACACGTAGGCGAATGCGTTGTGGCCTTCCGGCAGGACATATTCCCAGGTGGCGCCGCGCTCGAGCGCGACGTCGAGATAGACGGGATCGGTCGCCGGCTGCGCGATCGGCCCGCGCACGTCACCGACGGCACCGGCGATGACCTTCACCGTCACGCCGTTGGCGGGCGTCGCCACCGGAATGCGCTCGGCGGCGAATTCCTGGTATTTCGGCACGGTCATCTTGTCCTTCGCCGGCAGGTTCACCCACAGCTGGAAGCCGCGCATGCGGCCGGCCTGCTGCTCGGGCATCTCGGAGTGCACCAGGCCGCGTCCGGCGGTCATCCACTGCACGCTGCCCGGGCCGAGCAGGCCTTCGTTGCCGTGGTTGTCACGGTGGCGCATGCGGCCATCGAGCATGTAGGTCACGGTTTCGAAGCCGCGGTGCGGGTGGTCGGGGAAGCCGGCCAGATAATCCTCGGGCTTGTCCGTGCCGAATTCGTCGAGCAGCAGGAACGGATCGAGGTCGGGAAGCTCGGCGCCGCCGATCACGCGGGTCAGCTTGACGCCGGCACCGTCCGAGGCGGCGGTGCCACGGATCTTGCGGGTCACGCGGGCGGCATGGAATCGAGTGGTGGCGTTCATGGCGATCTCTCGTCGGGGTCTAGATGCCCCAACTCTGCGGCCATGCCCGCGCCGCCAACAGGGCGGCTGATGGAACGGAGGGTTACATCGGCGCGGCGCCGACCTTCCGGTACACATAGACGGTCGCCGGCGGGATGTTGCGCAGCACGAACGCGCCCCGCTCCGCCTCCAGGCCCAGCTCCTCCGCCACCCCGGAAGCCAGCGGCGCCTGCGGGCCGTAAGTGAACTGCACCAGCCGTCCATCCTCGCGTAAGCAAGCGAATGCCGCGGCGTAGATGTCGTGTTGCACCCGTCGCGGCATCGACAGCACGCCCAGTCCGGAGACGACCGCATCGGCCTTGCCCTCGCCCGCGAAGCCATGCGCGGACGCGATCGCCTCCATCTCGCGCGCGTCGCCGTGGACGATGTGCACCTGCGGAAATCTCCGTTGCAGGCGGGTGTGCATGGCCGGATTCAGCTCGATCGACAGCAGATCCTGCGGCGCGATGCCATGGGCCAGCAGACGTTCGGTGAAGACGCCCGTGCCCGCGCCGAGCTCGATCACCCGGCGTGTGCCCGGCGGCAATTCGGCCAACATCGCCGAGGCCAGCTCCCGCCCCGACGGCACGATCGCGGCGGTGCGGCGGGGGTGCTTCAGCCATTGCCGCAGCAGCAGCATCCAGTGGGGCATGGCGTTTTCGAGCGTGTTGGTCATGCGGCCATCATGACCATGGAAGGATTCCGACTTTGTTAACCGGGCCTGTCCGTGTCGGAGGAAAAAGCGGATCGGCACTCAGTTCGTCATTCCTTGCGAAAGCCCGGTCCCAACAGCCGAATGGCTGGTCATCCGACCTTTCACTCAATAAGCGCATGGCTTTCACAAAAACTGGATTCCGGCTTTCGCCGGAATGACGATCACTTTGTCGAATGCGTTAAGTACGCCGCAAAGCCCAGGTTTTATGGATGCGCGGATTGCGGGCGAAATCCTGCGGGATGGTCTGCGCGCTGATGTCCTCGCAGGTGGCGAACCCGGCGATGGCCTCGGCATCGAGCTTGAAGCGGCGGAAGTTGTTGGAGAAATAAAGCACGCCCTCCGGCGACAGGCGCGCCACCGCGGCGCGCAGCAGGCGCACGTGTTCGCGCTGCACGTCGAAATCGTCGGCGCGCGCGGAATTCGAGAACGTGGGCGGGTCGCAGAAGATCAGGTCGTAGCGGCCACGGTCGGCCTCCAGCCAGGTCAGCGCATCCGCCTGCACCAGGCGGTGCGCCGAACCACCAAAACCGTTTTCCTGGAGATTATCGGCCAGCCATTCCAGATAGGTCGCCGACAGATCGACACTCGTCGTGGAAGTCGCGCCGCCCACCACGGCCTGCACCGTCGCCACGCCCGTGTAGCAGAACAGGTTGAGGAAGCTCTTACCGCGCGCTTCCTGGGACATCCGCTTGCGCAACGGGCGATGATCGAGGAACAGGCCGGTATCGAGATAATCGAACAGGTTCACGCGCAGGCGCGCGGCGCCTTCACGCACGACCAGCATCTCGCCTTTGCGATCAAAGCGTCCTGCTCCCATATGTGCATATTTGCTGCCGCCCTTGCCTCGCGAGCGCGTCTTCGTCGCGATGCGCTCACGCGGCAGACCGAACACCTCGCGCGCGGCCGCCAGCACTTCGCCAAAGCGGCGCCGCGTATCGGCTTCCGGAATGGCGGCCGGGGCGGCGTATTCCTGCATATGCAGCCAGAGTGCCTCGGGATCATCGGCTTCCGTGTAGACATCGATGGCCGCCGCATATTCCGGCAGATCGGCGTCGTAGACGCGATAGCAATCGATCGCCTCGCGTGCGCGCCAGGACTTCAGGGCGCGCAGATTCTTGCGCAGCCGGTTGGCGAGCATCTGCGCGCCTTCCGACAAGGCACGTGGCTCGGCGGCCTCGCGCGATGCCGGCTTGATCGGATCGCAAATAATCAGGCTGCATTCGAGGGCGCCGTTGAACAGCTGGTATTTCTTCTGCGCGCGCAAACCGGTGGCATGCGCGAGTTCCGCATCACCGCAGAGGATGCTCGCACGCCAATTCGGGACGGCCTGCTTCAAACCGTCGCCCAGTGCGCGGTAGAGCTCCGGGTCCGCGGCGAGACGCGCGTCGTAGGGCGGATTGCACACGGCCAGGCCGCGCGGATTCGATTGCACGGGCAGCACGGCGACATCGCGCACATCGAAACGGATCGCATCGCGCAATCCCGCGGCGGTGGCGTTTTCGCGCGCTGTCGCTATCGCGCGCGGATCGAGATCGCCGCCGTCGAAAACGTCTCGCAAGGCCGCGCGTCCGGCGCGCTCGCGCAGTTGCGCCTCCTCGACCAGCTTCGTCCATGTCGCGATGTCGAAGCCGTGCCAGCGCGTGGGCAGTTCGCCCGCATATCTCAGCAGGCCCGGGGCGACGTCCGCCGCCATCAGCGCGCCCTCGATCAGCAGCGTCCCGCTGCCGCACATCGGATCGAGCAGGCCGCCGCCTTCCGCGTAGAGCTTCGGCCAGCCACCGCGCAGCAGCACGGCGGCGGCGAGGTTCTCCTTCAGCGGCGCTTCGCCCTGCGCACGGCGCCAGCCATGACGATGCAGCGGACCGCCGCCCAAATCCACCGACAGGATTGCCTTGCCCTTGCGCACGACGAGATTCAGGCGCAGATCCGGCGCATCGACATCCACACTTGGCCGCTCACCGCTGTGTGCGCGCATCGCGTCGACCACGCCGTCCTTCACCCGCTGCGCGGCATACCTTGCATGCGTGATGGCCTCGCCCGCCACGTGTGCGTCCACCGCCAGCGTCATCGTGGCGTCGAGATGGTCATGCCACGGCAATGCCGCCACGCCCTGGTACAGCGACTGTTCGTCCGGGCAGTCGAATTCCGTCAACGGCCACAGCACGCGGCTGGCCAGTCGCGACCACAGGACGGCGCGCTGCGCATCGATCTCCTCGCCTTCTACGTTGACGCCGGCGATCGCGGCGCTGGCGCGCGCGCAGCCCAGCGCCTGCAACTCGTCGACGAGCAGGTATTCGAGGCCTTTGGCGCAGGAGACGAAAAATTTCATGAAATCGCTTTCCGCTTTCCCTTCTCCCTCCGGGAGAAGGTGGCGCGAAGCGCCGGATGAGGGAGGGAAATCACTTTCCTGGGAGCGTATCTCGGCGAGTCAGTTCCTGCCCTCATCCGCCCTTCGGGCACCTTCTCCCGGAGGGAGAAGGAAAAGCAAATCAAAAGCGTCGCAGCAACTCCGCGAACGCTTCCGCCGACGCGGCCACGTGCGCCGACAGGCGATGGCTGTCGTCCACCATGAGCACGCGCGCACGGCGCGGGTGTGCCCAGTTGATCACTTTCTGCGCAGGAATCAGTTCGTCGTCCCAGCCATGGATGATCGATACCGGCACGTGCGCGGCATCGAGCGCCGGCGCCGGCCCCATCGACACCGGCGGCGCCATCAGGAACAAGCCAATGACCGGCACCTGCAGCGAGACCTGGCCTGAAATCCAGGCGCCGAGGCTCGATCCCGCCAGCACCAGCGGACCACGCACCGCCGCCTCGCGCGCCAGCGCATGCAGGCGCTGCACGCGCGTGGGCACGTCGCCGAGGTCGCTGACCTCGCGTTTGGCGTCCAGGTCGGTGTAGTCGGGACGCTCGTGCGTCCAGCCCAGTTGTTCGGCGACCTCGGCCAGCGCCGTCACCTTGGTGGCGTCCGGTCCGCTTTCGAAGCCGTGCGAGAGGATGCAATGGCCGCGCATGCTCAGGTTTCCACCCAGGTCACGGCATCACCGATGCGGAACTTGCCGCCTTCGAGAATGCGCGCGCACAAGCCGCCGTGCCCGCGCATCGCGTTGTAGCCACCGGGACCGAGCGCCGCCTCCATGCGCGAACATGGATCGCAGGCATCCACGCCTTCAAGCAACACATCACCGATGCGAAAGCGCCGATCCCTCAACGCGATCAGCGGAATGCCGGAGACGACGACGTTGCGGCGCAGGAGCGCGGGCGGCACGCTGGCATGGCCGCTCAGCGCCGCGATCGTCGGCAAATGCTCCGCCTGGATCAGCGTAATGCCGCGATTGCCGCTGCCGCCGGCATAGCGGTCTCCCGCCAGTCCGCCGCCGGCCTGGGCATCGACTTCGTCGACCTCGCGCATCGGCACGTCGCGCGCCGGGCGCAGGCCGATCCATTCGACCCGGCCCCCTCGCGGGAATTGCGACATCAGGCGATACAGTTCGGAATTCGGGGACGGGAGCGACATAGACGAATGCTAGCATCGCGGTCATGACCGCCGCTCGGATCGACCCGCTTCCCTACGTCGACAAGCTCGACCCGCGCCCGCTTTCGCAGATCGATCTAGTCGTCATCCACTGCACCGAACTCCCCGACCTGGCCACGGCGCGCGACTACGGCGAACGCGTGCTGTACCCGGCCAGCGGCACCGGCAACAGTGGCCACTGGTACCTCGATCGCGACGGCAGCGCCGTGCAGTACGTGCCGCACGAGCGCATCGCCCATCATGTGCACGGCTACAACCCGCGCTCGATCGGCATTGAACTGGTCAACACTGGCCGCTACCCGCACTGGCTGGATTCACGTCACCAGGCGATGCAGGAACCCTATCCGCAGGCACAGATCGCCGCGTTGCTGTTGCTGCTGGAGCGCTTGAGCGAAACCCTGCCGTCGCTGCGCTGGATCGCCGGCCATGAGGAACTCGACACGACGACCGAGCCGGCCAGCGACGACCCAGCACTGGAAGTCCGGCGCAAGCTCGACCCCGGACCACTGTTCCCCTGGCCGCAGGTAATGGCGACGACGGCGCTGCAACGCCTGCAGCCGTCCGAACCGGAGGCCGGCCGCGGGGCGCCCGTATAATCCGGGTCTGCCCACGACACCGGCGCCCATGGCCTCCCCCGTCTCCGAACTGATCGAACTGCTCTCGCTGGAACGGCTGGAGAACAACCTGTTCCGCGGCCAGAGCCGCGACATCGGCACCAAGTACGTATTCGGCGGCCAGGTGCTGGGACAGGCGCTGTCGGCGGCACAGGCGACGATGACGGCGCCGCGCGACGCGCATTCGCTGCACGCCTATTTCCTGCGCGCCGGCGACATCGAACATCCCATCGTCTACGACGTCGACCGCACCCGCGACGGCGGTTCGTTCTCGGTGCGGCGCGTCACCGCGATCCAGCACGGCCAGGTGATCTTCTTCTGCGCGGCTTCGTTCCAGGAACGCGAGGAAGGCGTCGAGCATCAGCTGTCGATGCCGGAAGTGCCCAAGCCCGAGGACATCGACCCCGCGCACGCGGTGCCGCAGGAAGTGCTGGCCAAGCTGCCGATCAAGATCCAGCGCTGGCTCGATCGCACCGGCCCGTTCGAATTCCGCCACGTCTATCCGCGCGACGAGCTCAAGCCGCCGAAGCGGCCGCCGTTCCAGCAGGTCTGGTTCCGGCTCAGCGAGCCGGTCGGCGACGCGCCCGAACTGCATCGCGCCCTGCTCGCCTACGCGTCGGATTTCCAGCTGCTCGGCACCGCCACCTTCCCGCACGGCATCAGCTACTACCAGCCGAACGTGCAGATGGCTTCGCTCGATCATGCACTGTGGTTCCACCGTCCGTTCCGCGCCGACGAGTGGCTGCTGTATTCGATCGACAGCCCCAGCGCGCAGGGCGCGCGCGGGTTGGCGCGCGGCCAGATCTTCGATCGCGACGGCAAGCTGGTGGCGAGCACGGCCCAGGAAGGCATGATCCGGGTCACCACGGCCACCGACGCGGCGACGCACGTTCCGGCAAAGAGTTGAGATGAGACAGGTCTTCTCCAGCGCGCGATTGGAAAACGTCGAAGCGGTCGCGAAGCTGCTCGAAGAGGCCGGCATCGAAACGCGCGTGACCAACGGGCGCTCGTACAAGAGCGCGATCCGTGGCAATTTCAGTTATCGCGACGACGGCAAGCAGATGCCGGCGGTGTGGATCGTCAAGTCCGAGGACCAGCCGCGTGCGCGCGAGATGCTGCGCGAGGCCGGACTGATGGATTCCTCGCGCAACGCGCCCGACAGCTATCTCGCGATGAGCTTCCGCAACGAACTTCCCGACCGCGGCGCCCGGAGCAGCGGCGAGCGCCGGGCCTTCCGCATCAAGCTCGGCCTGATCGCGGTGATCGCCGCCGTGATCGCGCTGACCTTCATGTCGTGGCGCTCGAATCGCACGCCGGTGTCGGCAACCGCGCCCAGGCCCGTGGCGATGGTCAGCACGGCGGAATTGCCGCGCGGCAAGACGCCGGTGCCGGACAGTCTCGCGCTGGCGGTGCTGCGCGGCGATATTCCGAAGGAAGCCGGCAGCCATGTGTGCATCGCCGTCGATGCGCGCGACCCCTCGCCCGCGCTGCTGGCCTCGCTGCCGCAGACGCAGGCCACGGTGCTGCCGGTCTCGCGCTGCCCGGTGCAGGGCAACGGCGATGTGTTACCACTGGTGCTGGCAGTGGGCCGCTACGAGAGCAGCGCGCCTTCGGGTTACGGCATCGTCTATTTCGTGCGCCGTCGCGGCAATGGACCGGTGGTGCCGCGCTGGTTCGAGGTGCGGCCGGAAGGTGACGGCTGGCGCGTGGTCCAGCCGCTATGAAAACGTCCTAAATGCATGTCATCCCGGCGAAAGCCGGGATCCAGCTTCTCGTTCACCAAGCGACTGTCTCAAGAAAAAACTGGATCCCGGCTTTCGCCGGGATGACGAGCGTGGCTCATTCGTTGATTGTTGAAAGCTTCAAGAACTCGACAGCCGCCGCGCCATGACGCGCGGCGGCCGGTTTGGCAACGCAATTGTCGTCAAGATTCCCGATCAGGACTTCGGCGCCGGCGCGTCCAGCATCTTCCCGCGCGGCCCATGGCAGGCCTCGCGGACAGCGGAGAACTCTTCCGGGCTCAGCTTGCCATCCTTGTCCGCGTCGGCCTTGACGAAGCACTCGGCCTGGCGCTGTTCGGCGCGGGCCTGGAAATCCTCGCGGTCGAGATAACCGTTCTTGTCGGCGTCCATTTCCGCGAAGCGTTCGGACAGTTTCGGATCCGCGGCGGCTTCGGCACGGCTGACGCGGCCGTCCTTGTCGGTATCGAGCGCTTTCCACTTGCCGCGACGATCGTGGTGCATCATGCCGCCGCGCACCTGTGCGCGTTCATCGGCGCTGAGCTTGCCGTCCTTGTTGGTGTCGATCGCGTCGAAGCGCTCGGCGAGCCGCGGGGCCGTCGCCGCTTCGCTGCGATCGATCGCGCCGTCGCCGTTCTTGTCGAGCTGGGCCAGATGGCCGCGCGGCGCGGCCGTGGTGCCGGTGGTATCGGACTGCGCGGCGAGCGCCACGCCGGAAGCCAGCAGGGTCAGCAGCGAAACGGCGAGTAGGGTCTTGCGGGTCATGTCGGGAATCTCCTGGTCGAGGCACGGCCGTGCCATGCCTCGATCAACGCGCGATCCCAGCGCCGGTTGACCGCCGCCCGCGGGCAACCTGAAGACCAGCGACAGCAATCGCAGCCGTTGCGAGACGCCGGCGGTATGCTCCTCCCATGTCCTCCGCCCTCGCTCGCACCGTCTCGATCCTCGGCCATCCCCTGGCCGTGCTGTCGCTGGCCCTGCTGGCCACGCAGGCGGGCCGCGGCTCCATGACGCAGGCGTGGCAGCTCGCCGCCGGCCTCGGCGCGGCCGCGGTGCTGGTGATGGCGTATTCATGGTGGCAGGTCCACCGCGAGCGCTGGGGACACATCGACGCAAGCCACCGCAGCGAGCGCGGCAGCCTGAACCGTTTCCTGCTGATCGTCCTGACCGCCGGCGCGGCCGTCGCCTGGATGGCGGGCGCCACGCGTGGCGTCCCGGCCGCGCTCGCGCTCTCGGCGGCCATCATCCTCGTCGCGCTGCTCACCGCGCGCTGGTGCAAGCTGTCGCTGCATCTGGCCTTCGCGGTGTTCGCCGCCTGCCTGCTGGCGCCGCTGGCGTGGTGGGCCACGCTCGCCGGCCTCATCTTCGCCGCGTGCATCGCCTGGTCGCGCCTGTCGCTGTCACGGCACGTGCCGCGCGATCTGGTCGCCGGCGCCGCCACGGGCGCCATCGCCGGTGCCTCGTTCCTGCTGCTCCTGCGCGCGGGACAGGTCTAGGACGAACCCCATGCGCGACGTCGACGACCTGCGACTGTTTCACACCGGCGAGCACATCTGCGGCTACTGGCCGGAGCGCATCGCGCGCGATCTCGTGCTCGATCCGCGTGATCCGCGCCTGCTGCAGGTGTACCCGCGCGCGCTCGGCTGGGGCTTCCGCCGTTCCGGCGACATCGTCTATCGACCGCACTGCCCGAATTGCCAGGCCTGCGTGGCGGTAAGGATTCCCGTCGACGAATTCACTCCCAACCGCAGCCAGCGCCGCTGCCTCGCGCGCAATGCCGACGTCGAGGAGCGCGTGCTGCCCGCCAAGCGCAACGACGAGCGCTTCGCCTTGTATCGCCGCTATCTCGGCACGCGCCATATCGGCGGCGGCATGGACGATCACGGCGCGACCGAGTTCGACCAGTTCCTGATCGGCAGCTGGTCGCAGGGACGGTTCCTCGAATTGCGCCTGCATGGCCGCCTCATCGCCGTCGCGGTGACCGACCTGGCCGACGGCGCGCTGTCCGCCGTCTACACCTTCTACGATCCGGACGAAGCGGCGCGCAGTCTCGGCACGCTGGCGATCCTGCGCCAGATCGAATGGGCGCGTCGCGATGGCCGGCGTCATCTCTATCTCGGCTACTGGATCGATGGCCACGCCAAGATGGATTACAAGCGGAATTTCCATCCGCTCGAGTCGTTCGACGGCAGGAAGTGGGTGAGGGACCGCGCTTAGTCGATGCTTTCAGGGCATCAACGCTTCAACGCACGCCCCGCTGCAGTAGCCTTCGTTTCCGGCGCGCGCGTATCGCTCATCGTTGCGCACGCGCTATTCGCGTAGCGTTCCGGTTTGCGACATCGCACGGCGATTCCTTTTGCGTTGCAGCATGCATCGATCAACGCGCACGGGATCACGGATCGGATGCAATGCGGCTTGACGGCGGGAATGACGGTTCGCACAGTGCGCAGGCCTCAACCGGCCTGACGCGGACGACACAGATGCGCCGAATTCCCTGGCTATCGATTGGACTACTGCTTTCCGCGGCGCTCGTGGTCGTGCTCGCCTGGCAAAACCGCGAATTGCGGCAGCAGAAGGACGCGCTCGAGAAGCGCGCCTTCGAACCCTACGCCGGCATGTGGGTGCCGGAGATTCCGGCCAAGTCGCTGGGCGGCGATTCCGTCGTGATCGGCACCGCGCCGAAGCAGTTCCAGGTGCTGTATTTCTTCACGTCCACCTGCCCGTACTGCAAGCAGTCCGCGCCACTGGTGCGCAAGCTGGCCGAACAATTGGCCTCGGACTCGGCCCGTGTCCAGATGCTGGGCGTGGCGGACGGCGAGTCCGAAGCGGTGCGTCGCTACGCCGACGAACACGGATTCGGATTTCCGATCGCGACGCTGTCGGATCGTAGAAAACTGGCCTTGTTCAAGGCCCAGGCCGTGCCGTTGCTCGTCGTCGTCGATGCGCAAGGACGCGTCAGGCATTCGCACCTCGGCGTCTTCGACCGGCAGGACGAGATGGATGCGATCCTGAAAGCGGTCACACCGTCGCAGGAAGCGAAAGCAACGACGACTGCTGATCCAGGATGACGTCGACGTCGTCCCGACTGGAACCACGCGTCAGTCCGACGACAATCCCAACAGTTTCCGGCGCGCGGCGCTTGGCGTCGTCCCGCTCCAGCGCCGGAAGGCGCGCGTGAACGAAGGCGGATCCTTGTAACCCAGTGCTGTTGCGATGTGCTGGATGCTGATATCGGGGTCGGCCAGCATGCGCATGGCATCTCGGCGGCGCGCTTCGTCGAGCAGTTCCTGGAAGCCGGTGCCCAGCTCGCTCAATTTGCGTTTCAGCGTGCGGCTGGACATGTACAGCTGCGAAGCAACCTCGGCGAGCGGCGGATAGTTGCCGCGCTCGCTCAGGCGAATCTTGGCGCGGATGCGTTCCAGCAGCGTCAGCGACGGCACGCTGGAGATCGCCGCCTCGCGTTCGATCTGCTCCAGCGCGTGCTGCGCGGCACTGCGGTCGGCGGTGATCAGCGGGCGCTCGAGATAGGCCTGCGGGAAACGCACCTGCACCGACGGCATGGAGAAGCGCACCGTCGGCAGGCGTGACTTGTACTGGGCGAAGTAGTCCGGCTCCGGCCAGTCGAACCAGAGTTCGCACCATGGCTGCGCCTCGCCGATCAGGAAACCGAACATGCGGTAGACGCCGACCAGGATGCCTTCCAGGAAGAGTTGTCGCCACGAACCGAGATTGTGCGTTTCGTGCGCTTCGAGAATGGCCAGATCGCCATCGAACTGCAGGTTCAGCGTGACATCGCGTTGGCGCAGATGCTCGTAGCGAACCATCAGATCGATCGACTCGCGCAGGTTGCGCGCGCTCATCGCGGCGTAGCCGAGATAGCCGTGCGCGGTCGGGATCGAACGCAGGCCGAATTCGATGCCAAAGCCGACATTACTGCTCGCCGCCACCACGCGACGCATGACGTCCGCGGCATCGCGCGCCATCACCCGCATGTCGGGGCTGTTCAGCATGTCCATCGTCAGGCGGCTGCCGGCGAGAGCCGCTTCGATGTCGACGCCCCGCTCCGCCGCCGCATCCAGCAGGATGCGCAGGTAAGCCGCTGGCAGCGAATTGCGCAGGGCCGGACGAGGGCGCGAATCGCCCGATGCGGTCGTTTGAGCGTGCAAGCGATGAGTTCCGGAGGTCGTCGGCATGAAGAGCGGAACGGGTCGGACGGCCTTAAATGCTAATCATGTTGACACGATGCCCACTGATTGCAAACGGCTCGCAGCGACGAAACTGCACGTTGCCCGATGTTGCACTTGCACATGCGATGCGCCTGCGCAGTGGCGACATTCGGCATCCGGCACGCGAGCGATCGTCGATTCGATCTTGCGCCGCCGGCGATTTCGAGAGACAAGCCCTGACATTCCGCCCCCTTCCTGCCCGCGAGTCGAGATGAGCAACCCTTTGTTGTCCGGTATCCGCATCCTGGATCTCACGCGTCTGCTGCCCGGACCGTTCTGCACCCTCTACCTGGCGCAGCTTGGCGCGGAGGTCGTGAAGATCGAGCATTCCGGCGGCGGCGATTACACGCGCGAGCTGTCGCCGGAACTGTTCGCCCTCGTCAATCGCGGCAAGCAGTCGGTGGTGCTGGACATGAACAGCGCGGCCGGCGTGGCCGCCTTCCATCGCCTGGTGGAACAGGCCGATGTGGTGGTCGAATCCTTCCGCCCCGGCGTGATGGACAAGCTCGGCTGCGGCTACGAGACGCTGAAACGGATCAACCCGAAGCTGGTCTATGCCGCCATCACCGGCTACGGCCAGACCGGCCCGTACCGCGATCTCGCCGGGCACGACATGAACTACTGCAGCTATGCCGGCGTCCTCGACCAGATCGGCCGCGCCGGCGACGCGCCCGCATTGGCCAACGTGCAGATCGCCGACATCGCCGGCGGCTCGCTCACCGGTGCGATCGGCATCCTCGCCGCGGTGCTGGGCGCGCGCGCATCCGGGGAAGGCTGCATGGTCGACGTCGCCATGCTCGATGGCACGCTCGCGCTGCAGCAGATCGCCTTGTCGACGATCCGCAGCGAGGGCAGCCTGCCCGCGCGCGGACGCGACGTGCTGACCGGGTCCCTGCCCAATTACCGGCTCTATCGCTGCCGCGACGGCCGCTATCTGGCGGTCGGGGCGCTGGAGGCGAAATTCTTCCTGCGATTGCTGCGTGCGCTGAAAGCCTCGCTGCCAGGGCCGCTGCGACTCCTATTCGCCTGGGTCGGCGATGGTGGCAAACCGAAGACGAACGCCTCCAGCGGCGAAGCCGCGCCGCGCGATGGCGGCCTCGACCGCTGGACCGCGCTACAGCGCGAGCCGGAAAAACTCAAGAAGCGTCTCGCGCCGCTGCACTGGTTGCTGGCGCCGGCATTCCGGCTGCGCACGCTCGAACAATGGCAGCGGGTGTTTGCCGAGGCGGATTGCTGCACGACGCCCGTGCTGACACTGGAGGAAGCCCTGCGCAACGAGCAGGTCCGCGCCCGCGACATGGTCGAGGACTTCCACGGCAAGCCGGCCCTGGCCTGCCCGATCCGTTTCGAGAATGCCGCGACCATCAAAGGCGATACGCCCGCGCTGGGTGCGGATACCTTGGCCGTTCTGCGTCGTTATGGAGTGAGTGAGTCCGAAATCGAAGCCCTGGGATAAACGGCCGCGCCTGGCCGATGTCGTGTCGACATTGGCCGCAGCCGCCCACCTGGGATTCCGGGCCGGGTCGTCAGACCGGGATGTCCGAAAGCGGTGAAATGCCGCCAAGGGCGGCCGCGGTCACATCCGCCAATTCGTGGCCCAAAATGCTAAGCATTCTGGCGCGATACCGCCTCACCCGCACGATTCATTCAAACGCATGATTGAAAACCATGGGCCCGCCATGACGGCGGGCCACGCACCGCCACCGACGAGATTCCAATGCTGCCCAGAACCCTGTTCGACGCCGGCCACGACGAATTCCGCCGCACCGCGAAGCGGTTCTTCGCCGAAGAGATCACCCCCAAGCACGAAGCCTGGGAAGAACAGGGACAGATCGATCGAGCCGCCTGGAACCGCGCCGGCGAACTCGGCCTGCTCTGCTGCGCGATCCCGGAGGAATACGGCGGCCAGGGCGGCGATCGCCTGCACAGCGTGATCATGATGGAAGAGCAGATGATGGCCGGCGCCAGCGGCGTTGGCTTCGCGCTGCATTCGGACATCGTCGCCAACTATCTGCTGCATTACGGCACCGAGGAACAGAAGCGCACCTGGCTGCCGCGCATGGCCAGCGGCGAGACCGTCGGCGCCATCGCCATGACCGAACCGGGCACCGGTTCGGACCTGCAGAGCATCAAGGCCACGGCCACCGAGGACGGCGATGATTACCTCATCAACGGCTCGAAGATGTTCATCACCAACGGTCTGCAAAGCGATCTGGTGATCGTCGCCGTGCGCATGGATGGTGGCGAGGGCGGCGCGAAAAGCATCAGCCTCGTGCTGATCGAGGCAGACCGTCCCGGCTTCACCAAGGGCAAGCCGTTGAAGAAAGTCGGCATGAAGGCGCAGGACACCGCGCCGCTGTTCTTCGACAACGTCCGCATCCCCAAGAGCAACGTGCTCGGCGGCGCGGACGGGCTCAACATGGGTTTCATGATGCTGATGCAGGAGCTCGCCTGGGAGCGCCTGATCATCGCCATCACCTCGATCTCGGGCGCGGAAGCCTGTTTCGAGATCACCAAGAGCTATGTGCAGGACCGCAAGGCCTTCGGCAAGCCGGTGGCGAGCTTCCAGAACACGCGCTTCAAGCTGGCCGAGATGAAGTCGGAAATCACCATGGCGCGCGTGTTCGTCGACCGCTGCATCGAACTGGTGCTGAAAAACGAACTGCCGATCGACGCCGCGGCTGCGTCGAAATACCTGTGCTCCGACCTGTTGTGCAAGGTCGTGGACGAGTGCGTGCAGCTGCACGGCGGCTACGGCTACATGCTGGAGTATCCGATCGCCCGCGCCTTCGTCGATGCGCGGGCGCAGCGCATCTATGGCGGCACCAACGAGATCATGAAGGAAATCATCGCGCGGACGCTTTGATGCCCTCCCCCGTCACCTCGGTTTTCGCCGGGATGACGAACAAGAAGACAACAGCAAGACATCACTTAGAGACAGACACGACATGACAGATCAACTTCGCTTCGACGGAAAAGTCGCGATCATCACCGGCGCCGGCGCCGGTCTCGGACGTTCGCACGCGCTCGCCTTCGCATCGCGCGGCGCGCGCGTGGTGGTCAACGACCTCGGCGGCAGCGCGCACGGCGATGGCAAGTCCTCCTCGGCCGCGGATGCCGTGGTCGCCGAGATCAAGGCCGCCGGCGGCGAAGCCGTGGCCAACTACGATTCGGTCGAAGACGGCGCCAAGATCGTGCAGACCGCGCTCGATGCCTTCGGCACCGTCGACATCGTCATCAACAACGCCGGCATCCTGCGCGACGTCAGCTTCCAGAAGATGACCGAGCAGGACTGGGACCTGATCTATCGCGTGCACCTGCTCGGCTCGATGCGCGTCACCCAGGCGGCCTGGCCGATCCTGCGCGAGAAGAACTACGGCCGCATCATCATGACCGCCTCGGCCGCGGGTATCTACGGCAACTTCGGCCAGGCCAACTACAGCGCCGCCAAGCTCGGCCTGGTCGGCTTCGCGCAGACGCTGGCCGAGGAAGGCCGCAGCAAGAACATCCACGTCAACACCATCGCGCCGGCCGCGGCCTCGCGCCTGCTCTCGACAGTGCTGCCGCAGGACGTCATGGACCTGCTGAAGCCCGAATACGTCAGCCCGCTGGTGGCATGGCTGTGCCACGAGAGCTGCCAGGAAACCAAGGGCCTCTTCGAAGTCGGCGCCGGCTTCATCGGCAAGCTGCGCTGGGAACGCACCGAAGGCGTCTTCCTGGGCGGCAAGCGCGGCGTCAGCGTCGAGGACGTGGCGGCCAAGTGGGACAAGATCACCGACTTCAGCACCACGACCCATCCCAATACGCCGGCCGAATCGTTCACCTCGATCCTCGACAACGCCAGCAAGCCGCGCCTGGGCGGCAACGAGTTCATCGATCTGGACGAAGCGTCGAAGGACGTGATCGAAGCCGAGTCGTCATACGACGAACGCGATCTGTCGTTGTACGCGCTCGGCGTCGGCGCCGCGCGCGATGCGCTCGATCCGAAGGAACTGCCCTTCGTCTACGAACTCGGCGACGGCTTCCAGGCGTTGCCGACCTATGCGGTGATGCCCGCGGTCAACACCTACCTCAACCTCGCCCGCGACGGCCGCACGATCAAGGGGCTGAACTACGGCCTGGACCGCCTGCTGCATGGCGAGCAGTACACCGAACTGCTGCGTCCGCTGCCGCCGCACGCCAAGCTCAAGCACGTGGTCCGGTTCAAGACCGCCTACGACAAGGATCCCAACGCAGTAGTGGTTCTGGCCGTGGACACGCTGGACGAGAACGGCGAGAAGCTGGCCTACAACGAGATCACCAACTTCGTGCGCGGCGCCGGTGGCTGGGGCGGTGATCGCGGTCCGTCGGGCGAAGCGAACACGCCGCCCGCACGCGAGCCCGATGCGGTGATCGAGGAACAGATCGATCCCAACCAGACCCTGCTCTACCGCCTGTCCGGCGACTGGAACCCGCTGCACGCCGATCCCAACTTCGCCAAGGCCTTCGGTTTCGACAAACCCATTCTGCACGGCCTGTGTACCTACGGCTTCGTCGGTCGCCACGTGATCAAGGCTTTCGCCAACAACGACGGCCGCAGGTTCAAGAGCATCAAGGTGCGCTTCGCCAAGTCCGTGTTTCCGGGCGAGACGCTGGTGACGCGGATGTGGAAGGAATCCGATCAGCGCATCGTGTTCGAAACCCGCATCAAGGAGCGCGACGAGCTGGCGATCAGCCATGCCGCCGTCGAGTTCTACGCGGAGATTCCGCAGGCCAAGGCCAAGCCCGCGGCGCTTCCCGCAGCGGCACAGCCTGCCGCGGCGTCAGCGCCCGTCGCGCCCGCGACACCGACCACGGCCGATATCTTCCAGGTGATCGAAAAACACTTCGCGGCGAACAAGGGCCTGGGCGATCAGATCAAGACCGTGTTCCAGTTCAAGCTCAAGGATCCCGACTCGGATTGGGTGATCGACCTGAAGTCCGGCGACGGCTCGATCAAGTCCGGCACCACCGACAAGCCCGACGCGACACTGGAACTGAGTGACGACGACTGGCTGGCGATGAGCACCGGGCAGGCCGACCCGACCAAGCTCTACTTCAGCGGCAAGCTCAAGATCACCGGCAACATCATGGCCACGCAGAAGCTCACCTTCCTGCAGAAGATCGATCCCAAGCTGCTGCAAGACGTGCTCGCCGCGCGCGCCGGCGCCGCCGTGACCGCCGCGCCTGCGGCCGCTCCCGCTGCACCGGTGACACCGACCGCTGCCGACATCTTCACCGTGATCGAAAAGCACCTCGTCGCGCATCCGGGCACCGGCGATCAGGTCAAGACATTGTTCCAGTTCGAACTGAAGAACCCGGACGCGAGCTGGACGCTCGATCTGAAATCCGGCAACGGCAAGGTCAGCCAGGGCGTCGCCGAGAAACCCGACGCCACGCTGGAACTGAGCAACGACGATTGGCTGGCGATGAGCACCGGCCAGGTCGATCCGACCAAGCTGTACTTCGGCGGCAAGCTGAAGATCACCGGCAACATCATGGCTTCGCAGAAGCTCACGTTCCTGCAGAAGATCGATCCGAAGCTGCTGGAGGGCGTGCTCGCCTCGCGTGCCGGCAGTGCGGCCCCGGCGGCCACCGCCGCCGCACCGGCCGCCGCGCCCGCGCAACCGGCCGGCCCGACCACGGCTGACATCTTCAAGGTGATCGAAAAACACTTCGCGGCGAACAAGGGCCTGGGCGATCAAGTCAAGACCGTGTTCCAGTTCAAGCTCAAGAACCCCGATTCGGATTGGGTGATCGACCTGAAGTCCGGCGACGGTTCGATCAAGTCCGGCACCACCGACAAGCCCGACGCCACACTGGAACTGAGCAACGACGACTGGCTGGCGATGAGCACGGGCCAAGCCGATCCCACCAAGCTCTACTTCGGCGGCAAGCTCAAGATCACCGGCAACATCATGGCCACGCAGAAGCTCACCTTCCTGCAGAAGATCGATCCCAAGCTGCTGGAATCGGTGTTGGCGGAACGCGCTTCCGCGCCTGCTCCCGCGCAGGCCGCGACGCCCGCGGCCGCCGCACCGGCAGGCTCCACGGCGGCGGGTCGCGCATCCTCGATCTTCTCCTCGCTCAAGGCGCGCTTCGCCGCCGACGCCAAGGCCGCCGGCGGATTGGCCGGACGCGTCGTGCAGTTCCACCTGCGCGACCCCGCCGCCGACTGGGTGCTGGATTTCAACGGCGCCAAGCCGAGCGTCGAATCCGGACGCGCGCCGAAGGCGGACGCCACGTTCACGCTCGACGATGCCGACCTCGCCGATCTCACCGGCGGCAAGGCACAGGCACACGACCTGTATCAGCGCGGCCGTCTGCGCGTCGACGGCGATGTGCTGCTGGCACGCGAGCTTGACCGCCTCCACACCCTGCTGTCATCCAACTCGAAGCCTCGCGCGGTCGAGGCGCTGACCTAACAAGTTCGTCAAGGAGTCCATCATGAGCAACCGCGTCAACGTCATCGGCGTCGGCATGACCAAGTTCACCAAGCCTGGCGCCAGCCCCGAGTACTACGAGATGGCTCGCGAGGCCGGGCAGATCGCGCTGAAGGATGCCGGCATCCCCTACGAGCAAATCCAGCACGCCTACGTCGGCTACGTCTACGGCGATTCCACCTGCGGCCAGCGCGCCGTGTACGAGCTCGGCCTCACCGGCATTCCGGTGATCAACGTCAACAACAACTGCTCCACCGGCTCGACCGCGCTGTGGCTGGCGCGGCAGGCGATCGAAAGCGGCGCCGCCGAATGCGTGCTCGCGCTCGGCTTCGAGAAGATGGAAAAGGGCGCGCTCGGCTCCAAGTTCGAGGACCGCGAAACCCCGCTCGGCCAGCACGCACAGGTGATGGCCGATATCCAGGGCTTCAACTCCGCGCCGGCCGCCGCGCAGATGTTCGGCGGCGCCGGCCGCGAATACCGTTGGCAGCACGGCACCAAGAAGGAAACCTTCGCCAAGATTTCCGTGAAGGCGCGCGTCCACGCCAGCAACAATCCTTACGCGCTGTTCAACGAGAAGCTCAGCCTTGAGCAGATCCTCGCCTCGGACGATGTCTTCGACCCACTCACCCGCTTCCAATGCTGCCCGCCCACCTGCGGCGCCGGCGCGGCGGTGCTGTGCTCGGACGCGTTCGCCAAGAAGCACGGCATCAGCAACGCGGTCTACATCGCCGGCCAGAGCATGACCACCGATTACGCCTCCAGCTTCGAGCCGAAGAGCATGATCAAGATGGTCGGCTACGACATGAGCAAGGAGGCGGCGAAGCAGGTGTACGAACAGGCCGGCGTCGGCCCGTCCGACATCGACGTGGTCGAGCTGCACGATTGCTTCACCGCCAATGAGCTACTCACCTACGAAGCGCTCGGTTTGTGCGAGGAAGGCGGCGCCGAGAAATTCATCTGGGACGGTGACAACACCTATGGCGGCAAATTCGTCACCAACCCTTCGGGCGGCCTGCTGTCGAAGGGCCATCCGCTCGGCGCCACCGGCCTGGCGCAATGCACCGAACTGGTCTGGCAATTGCGCGGCACTGCCGACAAGCGCCAGGTGGATGGAGCGCGCATCGCCCTGCAGCACAATCTCGGCCTGGGCGGCGCTTGTGTCGTGACGATGTACAGGCGCGACTGACGGGGGAGAACGTCGACCGATGAAAGACACCGTGGGAGGGACGGCAGCCAGCATGCAGGAGCTGCCGGTCGAAATCCTGTTGCGGCTGGCGCGCGAGAAGGCGCACCAGCCGTGGCTGTTCCAACCGGTCGACGGACAGACCCTGCAATACACCTGGAGCGAGGCCGCCGAACAGGTCGGCCGCATGACAGCCGCCCTGCGCGCGCAGGGCTGGCCGCCGGGCAGCCGCATCGCGATCTCCGGCTTCAACACCGCGCATTGGTTCATGGCCGATCTCGCCATCCAGATGGCGGGCTACGTGCCGGTCGGCCTGTATCCGAAGCAGGCGCAGAAGATCACCACCTACGTGCTGGAGCACTGCGACGCCAAGGCACTGTTCCTCGGCCCGATGATGGATGGCCCGCAGTTCCTGGAAGCGATCCCGGAAGGTATCCTGAAGATCCGCATGCCCTACCCCACGGCGCCACGCGGCGACACCGACTGGGACACGTTCAGCACTCGCTTCGAACCCTTGCGCGACTACACCGCGCCCGATCCTGACGCGCTGTATCTGCTGATCTACACCTCGGGCACCACCGGCCATCCCAAGGGCGTGATGCTCAGCGCCAGCAACATGCGCTGGCTGCGCGCGGCCTTCAACAACGTCGCGCCGCAACTGTGCGAGAACGAGCGCCTGTTCTCCTACCTGCCGCTTGCGCATTTCCTGGAGCGCCTGGCGGTGGAGAGCGGCAGCCTGCTGTGGGGCGCGGAAGTGCATTTCCTCGAATCCATGGACAAGCTGGCGCAGCAGCTGCCGCAGGTCGCACCGACCCGGTTCATCGCCGTACCGCTGGTGTGGATGCGCCTGCAGGCCGGCATCCTGCAGAAGGTGCCGCAAAAACGCCTGGATTTCCTGCTGTCGCTGCCCGTCATCGGCCGAATCGTGCGGCGCAAGCTGCGCCGCGCCATCGGCCTCGACAACGCGCGGTTCTGCCTCACCGGCGCCGCGCCGATTCCGGTGACGACGCTGGAATGGTTCCGCGACAAGCTCGGCATCCTGATCCAGGAGGGCTGCGCCCCGACGGAGTCCGGTGCCTACGGCGCGGTGAACACCGCCGAGCACACCCGGTTCGGCTCGGTCGGCAGACCGATGTCCGACAGCGGCTTCCGCCTGTCCGAGGAAGGCGAGATCCAGCTCAAGCATCCCGGCGTCATGCTCGGCTACTACCGCGATCCCGAGCACACACAGGAAGTCTTCACCGAGGACGGCTGGCTCAGGACCGGTGACAAGGGCCGCCTCGACGAGGACGGCTATCTGTACGTCATCGGCCGCGTCAAGGACATCTTCAAGACGCAGAAAGGCAAGTACGTCGCGCCCGCTCCGATCGAAAGCGCGATGGCGCGCAACATCAACATCGACCAGCTCTGCCTGGTCGGCACCCAGCTCACGCAGCCGATCATGATCCTCACGCTGACGCCACATTCGCGGCTGCAGGACCGGCAGTCGCTGGAACGGGAATTGCTGGCCGACATGGAAGCGGTCAACCAGGCGCTGGAAGACCACGAGAAGATCGCCAAGCTTTATATCGTCGGCGAGATCTGGAACATCGACAGCGGCATCATGACGCCGACCATGAAAGTGAAGCGCGACGTGATCGAGGACCGCTACGGCGCGCGGGTGCGCGAGCATGCGCACAATCGCGAGCAGTTGATCGTCTGGAGTGAGTGAGCCTGGCGAACCATGGGTTCACGCGCTCACGAATGCCCAAGCACCACGCGCCTGGGCGGGGATGAGCAGCGCGGGCGTCAGCCCGCCGTTTTCGTTTGTTCGCTCGGTGCCCCAGCATCTTGTGCGGGTTTCGGCGCGGACACCGTCGCCGCGGACGCGGCCGCCGCCTCCATGCGCGGCGTGAACCCGAACAGGCCATCGCTGTGCGTGGACACCACCATCCGCACCATGCCGGTCGGCACCATCAGTTCCAGTGCCAATTCGCGGCCTTCCGGCGAACGCCCGTGCAAGGTCATCTCGATCAGCGCGCCACCGGTGTCGATCTCGTTGCACACCACGTGCGGACCGGCCGGGCTCTCCTGCAGGTAGGGTTTGATCGCCTCGCCCAGGGCCTCGAGCGCCTGCGGGAAGAAGAACACCGCGTAGCCGTTGCTATCGTTCATGCCTGTCTGCTCCGGGAAGATTCGATTCTAGGGTCGGTTACCGCAATTCCACGATCAGCGCCGCCGCGGCTTCGCGCACCACGCGTCGCGCGTCGTCGATGTCCGCGCCACGCGCGAGGGTGACGGCGACACGGCGCTGTCCTTCCACGCGCGGCTTGCCGAACAGGCGCAGCGCGGTGTGTGGCGTCTGCAAGGCCGCCTCGACGGCGCTGAACACCGGCACGCCATGCCCCTGCGCCAGCACCGCGCACGATGCCGACGGACCGATCTGCGCGATCCAGCCTTCGCTGTCGGCATGGATCGGCAAACCAAGGATCGCACGCGCATGCAGCGCGAACTCGCTCAGCTCCTGCGACACCAGCGTCACCAGGCCGGTATCGTGCGGCCGCGGCGAGACTTCGCTGAACCACACCTGGTCGCCCTTCACGAACAGCTCCACGCCGAACAGGCCCCAGCCGCCGAGATCGTCTGTAATTGCCTTTGCGATCTCCTGCGCGCGGGTGAGCGCCTGCTGTGACATCGGCTGCGGTTGCCAGCTTTCGCGATAGTCGCCGTCCCGCTGCAAGTGTCCGACCGGCGCGCAGAACGCGGTGCCGCCGGCATGGCGCACCGTCAGCAGCGTGATCTCGTAGTCGAAATCGATGAACCCTTCGACGATCACGCGACCGGCGCCGGCACGGCCACCGGTCTGCGCGTAATCCCAGGCGGGATCGATCTCCTGCGCCGTGCGCACCAGGCTTTGCCCCTTGCCCGAAGACGACATCACCGGCTTGATCACGCACGGCAGACCGAGTGCCTGCACGGCCTCGCGATAGTCCTCGCGTGTATCGACGAAGCGATATGGCGAGGTCGGCAAGCCCAGCGTCTCGGCCGCGAGCCGGCGGATGCCCTCGCGATCCATGGTCAGGCGCGCGGCGCGCGCCGTCGGAATGATGCGTGTCGCCGCACCAGTGCGTGCGAACTCCTGTTCCAGCTGCACCAGCGTCTCGGTGTGGATCGCCTCGATCTCCGGCACCACCAGGTGCGGCTTTTCCAGCTCGATCAGCGCGCGGATCGCGGCGCCGTCGAGCATGTCGAGCACATGACGGCGATGCGCGACCTGCATCGCGGGCGCGTCGGCATAACGATCGGCCGCGATCACCTCGACGCCGAAGCGTTGCAGCTCGATGACGACCTCCTTGCCGAGTTCGCCGGAGCCCAGCAGCAGCACGCGCAGCGCGTGTTCGGAATACGGCGTGCCGATGACGACGGAGGAGGACATGCGGGGCCTTGCGAGTGCGGGAGCCGACATTTTAAACGCGTGGGCGCCGCCACGGCTGTTTCCTCGCGTCATTGCGGACGAAACCTCCTCCGCAACGCAGCGTCCCGCGAGGAGTATTCCCGCGGGCAGCGCAAGTGCCTCGCGGCCGCTTCCGCGAACGATCCCGCGATGCCATGCTGCGTGCATGCCGAGGCCGCTTCGCGATCCGCTACGCCAGTTGCTGTTGCCGCTCGCGGTATTCACCGCGCTGGCGCAGCTGGCGGCCTGCAGCGTGCAGAAGCCGCCGTTCGCGCAGCTGTCCGGCATGCTGATGGACGAGCGGCTCGACGAGGTGAGCGGTCTCGCCGCCTCGCGCACGCACGAGGACGTGCTGTGGATGCTCGACGATGGCGGCAATGCGCCGCAATTGTTCGCGATCGGCACGCGCGGGCAATTGCTGGCCACGTTCCGCATCGATGGCGCCGCGAACACTGACTGGGAGGATCTGGCGGCCTTCGATCTCGATGGCCGCCATTACCTCATGATCGCCGATACCGGCGACAACGGCGGCCTGCGGCGCAGCCTGCAGCTGCACGTCATCGAGGAGCCCCAGGCGCTCGACGCACCGGCGTCGAAGCGCGTGTTGCATCCGGCCTGGTCGATCGCGTTCCGCTGGCCGGACGGCGCGCGCGACTGCGAAGCGATCGCGGTCGATCCCGTGCTCGGACAGGTCTTGCTGATCTCGAAGAAGCGCACGCCGCCGGAATTGTTCGCGGTGCCGCTGCGCCCGCGCGACGATGCGGTGCAGACCGCCGCGAAGCTGGGCACCCTCGCCGGCGTCCCCTTGCCCACGGAAGAAGAACTGCAAGCCAATCCACGCATGGCCCGCATCCGCCATCAGGTCACCTCCTCCGACATCGCACCCGATCGCGGTCGCATCGCGGTGATGACCTACAGCGAAGTGCTGCTGTACCGGCGCCGCGACCGGCAAGGCTGGGCCGAGGCGCTCGCCGGCAAGCCTGTCGTGCATGAACTGCCCTGGCTGCCGCAGGCCGAGGCCATCGGCTGGGCCGAGGGCGGACGCGGCCTGTTCGCGACCGGCGAATTCGCGCCGGCGCCACTGCTCTACCTCAACACCGATTGAGCCGGCCGGCTCGGCCTTCCAATCAAACAAAGGAAAATCAATCGCTTACCAATGCGGCTAGCCGATTGCGCCCGCTCGATTGACAATGTGATATCAAATTGATATCAATATCTCATCCACTCAGGGGATGAGGAGACACCCAATGAAAGAAAACCCGACCCGCTCGCTACCCGGCATTCCCGTTCTGCTCGGGCTGTTCGTCGTCTGCCTGGGCGCCGGCTACGTCGTCCTGACCAGCGTGGCCGCCCAGCAGTGGGCGCCCGCCGCCATCGCGCTTCCGATCGGCTTGATCGCCTTGCTCTGCCTGTTCGGCGTCTACATGGTCGAACCCAACCAGGCCGCGGTGCTGAGCCTGTTCGGCAAGTACGTCGGCACGGTGAAGGACAACGGCCTGCGCTGGAACAACCCCTTCTACTCGAAGAGGAAGGTCAGCCAGCGCGTGCGCAATTTCGAAAGCGGCAAGCTCAAGGTCAACGAACTCGACGGCAGCCCGATCGAGATCGCCTCGGTGATCGTCTGGCAAGTGGTGGATTCCGCCGAGGCGGTTTACAACGTCGACGACTACGAGAGCTTCGTGCACATCCAAACCGAATCCGCGCTGCGCACGATGGCGACGAGTTATCCCTACGACCAGCACGAGGATGGACAGATTGCGCTGCGCAGCCATGCCACCGAGATCTCGAAGCACCTGAAGGACGAACTCGGCGACCGCCTCGCCGACGCCGGCGTGCAAGTGCTGGACGCGCGCATCAGCCACCTCGCCTACGCACCGGAGATCGCGCAGGCGATGCTGCAGCGCCAGCAGGCCAACGCGATCATCGCCGCGCGCACGCGCATCGTCGCCGGTGCCGTCGGCATGGTCGAGATGGCGCTCGCCGAACTGCAGAAGAACGGCGTGGTGCAACTGGACGAGGAACGCAAGGCCAGCATGGTCAGCAATCTGCTCGTGGTGCTGTGCGGCGATCGCGCCACGCAGCCGATCGTCAACGCCGGTACGCTGTACTGAGCACGGCGCACCGCCCTCTCTTCATCGGAGAACCATCATGGATACAGTGCATTACAGCGGTGCCGCCGTCCTGATCGCATTGCTGCCGATCCTGCCGCTGGCGATGCTTTTGCGTCGCCGCGGCCAGCGCAAATGGCGGCGCGGGCTCGTCGCGGCGGGGATCTCCTCCCTCGCCCTGCTCGCCACGGGCATCGCGATCGCGACCACGCACGGCGCACTCTAGCCCGCCCACGGCACGCGAGATCGATGAGCGAGAAGAAAGCCTACCCGCTACGCATCAGCGCCGACGTGCTGGCCGCGGCGCAACGCTGGGCCGACGACGAGTTGCGCAGCCTCAACGCGCAGATCGAATACGTGCTGCGGGATGCGCTGCGCAAGGCCGGGCGGCTGCCGAACCGCAACGAAGATCCGCCGGACCAGAACGAACCATGAGCACCTCCCTGTCGGACAGGCGCATGAAGACGACGAAACCCGCTCGCGACTTCCCGCTCGCACCTTTGCATCGTCTCTCGTGGGGACTGCTGGTCGCGGTCTGGGTGACGCTCGTGGTCATCGCGTACATGCAGCCACACCAGCAGCCGCCCACCAATCCCGTGCCGTGGTGGCTGGTCGTACCGTTCGCCATCGCGCTGGTGGTGATCGGTCCTTTGATCATGCTGCTGCATCGCCGCATCTCCCTTAACGACCGCACTCTCGTCGTCGCAGCCGCGCTGCTTTACACGCGCCGCGTCGCGGTCGACGATCTGCTGCTGGAGCGCGCGCGGATCCTCTCGCTCGACGAGCACGTCCAATTCAAGCCGATCCTGCCGCTGTTCGCCTTCGGCCTGCCCGGCTTCAAGGCCGGCCAATATCTGTTGCGCAACCGTCACCGCGCGTTCTGCCTGCTGACCGACCGGAAGCGCGTGCTGGTGCTGCCGCAGCGCGACGGCAAGCTGCTCCTGCTCAGCCCGGAGAAACCGCAGGCGCTGCTCGACGAACTGCGACGCATCGCGCAATCCGGCGCGCCGCCGGCTCCTCGACGCCTGCAGGGCTGAACGCGACACCCTACTTCGGCGCGGAACGCCGAAGGCGTGGCCAAAAGCACGCCACACGTCCTATGCTCCCGTCATGCGCGCCCGTCCCTTGCATTTGATCAACACCCCGGACATCGAACTGTGGCCCGCGCACCTGCTGCGCGCGCGCAGCAACCGCGACGCGCGCACGCTCGCCCGCGCAAGGCACGTCCTGCGCCGCAAGCGTGACGGCCGCTATCTCGCTGCGGAACTGCCCGAGGGCCTCCTGCCCCTGGTACAGCGCTGGGCGCACGAACCCGGCGTCGATGAAGCGCTCGATGCCCTGGATCGCGTCTCAGAGCATCGACGCTCCGGTATCGACACCGTCGCCGAATTGCCCCTGCACCGCCTGCACGATCGTCTCGACGCCCTCGGCATCGACGCCGAAGGCTATGCCGCGCACACCGGCCTCGCGCTGGTCGCCGAGCCGGCGTGGCTCGCCCTCGCCGGCTTCGACCGCTATCGGCGTCCGCTCTGGCTGCACATCGATGCCGCGCGCGCATGGCGCAGCATGCAGTCCGCCGCGCTGCTCGAAGGCGTGTTGCTGGAATCGATCTCCGGATACCGCAGCCACGATTACCAGCTCGGCATTTTCGAACGCAAACTCGCGCGCGGACTCAGCGTCGACGACATCCTCGCCGTGAATGCCGCGCCAGGCTATTCGGAGCACCATTCCGGGCTCGCACTCGACATCGGCACACCGGGTGAACCGCCAGCGGAGGAATCCTTCGAACGGACGGAGGCCTTCGCCTGGCTCGAACGCAACGCGGCGGCCTATGGCTTCGTCATGAGCTATCCGCGCGGCAACCCGAACGGGATCGTGTACGAACCCTGGCATTGGGCATTGGCCCGCGCTTAGTCGACGCTCGATCGGTATCGACTGCAGGCCAATGCGTTGGTTGCGGGTTTAGATCAGCACACTTGGGCACGGCGATGAACAGGAAGCTCCGAAATCGGTAAAGCGACACCATCGAAAGCGCGCCGCTTCATCCGATCTCGATCGACAGCCAATCACTCTTTGGCTTGAAACACGACTTCCTCGTAAGGCTGCACCACCACCCAGCCTTCGCCCGCGAACCTCAGCTGCACGCTTTCGCCAGAGCCGCGTCCGAACAGCGTCCCGATCGAAATATCGGTGACGATCTCCGGTGTCAGGCTGCCCGACCAGGCAACGGTGGCATTGGGATCGGTGAACACCGGACCGGTCGACGCATTCACCGGCAAGGTGAGCGGCTCGTAGTGCGAAGTGATGGCGACGATGCCGTGACCGCTGAGACGCACGTTGAACAAGCCGCCGGACAACATGCCCGCGACCTTGCGCATCATCGTGATCTGGTTGTCGATGGTGGACTCGATCGCGAGCACGTCGTTGCCGTTGACGAAGATCGCCTCGCCCGCCAGTCGCAGCAGCGTGATCTTCTTGCCGGCATCGGCGAGATAGACACGGCCGTTGCCTTCCATCTTCATCAGCTGCATGCCCTCGCCGGTCATCGCCTTCTTCAGCAGGTTGCCGAGCCCCTGCTCCAGCAGCCCCTGGCGGGTGAACTTCACGCTGCCCTTGCGCGCCACCATCGAACCGGCCTTGGCCCAGACCAGGCCGTCGAGCCGCACTTCCAGCAGATGCGAGCTTTCGAGTTCGAACGCGTCGCCGCTGGCATCCTTTTCCTTCGAGTGGGAAAGAAATTCCTGCAGGGTTTGCACGGCCATGATGTTCAGCTCCTTGTGAATGGTGGCGCGATCCTAGCGCAGATGTGCGGCACCCGTGCGCGTGTCAGAAGTGATACGTCGCGCTGAGCAGGTAGTAGCGTCCGCGCGGATCGTCATAGTTGGCCGAATAACCGCCATCCTCGATCTGGTAATTGACCGGCTCGCGATCGGTCAGGTTCTGCACGTTCAAGGCGAAACGCCAGCGCGGAATTCCGGACCAGGCCAGATCGAAATCGAGCGTCGTCGAGCCTGGCGTGGTGCAGCGGCGTGCCGCCGCGTTCTCCGCGGGACAGCTGGCCTGAAGCTCATCGGTCACCTTGCGCGTGCCGAACCAGCGCAACCAGAGCGCGGCATTCCAGTCGTCGATGTTCCATTGCATCGATGCCAGCAGGCTCTTCCTGGGAGCGCCGTATCCCGCGTAATCGATCTCGGGCGCACCGGCATGCGCGCGACGACGCAGTTCCTGCAGCCAGTCGCCGGAGATCCGCCACACGAACCGACCATGGCGTTCCGTTTCAAGCCGGTACTGGGTGTCGAACTGCCAACCGCTCGACTCCGTCCTGCCAACGTTGCCGTAGTACTCGTAGATGTTGAGGACCCCACCTGTTTCGCTGAGTCTTACGCTGTCCTTGAACAAGGAGGAATCATCCTGCGGGGACATGACGCGAACGATCTCGTTGCGGCGCTGGATGCGGTAGTGATCGAGGCTGATGCTCCAACGCGGCGATGGCGACCAGATGAAGCCGAACACGGCGCTGTGGGATGTTTCCGGGCGCAGGTCGGGATTCTCGATGGAACTGCGGTCCACCAGGCATCGGGTGTCATCAATCTCGATGGCACAGGGACCAGGCACGTCACTCCGTAGAACGGACTCAAGCCCCTCGTTGACATTGGGGCGTCGCAATTCGAACAGGCTGGGCGCACGGTAGCCGGTGGCGAACGCGCCGCGCAGCGTCAGGCTGTCATTCAAGCTCCACTTCAGTCCGAGTTTCGGCGATAGCCTGTGACCATAGCCTTCGCGGTAATCGACGCGCGCGGCGAGATCCGCCTGCAGGCGCTGCCACAGCGGCAGATTCACCTCGGCATACACGGCGGCGTTGTCGCGACGATCGTCGATCGCGATCTTCTCCTCCGCCGAAGCCACATCGTCGGCCAGCAAGAGGGCGTCGGGACGATGGCGCAGGGATTCGCGTCCGTACTCGATACCGGCCGCGACCCGGGCGACACCGCCGGGCAGCGGGAACCAGGGGCCTCCGACGTTGAACGACGCCTGCTGCAGCACCGATTTGCCGCGCGTGGTGATGCGCGGCGAAATCG
Organism: Luteimonas sp. GW821-FHT14E02; assembly: GCF_058803905.1. NCBI lineage: Bacteria > Pseudomonadati > Pseudomonadota > Gammaproteobacteria > Lysobacterales > Lysobacteraceae > Luteimonas > Luteimonas sp. GW821-FHT14E02. The sequence continues at coordinate 91,777 of NZ_JBXAPK010000009.1, read as the reverse complement.
TGGCCAGCAATTCCGGCGAGTTCGGCCCCGAGAAACGGTATTGGTTCGGATTAAAGGCGCTGTTGCGCACCAGGCCATCGGTTCGGCTGACGACGCGGTTCTGATGATGCCCCACGGTCAGATCCCATCCCCAATCGGCCCACATGCCGCGGGCGCCTGCGGTCACATCGAGCGTGTCTTCCTCGGTCTTGTTGCGGACCGGACCGAGATCGTCGAAGGCATAGTACAAAGGCACGCCATCCGGACTGTCCGGATGACCGAACCACGGTTGCACCTTGAAATGGACAGGGGCGTTGTGCAGCCATTGCGTCAGGCTGCCGGCACGCACTTCCGCATGCAGTTCGCCGCGCTCGCCGACCGGCTGGTGCGCGTGCAGATAGACGGTCGCGCGCCGCATCTCCGGCTGCAGGCTGGCGCCGCGCGGCGGATCGAACAGGCAGCCGACGGTCGTCGTCGGCGCGGCGCCGCGGCAATACGACTGCAACAGGCGACCGTCGAAATCGTCGACGTAGCCAAGCCGATAGCGCTCATCGGGAAGACCATCGTCGCGCCGGTCCAGCGTGCGCCAGTCACGATCGGCACCCAGCAGTTCCTCGCGCCGGAAATATTCGCCGCCGACGAAAACGCCGCCGCCACTGCGCGTCTCCTGTCCCACGCCGAAGGACAGGCGCCGCTCCGCCGCGTCGCCGCGTTCGGACAGGCCGTAGCGCATCGTGACCTCGCCGCCTTGTTGCGAGGTGCGCAGGATGATGTTGACCACACCAGCCATCGCGTCGGCGCCGTAGATGGCCGAGGCGCCGCCGCGAAGAATCTCGATGTGATCGACGATGCTGAGCGGGATGCTGTCGAGATCGACCAGACCGCCGAGATCGGACGAGACGAGGCCATAGTTCGCCACGCGCTGGCCGTCGACCAGGAACAACGTCGCGCGCGGCCCGAGTGCGCCGAGGCTGGTGGTGGCCGCGACCGCGAACGGCTGCTGCGCGTCGTCGGCGCCGTCGGTGGACACGGAGATCGGGTGATGCGCCGCCATGCCGGGTTGGGCGCGCAGCAGTTCGAACAGGGTCTGCTTGCCGCTGGTCTCGATTTCCTCGCGCGAAATCACGGTCAGCGGGAAGGCGGAGACCATGTCGATGTCGCTGCGCGGAATGCGGCTGCCGGTCACCTGCACCGAGGTCATCTCGGTGGTCAGTGTCGGCCGCTCCGGTTTCGGCACGTCGATCGCCACGCGCGGCCGCTGCGCCGGCACGGGCAGCGCCTTGAGGAGATAGGTGTCGGCATTCACGGGCACCGCGTGCAGACCGCTGCCGCGCAGCAGGCGTTCGAGGGCGGTGGCGGGACTGAGTTCGAGCCGGAGGCCCGCGCTGCGTCGGCCGGCCACCAGCGACGGCGAGTACAGCAATTGCACGCGGCCCTGGCGCGCCAGCGTCTCCAGTGCGTTTTCGAGAGGGCCGGAGGCGATATCGAAACGGACCGCGGCCCCTGGATCAGCCGCCAGCGCCTGCGACACAGGCCAGCCCGCCCCCGCGATCAGGACCGCCCACAGCCACAGCATGCAACCGAGCAGGCTGCGCTTACTGTCTTGGCGCGTGTTGTTTGAGCGCGTGCTGATTGAGAATCGGGCCATGCAGTCCCGCGTCGTGGGGCGGCGCACAGCCGCAGCAATCCCCCGAGCGGTGGACACGTCCCCCTGCCACGCGGGCTGGGGGCTATTCTGCCACGGAGGTCGCGTTTCGCGAGGCGCCGCCGACGCGGCGGAGTCGGCCGCTCATCCGTGAATGCACGGGGTGTCCGCCCCGCCCACCAGCCTGGATGGCTCAGATCGCAGAGCGAGCCAAAATCGGCCCGATCGTCGCGGATCCGGACGCGATCTACTTCGAACCGGCCTGCCGCTGCAGCACGACCTCGTGCTCGTTGGTACGCTCGGCCCGCAACCCCCATCCCTGCTCCAGCGCCTTGGTCAGCGCGGCCTGGTCGCCGGCATGGAACACACCGCTGATGCGGATGCCGGCCAGCGACGGGTCGCCGAGCCGCAACTGGGTGGTCGAGTAGCGATTGGCCTCTTCCAGCAGCTGGCCCAGCGGACGCTCGCGGAAGATCAGGTCGCCGCGCGGCCAGGCCTGCGCGGTTTCCAGATCGAGCCCGCGCTTGTCGCCGAGCTTGCCGGCGGCGTCGACGGCCACTTGTTCGCCTGGCGCCAGGGTCCGGCGCGGCGCGCCGGTGCCCTCGCCGAGCGAGACCTGGACGATGCCTTCGATCAGACCGACCTGCACGGCCGCGCCGGTGCCACGGCTCACCTGGAACGTCGTGCCGATGTCGCGCACGACGGTCTGGCCGGCCCGCACCAGGAACGGCCGCTGGTCCTTGCCGACTTGTATCTGCACACGCCCGCGCCGCACCTCGACCAGGCGCTCGCTCGCGCCGAAGCGGACGTCGATCGCCGAATCGGTATCGAGCAGCAGACGGGTACCGTCGGACAGGACCTGATCGCGCTGCTCGCCGATCGCCGTGGCGTAGACCTCCGTGGCGGGCACGTCCGCCGGCTGCATCCGCCAGATCGCAGCGCCAACGGCCACGGCGGCCACGGTGGCGGCGATCGACGCCATCGGCATCCAGCGGCGCCACCCGCCCTGCGGCGGCATGCGTCGCGCGCCACGGGCGGCGGCGCGGATGAACTCGTCGTCCGCCAGTTGCGCCGCCAGCGCGTGGGCGCGCTCGGCGTCCAGATAGGCGTCGATGTTCCGGGGCGATTCGGCCAGCCAGTCCTCGAACTCCCGGTGCTCGGCGTCGCTGCAATCCGGCGCCATCAGACGCGCCACCCAGGCCTCGGCGCGGCCGTCGCGCGAGGGCATGGGGGAAGTCACGCCCTGGGAAGCTGTGCCCTGCGAAGTCGCGCTCATCGCAGGCCTCCGCTGCCGCCCGCGTCCTGCGGCAGGCAATCGCGCAGCACCTGCAGCGCCTTGCCGATGTGTTTCTCCACTGCCTTGACGGAAATCCCGCAATGCCGCGCCACTTCGGCGTAGCGCATGCCCTCGATCCGGTTCAGCAGATAGACCTGCCGGCAACGCGGCGGCAGGCGCAGGATGGCATCGCGCACGCGCGCGAGGGTCTGTTCGTTGTCGATGCGCTCGTCGTGCGCCAGTTCCGTGGACGGCAAGGTGAGCATGTCGTCATCGAAGCTGACATGCACGGCGACATGGTGCGACTGCCCGCGGCGGCCGCGGTCGTTGAAGACGTTCAGCGCGATGCGGTACATCAGCGCGCGCAGCTGGGCATGCGGCTGGTTGCGATAGCGCATCAGCCGCACCATCGCTTCCTGGGCCATGTCCCGGGCATCTTCCTCGTTCGCCCGCTTGCGTAGGAAGGCGATCAGCGCCTCCTGGTGATCGCGCACGAAGGCGACGAATCCGGGAGAGGTGTCGTACTCGTCGGCCGTTTCGATCTCCTGCAGCGATCCGGGATCGCGCGCGTTCGGTGCCGCCGAGCTCATGCGCCTGCGTCGCCACCCCGGCCGCGGCGCCAGGGCATGAAGGTGGAAGGTGGCCGAACGCGGGCCGGGCACGCGAAAGGCGGGAACGGCGGCTGCGATCGTGACTGGGTCGGCATGGTTGCAGTTGTAACACGTTGCCAGAGGCACCTGTGTCAAGCCGCGCGGCACTCCTGTCCGCAGCCTTGCTCCCTCGTTTTTTCGCAGCATGACAAGTCTGTCCATGCCTACGGAAACGCGGATCGCGGCGTTTTCCCTACCCGCTTTCGCACACGCCGCGCGATGCTTCGGATGCGCGATGCGCGATGAAGGCGTCACGGGTGTTGAAAAACGCGCTTCCCGCGCGCTTTTCAAGTCACGAATTCGGCACGGGCCCGGAGTCGCTGCCGATGGCACCCTGCTAGAATCTCCGCGCTCATCGCCCCCCACGAGACCGCCCATGACCCAACTCGCCTATCGCCGCGTCCTGTTGAAACTGTCCGGCGAGGCCTTGATGGGCGAGGAGGATTACGGCATCGATCCCAAGGTGATCGGCCGCCTGGCGCGCGAGGTCATCGAGGCGCAGCAGGCCGGGGCCGAGGTCGGCGTGGTGATCGGCGGCGGCAACATCTTCCGCGGCGCGGGCCTCGCGGCCGGCGGCATGGACCGCGTCACCGGCGACCAGATGGGCATGCTCGCCACCGTCATCAACGCCCTGGCCATGCAGGACTCGCTTGAGAAGCTCGGCGCGCGCGTGCGCGTGATGAGCGCGATCAAGATCAACGACGTGTGCGAGGACTACATCCGCCGCCGCGCCATCCGTCACCTGGAAAAGGGCCGCATCGCGATCTTCGCGGCCGGCACCGGCAACCCCTTCTTCACCACCGACTCGGGCGCGGCGCTGCGCGCGATCGAGATCGGCGCCGACCTGCTGCTCAAGGCCACCAAGGTCGACGGCGTCTACGATGCCGATCCGAAGAAGAACCCGGATGCCAAGCGCTTCGACACCCTGACCTACGACGAAGTGATCGCCCGCAACCTCAACGTGATGGACACCGCCGCGTTCGCGCTGTGCCGCGACAGCAATCTGCCGCTGCGCATCTTCGACATGGCGCAGCCGGGGCAGCTGCTGCGCATCCTGCGCGGCGAGCCGATCGGGACGCTGGTGCGCAATCGCGCCTGACGCGGAAACCTGAAAAGCATCCGACGCCCGCTCGTCATTCCGCCGCCGCGGGAATGACGGGCAAAGGCAAAAGCGGCAAGCCCTGACCGCTACCGGCTACTGGCTGCCGTCCCCGTAATAGTGTCCGCATCGGCGGCATGCCAGCATCCCGGCATGCACAGCCACAACCACGCCGATGCCCACGGCCACGCGCATCTCTCCTCGACGCGCGCGTTCGCCACGATCACGCTGATCAACCTCGCCTACACCGTGCTGGAAGCCAGCTACGGCTTCCTGACCGATTCGCTGGCGCTGCTCTCCGACGCCGTGCACAACCTCGGCGACGTGATGGGTCTGGGCCTGGCCTGGGCCGCGGCGGCACTGGCGCGGCGCCAACCGACCGATCGCCACACCTATGGCTGGCGCCGCGCGACGCTGCTCTCGCCGCTCGCCAACGCCTTGCTGGTGGTGGCGTTTTCCGGCGCGCTGGCCTGGGAGGCCGTCGGCCGGCTCAACGCGCCGCCGCAGATCCCCGCCCTGCCGGTGATCGTGGTCGCGGCCATCGGCATCTTCGTCAACCTCGCGGCCGCGTGGTTCGTGCGCGACGGCCATGCCCACGATCTGAATCGTCGCGGCGCGTTCCTGCATCTGGTCGCCGACGCGGCGGTGTCGCTCGCCGCCGTCCTCGCCGGCATCGGCATGTACGTGTTCGGATGGAGCTGGCTCGATCCGGTGACCGCGCTGCTGATCGGCGTGGTGATCGCCGCGGGCGCGTTCGGGCTGTTGCGCGACAGCTTCAACGCGGCGATGGACGCGGTGCCGGGCAGCATCGATCAGGCCAAGGTGCTGGAATTCCTCGGCGCGCAACCCGGCGTGGCCGCCGTGCACCATCTGCACATCTGGTCGCTGGGCGCGGGCGAGATCGCGATGACCGCGCATCTGGTGCGCCCCGGGAACAACGACCACGACGCCTTCATCGACCGCCTCGCGCACGACCTCGACCATCGCTTCGGCATCAACCACCCCACCTTGCAGATCGAACATGGCAAGGCCTGCGAGCACGATCGCCACGACCGGGCACCTCACGCGCACTGAGCAAAGGAAGACCTGAATCGAGATGGCATTCAGACGCGGCCCGGCCAAGCCGCGCGGCAATGCAGCATGAGTTCCCCGCCTCGTTCCGTCTGAAAGGGAGAGTCTGAGTTCGCGCTACGGCTATAATCCTCCGGTTACGTATTCGAAACCCGGAGCCAGTCGATGACGCCGAACGACATCAAGAAGGACGCGCAGACGCGCATGCAGAAGAGCGTGGAAGCCTTGCGCCACGACCTTGGCAAGATCCGCACAGGCCGCGCCTCGACGTCGCTGGTCGAGCACCTGAAAGTGAATTACTACGGCTCCGACATGCCGCTCTCGCAGGTGGCCAGCATCGCCATCACCGACGCCCGCTCGCTCACCATCACCCCTTGGGAGAAGCAGATGGTGGCCCCGGTGGAGAAAGCGATCCTCGCCTCCGACCTCGGACTGACGCCGAACACCGCCGGAACCGTGATCCGCATCAACCTTCCGGCCCTCACCGAGGAGCGCCGCAAGGAGCTCTCGAAGGTGGTGCACGGTGAAGGCGAGAACGCCAAGGTCGCGATCCGCAACATCCGCCGCGACGCCAACCAGCACGTCAAGGACCTACTCAAGGACAAGGCCATCACCGAGGACGACGAGCGCCGCAGCGAGGACGAGATCCAGAAGCTCACCGACAAGGCGATCAAGGACGTCGACGAGGTGGTCAAGGCCAAGGAACAGGAACTGATGGCCGTCTGAGAGGCCTGACCCGGATGAGCGAGTCCCCGCCCGCGCAGGCAGCCGCCCGCGTTCCGCGCCATATCGCCGTCATCATGGACGGCAACGGACGCTGGGCCGCGCAGCGTAAGCGTCCGCGGGTGATCGGCCACCGCGCCGGCGCACGGGCGGTGAATCTGTGCATCGATTTCTGCCTGGAGCGCGGCATCGAGGCGCTGACGCTGTTCGCCTTCTCCAGCGAGAACTGGGGACGGCCCGAGGAGGAAGTCGGCGCGCTGATGAAGCTGTTCCTGGGTGCGCTCGAGCGCGAGGTGGCGGAACTCGACCGGCGCCAGGTGCGCATCCGCTTCATCGGCGAACGCGAACGCTTCGGCGAAGCCATCCGCGAGCGCATGGAAGCGGCCGAGGCCCAGACCCGTGCCAATACGCGCCTCACGCTTACCATCGCCGCCAGCTACGGCGGCCGCCAGGACATCGCGCAGGCGGCTCGCGCGCTGGCCGAAGACGTGGCCGCCGGCCGCCTGCGGCCGGAACAGATCGACGAATCGCTCCTGGCCACGCGCGTGGCCCTGGCCGACCTGCCGGCGCCGGACCTGTTCATCCGCACCGGTGGCGACCTGCGCATCAGCAATTTCCTGCTCTGGCAGCTGGCGTATACCGAATTGTGGTTCACCGAGACCCTGTGGCCCGAATTCGACGCCGCCCTCCTGCAACGCGCCCTCGACGACTATGCCGGGCGCGAGCGCCGCTTCGGCCTGACAGGCGCGCAGATCGCCGCCATGGAAGAATCCACGCCATGAGTCCCTTCCATCCGGCCGCCTCGGCAGGCAGTCCTTCCCTCATATCTCTCCGGCTCCCTTTTCCGGAGCGGGGCGCATGACCAAGACCCGCGTGATCGCCGCGCTCTTGATGGCGCCGTTGGCGATCCTGGCGATCCTGTTCCTGCCGACGCCGTGGATGGCGGCGCTGGCGGCGATCCTGTTCCTGCTCGGCCTGTGGGAATGGCTGAAGCTGGCCGAGATCGACGACACGCTGCAGCGCACCGTTCTGCTCGTCCTCAATCTGCTGCTGATGGTGCTGCTGCTGTGGGCCTCGGGCCGGCCGCTGGTGCTGTTGCAGATCGCGGCGCTGGTAGGCGTGGGCTGGTGGGTCGTGTCGCTGCTGTGGCTGCGCTTCTACGGCTTCGCCTCCGATCACGACACCCATGCGCGCGTGTTCAAGCTTGCCGCCGGCACGCTGGCGACCCTGCCCGCCTGGTGCGCCCTGGTCCTGATCCACAGCGACCAACCCTACGGCCACCGCTGGCTGCTGACCGCGCTGATGATCGTGTGGGCGGCCGATTCCGGCGCCTATTTCGCCGGCCGCCAGTTCGGCCGGATGAAATTGGCGCCGCGGATCAGCCCCAACAAGACGGTCGAAGGCCTGGCCGGTGGCCTGCTGGCCGGGATAGTGATCGGCCTCGTCATGGGCTGGTACGCGGGCGCGACGGTGGTGCAGCTGCCGGCGGTGATGCTGCTGTGCGCGGTCACCGTGCTGTTCTCGGTGGTCGGCGACCTGTTCGAGAGCCTGCTCAAGCGGCATGTCGGGGCCAAGGATTCCGGCACCCTGATCCCGGGACACGGCGGGGTCCTCGACCGCATCGACGGCGTCCTCGCGGCGTTGCCGGTGTTCCTGATCGGCAAGGAAATGCTGGGACTTTGACCGTGCAGAACGTTGCCGTCCTCGGCGCCACCGGATCGATCGGCGCCTCCGCGCTGGACGTGATTTCGCGCCATCCGGATGCGCTGCGCGCTTCCGTGCTCGCGGCCGGCAGCAATGTCGAGGCGCTGCTGGCGCTGTGCGGCCGGCACCACCCCGACCATGCCGTGATCGCCGACGAAGCCGGCTTCGCTGCGCTGCGCGACGGCCTGCGCGATGCCGGCCTGCCGACGCAGGCCCACGCGGGCGCGGGCGCGCTCGCGACGCTGGCGGCCGATGCCGCCTGCGACACGGTGGTCGCCGCGATCGTCGGCGCCGCCGGGCTGGATTCCACCCTGGCCGCCGCGGCCGCCGGCAAACGCCTGCTGCTCGCCAACAAGGAATCACTGGTGCTGGCGGGCGAACTGCTGATGGCGACCGCCGATGCCAACGGCGCCACCATCGTGCCGATCGACAGCGAACACAACGCGATCTTCCAGTGCCTGCCGACCGCGCAAGCACAGACCGGGCATCCTGCCAGCACGCCCGGCCGCTGCCTGCCGGCCGCCCGCGAGGACGTGCGCCGGATCGTGCTGACCGCCTCGGGCGGCCCGTTCCGCGGCTGGACGCGCGAGCGCTTGGCGGCGGTGACGCCCGCGCAGGCGGTGGCGCACCCGAAATGGTCGATGGGGCCGAAGATCTCGGTCGATTCAGCCACCTTGATGAACAAGGGCCTGGAAGTGATCGAGGCCCACCACCTGTTCGGGCTGCCCGGCGCGCAAATCGACGTGCTGGTGCATCCGCAGAGCCTGGTGCACTCGCTGGTGGAATTCGTCGACGGCTCCACCCTGGCCCAGCTCGGCCTGCCCGACATGCGCACCGCGCTCGCCATCGGCTTCGCCTGGCCGCAGCGGATCGCTTCCGGCGTCGGCGGACTCGACCTGCTGGCTCACGGCCGGCTCGATTTCGAGGCGCCCGATCTCGACGCCTTCCCCTGCCTGCGGCTGGCCTATGCTGCGCTGGACACCGGCGGCACGGCCCCCGCGATCCTCAATGCAGCCAACGAAATAGCAGTTTCAGCCTTTCTTCAGGGCCAGATCGGTTTCCTGTCCATTCCGGCCCTGGTCGAAGACGCACTGACGGCGCTACCGTCGGCGCCCGCAGACTCGCTGAACGCCCTGCGCGAGGCCGATCTGCGCGCGCGGCAACACGTTTCTTCCGCCCTGCCCCACCACGCCCAGCGAGTCTGAGAACAGGTTCTCCGCATGCTCGAAATCATCGGCTCCGTGTGGTGGTACATCGTCGGCCTCGGCCTGCTGATCACCTTCCACGAATTCGGCCACTTCTGGGTGGCGCGCCGCAACGGCGTCAAGGTGCTGCGCTTCTCGATCGGCTTCGGCAGGCCGTTGTGGACGCGCATCGGCAAGGACGGCGTCGAATACGTCATCGCGGCGATTCCGCTTGGCGGCTACGTCAAGATGCTGGACGAGCGCGAGACCGACGTCGCGCCGGCCGAAGCCGAGCAGGCCTTCAACAACAAATCGGTCTGGCGCCGCATCGCGATCGTCGTCGCCGGTCCGATCGCCAACCTGATCCTTTGCGTCGTGCTGTTCTGGGCGATGTTCGTGGTCGGGCGCCCCGATTACGCGCCGGTGGTCGGCCAGGTGTCCGCCATCGCCGCGGAATCCGGATTGCAGCGCGGCGACACCGTGCTCGAAGTCGACGGACGCGCCACTCCGATCTGGCGCGAAGTGCTGATGGCATTGCTGCCGGATGCGCTCGATCGCAAGGACGCCACCTTGCGCGTGCGCGATGCGCATGGCAACGAGCGCACGCGCACGCTGAAGCTGTCGCGCATTCCCGAGGACCACGACGAACGCGCTGCCTTGTCCGCCATCGGGCTGCAGGCGCGATACGAACTGCAACCGGCTGTCATCGGCAGCATCACACCCAATAGCGCCGCCTGGGGCGTCCTGGCCGAGGGCGATCGCATCACCGCCATCGACGGCGAGCCCGTGCAGTCGTTCGAAGACATCATCCCGATGATGCAGAAGCTTGGACCGCGCGACGTCGAGGTCATGGTCGAGGTGGAGCGTGACGGGGATCGCCTGGCGCTTCCGCTCAAGCCGCGTCTCACGCCCCGCAAGGATGGCAATTCGAGCTACTGGGGATTCGGGATCGCATCTGGCAAGTTCGAATTCCCTCCCAAGGACGCGATCCAGCGCTACGGCCCGATCGAAGCGGTTCCCGCCGCATTCCGCGAAATGCGCTACCAGACCAAGCAGCTGTTCGAAATGGCCGCCCGTGTCTTCAGCGGTCGCGTTTCGGTGCAGAACAGCATCGCCGGCCCGATCACCATCGCGCGCGTCGCCAACGCCTCGGCGCAGCAGGGCCTGGCCTGGTATCTGACCGTGCTGGCGCTGCTCTCGCTCAGCCTCGGCATCCTCAACCTGCTGCCGATCCCGCTCTTGGACGGGGGTCACCTCCTGTATTACCTTATTGAGTTGGTCAAGGGCAGCCCGTTAAGCGAGCGTGCGATGGCCGCCGGGCAATATGTCGGCCTCGCTTTGCTGGCGGGGTTGATGGGCCTGGCGTTCTACAACGACATACTGAACAACTTCGTGCGTTGACTGTCTGACCCGCAACCCCTGCTGCCGCCTCCCGCGGCCGGCCCTTTGCATTTCACCGTGGACCTGTATTGATGACGCGTATTCCGACCCGCCGCCTGCTTGTCCTCGCCCTCGCATCGGCTACCGCCCCCGCTTGGGCCCAGCAGGCGACCGATCCGCAGGCCGCTTTCGGCATCGCGCCACCCTCCACCGCTCCCGCCGCCGCACCCGCACTCACGCCCGCACCGGTGGTGAACAACACCGGCTTCACCGTCAGCGACATCCGCATCGACGGCCTGCAGCGCATCGGCGCCGGCACCGTGTTCACCTACCTGCCGATCGAGCGCGGCGACACCGTCGACCAGAGCCGCATCGCGCAGGCGGTGCGGGCGCTGTACAAGACCGGCTTCTTCGAGGACATCCGGGTCGATCGCCAGGGCGACATCCTGGTCGTCACCGTCACCGAGCGTCCGGCGATCAACAAGCTCACCCTGACCGGCAACAAGGACATCAAGAGCGAGGACCTGCTCAAGGGCCTGAAGGACATCGGCCTGGCCGAGGGCGAAACCTTCGACCGCCTCGCACTCGACCGGGTCACGCTGGAACTGAAGCGCCAGTACAACAACAAGGGCAAGTACAACGTCGAAGTGACGCCGACGGTGAGCAAGCTCGACCGCAACCGCGTCGACGTCACCATCGCCATCAAGGAAGGCAAGGCGGCCAAGATCCGCCACATCAACCTGGTCGGCAACGACACCTTCGAGCAGAAGCAGATCACCGACACCTGGGAATCGTCCGAAAGCAACTGGCTGAGCTGGTACCGCCGCGACGACCAGTATTCGAGCGAGAAGCTCTCCGGCGATCTCGAGAAGCTCACCAATTTCTATCTCGATCGCGGCTATATCGACTTCAACGTCGACAGCACGCAGGTCGCCATCAGCTCCGACAAGCGCGACATGTTCCTCACCATGGGCCTCACCGAGGGCGAGATCTACAAGATCTCCAAGGTCGAGGTGAGCGGTGACACGATCCTGCCGAAGGAGCAGATCGAGCGCATGGTGCTGGCCAAGCCCGAGCAGACCTTCTCGCGCGCGCTGCTGGAATTCAGCTCCGACCAGATCACGGCCACGCTCGGCAACATCGGCTACGCCTTCGCCCGCGTGAATCCGGACCTGGACGTCAATCGCGAAAACCGCACCGTCGGCATCAACATGCAGGTGGTGCCGGGACCGCGCGTGATGGTTCGCCACATCGACTTCAAGGGCAACACGCGCACCTCCGACGAAGTGATGCGCCGCGAGATGCGCCAGTTCGAAGGCAGCTGGTACTCGCAGGTGGCCGTCGACCGTTCCAAGCTGCGCCTGCAGCGCCTGGGCTTCTTCGAGCCCGGCAGCGTCGACGTCGAAACCAAGCCGGTGGCCGGTAGCAACGACGAAGTCGACGTGGTCTTCAACGTCAAGGAAACCACCTCCGGCAGCTTCGTCTTCGGCCTCGGCTACTCGCAGCTGGCCGGCCTGACCACGTCCGTGCAGCTGACGCAGAACAACTTCCTCGGCAGCGGCAACCAGGTCTCCGTGGAAGCGCAGCGCAACGTCTACCTGAAGCGCTATTCGTTCTCCTTCCTCAACCCGTACTTCACCGACAACGGCCTGACGCTGGGCTACAACCTGTGGTGGCGTGAGTTCGACAACTCCGAATACAACACCGCGCAGTACTCCTCCACCAGCGCCGCCGCCGAAGTCGTGTTCGGCCTGCCGCTGTCCGAGTCTGATTCGGTCCGCGCGTCGTTCGCCCTCGATCGCAACGAGATCTTCACCTATCGCGGCAGCACGCCCGACAGCATCGTGAAGTACATCGACGCGCTCGGCGAACGCACGTTCCACTCCTGGCGCACGACGCTGGCTTGGTCGCGCGATACGCGCAACGACTACCTGCAGCCCACCGCCGGCACCTTGAACCGCATCTCGCTGGAAACCACGCTGCCCGGCTCCACCGCCGAGTACTACAAGCTCAACTACGAGTTCTCGAAGTACTGGCCTATCTCCAGGGCGCTGGTGCTCAACACCCGCTTCGAAGTCGGCTACGGCGACAGCTACGGCTCCGACAAGACGCTCGTCAGCTGCCAGGCGCTGCCCGGCGGCCCTGTGATTCCGCCCGGCGGCAGCAGCGTCACGACCAGCAGCGCGGCCGGTTCCGGCAGCTGCCCGCCCGGCACGATCCAGACCGACAGCTTCACCGCCACCGGCCTGCCCTTCTTCGAAAACTTCTACGCCGGTGGCGCGCGCTCGGTGCGCGGCTATCGCGACAACACGCTCGGTCCGCGCGACGCACCCTACGGCTACACCGATGCCCGCTACATGCAGCCGATCGGTGGTTCGTTCAAGACGGTCGGGTCGTTTGAAATGTTCTTCCCGAAGCTGTTCGACAGCCCGGCGGCTCGCATTTCCGCGTTCCTTGACTTCGGCAACGTCTACAAGGACTACGACAGCTTCGACGCCGGCGAACTGCGCGCGTCCTACGGCATCGCGCTGATGTGGCGCGCGCCGGTCGGCCCGATCTCGATCAGCTACGCGTTCCCGCTGCGCAACCAGGGCAGCAAGTACGACGCCAACGGCGTGCAGACCCAGGAAGCCGACGAAATCGAGCGCCTGCAGTTCACCTTCGGCGGCGCGTTCTGACGCCGCCGTATCGGTCAATTGCCATGGCCGGCGCCTCGTACTCCGCCAGCGAACTGGCCGAACGTTTCGCCATCGCCTTGCACGGCGATGGCGCGGTGCGTGTCGACTCCGTGGCGACGCTCGCGAAAGCCGGCGCCGGACAGCTCGCCTTCCTCTCCAATCCACGCTATCGCCCGCAGCTCGCCGATTCGGCCGCGAGCGTCGTGGTGATGCGCGCGGCCGACGCGGAAGGCTATGGGGGCACGGCGCTGATCGCCGCTGATCCCTACGTCGCCTTCGCCAAGATCGCCGCGCTGTTCGATCCGCCCGCGGCCGTGCAGCCGGGCATCCATGCCAGCGCCGTGATCGACCCGTCCGCGGACATCGATCCTGGCGCGCAGATCGGCCCGTTCGTCGCCATCGGCGCGCGTTCGCGCGTGCATGCCGGCGCGATCGTCGGCCCGGGCTGCGTGATCGGCGAGGATTGCGAAGTCGGCGCCGGCTGCGAACTGGTCGCACGCATCACGCTCGTGCGTCGCGTGCGGCTGGGCAAGCGCGTGCTCGTCCATCCGGGCGCCGTGCTCGGCGCCGACGGTTTCGGCCTGGCAATGGATCAGGGCCGCTGGATCAAGGTGCCGCAACAAGGCGGCGTGGTGATCGGCGACGATTGCGAAATCGGCGCCAACACCACCATCGACCGCGGCGCGATCGAGGACACGGTGCTGGAAGAGGACGTCCGCCTCGACAACCAGATCCAGATCGGCCACAACGTGCGCATCGGCGCACACACCGCCATGGCGGGATGCTCGGCGGTCGCCGGCAGCGCCGTCATCGGCCGCTACTGCCTGATCGGCGGCGCCGCCGGCGTACTCGGGCACCTGGAAATCTGCGATCGCGTGATGATCACGGCGATGAGCCTGGTGACGAATTCGATCCGCGAGCCAGGAGAGTATTCTTCCGGCACCCCGCTGATGGACAACCGCGACTGGCGCAAGAGCGCCGCACGCTTCAAACAACTCGATGCAATGGCGCGCAAACTCGGCGCGCGCGATAAGGAATCCTGATGTCCTCCGAAATCATTCTGCCCCTGGATATTGCCGCCATCCGGCAGTATCTGCCGCACCGCTATCCGTTCCTGCTGGTCGATCGCGTGACCGAGCTCGAACCCGGCAAGCGCGTCCTGGCCTACAAGAACGTCACCTGCAACGAGCATTTCTTCCAGGGCCATTTCCCCGGCCATCCGGTGATGCCGGGCGTGCTGGTGATCGAAGCGCTCGCGCAGGCCGGCGGCGTGCTGAGCGAAGTCAGCCAACCCCGCAGCCAGGAAGGGCGGCTGTCGTATCTGGTGAAGGTGGACAACGCCAAGTTCTCGCGCATGGTGGTGCCGGGCGACCGCCTGGAACTCGAGGTCACGATCAAGCGCACCATCCGCAACATGACGCAGTACTGCGGCATCGCCCGCGTGGACAACCAGCAGGTCGCCAGTGCCGACATCCTCTGCGCCGAGGTGAAGGTCTGACATGTCAGTCGCGGGCATTCATGCCAGCGCGGTCATCGATCCGTCGGCACGACTCGGCGCCAATGTCTCGGTCGGCGCCTTCACCGTCATCGGTGCGGACGTGGAGATCGGCGAAGGCACGCGCATCGGCGCGCATTGCAGCATCCTCGGCCCCACCCGGATCGGCCGCGACAACCATATCCACGGCCACGCCGCCATCGGTGGCGATCCGCAGGACAAGAAATACCAGGGCGAACGCGTCGAACTGGTGATCGGCGACCGCAACGTGATCCGCGAGTTCGTCACCCTCAATCGCGGCACCGGCAACGGCGGCGGCGTCACCCGCATCGGCGACGACAACTGGCTGCTCGCCTACACCCATGTCGCGCATGACTGCCACATCGGCAACCACTGCGTGTTCTCCAACAACACCACGCTGGCCGGACACGTCAGCGTCGGCGACTGGGTGATCATGAGCGGCTTCTCCGGCGCGCATCAGTTCTGCCGCATCGGCGCGCACGCCTTCATCGGCATGGGCGCGCTGATCTCCGGCGACGTGCCGCCATTCGTGATGGTGGCGCAGAGCGAACAGGGACGCCCGCGCGGCATCAACAGCGAGGGCCTGAAGCGCCGCGGCTTCGACAGTGAACGCATCAGTGCGATCAAGCGCGCCTATCGCGCGCTCTACGTCTCGGGCGACACGCTGGAGCAGGCACGCGCCAAGCTCGGCGAGCTCGCGCAGGGCAGCGAGGACGTTCGCGCATTCCTCGAATTCATCGATAGCGGCGAGCGTCCGCTGCTGCGCTGAAACCCGCATTTCCCCTGCCCTGCCTTCGAGTTTGGCGGGAGACAGGCAAAAGTATCGCCATCGCGGCAAAATGCGCCCATTGCCTCCAGCAGTGAGCCCGCTTTGCCCTCTTCCGACCCCGGCTTACCGATCATCGCGCCGAAACGCATCGCGCTGTGCGCCGGCGAAGCTTCCGGTGACCTGCTCGGCGCCGGCCTGATCGCCGAATTGCGCAAGCGCTTTCCCGATGCGCAGTTCGCGGGCGTCGGCGGCGACGCGATGCGCGCCGCCGGCCTCGATACGTGGTTCGATGCGCAGGAGCTGGCGGTGATGGGGCTGGCGGAAGTGCTCTCGCACCTGCCGCGCCTGCTGAAACTGCGACGCAACCTGCGCAAACGCCTGCTGGCGTGGCAGCCCGACGTCTTCGTCGGCATCGATGCGCCTGATTTCAATCTCGGCGTGGAACGCTGGCTGAAGGCACGCGGCATCCGCACGGTGCATTACGTCAGTCCATCGGTGTGGGCGTGGCGGGAAAAGCGCGCGGAGAAGATCGGCCTGTCGGCTTCGCGCGTGCTGTGCCTGTTTCCGATGGAGCCGCCGACCTATGCCAAGCATGGCGTGGATGCGCGTTTCGTCGGTCATCCGCTCGCCGACGAGATGCCACTCGATCCGGATCGCGCGCAAGCGCGCGCGCGCCTCGACCTCGCGCAGGACGCGCCTGTGCTGGCGTTGCTTCCCGGTTCGCGTCTGGGCGAAATCGGCCGTCTCGGCGCGCCGTTCCTCGCCGCGGCCGCACGCGTGGCGGCGCAATTGCCTGGGCTGCGGGTCGTCGTGCCCGCCGCCAACGCCGCCTGCCGCGCGGCGATCGAACGGTTGCTGCCGGATGCCGGAATCGCGGCGCCGGATATCCAGCTCATCGACGGCAACGCCCGCACGGCGATGATCGCGGCCGACGTCGTCCTGCTCGCTTCGGGCACCGCCACGCTCGAAGCGATGCTGGCCAAGCGGCCGATGGTGGTCGGCTACAGGATCGCGCCGCTGACCTATTCGATCGTGAAGGGCTTCGGCATGCTCAAGGTCGATCGCTACGCACTACCCAACGTGTTGGCGGGCGCCGATCTCGCGCCGGAACTGATGCAGCATGACTGCACACCGGACAAGCTCTCCGATGCGGTACTCGCCTGGTTCCGCAATCCGCATGCGGTCGAATCGCTACAGGCGCGTTATCGCGAGCTGCACCTGGCCTTGCGACAGGATGCATCCGCGCGCGCGGCCGATGCGATCTCGGAATTCCTCGGCGCGGAAACGACGACGCCCGCGGATGCGGGCGTCGCGTGAACTACTCATCCAAGTAACAGCCCGGATGAAACCGGAGCGGTGCTTCCACACCGCTCCCGCCGGGTTCAGGCAAATGCCCGCCCAGGCTGCGCGATCGGCGCATCGATGATCTTGCGCGATTCCTGATCCTGTCGCTGCGTCTCCGCGTTCAATTGCTGCAGGCTCTGGTTCAACGGCTGCGTGGCGGCATGCGACTTGTCGACGTATTCGCGATTCACGTCATGCGGATTGTTCGGATTGATCTGCACGGCGATCAGGCCCTTGCCGTCGGTGCTGGCCACGATCTTGTCGACCCGCTCCATGCCGGTCACCTTGGCTTCAAAGGCGATGGTGCCGGCGGCACGCTCCATCTGCTCGCGGTTCGCGAAGCCGCCGTTGGGGCCCAGCTTCTCCAGCGCCTGCATGGCCTGATTGAAGATCGGATTCGCGCGACCCAGACGCTCGGCCTCGGACTGCGGCGCGGGCTCCGGCTTGGCATCGACCGGACGCACCGGGTCGGTCTGGCCCAACTGCTGCGCCTTGTTCTTGATCGCATCGAGCGTCTTGGGATCGGCGATGCCCGTGGGGTCCAGCCCGTTCTTTTCCTGGAACGCCTTCACCGCATCACGCGTACCGTCGCCGTAATAACCATCCACGCCGATCGCCTTGCCGTTTGGACCGGTGACGCCGAGCTTGTTGAGGTTTTCCTGCAACCCGCGCACGGTCTCGTCGATCGAGCCCAGGGTCTTCGGACCGGCCTTGCCGTCCACCGGCTGCAGATTGGCGCCGCGCTGATAGGCTTCCACCGCCTGCTTCGTCTCGGCCGTGAACTTGCCGTCCACCGCGAGCACCTGGCTCTGGGCATCGACGTAGCCGAGACCGGCGAGGTTCGCTTCCAGCTTGCGGACCTTCTTGCCGCTCTCGCCCTGCTCGAGCACGGCGTCGGACGACTTGCTCTGCGAACCGCCACCGAGCGCGGCCTTGGCCTGCTTGAGATCCTCGTCGGTCTTCTCGGTGTTCGGATCGAAGTCGCGCTTGCTCACCTTGGCATGCGCGCGGTCGAGCGCTTCCTTCTTGCTCGGATCGCCGTAATTGTTCTCGTACTTTTCCGCCACCGACGCCGCTTTCGGGCCGTCATAGAACGAATAGGTGCCCTTGATCTCCTTGGTCTTCGCCAGCAGCGCGTCGTAATCGCCGCCGTCCTTCAGCACCTTCTCCAGTTTTTCCAACTGGCTCGGGAACTGGTTAGCGGTCTTGGCAAGGATGTTGATGGCTTCGAAGCGACGATCCTCCGGCACATTGCTTCCGTGCTTGTCGAGGATCGACATCGCGGTCTGCGTCGCGTTCCTCACCTGCGGATAGTCGATGTTGCTGTGGATCCACTTCTTGCCTTCATCGGAAGACGCCCAGGCATTGATGCTGTCGCGGGTGTCGGTATCGATGTAGGTGATGGAGGAGCGCTTGCCCTCGCCGTTGCCGTGCGTCAGCAGATCGGTGCGCAGCTGCGCGAGGTCGTCGGTGAATTTCAGGCCATGCTGCTTCGCGTAGGCCGAAGCCTGCTCGATGACGGCATCGACGTACGTCTTCTCGCCTTCGTTGAGCTTGCGGTTCTCGATCGCGCCGAGCGGCCAGGTGCCGCGCTGTCCGAAATCGACCTGGATCGTGCCCATGCTGTAGCCGCTGTTCGCGGCGACCGCGCTGACCTGGCCCCATTCGCTCTTGTCGACACCGGCGACCGACAGGCGGTACGACGCGCTGCCGCCTTCGGTTCCGCGCCCGACGGTGAAATAGACCGCGCCCGCCAGGGCATCCAAATTCCTCGTATCGATGTTATCCGTCACAAATCACCTCCTGAGTGAGTGGGGATCAGAGCTTTGCCAATTGAAGAGATTTCTCGTGCTGGATCGACATCAGACCTTGATGGCTCATGCCGTTCCGTTTTTCCGTGGTACGCGAACCTGCCCGCGCCCGCCTTGCCGGTTTATCGCGAAAGGCGCGCGCTTGAGTGGCCCGCGATCAAACTTCCGGTGGTCATCCCGCGGAGCGGGCCGGCGCGTTTCGGGGGAATGTCATGTCAAACGTCGAAGCCGACGCCGCGCTGACATGACAAGACCAACTCCGGTCAGCCGACCAGAGGGATTCGCGGTGAGAGGGGTTCCCCGAAGTGGCAGGCCGCCGGTCGAGGCTTTCGATTCCTTTAGACTTCATCCGAATGTTCCATGTCTTGCGATGCCCCCAATCCTTGGGGACGTTCAGGTTACCGAATTCGATGGTTAAATTACCGTTAATAGCAGGAATCGACGAAGCCGGACGTGGACCATTGGCCGGTCCTGTGACGGTAGCCGCAGTCATCCTGCACCCGGACCGCCCCATCGAAGGCCTCAACGACTCCAAGAAGCTGCCGGAAGCGCGTCGCGAGGCGCTGTATCCGCTGATCATGGAACGCGCGCTGGCTTGGCGCGTGGAATTCGTCGAAGCCGACGAGATCGATGCGCTGAACATCCTGCAGGCCACGCTCGTCGGCATGCGCAGGGCCCTGTGCGCGCTGACGCCCGCCGCGCAATTCGCGCGCATCGACGGCAATCGATTGCCGCGCGACCTGCCCTGCCCGGCCGAGGCATTGATCGGCGGCGACGCGCTCGATCCGGCGATCATGGCGGCCTCGATCCTGGCCAAGGTCGCGCGCGATCGCGCCATGCGCGCGCTGCACGTCGACTATCCGCAATACGGCTTCGACGCGCACAAAGGCTATCCCACGCCCGCGCATTTGCAGGCGCTGTCGCTGCATGGGCCATGTCCGCAACACCGCCGCAGTTTCGCGCCGGTGCGTGAATGCGGAGCATCTCTGCTTCCGCAAAACGCATCGATTGGCTGACTGGTTCAGCGCATTGACACTGCGCGTCACATGACTGCGGGTGCCGCCGGAATGGACAATCCAGGCTCATGATGCGGCCTGCACACAGATGAAAAATCGCTAAGCCGCTTGCGATGCCGGTAGGCGTGCTGTGCGTCGCGTCACGCCCGCACCGAAGGAAACGTGCGCACACTGAGGTCGCGCACGCAGCATGTTCGTCTTGACGATGCCGGACGCGCCACCTTTCCGGTCAGGGGCCGTCCGATGCAATGACAGGCCGGAATCCGAGGTGTTCCATGGCCTTCTCCTTCTCCTCCTCGATGCCTCCACTGGGTGGGGCCGCCTCGCCGAACGCCAGACGGCCGGCCACGGGCGTGCCGGCGCTGCAGCCCTCGGCGGTCGCCCGGTTCGACGCGCTAATCCATGAACTGCATCCGGATGCGCCGCGTGTCGATGTCCCACGCCTGCGGCGGCTGATCAACTGGCTCAACGACATGCCGCCGGAACAGGCGGAATATGAGATCGGCGAGCGCCTCCACCGCCTGCACGAACTACGCGCGATGTGCGCGGATGCCGACTGGGATTGCACCGAGGCGCAGCGCATGCGGATGAAGAAGCTCAACGACTACGTGCAACTCGAGAATGATCTGATCCCGGACCACGTGCCGCTGCTCGGCCGCCTAGACGACGTGCTGCTGATCGAGCTGACCTGGCCGGCATTCGCCGAGGAAGTCGAGGACTACCGCGATTTCTGCGACTACCGCACCACGCGGCACCCGACCGGCGACGGCGACGCCCAGCGCGCGGCCTGGGTCCGCGACCGCCTGGACGAACTGGCCCTGGCGTCGCAGCGCCTGCGCGTTCACACGCGGCACTACGGCCCGGACCCGCACGCGGCGGAGCACAGGCCATTCCGGGTGGTGTGACCGGGTGATCTGATCCCGCAAGTCGCCGCTCCCCACCCGCCGAGCACTCCGCGGGCATCGGGACACGCCCTTTCCCCATCTCGGGGCGAGGGCGTTTTCGACCGGATTCCGATCCCGGCAACCAGACACGGCCGGTGTCCGTCGCTTTCAATCCGAGCGGCGATGTCAAGCCTTGTTCCTGTCCGTCCCACGCCCTAACCTGCGGGTCGATCACTCGTTCGCAAGACCGGCCATCGTGGCGCGACACTGCCTCGGACTGGTCTGCTGAGCCGTCCCGTTCATGCCCGCACGCTTCGCCCACCTCCACCTGCACAGCGAGTATTCGCTGGCCGATTCGACGATCCGCATCCCGGAACTCGTCAAGCGTTGCGCCGCGCTCGGCCTGCCAGCGGTGGCGGTGACCGATCGCAACAATCTGTTCTCGCTGGTGAAGTTCTACCGCGCCGCCGAGGGCACCGGCATCAAGCCGATCGCCGGTGCCGACGTGCTCATCGCCGAGGGCGACGAGGCGCCATCGCGGCTCACGCTGCTGTGTCGCGATCACGACGGCTATCTGGCGCTCTCGCGCCTGCTCACGCGCGCGTGGATGGAAGGACAGCGCCATGATGGCGTGGTGGTGCGCCCGCATTGGCTGAAGGAGAGCAACGACGGCTCTGCCGTGAAAGGCTTGTTCGCCCTCTCGGGACGGCAGGCGCAGGCGGGACAGCTCGCCGAAGGCGGCCGTCACGATCTCGCCGAAGGTGTGCTGGCCGATCTGCAACGCACGTTCGACGACCGGCTGCATCTGGAAATCACCC
Source organism: Luteimonas sp. GW821-FHT14E02 (assembly GCF_058803905.1). Classification (NCBI taxonomy): domain Bacteria; kingdom Pseudomonadati; phylum Pseudomonadota; class Gammaproteobacteria; order Lysobacterales; family Lysobacteraceae; genus Luteimonas; species Luteimonas sp. GW821-FHT14E02. The sequence goes on along the minus strand of NZ_JBXAPK010000009.1, from coordinate 70,230 downwards.
GCGCCGGCCTGGAGGGCGAAACCGCCTACAACACGTTCGCGCTGCATGCGGCGTCGAAACTCGGCATTCCCGTGGTGGCGAGCAACGATGTGCGCTTCCTCGACGAGAGCGGCTTCGACGCGCACGAGGCGCGCGTGTGCATCGCGTCCGGCCGCGTGCTCGACGATCCGCGCCGTCCGCACGACTACACACCGCAGCAATACCTGAAATCCGCCGACGAAATGGCGGAACTGTTCGCCGACGTGCCCGACGCCATCGACAACGCGGTCGCGCTGGCGCAGCGCTGCAATCTCGAACTGCGCCTGGGCACGTACTTCCTGCCGGCGTTCCCGGTCCCGTCGGATCACACGCTGGATTCCTGGATCCGCAGCGAGGCAAGCGACGGCCTGGTCAAGCGTTTGCAGAAACATCCCGTCGCCGACGGCTACACCCGCGCCGATTACGAAGCGCGGCTGGATCGCGAGCTCGACGTCATCATCAAGATGGGGTTCCCCGGTTACTTCCTGATCGTGGCCGACTTCATCAACTGGGCGAAGGACCACGGCATTCCGGTCGGCCCGGGACGCGGTTCGGGCGCCGGTTCGCTCGTCGCATGGGCCTTGGGCATCACCGATCTCGATCCGTTGCCCTACGACCTGCTGTTCGAACGCTTCCTCAATCCGGAACGCGTGTCGATGCCGGACTTCGACATCGACTTCTGCATGGATCGCCGCGACGAGGTGATCGACTACGTCGCGGCGAAGTATGGCCGCGACCGCGTCAGCCAGATCATCACCTACGGCACGATGGCGGCGAAGGCGGTGGTGCGCGACGCCGGCCGCGTGCTCGGTTTCCCCTACGGCTTCGTCGACGGCATCGCAAAACTCATTCCGCTGACGCTGGGCGTCTGCCTCGACGACGCGCTCGGCCGCTCGGAGGAAGCGCAACGCGATCCCGAACTGTCCAGCAGCGAACTGATCCAGCGCTACAACGACGAGGACGACGTCCGCGATCTGATCGACCTCGCACTGCAACTGGAAGACCTCACCCGCAACGCCGGCAAGCACGCCGGTGGCGTGGTGATCGCGCCGAGCCCGCTCAGCGATTTCTGCCCGCTGTTCGCCGAACACGACGGCGAGGGCCGCGGCCGCAACCCGGTCACGCAATTCGACAAGGACGATGTCGAGGCCGTCGGGCTGGTCAAGTTCGACTTCCTCGGCCTGCGCACGCTCACCATCATCGACTGGGCGGTGAAGGCGATCAACGCGCATCGCGCGCACCTGCAGGAGGCACCGCTCGACATCGCATCGCTGCCGCTCGACGACGTGAAAGCCTACGAGCTGTTCGCACGCGGTGAAACGGTCGCGGTGTTCCAGTTCGAATCCCGCGGCATGCGCGAATTGCTCAAGCGCGCGAAACCCGACCGCTTCGAAGACCTCATCGCCTTGAACTCGCTGTTCCGGCCAGGCCCGATGGACCTGATCCCGGACTTCATCGAGCGCAAGCACGGCCGTGCGGAAGTGAAGTATCCGCATCCGCTGCTGGAACCCGTGCTCGCGCCCACCTACGGCGTCTTCGTCTACCAGGAACAGGTGATGCAGACCGCGCAGGTGCTGGCCGGCTATTCGCTGGGCGGCGCCGACCTGCTGCGCCGCGCGATGGGCAAGAAGAAAGTCGAGGAGATGGCGAAGGAGCGCAGCAAGTTCGAAACCGGTGCGAAGGAGCACCACAACATCGAACCGCGCGTCTCCGGCCCGATCTTCGACTTGATGGAGAAGTTCGCCGGCTACGGCTTCAACAAGTCGCACGCGGCCGCCTATTCGCTGGTCGCCTATCAGACCGCCTGGCTGAAGGTGCACTACCCCGCCGAGTTCATGGCCGCAGTGCTGTCCTCGGACATGGACAGCACCGACAAGGTGGTGATGTTCCTCGACGAAGCGCGCGCGCTCGGCCTCACCGTGCTGCCGCCGGACGTCAACGCGTCGAACTACATGTTCGAGGCGATCGACGAACGCACCATCCGTTATGGCCTCGGCGCGGTGAAGGGCGTCGGCCAGGGCGCCTGCGAGGCCATCGCGTCCGAGCGTCTACGCTCCGGCCAGTACGAGGACCTGCTCGACTTCTGCCGCCGCGTGGAATCGTCGAAGTTGAACCGGCGCACGCTGGAAGCACTGACCAACGCCGGCGCGCTCGATGCGCTCGGCAAGAATCGCGCATCGCTGCAGCTGCAATTGCCGGAAGTGCTGAAGGCCACCGACCAGATGGCGCGCGAACGCGAAGCCGGCCAGAACTCGTTGTTCGGCGGCTTCGCCGAACCCGCCTCCAGTTCGCGTATCGAACTGCCGGAAACCGAGGAATGGCCGCTGGCGCAGAAGCTCAACGGCGAACGCGACACCCTCGGCCATTACCTGAGCGGCCATCCGATCGATCCCTACCGCGACGAACTCACGCTGCTGGTGGGCACCGACCTCAGCCAGCTCGACACCGTGTGGGAGCGCTCGCAACAGGGCGGACGCTCGCAGGAAGGCCGCAGCTGGCGCCAGGAAACCACCGCGATCGTTGCCGGCATGGTGATCGGCATGCGCAAGCGCGGCGATTCACAGGCCTTTGTGCAGCTCGAGGACGGACGCGGCCGCATCGAATGCGCGTTCTTCGCCGAGGCCTATTTCGAATTCGCGCAGCTGCTCACGCGCGACCGCATCCTGATCGTCGAGGGCGGCCTGCGCGAGGACGAGTTCAGCGGCGGTTTCTCCCTGCGCGCGCGGCGCTGCTGGGACTATCGCCAGCTCTGTCCGCAGAGCGCGCAGCAACTGGCCTTGCGCCTGGACCTGCGCGTCCCGGGCCTGCTCGACCGCATCGAGCACGTGCTGGCCCAGCATCGCCCCGGCAACACGCCCCTGCGCTACGACCTGCTGCTGCCGGCCGGCACCGCCGGCACGCTGGATCTCAACGGCAGCAACGGCGTGCGGGTCGATGCCGACCTCGCCGGCAGCCTGCGCGCCCAGCCCGGCGTGCGGACGGTGCGGGTGGCCATGGGCAATCGACCCTGGGCGAATTAGCAGTTGCTCTCCCTTCTCCCCTTGGGAGAAGGTGGCGCGAAGCGCCGGATGAGGGAAGGATAATGACTTGCCAGGGAACGCTCCCGTGGGTCTGGATCCTCCTTCCCTCATCCGCCCCTGTGGGGCACCTTCTCCCGGAGGGAGAAGGGAAAAGGCGATCCTTCGGCTAGACTGTCCCCTTTCCCGCGGCCATCCCGCTGATGAACCCGAATTACCTGGACTTCGAGCAACCCATTGCCGACCTGGAGGCCAAGATCCAGGACCTGCGCCAGGCCAGCACCGGCCCGGCGGTCAACGTCGACGCCGAAGTACACGCCCTGCAGGACAAGCTGCGGCTGCGCACCGCGCAGATCTTCCGCGACCTCACGCCCTGGCAGGTCTCGCAGCTCGCCCGCCATCCGGCGCGGCCGTACACCTACGACTACATCCGCGTGATCTGCGACGAGTTCCAGGAGCTCGCCGGCGACCGCGCCTACGCCGACGACAGCGCCATTGTCGGCGGCCTCGGCCGCATCGACGGCCGCAGCGTGATGATCATCGGCCACGAGAAGGGCCGCGACACCAAGTCCAAGGTGCGCCGCAACTTCGGCATGCCGCGCCCGGAGGGTTATCGCAAGGCGCTGCGCCTGATGAAGATGGCCGAGCGCTTCAAGCTGCCGCTGCTGACCTTCATCGACACGCCCGGCGCCTATCCCGGCATCGGTGCCGAGGAGCGCGGCCAGTCCGAGGCCATCGCCCGCAACCTGCTGGAAATGTCGGAGTTGCGCACACCGATCATCTGCTCCGTGGTCGGCGAAGGCGGCTCCGGCGGCGCGCTCGCCATCGGCGTCGGCGACCGCACGCTGATGCTCGAATACAGCACCTACTCGGTGATCACGCCGGAAGGGTGTGCCTCGATCCTGTGGAAAACCGCCGACAAGGCCAAGGACGCCGCCGAACAGCTCGGCTTGACCGCCAAGCGCCTGCTCGAACTCGGCCTGATCGACAAGATCGTGCGCGAGCCGACCGGCGGCGCGCATCGCAATCCGAAACAGATGGCGACGCGACTGAAAGCGGTGCTGCTCAACGAACTGGATGCGCTGCAAGGGATTCCGGCCGACGAACTCATCGAGAAGCGCTACCGCCGCCTGCGCGGCTACGGTGCTTACGAAGCAGCCTGAAGCAAACGCACGACGCGACAACGCACACGGAATGTCGATGAGCCTGATCCCATGAGCCCTATCCTGATCCTGTCTGTCCTGCTGCAGATCACCTGCGCCGTGCACGTCATCCGGACCGGGCGCCCGATGTACTGGATCTTCCTCCTGCTGATCGGATCGTTCATCGCCGTGGCGATCTACGTGTTCGCGGAAGTGCTGCCGGAGATGCGCCACAGCCGCGGCGCACGGCGCGTGGTGCGCAGCGTGCACGACCGTATCGATCCCGAACGCGGCAAGCGCAAGGCGAGCCGCCAGCTCGATATCGCCGACACCCAGGACAACCGCCGACGCCTCGCCGAGCAGAGCCTGCTCAGCGGCGACTACCAGCAGGCGGCTGAGCTCTACCGCTCCGCCCTCAAGGGTCTTTACAAGACCGACCCGAACCTCATGCTCGGGCTGGCCAAGGCGCAGTTCGCCCTCGAACAGCCGCAGCAGGCGAAGCAGACACTGGATGAGCTCATCGCCGCCAATCCCGACTTCCGCTCCAGCGACGGCCATTTGCTGTATGCGCGCACGGTCGAGGCCAGCGGCGAAGTCGCCGCCGCGCTGCACGAATACGAAGCCGTCGTCGCGGGCGGCTATCCCGGCGAGGAAGCGCGCGTGCGCTATGCCTTGCTGCTCAAGCGCAACGGCGAACTCGCCAAGGCGGGCGCCTTGTTCGCCGAGACCATCAAACGGGCGAAGCTGGCGCCGAGCTACTACCAGCGCGAACAGCGCGAGTGGATCGATATCGCCAAGCGCGAAGCGCTCTGAAAAAATCGATGCCGCCGGCTATTGCTGTCCCGGCGGAGTTTCGAGGCCGGCAAATCCTTCGAATCTGCTGACCACCTTGCCGTACAAGGCCTCGCGCGGGACGGTGCCCCAGAAGCGACTGTCGTCGCTACGGTCGCGGTTGTCGCCCATCATGAAGTAGTGGCCCGGCGGCACGTCCCAATCGCCTTCGCCCTGATCGACGAATGGCAGATTCTCCATCTCCAGGATGGCATGTGGGTGGCCTGGAAGGTTCTCGCGCAACTCGGCGGCGCCGGTCATGTAGGCATCCCTGCCATGTCCTTCGTAAGCACCGATCCGCTCATAGGACACCGGCTTGCCGTTGATGGTGACCTCGTTGTTTTCGTAAACGATGTGGTCGCCGGGCAACCCGACCACCCGCTTGACCCATGTCTGATCGGGATGATGCGGCGGCGAGAAAACCACGATGTCGCCACGTGCCGGCTCATGATTCCGGTAGTAGCCCGCATTGGTGAAAATGAACGTGCCCGTCTTCAGCGTGGGCAACATGCTGCTGGCAGGCACGCGATAAACCCCAAAACCGAGGATCCGCTGCCGTGGATCATGCGATCGCACTCCGAACGGATTGATCACGTACATGGCGATGACAGCCAGCGCAGCCAGCACCGCCAACGACAGCAATCCCTTCGCGATCCATTGCCTTGCGGTCGCCATGGCTTTCCCCAAAAACCCGGAACGACTCTAGCAGACCCTCAGCGGCGACCGGCGCCCTTTCTCACCACGCCCGCAGGTACTGCGCGGGCGCCTGCAACTCGCCTCCGAGCACCTTCGCGGCGCGACGCGGGAAGTACGGATCGCGCAACAGCTCCCGCGCCATCACCACGACGTCGGCATCGCCGCTCGCGACAATCCGCTCCGCCTGTTCCGGCTCCGTGATCAGCCCGACGGCGCCCGTGGCGATACGGGCTTCGCGACGGATGCGCGCCGCGAACGGCACCTGATATCCCGGCTCAACCGGAATCTTCTGCCGCGGCGACAGGCCGCCGCTGGAGGTGTCGACGAGATCGATGCCAAGCCCGCGCACGATGCGTGCCAGCTCGACGCTTTCCTCGATGTTCCACCCGCCCTCGACCCAGTCGGTCGCGGAAATGCGCAGCCAGAGCGGCAACCGCTCCGGCCAGACCTCGCGCACGGTCGCGATCACTTCGCGCAATGCGCGGGTACGACCGTCGAAGCCGCCGCCCCAGGCGTCCTCGCGCCGGTTCGACAACGGCGACAGGAATTGATGCAGAAGATAGCCATGCGCGGCGTGGAGTTCGATCAACTGGAAACCCGCCTCCAGCGCACGCAGCGTCGCCGCACGGAAATCGGCGACGACCTTGCCGATACCGTCGGCGTCGAGCGCCTGCGGCAGCGGGTAATCCTCACTGAAGCGGACCGCCGACGGTGCCACCGTCTGCCAACCGCCCTCGGCCGGCGGCACCTCGCCATGCCCAAGCCAGGGCGCGTGCGTGCTGGCCTTGCGCCCGGCATGCGCGAGCTGGATGCCCGGGACCGCACCCTGCGCCGCCACGAAGGCCGTGATCCGCGCCCAGGCCTCGGCCTGCGTGTCGTTCCAGAGGCCGGTGTCCTGCGGCGAAATCCGCCCTTCCGGCGACACGGCGGTGGCCTCGGTGATCACGGCGGCCGCACCGCCCACCGCGCGGCTGCCCAGATGCACGAGATGCCAGTCGTCCGGCATGCCGTCGACGGCCGAGTACTCGCACATGGGCGAGACGGCGATGCGGTTCTTCAGGGTGAGGCTGCGCTGCGGGAACGGGGCGAACAGGGCGCTCATGCGGGTTCGGTCTGCGGACGGCATTCCACTATAGGCAAGCACGGGGGGCGGCTCGGCATTGCCGGTGGATCACTGCATTGCGGCGACGTGGCAACATCGCGCCATGAACGAGGCATCGCCGCCCGACATCCTCCCCATTCCGCCCGACACGCAGACACGCGGCGTGCTGGTGGGTTTCAGCGGCGGCCTGGATTCCGGCGTGCTGCTGCACCTGCTCGCGCGGCAACCGGCGATGCGCGAACGCGGATTGCGCGCGATCCATGTGCATCACGGCCTGCATGCCGATGCGGATGCCTGGGCGGAGCATTGCCGCGAGGTCTGCCTGTCGCTCGATGTGCCACTGCAGGTCGTGCGTGTCGAAGTCGACCGCGACGGCGGCCAGGGAATCGAAGCCGCCGCGCGCGCGGCGCGACGGCGCGCATTCGCCGAGGCCCTGAGCGAGAACGAAATCCTGGCCCTCGCCCATCATCGGGACGATCAGGCCGAGACGTTCCTGCTGCGCGCCCTCCGCGCATCCGGCACGGACGGACTGGCTGCCATGCATCCATGGCGACGCTTCGGACACGCCTGGTTGTGGCGCCCCTTGCTCGAAACACCGCGCGGTGCATTGCTGACCTATGCACGGGCACATGGCCTGCATTGGATCGATGATCCGAGCAACAGCAGCCTCGACCACGACCGCAATTTCCTGCGCCACCGCATCCTGCCGCTGCTGCGCGAGCGCTGGCCTGAATCCGATGCCGCGCTCGCGCGTTCGGCGCAGCTGTCTGGTGAAACACAGACATTGCTCGAGGAAGACGATGCCACGGCACTCGCAAGCGCACGCACGCTCGATCCCCAAGCCTTGTCCGCGCCTCGCCTGCTCGCGCTGCCACTTGCGCGCCGCGCGCGCGTGCTCAGGCGCTGGATCGAATCGCTCGCACTGCCACCCTTGCCGGCGCAAGGCGTTTCTCAGATCGAAACCGTCCTGCTCACGGCCACCGACGATCGGGAAAGCGAATTCGCCTGGCACGGCGCCATCATCCGGCGCTGGCGTGACCTGCTGCACGCCGGCATGCAATGCGCGCCGCTGCCGCAGGATTGGCATGCCGCGTGGGATGGCCGGGCACCGCTCGTGCTACCCGCAGGCGGTTCGTTGCTTCTCGAAGGAACGGACGGCTTCGAGTCCCCGCTCGAAGCCGGCACGCGGCGCGGCGGGGAACGCATCGTCCTGCCCGGGCGCACGCATTCGCACGCGCTCAAGCACGTGCTGCAGGACCTCGGCGTTCCGCCCTGGGAACGCGAGCGCCTGCCGATCCTCCGCAACGCCGCCGGCGAAGTGCTGGCGGCGGGCGATCTCGTCTATTCGGCGACCTTCGATGCCTGGCTGCGCGCGAACGGCTCACGGCTATGCTGGGCTCAGAAGCATACTTACGAGCCATCGCGCGTGCGCCAATGAGCGCCTGGCCACGCATGGCCAGGCCGACTCGCCGAAGCCAGCCCATTGCGCCATGGATGGCCTCGATACATCCGTCGAAACATCCTTTGGACCGTTGACGTAAACTGCGCCCATGGCACGCAAATCCTCCGCGGAAACCTCCCCCGTCGCCGATTTCGAGAACTCGCTCGAAGCGCTCGAGCAACTCGTCGAGAAGATGGAGCACGGCGAGATGAGCCTGGAGGAATCGCTGGCCGCCTACGAACGCGGCGTCGGCCTGTATCGCCGCTGCCAACAGGCACTGGAACAGGCCGAGCTGCGCGTGCGCCTGCTCAGCGATCCCGAGAATCCCGCCGCCGCCGAACCGTTCGGCACGCCGCGCGCCGAAGACGTCTGAGCCCGACCGCGTGAGTTCGTCCGCAGTCGACACATCGATCGAAGCCTGGCGCCTGCGCGCCGATGCCGCGCTCGCGCGCGTGCTGCCCGATCCTGGCATCACCCCGCACCGCCTGCATGCCGCGATGCGCCATGCCGTGCTGCTCGGCGGCAAGCGGATGCGGCCGCTGCTCGTGTACGCCGCTGGCGCCGTGTTCAAGGACGCCGCTGGCGCCGATGCCGCGCTGTTCGACGCGCCGGCCGCCGCGGTGGAACTGATCCACGCCTATTCGCTGGTGCACGACGACCTGCCGGCGATGGACGACGACGCCCTGCGCCGTGGCCAGCCCACCGTGCATGTCGCCTACGACGAAGCCATCGCCATCCTCGCCGGCGACGCGCTGCAGTCGCTGGCATTCGCGACGCTGGCCGACGCGCCCGCGAGCGCGGACGCGCGCGTGGCGATGCTGCGCGAACTCGCCGCCGCCGCCAGCGGCATGTGCGGCGGACAGGCCCTGGATATCGACGCCACCGGCGCGGCGGACGCGACCGCGCTCGCCGATCTCGAACGCCTGCACGCGATGAAGACCGGCGCGCTGTTGCGTGCCTCCGTGCGGCTCGGCGCGATCGCGGCGGGCGCCGACGCCGACGCGCGCGCATTGCTCGATCGCTATGCCGACGCGCTCGGGCTGGCCTTCCAGATCCGCGACGACCTGCTCGACGTCGAAGGCGACAGCGCCACGCTCGGCAAGACCGCCGGCAAGGACGCGGCCCAGGCCAAGGCGACCTTCCCCGCCCTCATCGGTTTGGAGGCTTCACGCGAGCGCCTCGTGACCCTTGCGCGCACCATGCAGGATGCACTGCAACCGTTCGGGGATCGCGCGGCGGCGCTCGCCGCGCTCGGACGTCGAGCCATCGAGCGCATGCACTAGAAGTTTCCGGCCTGTTTCTTCCCAAACCGAACTTCTTTTTCTCGTCATTCCCACGAAGGCGGGAATGACGAGCGTTACGCTCAACGCAGCAGACGCAGCGTCAACGGATACCGATATTCCTCGCCATTCCACGCCTTGATCGCGGCGATGATGCTGCACACCAGCCACATCACCGCGATGGCCATGGCCAGTGCCGCCAGCAGCAAGCCCGCAGGCGCGGTGACGATCGCGCCGATGCCCAGCGTCAGCACGGTCGCGCCCACCAGCACCACGCCAACCGCGACGGCAATGCACGCGTACAGGAACATGCTGATATTGAAATTGACCGCCTCGCGCGCATGCGCGGCCACGAAGGCGGAGTCGTTGCGCTTGATCAGATAGATGACGCCCGCGGCCAGCACGCCGGCCAGACCCGCGGCCCAGCTGGTGAGGAAGGCGAGCAGCAACGCCGACAGATGTGCCATCGCCGCCCAGTGGCGTTCGCTCTCGCCGACGGATTGCATGGACGAATCGTTGAAGGTGGTGTCTTGCATCGCGGCTCTCCGGCCGGAAACGTTCCGGCCCGTGACTCACGATCGGGGCATTCGCCCGCGACTCAATCCGACCGAAGTCACCCAACCGATGGCCTACCCAGGCCCTGAGATGGATATTCAGGCGCGAATCAGGCCAGCAGGCCGTCCAGGGCGCGCACGCTCCTGCTGTTGGGGAAGATCTTCGTCTCCAGCGCCGATTCCGGCACGCCCAGATGCTCGCCGAGCGCGCCCTTGAACAACGCGCGCAGATCGGCGGTCGCACGCAGATCGCGGCCGTCGTTCAATTGCGCGGGCTGGAGGCCCGGCCAATCGCCGAGCATGCGCCCGCCACGCACGCCGCCGCCGGCCACCAGTGCCAGCCCGCCGGTGCCGTGATCGGTGCCGCCGGTGCCGTTCACCGCGACGGTGCGGCCGAATTCGGTGACCACCACCACCATCGTGCGCGCCCAAGCGTCGCCGAAGCCATCGCGCGCGGCACGCAGGCCGGCATCGAGTTCGGCAAACTTGCGTTGTAACGCCGCGGCCTGGCCACGATGCGTGTCCCAGCCGCTGTCCTCGACGAAACCGACACGCAAGCCGCCCGCGCCTGTCATCAGCTGCGCCGCCGCCGTCATCGCCTGCGGCAAACCGAAGCCGCCGCGCTTGCCGCCGCTTTGCATCTGATTGATCTCGGGCGCATTGACGGCATCGGCGTACACATTCGCGAGCTGCTTGTCCGCCGCGTACAACGGCTGCAGCTGCTGCAACAGCGTGGCCTGGATTTCCTGCGTCAACGGTGGCGACCAGGTTTCCGCGCGACGCGTGCCGCGCAGCGACAGCGGCATCACCGGCGCGAGCGCCACGCCTTCCACCTTCGGCATCGCGTCGACGCAACGTCCGAGCCAGCCGTCGCGCGCGCCGTCGGGGCTTGCGGTGCCGTTCTCCAGACAATCCTGCGCCTCGAAATGCGAGCGCTGCCGATACGGCGGCGCGATGGCGAGCATCGGCAGCAATTGGCGCTTGCCGTACAGTTCGTGCGCGAATTTCATCTGCGGATGCAAGGCGAAATTTCCATCGAGCTTGAGCCCGTCCTGCACCGCCAGCGCGCCGCGCGCGCGCAGGTACGCGGGATCGGCGTATGGCGGCAGCAGATGCAAGCCGTCCATCGCGCCGCGCAGCATCACCACGAGCAGACGCGTGTCCGTGGTCTTGTTCGATTGCGCGGCGAGCGCACCGATGCCGGGCCATACCGTCAACAACGCGGTACCGCCGACACCCAGCACGAAACGGCGACGAGAGAGATTCATCGTCAGGTCCTCCATTGGAAGGCGGGGCTGGCGAACAGCAGGGCGTAGCCTTCCCGCGGCGAGCCCGCACGCTGCAACATCGAAGCAAAATCTCCACGTACCACTGCTTCGCCAAGCGCTTCGTTCGCCATCTGCAACGGCGTGCGATCACCCGCGACACGATTGGCGAAGGTTTCGGCGATCTGCAATCGCTTGCGCAGCGCATCGCCGGCCGCCCAGTCGCCGGTCGTATCGGGAAAGCCCGCTGGCGAGCGCGGAGTGAAGATCGGCTGGCCGAGTTCGCGCAACAGATTCGGCAGCGACCCGGGACGCTGATCGAGCGTGAATCCGCCCGCACGCATTGCCGACACCACGAAGTCATCCGGCGTCTTGAACTTGCGCGCCGTCGGCGCCCAGGCGGTATCGTCGTCGACCAGCGCCGCGTACAGCGCGATGAGCTGGCCACCGCTGTCGAGATAGGCCTTCGCCATCCGCCGCACCAGCGCGTCCGGCGGTGCATCGGCGACGAAATGCCGCGCCAGCTTCAGGCTCAGATGCCGGGCGGTGGCCGGATGCACGGCGAGATCGCGCAGCACCGCCCTGCCCTGCGCCTCGCCGTCCTCGGCGTAGCTTTTGCCCATGATGCGTCGCGCGCCAGGCTCGTGCGCGTTGGCGCGGAACACGAAGCCGCTGCGCGCATCGGTGAGCTGGCGCGGCGCCGGCACGCTCCAGCCGGTGATCGCACGCGCGAACTCGGTGACGTCGGCCTGCGTGTAGCCACCGTTCACGCCGAGCGTGTGCAACTCCATGATCTCGCGCGCCAGGTTCTCGTTGAGGCCGAGCTTGCGCATCGGCATGCCGTCGTCGCCATTGCCTCCCTTGCGCTGCGCACGCACGGCCTGCCAGTGCACCAGTTTCGAATCGCCGCCGACCGAGGCGACGTTGTCGAGGTAGCGCAGCATCGCCGGGTGGGTTTCCACGGCGAACAGCATGTCGCCGAAATGGCCGAGCACATGCGGGCGGATCGCCTCGCGCTCCATCGGCGCGGCATACAGACGCGCCGTCGACTTGTCGATGGAGACGGCGAAATGGTTCGACCAGAAACGCACGAGACGTTCGACGAACGGCTGATCCGTGGTCACCGCATAGCGATAACGCGCCGCGATGTCGGCAAGACCTAGCTGCGTCAGTTCACGGCGTTCGGGCGACAGTGCTTGTTTAGTGGGAACCGCGGGCATGCGCGCGGCCATGTCCGGGATCCGCGCGGGCGTCGGCGCCGGATCCGTATCGCCCTTCTGCATACGACGAAGCTGCTGATAGGCGGCCTCGCGCCGCAGCAACTCCAGACTATTCGGCAATTCCTGAAATGCCGTCGATGCCGGCTGCTTGCGCAACTGCGCATGCAGCCAACCGCGCGCATCGGATGCCGCGGACAATTCACCGGGCTTCGCACCAAGCCCGAATCGGTTGGTGGCGCTGGCCGCCTCTTGTGCTGACATTGCACCACTCCAGAAGCAGAGACGGCATTATCAACGCACGTGGTGGCGGTAAGTTGACCGCCACCGAACCGGAGAGATGCAATTATTCGTTACAGAACGGTTATTCCGTGCTGAACCGGCAACGCCGAGCGCGTCGGCGTTGCCGGTTTTGTTCACGCGATTACTTGATCAGACGCAGCGCGAACGGATAACGATAGGCCACACCTTCGTTGGCCTTGATGCCACCGATGATGCTGAAGATCAGGCATGCCACCCATGCGGCCAGGTTGATCAGGGCACCGATCAGGATGATCGAAAGGATGATGCCGATCACATAGACGATCAGCAGCGTGATCTGGAAGTTCAGGGCTTCCTTGGACTGGTCGTTGAGGAAGCTCTTCTCCGGCTTGTCCTTGTTGATCAACCAGACGATCAGCGGGACGATAAATCCGAGGACAATGCCCGACAAATGCACGATCAGTGCAAGGGTTCTGTCCTCCTGCGGCGCAGCACCCGTCGGCGCGGGTGGAGGCGTGGTTGCTTCGTTGAAATCGCTCATCATGAACTCCCCGGAATGACGGGCACGGGGCATCCGCGCCCGAAAGCGAAAGAGTACATCGAAAGCACGCTGGCTGCGCGCTCAGTCCGAGCCGGCCACCGTCATCCGACCGATCAGGATCGAGCCCGTGTGCAGGTGCGAGCGAGGGTCGATATCACTTCCCACCGCCTCGATGCCTTGGAACATGCGCTTCAGATTGCCGGCGATGGTGATGCCATCGACCGGATAGGCGATTTCGCCGTTCTCCACCCAGAAACCGCCCGCGCCGCGCGAGTAGTCACCCGTGATGCCGTTCACACCTTGCCCCATCAGCTCGGTGACGAGCAGGCCGCGCCCCATACCGCGCAGCATTGTTTCGAGGCTTGCCCCGGACTCCGATCCGGAAGCGCCGGCACCGCCAGCCGCGACCTCGAGATTGTGCATGCCGCCCGCGTTCGCGGTCGTCTGTAGGCCGAGCTTGCGCGCGGAATAGCTGCCGAGCACGTAACGCTGCAGCACGCCGCCCTCGATCAGCGCCGACTCGCGCGTGGCCACGCCCTCGCTGTCGAACGCGGCCGAACGCAGTCCGCGCATCAGCCACGGTCGCTCGACGATGGAGAACCAGTCCGGAAACAGCTGCGTGCCGACGCTGTCGACCAGGAAACTGGCGCGCCGGTACAGCGCGCCGCCGGAGACCGCGCCGATGAGATGGCCAATCAGCGAACGCGCCATCTCGGCGGCGAACAGCACCGGATATTCGCCGGTGGGCAGTTGCCGTGGCGACAGGCGTGCCAGCGCGCGTTGCGCAGCACGGCGTCCAATCGCGGCGGGCGATTCCAGATCCGATTCGGCCAATGCAACGCTGTACCAGCCGTCGCGCTGCATGTCCTCGCCGCGACCGGCGATCAGTGCGCAGCCGATGCTGTGCTGGGTATCGCGCTCCCGGCCGATGAAGCCATGGGAATTGGCGTACACGACCAGCGATTCGTTACTGCCGACCGAGGCGCCGTCAGAATTGCCGATGCGCGTGTCGACGTCGCGGCCGGCCGCCTCGCATGCCAGCGCGAGGTCGATCGCGCGGTCGGCATCGAGCGCCCAGGGATGCCAGGTGTCGAATTCACGCAGGTCCGTCGCCATCAGTTCGGGCTCGGCGAGGCCCGCGGCCGGGTCGTCCTCGGTGAACTCCGCGATCGCGCAGGCCTGGTCGACGGTCGCATCGAGGCTGTCCTCGCGCAGGTCCGCCGTGCTGGCGCTGCCCTTGCGCTTCCCGAAATAGACGGTGACGCCGATGCTGCGGTCGCGCGTCGACTCCACGGTTTCCACCGCGCCCATGCGCACGTTCACGCTGAGGCCGCGGTCTTCCGAACAGGACACCTCGGCCTGGGTCGCGCCACGGGTGCGCGCGCGCGCGAGCAGGCGCTGCGACAGTTCGGCGAGCGCGTCCAGGCGCCCCTGGCTGTCGTCACGGGCGGATACGGCGGCGGGATCGATGATTGCGTTCAATGGACTATCCTATTGCCTTGTTCATGCCTTGATTGGATCGCTCGCGCCTGCGCGAAACGACACGATCATGCTGTTTTTTGGAGTTGACGATGCGCGGGCGCGACGAAGCCACCGGCGAATTTCTTTCACCCAGCCGCACCCAGCAGCGGCGCGAAGCGCTCGACGTGCTGGCGCTGGCGCACCAGTTGGCCGACCTCGACGCCGGCAAGCTCGCGAAGCTGCCGATCCCCGAGCACCTGCTTCCGCACATCGCCGAGGCGCGACGCATCACCTCGCACATCGCCCGCAAGCGCCAGATGGCGTATCTCGCCAAGCAGATGCGCCGCGAGGAGGACGAGACGCTGGATGCCATCCGCGACGCGCTCGACGCCGGCGGCGAGGCTGCGCGGCGCGAGAACGCGTTGCTGCATCGTGCCGAGTCCTGGCGCGAGCGCTTGCTCGAGGAAGGCGATGCGGCGCTCGGTGAACTGCTCGACGCGCATCCCGGCGCCGATCGTCAACGCCTGCGCACGCTGATCCGCAATGCGGGAGACGAGCGGGCGAAGAACAAACCGCCGCACAGCTATCGGGAGTTGTTTCGCGAGTTGCGCGAATTGCTCGGAAACGAAAAGCCGGAAGCAGAAGACGAAGCCCCGGAAGGCTGAGCGCTTTTGCTCGTCATTCCCGCGCAGGCGGGAATTCATGGACGTTGTCCCGCCGCCATCCATGGCCGGGTGTTCGAGATCGCAGCAGACGCCTTGTGGGCGTCCGCCAAGCATGCGCGCTCTCACGCCTTCGTCCCGCCCACCGTCAGCTGATCGATCAGCAGCGACGGCTGCCCAACGCCCACCGGCACGCTCTGCCCATCCTTGCCGCAGACGCCGACGCCTTCGTCCAGCGCCAGATCGTGGCCGATCATCTTCACGCGCTGCATGGTTTCCGGACCGTTGCCGATCAGCGTGGCGCCCTTCACTGGCGCGGTGATCTTGCCATCCTCGATCAGATAGGCCTCGGTGGCGGAGAACACGTACTTGCCGTTGGTGATGTCGACCTGGCCACCGCCGAAATTCACCGCGTACAGGCCGCGCTTCACCGAGCGGATCATCTCTTCCGGATCGTCCTGCCCGGCCAGCATGTAGGTGTTCGTCATGCGCGGCATCACCAGATGCGCGAACGATTCACGGCGGCCGTTGCCGGTCGGCTTGGCGCCCATCAGGCGCGCGTTGAGCGTGTCCTGCATGTAACCGGTCAACACGCCATCCTCGATCAGCGTGGTGCACTGCGTCGGCGTGCCTTCATCGTCGATGTTGAGCGAGCCGCGACGATTGGCGAGCGTACCGTCGTCGACGATGGTGACGCCCTTCGACGCCACGCGCTGGCCCATGCGACCGGCATAGGTCGAGGTGCCCTTGCGATTGAAATCACCTTCCAGCCCGTGCCCGACCGCCTCATGCAACAGCACACCCGGCCAGCCGGAACCAAGCACCACCGGCATCACGCCGGCAGGCGCATCGATGGCTTCCAGGTTCACCAGCGCCTGGCGCAGCGCTTCGCGCGCGAACTTTTCCGGCTTGCCGTCGCCCAGCAGCTCTTCGTAGGAATAACGCCCGCCATAGCCGGCGTAGCCGGATTCGCGGCGGCCGTCCTGTTCGACGATCACCTGGACGTTGAGCCGCACCAGCGGACGCACATCGCCGGCGAGCACGCCGTCGCTGCGCGCGACCAGGATCGTGTCGACGCCGCCGGACAGGCTCACCACCACCTGCTTCACGCGCGGATCGGCGGCCCGCAGCAGTTTGTCGACGCGCCGCAGCGCCTCGACCTTGGCGGTATTGCCGAGCGCGTCCACCGGGTCCTGCGCTGCATATAACGAACGTCCCGCCCCTGCGATCAGCGACCGCGCGCTGTGCGCATCACCTTCCCGCGCGATGGCGCGCGCGGATTGCGCCGCCGCCAGCAGTGCCTGGCCGTTGATGTCGTCGGAATAGGCGAAACCGGTCTTCTCGCCCGAGATCGCCCGCACGCCGACGCCCTGCTCGATCGAATGCGCACCGTCCTTGACGATGCCGTCTTCCACCGTCCAGCTTTCGCGTCTCGCGTGCTGGAAATACAGGTCACCGAAATCGATGCCCGGCCCCAGCAGGGTGCCAAAGGCGCGCTCCAGCCCCGATGCATCGAGGCCGGCGGGCGACAGCAGGAGGGACTGGGCGAGAACGAGAGGACTGTCTTGGTTAGGCATGAACGTTGAGGTTGGGGCGGCGCGCAGGGATCGCAAGCGATCCGGCGGCCGCGCCCACCGGAACACTGGGGAAAGAGCAGATTAACGCGTATCCGCCGTCAGCGTTTGTCGACGGCCGGTGCGCTCTTGCTGCTCGCCACTTCCACCTTCGGATCCTTCCAGGGTCCGGTGACGCGATAGGTCTTGGCGCTGACCGCCCCCAGCGGCTTGCCCAGCACCGCATTGGCCGCGGCGCCCACCGCCGCACCGACGGGACCGCCGACGAGCGCACCGGCCACGGTCAGCAGGTTGCCGGATTTCGGCTGCACCTCGATCGTCTGATCGAAGGTCTGCGAGCGCAGATCGGCGGCGCCGCTGATCTGAATGTTGGCCGCGGGCCCTTCGATCTTCATGTCGTTGCTGCGCGCTTGGCCGGCGCCGAAACTCACGCCACCGCCGATCCGGTTGAAGGCGAATCCCTTGGAGAAGAAATCGCGGAAATCGAGCATCAGCCGCCGCGGCAGCTGCGCGACGCTGAGCAGGCCGAGCACGCGGCCAGCGCCCGGCTCCACCTGCACCAGCTGACCGTCCTTGATCGCCAGCGACAGCGAACCTTCCAGCGCGGCGACCTTGAATCCACCCGGCGCGCCCGGCCAGGCCGCATCCAGATGCGCATCGCCATGACCGCCCGCGAGCCGTCCACCGAAGCCGAAACCAGCCAGCAGGGCGCCGAAATCCCCGCTTTTCACATCGACCTTGAGCCGCGTGCGCGCCGCGGCACCGCGTCCGAGCCAATCGCCGCTCGCATCCACCTGCTGCTTCGGTGCGCGCGTCTGCAGTTGCTCGATGCGCAGGCCCGCTGGCACCGGACGCGTGTGCAGCGTCGCCTGCCCAAGCTGGGCTTCGCCGAAACGCAGATCGTCGACGGACAGCTGCAACGGTGGAATGTTCGCCGGATTGATCGTGTTCGCATCATCGGCCGGCGGTGTGGCAGCGGCATTCGCTGCCGTTGTCGTGGATGGCTTCGCGTCGGGCTTCGCCGTCGTCCAGTACAACCGGTCGAATTTGCCGACGATCGCCGCGCCTTCCGCGCGCGGCAGCGTCACGGTACCGGCCAGCGAGGCGCTCTCGACCTGCACCGCCGTTCCGCCTGTTGCCAGCGACGCGGTGAGGCGGGCATTGGCGAAACTGCCGCCGACGAGATTGAGGCGATCCGCGTTGACATCCGCGCGCTGCAGCGCCAGCCCTTTGCCCTCCCCGCCCATCGTCAGCGCCGCCCAGTCGATCGCATCGAGCGTGGGCGTCCGGCCGCTCACGATCAGGCCAGACGCCGGCGGCACCTCGGTCACCTGATGGCTGCCGAGCACGATGCGGATGCCGGTGCGCCCGTTCGCGCTGCGCGCGCGCAACGCCATCCGCTGTCCGAACGCGACCGAGATATCGCCCTCGCCGAGCGGCAGCGGCGTTTCAATTTTGGTGGGCAAGGCCACTGACGCCGGTTTGTTCAACGGCGCCGGCAGCGCGAACCGCGTTCCGACCAGATCGGAGCGCAGCTGCAGCAACGTCGGCGGAGCAATCGCCGATGCGGATGCCGGCGTCTTCGGAATCGTCACACCCACCGTCCACGTCGAACGCCCGTCGACGTGCGGCTTCAACCACGCCATGTCGGAAACGCGATCGAGCAGCGCATCGGCATCGCTCACCGTGTTGAGTTCGGCCTCGAACGCCTGCGATGCATCACGCACATGACCGGGTCCCGTGCGCAACGACAGCGTTCCGGGGCTTCCTTCGTGCAACGCGCGCAGCCGCTCCGCATCGAAACCTTTCTCGTCGTACTTCGCCGTGCCGCGCACATCTTCGAACGCGAGCTTCCAGCGCTTCTCGCCGAGCCTGGCGCCCTCCAGCGCCACGGTGCCGGCGATCCTCGGCACGTAGGGATCGGGCACACCGCGATGCAACGGGATATCGAGCGCGAACTGCGATGCGAGCGGCCCGCTGGCGCTCAGATTGTCGAGCGTCTCGCCGATGCGCTTGTGCAGCGGGCTCTGCCGCATCAACGTCAGCGCCGCGCCGGCATCCCCGGCGATGTCGGCGCGCACGGCCAGCTCGGCCTTGTCGAAGCGCGGAATGCCGGCCTCGAGCTTCGTGATCGGCACACCGGCGATCGCGCCCTTGCCTTTCACCGTGAATCCGTCGGCGAGGAAATTCACCTCGCCGTCGAGATGATCGATCTGCGGCCACTCCGGCTGGAACTTCACGATCGCGTCGGCGAGATGCGCATCCGCTTCGAACAGGCCTTTCGCCGCCTGCCCCGGCTCGCTGCGGAACGGCCAATCGTCGAGATCTCCAGACACCACGGCGCGACCGTTCTGCACATGACCATCCACCAGCCCGTTGTCGAGCCAGCGCACGGTATTGACCGACATCCGGTGCCGCACCCAGAAGCGCTTGGCGGTCGGCACGGCGACGTCGTCGAGCTTCGCGGCCAGATCGATGTAGGGCTTGGTGCCGTCGCCCTGGAACCACAGGCCGCCGCGCACGTCGGCGCCGTAGCCGACGCCGTCGATGCGCAGCGCGCCGGTTTCCACCTTCCAGCCGGCGCCTTCGCGCCAACCGGCGATGCTGCCGTACAGATGCACATCGTGCGGCGCGCCGAAACCCGGCGGCCAGTCGAAACGGAATGTCGTCGCCGGATCGAAAGCGAAGGTGAACCCGTCGCCATCGCCATCCAGCGTGCCCGAGAGCCCGCTGATGCCGGGCGTGGTGCCGTGCGCCGCGAAACGCAGATTCTCGATGCGGCCGCGCACGCGCACCGGACCATCGACACGGCCTGCCACTTCGATGCCATGCAGCAGCGTCTCCGGCTTGCTGTCCAGCAGCCAGGTGCGCGTGCCCGGATCGAGGCGATCGCTCAAGGCCGCGAGTGCGAACAGCGGACTGGCATTGACGCGATCGGCCAGCAGCGCGAAGCGTTTCCCACCGGCGACGACGAAACCGTCGAGCGTCTGCGGCTCGCGCTTGCTGCCCAGACGCAGACGCGATGCATCGAAACGCCAACCGTCCGCGTCCATGCGCACGCGCCCGTCTACTTCAAGACGCTCGAAATCGATGAATGGCACCACCGTTCGGCCCGCGATCGCCGCGCCTTGCAGGCGCAGATCGGCCAGTTCGGATTCCACGGTCACGCCGGTCACGCGATGCTTGCTCAGATCGGCCCAGACTTCGATGCGGCCGCTGCCGCGCGCCACCGCGACGCCCGCGAAGTGCAACAGCGACGTCCAGGCCGACAGATCGGCATCCTCGGCGATCAGATAGCTGCGACCATCACCGCTGCGGCGATTGAAATCGGACCGGGTTTCGAATGTCCCTCCAGCCGATGTGCCGCCGGCTGAAGTCGTGTCCTCGCGCAGGCGCGCGCGCGCGCCGATGCGGACGCGCTCGCCATCCACGCGCAGGCGCAGGTCGATCTGCGGAATCTGCGTGCGGATGCCGATGCCAGGCGCATCGACGCGCAACTTGCCGCCGATGACCTGCAATTCGCCCAATCCCTCCAGCGGCGCGAACGGATCCTCCGTCGACTGGCGTTCGCCCGGCAAACCGCGCACATGCCAGCGGCCGGCATCGTCACGCTGCAAGGTGAGGTCGAGACCGCGCAGACGCAGTTCGGTAAAGGAACGTCCCGGCAACAGACCGGCGTACTGCGAGACGAGGATTTCCGCGGTGCCGATCTGCAACGTCTCCGTGCCGTCGCCGATGCGCAGACCTTCCAGTTGCAGCAACGGGCCGCGACGCGTCCATTGCGTCTTGAGTCGATCGAAATGCACGGGACGATGCACCCGCTCGCCAAGCCATTCGGCCACCCACTGCGGATGCCGCTC
The DNA here is from genome assembly GCF_058803905.1 of Luteimonas sp. GW821-FHT14E02. Classification (NCBI taxonomy): domain Bacteria; kingdom Pseudomonadati; phylum Pseudomonadota; class Gammaproteobacteria; order Lysobacterales; family Lysobacteraceae; genus Luteimonas; species Luteimonas sp. GW821-FHT14E02. Next base: position 49,308 of record NZ_JBXAPK010000009.1, on the reverse strand, counting down.
GGCCAGCGGCAGCAACTGGCTGACCACGCCGGCCGTCAGCGCCATCAACACCAGCACGATCGCGATCGCGTACCACGCCCAGCGGCGGAGATGGCGGAGGTTGCGGCGCAGCGTCGACATCAGCCCGCCATTGCCAAGCGATACGACTCAAAGCAGCACGACATCGAACTGCTCCTGCAGATACTGCTCGTCGGCCTGGAAACGGATCGACTTGCTGAGGAATTCCTCCAGTTCCGCCACGGCCGCGGATTCCTCGTCGGTGATGCGCGCCACCACCTTGGGCGATGCGATCACCAGCAGCCGCGCGGCCTCGAACTGGCGCACGGCGCGCACGATCTCGCGGAAGATCTCGTAGGTCACGGTCTCGGCGGTCTTGAGCATGCCGCGGCCGCCGCATTCGTGGCAGGGCTCGCTGAGCTGGCGCTGCAGGCTCTCCACCGTGCGCTTGCGCGTCATCTCGACCAGGCCCAGCGGCGAGAAGTCGTAGACCGTGGTTTTGGCGTGATCCTTCGCCAGTGATTTCTCCAGTGTGCGCAGCACCTGACGGCGATGTTCCGCATCGTTCATGTCGATGAAATCGATAATGATGATGCCGCCGAGATTGCGCAAGCGCAGCTGGCGCGCCACCGCCTGCGCCGCCTCCAGATTGGTACGGTAGACGGTTTCCTCCAGATTGCGCTGGCCAAGGAAGGAACCGGTGTTGACGTCGACCGTGGTCATCGCCTCGGTCTGGTCGATGACCAGATAGCCGCCGGATTTCAGCGGGACTTCCTTCTCCAGCGCGCGCTGGATCTCGTCCTCCACGCCATACAGATCGAAGACCGGCCGCGCACCGCTGTAGTGCTCGATCTTCTCGGCGAGGTCGGGCATGTACTGCGCGGCGAAGGCGCGAAGGCGATCGCAGGTTTCGCGCGAATCGACCTTCACCCGTTCGACGTCGCGCCGCATCAGATCGCGCACCGCGCGCATCGGCAGCGTCAGGTCCTCGTACACGCAGGTACCCACGCGCGCCTCGCGCACGCGCTGCTCGATCAGCGCCCAGGCGCGGCCGAGATAGGCGATGTCTTCCGCCAGCGCTTCCGAGGCCTGGCCTTCGGCATTGGTGCGCACGATGTAGCCGTGATGGCTGCCCTGGATGGCGAGTTCGCTCACGAGCGCTTTCAAGCGCAGGCGCTCGATCTCGTCCTCGATGCGCGCCGACACACCCACCACCCGCGACTGCGGCAGCAGCACCAGATAGCGCGACGGGATGCTGATCTGCGTGGTCAGTCGCGCGCCCTTGCTGCCGATGGGGTCCTTCACCACCTGCACCACGATCTCCTGCCCTTCACGCAGCAGTTCACTGATCGGCGGCACGGGTGGCGGCGGCGGACGCACTCCGTCGTCGCCTTCGATGTCCTCGCCCTTCAGCGCATCGCCGCGCAGCTCGGCCGCCGGCAGTGTGCGCATGACGTCATTGGCGTGCAGGAAGGCCGCGCGTTCCAACCCGATTTCGACGAACGCCGCCTGCATCCCGGGCATCACCCGCTGGACCTTGCCCTTGTAGATGTTGCCGACCACGCCGCGGCTCCAGCCACGCTCGATGTGCAGCTCCTGCAGCATGCCGTTCTCGACCACGGCGACGCGGGTTTCGCGCGGGGTGACGTTGACCAGGATTTCCTCGGTCATGCCGGCTGATCTGTCGGAAGCATGGAAGGGATAACGCGCCGCGCCGCCTCCGGGTGGACACCGAACTCCCGCAGCAGCCGCGCCGTTTCGTGCAACGGCAGCCCCATCACCCCGGAATAGCTGCCCGACAGGTGCCGCACGAACGCCTCGGCCGCCCCCTGGATGGCATACGCCCCCGCCTTGCCGCGCGGCTCGCCGCTGGCGACGTAGGCTGTGATGGCGGCATCGTCCAGCGCGGCGAAGCTGACCTCGGTGACGCTGACCGCCTCGGCCACGCGCCCGTTCGAGGCCAGCGCCACCACCGAGATCACCTCGTGCGTGCGCCCCGACAGCCGGCGCAGCATCGCCGCCGCGTCGGCATCGTCGCGGGGCTTGCCGAAGACCTCATCGTCCAGCACCACCTCGGTATCGGCCGCCAGCACCGTGGCGTCGGCATCCACACGCTGCAGCCCGGCCGCGGCTTTCTCGTGCGCGACCCGCTTCACGTAGCCCAGAGGCGACTCGCCGGGCTCGCGACGTTCGGGGATGTCGATGTCCAGCACCTCGAACGCCAGCCCGAAACGGGCCAGCAGTTCGCGGCGGCGCGGCGATTGCGAAGCGAGATACAGCATCGGACAAGGATACCCTGCGGCCCATCAACGCCCTGGATGATGGATCATTTAACCCCGTTCCGACTCACGACCCGTTCACTAGGGACTGACAACCCTAGCCCTCGTCCGAAAAGGAGAGTTCCATGCCCCGCATCACCCTTCGCCCGCTGCTGCTCGCCAGCGCCCTAGCCCTGAGTGTGACCACGATGACCACCGCCTGCGCCCAGAACGCCGCCCCCGCCTACGCTACCAGCGACGGCACCCTGCTCTCGGTTTCCGCCCAGGCCGAGGCCAAGCGGACGCCCGACGTCGCCACGCTCTCCACCGGCGTCGTCACCCGGGCCACGGACGCCAACGCCGCCCTGCGTGCCAACGCCGAGCAGATGACCAAGGTGATGTCCACGATCAAGTCCGCCGGCATCGCCGAGAAGGACATCCAGACCAGCGGCATCAACGTCAACCCGAACTACAAGTACAACGAGAACCAGCCGCCGCAGATCACTGGCTACGAAGCCAGCAACACCGTCAACATCAAGGTCCGCGACATCAGCAAGCTCGGCAAGGTGCTCGACGCCCTCGTCGCCAGCGGCGCCAACCAGGTCAACGGCCCGAGCTTCGAGATCGACGAGCCGGAAGCCGTCTACGACGAAGCCCGCCGCGCTGCGCTGGAGAAGGCGCAAAAGCGCGCCGAGATGTACGCCAAGTCGCTGGGGATGCAGGTGAAGCGGATCGTGAGCGTCAGCGAAGGCGGTGGATTCCGTCCGCCGGTGCCGATGATGGCGATGCGTGCCGCCAAGGCCGAGGCGTTCGATGCCTCCTCGCCGGTTTCGCCCGGCGAGACCACGCTGAGCGCGAATCTCGACGTCGTGTTCGAGCTTGGCCGCTGATCCGCTTTAAGGCTGCCGTGCATCGCGCACGGCGGCCGCGGACTTTATAGCGACACAAAGAAGAAGAGCCCCTTGCTTCGGCAAGGGGCTCTTTGTTTACTGCGATGAAACGTACCGCTTGTATTACTTAAAGGTGTACTTCGCACCGATCGTGAAGTAACGGCCGATCGCACCCGCGACATCCAGCGGGTTGTAGTGCAGCGCACCGTAGGTGGTCAGATCGAGCGGAGCGATACGATCGGTCACGTTCTGCACCGAACCGAACACTTCCCACGAATCCGTCGCCTTCCAGTTGGCCGACAGGTCGATCGAGTAGAACGACGGGATTTCGCAACTACCGGGGGCGTCACGGCCATCCGCATACGCCGTCACGCAGGAGTACTGACCTTTGTCCGCATCCCACTCGGAACCGTTAAGCGGTTCGGTGTTATCGAACTTCCCGCGATAGTTGACTACACCGCTCACGCTCCAATCCGAATAATCCCAGGTCAACCCCAGGTTGATGCGGTTCTTCGGAGTGCCGATGCAGTTCGTTACGTTGCAGTTGTCGTGCGTACCAGCGAAGTTCGTGGTCACGCCGCCATCCGTGCGCTCCCAGGTGATCAGATGGCTCCATTGCATGTCGAGACGCAGCTTGCCGTAATCACCCAGGTCGAAGCGCTGATTGAAGTCCAGATCGACGCCACGAACCTTCGACGAGGTCGCATTGATGTATGGCGTGAAGATCGCCAACAGTGATCCGGTACCCGGGATACCGTTGATCAAGTCGTCGCCGCGCAAGAACAGACCTTGTTCGATCGCCTGGTCGGAGCTGAGTTGTGTGATCTCGTTGGTGCGCTTGATCTGCCAAGCATCGATCGCGAGCGACATGCTTTCTATCGGCTGCAGCACAAAGCCGGCGCTGTAGCTCTTCGACTCTTCGGGCTTCAGGTTGGGATTGGGCTGATTGGCAAAGGCAACCGTCGGGTTGCACTGCACATCGGCGGGCCAGCCGGGAGGAAGAGGGTCCGAAGGGCAGCGCACGTTATCCAGCACAGTGGCGAAACCCACAGACGAGCCATCCGTCTCTGCCAGATTCGGCGCCCGGAAACCTTCCGCGTAGGAGGCGCGAAGCGCGATCCAATCGGCCGGCTTCCACTTCACACCGAACTTCGGCGTGAAGGAATTCTCGCCGCCCTTGTAGCTATCGAAGCGACCGGCCACGCTGAGTTCCAACGACTCCAGCACCGGGGCATTCAACTCGACATAAGCTGCGCTTACGGTCTGACTGCCGCTGAAAGCCGAGTAACCCAGACCGATGATGTCGCCAACATCGGTATAGGTCGTCGGGTTCAGCGTCGCGGTCGAACGGCGCCACTCGGCACCGACGGCCAAGCCCAGTGCGCCCCCCTTCAGATCCATCAGTGAACGCGAGAACTTCACGTCCACCAGGTCCAAGCCGGTATCAGCGGTGGAGCGGATCGTCGGCGAAACCGCGTTGAGCACGGACTGCGGGGTCTGCCCGGCATTGGCACCCAGGCGCAGCCATCCGCCGTACGCGTTGTTGCCGTTGGTCAGCACTTCGTCAAGGACACTCTTGCGGATATAGCCGTTGAGCACGTTGTCCAGCGAGGTCTGCGAATGCAGGTAGCCGACATCGTAATCCCACGCGCCGACCGTGCCCTTCACGCCGACGAGCGCACGCATGAAGTCGTTTTCGAGCTCGCCGCGACGCGTACCGACATTCGGGAACATGGAGTAACGGAACGGCCCCTCGATGCCGAGGTTGTTGTCCGGATGATCGGCGCTAATGATCGTAGCGTTGGCACCATCGTTACTGTTGACAACCCCCCCCGGGAAACCAGAGATACCTGCTACGCCAGAAGGTGTTCCGGCGAAGGCGCTCTTCTTCTTCGAGTAACCAAACTCGGTGTACAGCTCCGCCGAGTCGGACAGTACAAAGGTGCCGCGCGCGAAGACGTTGACATAGCTCTCTTCGGGCAACAGATCGGCGAACTGGTTCGGATCCCAGAGGCAGCCGCCGCCCGAGCCCGTCTGATCAGCGATGTTGGTCAGCGCAGCGCAATCGCCAGGATTGCCGAGCGCCTGGAACCTATTGTCCGGGCCGCCACGCACAGCTCCAACCGGCGACGAGCCTGCCGAACTGCCGCTGCCGTTAATTCGGCCGGCCAGGTTGCTATCGATCAGACTGTAGCCCCAACGACGCGAGTCGCCGCTACCGATCCACTTGCGGTCGTGACGATCCTTGATGCGAATCTTGTCGGTTTTGGCCCCTTCAACGCTGAAGAAGAAGTTGTAGCCATCGGCACTGAGATCGCCGGTACCCCAAGCGATCGAGCCCTTACGCTCTTCGCCGTCGCCTTCTTCGGAGATGCCGTAGGAACCCTTGACCACCGCACCGGTGAAGTCGCGGCGCAGGATGACGTTGACAACGCCCGCGATGGCATCGGAACCGTAGATCGCTGAAGCGCCGTCTTTCAACACTTCGACGCGTTCAACCATCTCCAACGGGATGGTGCTCAGGTCGGTGAAGGTCTTCGAACCGTCGTCGGCCAGACCGAACGGCGCCATACGGCGGCCGTTGAGCAGCACCAGCGTGGAGCCGGCGCCCAGGCCACGCAGAGACACGCCAGTACCACCGGCAGCGAAGCCGTTGCCGAAGCTCTTGGGGATCGTGCCTGCGCCGTCGACCGTCAGCGTCTGCAGGTAGTCGGCGAGATTCGTCTTACCCGTACGGTCGATCTCCTGACGGGAGATCACCTGCACAGGCGAAGATGTTTCGGTATCAGTGCGGGGGATGTTGGAACCAGTGACCTGGATACGGTCGAGCGTCTTGGGTTCTTCGCCGGAAGCATCCTGCGCGAAGGCGGTACCTGCGGTTGCGAACGCCGCGGAACCGACAGCGAGCGCTAGCGCGATCGCATCGCGCAGCGTGTGGGTCTTCGTAGTCATGTTGTTCTCTCTCTAAGGTCTTCAAGATGCGTGACAACCGTCCCAGAAACACGCTGACACTAGCCGTCAAGCTCAATAAACATCAATTATTTCAATCACTTATTGCATCCATGCATCATCCTTTCAGCATGGACGGCCGATTCTATGGCGGTTTCGGATGTAATTAAAGTGCCGTTAAGTACACCCAACCTCAGCTCCATCGCACAGCTGCACACTTCTCGCGCTAAGCGAAATCAAACACGCTGCATGCCAATGAAGTAAACAAGGGCGCTCTACGATGTGGCACGCGCAGCAACGCGACACGGCGTTCGCTTTGATTATTCGTGGCACAAAAAAGAAGAACCCCTTGCCGAAGCAAGGGGTTCTTTGTTTGCCACGATGAAACCGTATTACTTGAAGGTGTACTTCACACCAACCGTGTAATAACGGCCAAGCGCACCGTCAAAATCCATCGGGTTGTAGTTGATGGCGCCGTAGGTCAACGGATCGAGCGGAGCAATCTTGTCCGTCACGTTGGACACCGAACCGAACACTTCCCAATTGTCGCTCGGCTTCCAGCGCCCGGACAGATCGATGGTATAGAACGATCCCAGCGAACAGCCACGCGGAGCATTCGTGCCGTCGGCGAAGTGAGATGCGCAGTTCTCATCAGCAGGACTGACCAGCGTGACCCGCTCGGCCGTGTTCGTCATGCTTGTACGCCAGTTCACTACACTGCTGACGCTGAAGTCGTTGACATCCCAAGTGACACCGAAGTTCGCCTTGTCCTTTGGCGTACCGATGCAGTTGGTGACATCGCAGTTGCCATGGGTTCCTGCGAACTCATGCTTGGTGCCATCCACATCCTCTCGTTCAAAGGAGTTGATGCGGGTCCACTGCAGGTCGAGCGTCAGCTTGCCGTAGTCACCCAACTCAAAGCGCTGGCGAATATCCAGGTCCCAACCGCTCACAGTCGTGGCGCTTGCGTTCTCATAACCGACCAGAACCGCAAGAATGGTGCCGCTGTTGGGGGTGCCAGGGATGTCGTTGTCGCCACGAATCACGTTGGGACCACCAGCCGCGATCGCGGCATCGGTGCTGCCACCGAAGATTTCGTCCTCACGCTTGATCCGGAATGCATCCAAGGTCAACGAAGTATTCGGCGTCGGCTCAAACACCAGACCGACCGTGTAGCTCTTGGATTTCTCAGGCTTCAGGTCAGGATTGGGCGAAGTAATGATGGCAACGTTACCCGCATTGCAATCCTGAGGCTCATGACCTGGCGCAGCGCATCGAACCGGGTCACGCGCGGTACTGAAGGCTGCAATACCACCATCACCCGACTCTGCCGCGTTCGGAGCGCGGAAACCTTCCGCATACGTTGCGCGCAACGCAAGCCAGTTGACAGGCTTCCACTTGATTCCGACTTTCGGCGTGGTGGAGTTATCGCCATCCTTGTAGCTGTCGAAACGCAGCGCGCCGGTCAGCTCCAGGGTCTCCAACACGGGGGCGACCAATTCAGCATACGCACTCGCGATTTCTTCAGTACCGTCGTAAGCGGAATATCCGAGGCCAATGATGTCGCCGAGATCGGTGAAGGTCGTCGGCGTCAGGCTCACCGACTGACGGCGATACTCGGCACCGACCGCAAGACCAAGCGCACCACCGCGCAGATCAGCCAGAGTTCTCGATGCCTTGGCGTCGACGATATCCAGGTCACTGCTGCCCTTGGAAGAAATCGTGGGCGCAATGTAGTCGTACAGTGCTTGCGAGTTCAGATGAGAATTGGCACCGATGCGCCAATAACCCACAGGACTGTTGGGATCGGTCAACGCCGTCAACACATGGCTGTATTGGAGGAATCCTTTACGCTCATTGGTCAGGCGAGTTTGCGAGTGCAAATAACCAACGTCGTAATCCCAAGCGCCTGCCGTACCCTTGACGCCGGCCAAGAAGCGCACGAAGTCCATGTCGGTATTGTTGACGCGCGGACCAACATCGAATGCCGTATAACGAAGACGAGCGGCCGCGCCATACGGATTATCCGGATGGTCTGCGCCAAGCACGGTCGCCCCGGGGCCGCTATTGGCACTTACCGGTCCGCCCGGATAACCCCATGCACCGGATACGCCCGACGGAGTGTTGTGGAACTCGCTCTTCTTCTTCGAATAGCTGAACTCGGTGTAGAGTTCGGCGTTGTCGTTGATGGCGAACGTTCCGCGGGTGAAGAGGTTCACGTAAGACTCTTCGGGAGTCAGGTCACGGAACTGCGCCACGTCCCAAAGGCAGCCGCCAGCCGGATCCTGCGGGCTCACATCGGAGAACTGCGAGCAGCCCGGCAACGACGCGAATAGATGCGTGGCCGGATCTTCCAAGGCGCCGGTCGGGCCACCACCCGCAGCCGTGCCACCGCCAGTGATACGGCCAGGCAGATTGCCGCCGATACCGTAGCCCCAGGGGCGCGTATCACCGGTGCCGATCCACTTGCGGTTACGACGGTCGGTGAGCTTGATTCTGTCGCTCTTGGCGCCCTCAAGGCTGAAGAAGAAGTTGTAGCCATCCGCGGAGATGTCGCCCCAGCCGGCCGTGATCGATCCCTTGCGGGTATCGCCGTCGCCGTCGCCGGAAATGCCGTATGAGCCCTTCACGGTAACGCCTGTGAAATCCTTACGCAGGATGATGTTCACGACACCTGCGATGGCGTCGGAACCGTACACCGCCGATGCGCCGTCCTTCAGTACGTCGATACGCTCGACGGCTTCCAACGGAATGGTGCTCAGGTCCGTGTAAACCTTTTGACCATCGTCAGCGAGGCCATACGGCGCCATACGGCGACCGTTCAACAGGACCAGCGTCGAGCCCGCGCCGAGACCACGCAGCGAGATAGCAGCACCACCAGGTGAAAAGCCGTTGCCGAAGGTCTTGGGAACGGATCCCTGACCGTCCATCGTCAGTGTCTGCAGATATTCGGCGACAGTGGTCTTGCCCGTGCGATCGATCTCTTCGCGCGTGATCACCTGCACCGGCGAAGCGGTCTCGGTATCGGTACGCGGGATGTTGGAGCCGGTGACCTCGATGCGATCGAGGGTCTTGGGCTCTTCCTGGGCTGCCGCGGTGCCGGCGAAGGCAACGACGCCCGTCGTCATCGCCAGCGCGATGGCATCGCGCAGGCAGTTACGTCTGAAGTTCATCTCTCTCTCCAAAAATGAAATAACAAATTTTGCTCCCCGCTTGGGCGATCCCTAAGATTGCCGGGCCAAAGCCCCTAGCCCGACCACCCAGAGGCCGATACTAGATGGGTTTTAACAATATTTAAACCCTGCCGGGAAATCTTGACATCCGGTTCAGGAAATATGTGATTTTGGTTCCAGTCAGGAAACCCGGCTCGCCCGCAAGGCATCAGGAAGGGGGCGAGGCCTCGCTTCCAACCTGTAAGAAATTCAATGATTTGAAGCTCTTACGGAGACGGATGCGTTCTGACGCGAACCGACTGTTCCGGGGATGCGCTGATCGGTCGACCCCGCCGATTCGAAATCCGAGGCACCTGCCCACCCCACCCTCTTGCACCGCAGCATCGAACTAGCGCAATTTTGATTCGCCGTGGCGTCCGGATCGCAGGACCTAACCCCGGATGTGGGCTACGCGCGTTATCGATTGTGCTGTGCAACCAATGGAGGTGGGTCATGGTGCTGCAACACGCTCGCTCTTCTTTTCATATCCCCTGGGACAAGGTCGAAGCCTCTCGCATCGTTGCTACGACAGGTGCGATCGCGCTCAACATAGCGATCCTGATGTTGTTGCTAGTGCCAGCAGCACGTCTGCTGCCTCAGCCGGACAAGCCGTTTATCTGGTACATGCCGCCGGAGAAGGTAACTCCGCCCCCGACTCCACCACCGACAACGGTTCCCGTTACCCCCACCACTCAGCCCACGGCACGGATACCCGTCGTGACGCCTCCCGCTGTCGATCCACCGCTATCGGAGCAAATCATCGATCCGATGGGCACGATACCTGCCGATCCCGTCGTCACTACGCCTGCCGTCACCGCGCCACCCACAACGATCGCTTCAACCGAGCCTATAGCTGGCGCGCATTTGGAATATCTGCATGCGCCGCCGCCGAAGTACACCCGCGAGCTCATGATGGCGCGCGCGGAGGGAACGGTATTGTTGCAAGTGTTGGTTGATGTCGATGGCAAACCGCTGGAAGTCAAGATTCTGAAGAGCAGCGGCACACGGCAGCTCGACGAACTGGCACGGCGCACCGTGTTGAAGTGGGCCTTCCGGCCGGCGACGCGCGACGGACAGCCGGTACAGGCAATCGGCAACATCCCGATCGACTTCAAGCTCCAATGATTGGATAGACAATCAATACGAAAGCCCGCCATCAAGGCGGGCTTTCTTTTCCACAGACACCTGTTTCAGAAACGCAGCCTGCTCTCGTTCCGCGGCGGAATGTGGATCGGGCGCCCCGTATCGCCAATGTTTTACGCGCGGTGATAAGGATGATTCGCCAGCAACGCCGCAGCGCGATACAGCTGCTCGGCCAACACCAGCCGCACCAGCATGTGCGGCAACGTCAACGGCCCCAGCGACCACCGCTCGTCCGCACGTGTGAGCACTTCCGCAGCATGTCCTTCCGGCCCGCCGATCAGGAATGCGAGATCGCGCCCCTGCCCGCGCCAATGTTCGAGACGCTGGGCCAGTTGTTCGGAGGTGTGCAGCGTCCCGCGCCCATCAAGCACGACGACATGCGCCTGCTTCGGCAACGCGGCCAGCACGCGCGCGCCTTCGTCCTGGGTGGCGCGTGCGACGTCGCGATTCTTGCCGCGAAGTCCCGGCGCGATCTCGACCAGATCGAGCGGCAGCCAGTGCGAGAGGCGTTTGCGATATTCGGCGAAGCCTTCCGCAACCCAGTCCGGTGCGTTTTCGCCGACAGCGATCAGGCGGGCTTTCATGCGCGGATAGTAGCCTCAGCGACACGAGCCGCTCCGCCCCTGCTCCCATCCGTCATCGACGGACGAGAGAAAGGCTCAGAGCGATCGTTCGGCCGCGGTTTCCGAATCGGCGTCTTCCGGCGGCTGGTCGCCGACCGTCCACAGCCGCTCCAGCGCGTAGAACTCGCGCACGCGCGGCAGCATGATGTGGACGACGACGTCGCCGAGGTCGACCAGCACCCATTCGGCTTCGCGTTCGCCTTCCACACCGAGTGGTTGGCAATCGAGCTGCTTGGCGTGCTTGATCACTTCGTCGGCCACCGATTTGACGTGGCGTGACGAAGTGCCGGAAGCGACGATCATGAAATCGCAGACGCTGGTCTTGCCGCGGACGTCGATCTCGACGACATCCTGGGCCTTGAGGTTCTCGACGGCGGCGTGGACGGCCTTGAGCAAGGCTTCGGCCGACGGCGGCGGGTTGGGAAGACGGGTCTTGATGACTTGGGCGGGACTGGTCAAGGGCACTGACTCATGGGGTTGCGCCTGAATTATAACGAAGACGATCGCCGAGGCTCGTGACCGTACAAATGGTGCCGTTCGATGTAGTCGGCCACGGCGGTGGGCACGCCGTCCCGCCAGGGCTCGCCTGAGGCGATCAGATCGCGGATTTCGGTGGCGGATTCGTCGTGCAGCGGCTGGCGCAGGCGGAAGATGCGGCCAGCGGACGCGGTTTCGAGGTCGGAAGGGACGCTCGCCCAGCGTCCGGACACGATGGCGGCGAGTTCAGGGGGCAGGCCGTCGTCGAGCGGGTTGCCTGGACGCTCGGCCACCACGAAATGGGCGAAGGTGAACAGGCCGCGCCAGTCCTTCCAGGTCGGCAGCGCGAGGAAGCTGTCGGCGCCGACCAGCAGCGCCAGGGGCGCCTCGGGGCCGTATTCGGCGCGCAGGGCGTGCAGGGTGTCGATGCTGTAGCTGCGGCCTTCGCGCTCGAGCTCGCGGCGATCGACGCACAGGCCGGTTTCGCCGGCCACGGCTAGATCCAGCATCGCCGCGCGCTGCTGCGCGTCGGCGCCCGGCGGCGGACGGTGCGGCGGGTCCGCGGCCGGCATCAGCCGGATCGTGCGGTCGAGGGCGGCATGCGCGGCGCGCGCGATCGCCAGATGGCCGTTGTGGACGGGGTCGAAGGTGCCGCCGTAGTAGACGCGCAGCTTCACGAGACGAGGGATGCCGCCTTGGCTTCGCTCACCGCCAGCAGCAGGCGTTCGAGCACCTGCCAGGCATCTCCCGCCGCGCGCCCCTTGCTGATGCGGTCGACGCGGCCGGCTTCGGCCACGAAACGCTCCCAGCGCGGCGCGGCGTGACGTTGCAGTGCACGGCGATAGGTGGCCTGCTTGGAATCCCACACGCGCTGCGCCTTGAACTCGGCGGCGAGGTTGCCGCCACGCGCCTGCACGCGTGCGAGCGCGGCCGTGAGCTGCAGTTCCCGCACCACCATGCCCATCAGCGCCGGCACCGCCTCGCCCTCGGCGCGCAGGCCGGCGAGCATGCGTGAAACCTGCGCGGGCTGACCGTTAAGCGTGACGTCGATCAGGCGGAACACGTCAAAACGAGCAGCATCAGCGACCAGCGACTCCATGCGCGCGGCATCCAGCGGCTGGCCATCGGCGAGCAACGCGAGCTTGTCGATCTCCTGCGCGGCCGCCAGCAAATTCCCTTCCACGCGCTGCACCAGCCGCTGCACGGCATCGCGGTCGGCGTGCACGCCGCGGCTGCGCAGACGGCTTTCGACCCAGTCGGTCATCTCGTGCGGCTTCACCGCCCAGGCGACGACGAGATGGCCGATGCGGGCGATGGCCTCGCTCCACTTGCCGCCGTGCTGGCGGCTCCACTCGCCGCCAGTGATGAGCAGCGCGGTGTCACCAGGCGGCTCGGCGCAATAGTCGGCAATGACCTCGGCGCCGTCCTTGCCGGGCTTGGCGGTCGGCAGGCGCAGTTCGATCAGACGTTGCGCGGAGAACAGGCTCGGGGCGCGGAAGCTCGCCGCGAGCGCGTCCCAGTCGAAATCGCGGCCGTCGGCATCGAACACTTCTCGTTCGGCGTAGCCCTGCTCGCGCGCCTGCGCGCGAACGGTGTCGGCGGCCTCGATCACGCGCAGCGGCTCCGGCCCGGCGATCAGATAGGCCGGACGCAGCGGCTCGGCGCGCAATTGCGCGGAGAGGCGTTCCGGGCTCAGTTCCATGCCAGCATCGCGACCGACATTCCGCTCATCGCATCCTGATCAGGGCGGCGCGTTGAGATCGGGCAGCGTGACGTCCGTGGGCTCGGTCGGCGTTTCCGGCTTCGGCGAACGCGCCGCGGCATCGATGCGGCGCAGGATCGCCGCCGTCATGTCCTTGCGCATTTCCTTGGTGAGCAGGTCGACCTCGCTCTCGGCGCCGGTGGGACTGGTCGGCGACGACACGTAATCGCGCGCCAGTTCCACCACCTGCTTCGGCACGAACACGGAGCCGTCAGCCTTGGTGAAGGAGAACACCACCGCGTAGCGCAGCGTGAATTCCTGCGCGCGGCCGTACTGGTCGACGCTGATCGGCAGTGAACCCCACTTTTCCGACACGACGTTCAACACCGCCTTGCCGGTAGGCGGACCTTCGGTCGACGCCTCGACCCCGGCACGCTCCAGCGCCTGCACCACCGACTGCGCCAGCGGGCTGTAGGGGTTGCGCGACGCCACGAGGATCTGGCCGACATCCGGCGGCAGCGTCAGCGCGCTGCGCAGATGGAATCCGCACGCGGTCAGGGCCAGCGCGAGGGCGGCGATCGCAGCGGTTCGAAGAAGGCGGGGCCTGCTCGGAAGGGCTTTTCTCATGCGCGCAGTCTGGACGAGACGGCTATGGGCGGCAAGCGCGAGGGGTTCGGGATCGCGCTCCGCCGCCATTTCGCGTTCAGGCAACAACGATGTTGACGATCTTGCCGGGCACGATGATCAGCTTGCGGATCTGCTGGCCTTCGACGAACTTCGCCACGTTCGGTTCGGCCAGGGCCGCGGCTTCGATCTGTTCGCGCGGCGCGTCGGCGGCGGCCTCGATCGTGCCGCGCAGCTTGCCGTTGACCTGCACCGCCAGCGTCACGCTGTCGCGCACCAGCGCGGCGGGATCGGCCTGCGGGAACGGCACATCCTCGAGTACGGTCTCGGCATGGCCGAGCGCCTGCCACAGGGCGTGACTGACATGCGGCGTCACCGGGTTGAGCAGCAGCACCATCGTCTGCAGCGTTTCGTGGCGCAGTGCGCGGCCCTGGTCGCTCATGTCGTCGAACTTCGACACCGCGTTGAGCAGTTCCATCAGCGCGGCGATGGCGGTGTTGAAACTGTGGCGACGACCGTAGTCGTCGCCCACTTTCTGGATGGTTTCATGCAGCTGGCGGCGCAGCGTCTTCTGCGCCGGCGTCAGCGTCGAGACATCGACCTGCGGATGATCCGGCTGCGCGACGTGCGTGGTCACCTCGCGCCAGAAGCGACGCAGGAAGCGGGCCATGCCTTCAACGCCCGCATCGCTCCACTCCAGCGACATGGTCGGCGGCGAGGCGAACATCGAGAACAGGCGCACGGTGTCGGCGCCGTACTGCTCGACCAGCATCACCGGATCGACGCCGTTGTTCTTCGATTTCGACATCTTCTCGATGCCGCCGATCGCGACCGGCTCGCCATCGCTCTTCAGCACCGCGCCGGTGATCTTGGCGCGTTCGTCGCGCAGGATTTCAACGTCGGCGGGGTTGAACCATTCCTTGTTGCCGGTCGCGCTCTCGCGATAGAAGGTTTCCGCCACCACCATGCCCTGCGTCAGCAGGTTCGTCGCGGGCTCGTCGCTGTCGACCAGGCCGGCGTCGCGCAGCAGCTTGTGGTAGAAGCGGAAATACATCAGATGCAGGATCGCGTGCTCGATGCCGCCGATGTACTGATCCACCGGCAGCCAGTAGCGCGCGCGCTCGTCGATCATGTCGCTCGCGCCCGGCGAGGTGTAACGGGCGTAGTACCAGCTCGACTCCATGAAGGTGTCGAAGGTGTCGGTCTCGCGCTCGGCCGCGCCGCCGCATTGCGGGCAGGTCGTCTTGCGCCATGCGGGATCGGCCTTGATCGGCGACTGCACGCCAGAGAAGGCGACGTCTTCGGGCAGCAGCACTGGCAGCTGGTCTTCCGGCACCGGCACGTCGCCGCACTTCAGGCACAGGATCACCGGGATCGGGCAACCCCAGTAGCGCTGGCGGCTCACGCCCCAATCGCGCAGGCGGTAGTTGACGCGGCGCGCGCCGCGGCCGTCGTGCTCGAACTTCGCCGCCAGCGCGTCGAAGCTCTCGCGGTAGTCCATGCCGTTGTATTCGTCGGAATTCACCAGCCAGCCGCGCTCGGTGTAGGCCGCGTCTTCCTGGATACCGCGCTCGAAGGCTTCCACCACCTGCACCGCGGCGCCGGTGTCGTAGACATCGACCGCACCGCTTCCACCCAGCGCGGCACGCATCGGGTCCTGGGCGCGTTCGACGTCGGAGGCGATCTCGCTCAGCGCATCGCGCACATCCAGCGGCACCACCACCATGCGGATCGGCAGGCCGTAGGCCTTGGCGAATTCCCAGTCGCGCTGGTCGTGCCCCGGCACCGCCATCACCGCGCCGGTGCCGTAGCCCATCAGCACGAAGTTGGCCACCCACACCGGCACTTCCTCGCCGCTGATCGGATGGATCGCGCGCAGGCCGGTATCCATGCCGCGCTTCACCTGCGTTTCCAGTTCGGCTTCGGAAACACCGCCCTTGCGCAGATCCTCGATGAAATCGGCCAGTTCGGGATTGGCCTGCGCGGCCTTATGCGCCAGCGGATGCTCGGCGGCGATCGAAATGAAGGTCACGCCCATCAGCGTGTCGGGGCGCGTGGTGAACACGGTGAGCGGCGCGTCCTCGCCCTCGATGCGGAACTGGATTTCCAGTCCTTCGCTGCGGCCGATCCAGTTGCGCTGCATGGTCTTGACCGAATCCGGCCAGCCGGACAGCGTGTCGAGGCCATCCAGCAGTTCCTGCGCGTAGTCGGTGATCTTCAGGAACCACTGCGGAATCTCGCGCTTCTCGACCAGAGCACCGGTGCGCCAGCCGCGGCCGTCGATCACCTGTTCGTTGGCCAGCACGGTCTGGTCGACCGGGTCCCAGTTCACCACCGAGTTCTTGCGATAGGCCAATCCCTTTTTCATCAGCCGCACGAACATGCGCTGCTCGTGCACGTAGTACTCGGGCCGGCAGGTGGCGAACTCGCGCGACCAGTCGATGGCATAACCCATCGACTTCAGCTGCGCGCGCATGTGGTCGATGTTGGCGTAGGTCCACTTGGCCGGCGCGGTGTTGTTCTTGATCGCTGCGTTCTCGGCCGGCAGGCCGAAGGCGTCCCATGCCATCGGCTGCAGCACGTTCTTGCCGGTCATGCGCTGGTAGCGGCTGATCACATCGCCGATGGTGTAGTTGCGCACGTGGCCCACATGGAGCGCGCCGGACGGATACGGCAGCATCGACAGGCAGAAATACTTCGGCTTCGAAGCATCCTCGCGCACCTCGTAGGCACGGGTGTCGGCCCAGTACTGCTGGGCGGCGGTTTCGACGGCTTTGGGGTCGTAGGCGGCGGTTTCGGCGGACACGGGGACGGCTGGCGCGCGGCCAGGCGGAAAGGATCAGGGCCGGAAAGCCTACCGCAGCGCAGCATTCGCCGCCATCGCCGGAGCGCCGACAGCACCGGTGCCAGGCGCGCCAAGGATTGGCGGAGCGCGCTACCGCATCGGGCCGGCAGGCCGGAAATGGCATGGACGCCGACGGATCGCCGATGACGGACAGCACATGAGATTCGGTGGAAGACAAGGCAAATTCGCACGCTCGCCTTTGCATGCTTCTGGAGAATCGGGGATGAGGCAGCATCGATCCATGCGCAGCGCAGCATCGTTGGCGGCGTTGTTCTGCCTTGTCGCGGCCTGGCTCCCGGGCGCCATCGCCGCCGTGCCGATGCGCACCTCGTTCGACATGCAGGTGCCGCTGGCGCCGACTCCGCTGAAGATCGCCGGCGTTCCGCAGCTCGTGTACGAATTGCATCTCAGCAATTTCGCGGACGATGCCTTGACGCTCCAGCATGTCCAGGTTCTCGATGCGGCCGGCGCATCTCTGATCGATCTGCGCGGGCAGGCACTTGACCACAGTCTCGGAAGACCGGGCCTGACGACGACGGGGCAGAAAGACAAGCGCGAGATCGCCCCGGGCATGCGTGCGGTGCTTTACATCGAGGTGCCGGTCCGCGACTGCGCGATGCCGCGCGAATTGCGGCATCGCGTCGAGTACGCCATCGCCGGCATGGACGCCTCGATCGAGCCCAACGCCATCGTCGAGGGCGCCCGCGTCGCCGTGCTCGAGACGCCGCCGCCGTCGCTCGGCCCGCCACTGCGGGGCGGGCCCTGGGCGGCGATCCATGATCCCGCGTGGCCGCGCGGGCATCGCCGCGTGTTCTATGCGGTCGACGGCCGCGCATTTCTTCCGGGCCGCTATGCCATCGACTGGGTCAAGCTGGACGACCAGGGACGCGAAGAACGCTCCAAAAATGGCGACAGCGATCAGGTGACCGACTGGTACGGTTACGGCGAAGACGTCCTGGCCGTCACCGACGGCGTGATTGCGTCCACTCGCGACGATGTCGTTGAAAGCGCCACGATTTCCGCGCATCCCAGCCATCCGATCGCCGATGCCAGCGGCAACTACGTCGCTCTTGATATCGGCAATGGCCGCTACGCTTTTTACGAGCACCTGAAGCCCGGCAGCCTGCGCGTTCGCCCGGGACAGCGCGTGCGGCGCGGCGACGTCATCGCTTCGCTGGGCTTCACCGGCGATTCAACGGGTCCGCATCTGCATTTCCATGTCGCCGATGCCGACTCGCCGCTCGGTGCCGAAGGCGTGCCATACGTGTTCGACGGGTTCGAGGTCCTGGGCCGTTACGAGGCGATCGGTGATCTCGGCAAGAAACGCTGGCAGCCCTACTCCGCGCCGGCGGATGCCCGTCGCAGTGGAGAACGCCCCGCCACCAATGTCGTCTTGAAATTCGAAGCAGCGCCGAAACCGTAGCCATGCATCCCGCGAGATACGACCCGCCTCCCGCATGCCGCTATGATCCCCGCGAATTTCTTCTCCAGGGAAATCTCCGTGCATAGAATCGCCCCCGCACTCGCATCCGCCATCGTTTTGGCTTCAACCGCGCCTCTGTCCGCCGCCGATGCTCCGACGGCTGTCACCAAGACGACGGCACTGCATTGCGAGCATCTGTTCGACAGCCGCAACGGCCGCGTCCTCGGCGCGCATACCGTAGTGGTGCGCGAGGGCAAGGTGGCCGACGTGGTGCCCGGACGCGCCGAAATTCCCGATGCCGAGTCCGTCGACCTGGCCGGCCGCACCTGCCTGCCCGGCTGGACCGACCTGCATGTGCATCTGGGCTCGCAATCCAGCCCGCAGAGCTATTCCGAAGGCTTCCGCCTGGACGAGGTCGATTTCGCCTTCCGCAGCGTCGGCTACGCCGAGAGGACCCTGCTGGCCGGCTTCACCAGCGTGCGCGACCTGGGGGGTGAGGTGGCGCCGCATTTGCGCGACGCGATCAACCAGGGCCTGGTGCGCGGACCACGCATCTTCGCCGCCGGCAAGTCGATCGCCACCACCGGCGGCCATGCCGATCCCACCAACGGCTACAACTCCGAGCTGTCGCACCTGCTCGGCCCACCCGGCCCCACCGAGGGTGTGATCAACTCGATCGACGACGCCCGCCAGGCCGTGCGCCAGCGCTACAAGGACGGCAGCGACGTCATCAAGATCACCGCCACCGGCGGCGTGCTGTCGTATGCGAAGTCCGGCGACGCGCCACAGTTCACCGTGGACGAGGTGAAGGCCATCGTCGACACGGCCAGGGACTACGGCTACAAGGTTGCCGCGCACGCGCACGGCACCGAAGGCATGAAGCGCGCGGTGCTGGGCGGCGTGACCAGCATCGAGCACGGCACCTATATGACCGACGAGGTCATGTCGCTGATGAAGCAGAAAGGCACCTGGTACGTGCCGACGATCTACGCCGGCCGCTTCGTCGCCGACAAGGCCAAGGTCGATGGCTACTACCCCGAGATCGTGCGCCCCAAGGCGGCGCGCATCGGCGCGCAGATTCAGGACACCGCCGCCAAGGCCTACAAATCCGGCGTGAAGATCGCCTTCGGCACCGACATGGGTGTCGGCCCGCACGGCGACAACGCGCGCGAGTTTCTCTACATGGTCGAAGCCGGCATGCCGGCCGCCTACGCACTGCAGGCGGCGACGATCCGTGCCGCCGAGGTCCTCGGCGCCAGCGACCAGGGCGTGATCGAGACCGGCAAGCGCGCCGACATCATCGCCCTGCCCGGCGATCCGGTCGCCGAGATCGGCAATGTGCTGAAGGTGGACTTCGTGATGAAGGACGGCGCGATCTACAAGCGCCCGGCGCAGAGCGCTTCCGCATCGGGCGGTGCCGTGCAGTGAACGCGCACTGGCTCGGCGCCATCGCGGCCACGCTCACCACGGTGGCCTTCGTGCCACAGGCGCTGAAGACCATCCGCACGCGCGACACCCGCGGCATCTCACTCGGGATGTACGTGATCTTCACGATCGGCATCGTCTGCTGGTTCGGCTACGGCCTGCTGCTGCATTCATGGCCGATGATCATCTCGAACGCGATCACCTTCTTGCTGGCGGCAACGATCCTGGTGCTGAAGCTTCGCTACGGATAAGCGCAGCCGCGCATTTCATTCAACGCAGGGTTTCGAACCGTTCACTACTCTGTCGCGACCAGTCGCCGTAGCATGCCTGCTTTCGCCAACGGGATGCTCCATGGACAACAACGAAGAAAAGCATGCCGTTGAGAAGCACTCTGTTGAAAAGCGCGCTGTTGAAAATCGCGCCGTCTTCGATTTCGAAATCGACTTCTCCAACGGTGGCGGCATCCAGGGCCAGGACTTCCGCCTCGACATCGACGGCGACGACATCTCCGACCGCGAGCTGGGCGATTACATCGTCCGCGACCTGCGCCTGCTGATGGTCGGCGCCATCCGCATCCTCAACAAGCGGATCATCCGCGAACGCCACAAGCGTGGCGAGATTTCCATCAACGCGGCCGGAAGCGCGGACGCGCGCTTCATCGACCTCAGCCACAGCATCGAGCACGGCATGATCACCTACAAGGGGATACCGGCGCCGATCGTCTGCGATTACTTGAGCCGTGAGCAGTCGCGCGCGCATTACGCGCACGGCACCGAGTTCCACATCGGCCAGGTGACGATGGTCGCCAATACCGGCACTTATCTCGACAGCCCCTTCCATCGCTATGCCGACGGCACCGATCTCGCCGGGCTCGAACTCGACACGCTGGCGGAACTCGATGCCGTGGTCGTGCGCGTCACTGGCGCCGGCAACCGCGCGATCGGCCGCGAAGCCTTCCTCGCCAGCGACATTCGCGGCAAGGCGGTGCTGGTGGAAACGGGATGGTCGCGGCATTGGCGCACGGACCGGTATTTCGAAGGCCATCCCTATCTGACGGCCGAAGCCGCCATCCATCTGCGCGATGCCGGCGCGAAGCTGGTCGGTATCGATTCGTTGAACATCGACGACACCGAGGATGGCGAGCGCCCCGTGCACAGCACGCTGCTACGCGCGGGCATTCCGATCGTGGAGCATCTGTGCCGGCTCGATCAGCTGCCGATCGATGGCTTTCGCTTCAGCGCGGTGCCGGTGAAAGTGCACGGGATGGGCACCTTCCCCGTCCGCGCCTACGCCACGCTCCCTGCCTGACGCGCCGCACGCGCGAGCGCGAGCCACCACAGGAACCAGAGCGCGAACGCCGCGCGTTGCGCGATCGCCGCCGGCATCACCAACGGTCCGAACAGCGCCAGCATCACCAGCACCGTTGCGGCCAGCACGCCCGCCCAGGCGGGAAACGAATCGTCGCCACCACGCCATCGGCCGATAGCGATCAGGATCGCGCCTGCGGCGAAGGCCACCCACCACAGGGTCCACGCCGAGGCGTGCAACCGACTGCCGGCGGCTTCCAGGTCTTGCGGATCCAGACGCAGCACGCCTTGTATCGCGAAAGCGAGCGCCGACAGCATCACCAGCCAAGCACCGATGCGCAGCGACCAGGGCGCATTCGCCGGCTGCGCTTCGCGCAGACGCCAGCCCACGAATGCCAGCAGCAGTCCTGGCAGCACGAATCCCGCGAGATTGAAGACCGGCGCGCGTGCGATGCCCTGCGCTCCCAGCAATGCAACCGGATGCAGCGTCTGCGAATAGCCTTCCAGCCCGCTTCCGAACACGATCACGCAACCGGCGAACAGCAATGCGGCGGTCCAGGCCGCCGCGCGCGCAGCGCGATTCATGCGCTTCCCCGGCGCAATAAGATTTCGGCCAATCCGGCTTTCCAGCTGCGATGCATCCGTCGTCCGCTCCGCGATCTAGTAATCGCGTGCCCCGAGCAAGCCGACCGAATAACCGGCCTTCTCCAGCCTCGCCGTGGCGCGGGAATTGAGCACGACCAGCGCCAGCAATCCCACCAGCGGCACCAGCATCACCAGAAGAAGCAGGATCCTGCCCCACACCGGATATCCCAGGCCGCGGCCGATCTTGTAGATCCCCACCCACGACATGCCAAGGCAGATCAGGATGGGCAACAACGCGAGCGGGCCGAGGATCGCGCGCGACGCCGCCGCGACGAAATACAGGAGGATGGCGTAGATCACCAGTTTCTGCCCTGACACGACATCGTCGAGCGCGGGATTGCGTTGCTCCCGCACCGAAACGGCCGAATTCGGGCTTTGATAAGGATTTTCCACATCGTCCCCTTTGGTCACTGCGGCCTCTGATGTTCTTATGGTGACATCCGACCCGGCCATTCGGGGGGAACATTCGGTTGGAAATCGCCGCCCCAGGCACAATCTACTGCCGATAGCCTCCCCGCCCGGACTCCGCATGTTTCCCCAAACCGCCGCTCCCGACGCATCCGCCGCCCACGTCTTCGACGCCACCACCGCCACCTTCGAAGCCGACGTCCTGCAGAAATCGCTGCAGACGCCGGTGCTCGTGGATTTCTGGGCCGAGTGGTGCGGGCCGTGCAAGACGCTCGGGCCGATCCTCGAGAAGCTGGCCGCCGAGTTCCACGGCGCCTTCCAACTGGCCAAGGTCGACACCGAGCAGGAACCACAGATCGCCTCCGCCTTCCAGATCCGCTCGATCCCGACCGTGTTCCTGGTCATGGGCGGCCAGATCGTCGACGGATTCCAGGGCGCGCTGCCGGAAGGCCAGGTCCGCCAGTTCCTCAAGCATCACGGCATCGAGCCGGCCCAGCCGGCCGAGGACGTCGAACCCGCGGCCGCACCCCCCGTCGATCCGCATGCCGAGGTGATGCGCCTGCGCAAGGCGGTCGAAGCCGAGCCGGACAAGGCCGAACTCAAGCTCGATCTCGCCCTCGCCCTGCTGCAGACCGGCAGCGCGCACGAAGCCGAGCAGTTGCTCGATGCCCTTCCCGCCAATCTGTCCACCGACGACCGCACGATCCGCGCCCGCGCCCGGCTCGGCTTCGCGGCCCTGCTCAAGGACGCCCCCCCGGCGCAGACGCTGGAAGCGGCCATCGCCGCCAACGGTGACGACCTGCGCGCCCGCCATCTGCTCGGCGTGCGGCGCATCGTCGCCGGCGATGCCGAGGGTGGGCTCGAACAACTGCTGGAAATGCTTCGCCGCAACCGCAATTTCGAGGACGGACTGCCGCGCAAGGTGCTGATCGACGCCTTCCGCGTGGTTGAGGACGAGGATTTGGTGGGCCGCTACCGCCGCAAGATGTCGTCGCTGCTGTTCTGACCCGGCACGAACCATACCTTTGCGTATGGTAGGCTCCGCCTCGTTTCCGTCCGAGGCCGTTGCCGCATGTCTCCGTCCAAGTTCCGCCACATCATGAACTTGTGGCCGCCGTTCCTCTTCAGCGGCATCCGCGTCCGCGAGATCAGCGCCGGCTGGCGCTGCGTGCGCGTGGACCTGCGCCAGCACTGGTACAACCGCAATTATGTCGGCACCCACTTCGGCGGCAGCCTCTTCGCGATGACCGATCCGTTCTGGATGATCATGACGATGCAGGCGCTGGGGCGCGGCTACATCGTCTGGGACAAGGCCGCCACGATCGACTTCATCAAACCGGGGCGCGGCACCGTCACCGCGCGCTTCGATCTGGACGATGCCGCGCTGGATGCGATTCGCGCCGCGACAGCGGGCGGCGAGAAAACCTTGCACTGGTTCGAGACGCCGGTCACCGATGCCGGCGGCGAGACGGTGGCGCTGGTGCGCAAGCAAATCTATGTCCGTCGCAAGCGCGAAACCCCGCAGGGCTGAGTCGCGACATCCCCACGATATCCCCGGATATCCGAACCGCGACGAGCGTCGCGCTGTACACCGCGCACCAGGCTGTACATATTCATTCTGTTAACGCCGGGAGCGCGTATTCTCCGCAGGTTAACAGGGGGACGCATGTACAAGGCGCCACAGGACAAGCCTCGTGATCCGGCGCTGCCGGAGATCGCCGGTTATCGCCTGCTGCGCGTGATCGGCAGCGGCGGCATGTCGACCGTCTATCTCGCCGACCAGCTCTCGCTCGATCGCCAGGTCGCGATCAAGGTGATGCGGCCGGAGGCCCTCGCCGACGAAGTCAGCCGCCGCCGCTTCGAGAACGAGGCGCGCACCATCGCGCGCCTGGAACATCCGCACATCGTCGGCATCTACGAAGTCGGGCGCACCAGCGATGGCCTGCCCTACTACGCGATGCCGCATCTCTCGCGCGGCCATCTCGGCGAACGCATCACCGCGGCGGGCGAAGCCGGCATGGACCCGCAGCGCGTGCGCGACATCCTGCATGCGCTGCTGTCGGCGCTCGGCTACGCGCATGCACGCGGCACCATCCACCGCGACGTCAAGGCCGAGAACGTGCTCTTCGACGACGCCGACCGTCCGATGCTCGCCGACTTCGGCATCGCATTGCGTCGCGGCTACGGCGCGCGCGTCACCACCACCGGCTTCGCCGTCGGCAGCACCGCCTACATGGCGCCGGAGCAGGCACGCGGCGACGAAGTGGACCACCGTACCGACCTCTACGCCGTCGGCGTGCTGGCCTGGGAAATGCTGGCCGGCGAACTCCCTTACAACGCCGCCGATGCGGTGTCGATGGCGGTGATGCACGTCAAGGACCCGATTCCACGCCTGCCCTTCCGGCTGCGGCATTGGCAGCGCTTCTTCGACCGTGCGCTGGCGAAGGGACCGCTCAAGCGTTATCGCGATGCGCGGCACATGCAGGAAAGTCTCGACCAGGTGCCGCACCGGCAGGTGACGCGCGAAATCCTCGCCGTGCCCGCGCTGCGCCGCGGTGCCGGCGTGCTCGGCGCGATGCCACTGCTCGGCTGGTTCGGCGTGCTGGTCGTGGTCGCCGCCGTGCTCGGCCTGTTCCTGCACGGGCAAAGCGAAAAGGACAACGCCGTCGCGGCGACACCACCCGCGCCGCCCGCCATCACCATCGTGATGCCGTCGACTGATACTTCCGCCGCGATCCAGAAACCGATCGAACAAGCCGCACCCGCCGCCACTTTGGCCGAGGAAGATCCCACCAAGGCGATGCTGCGCGCCGCGCCGACTTCGGAAGCCGAACGCTGGGTCACCGCCGCCGATGCGCAGATCCGCGCCGGCCGCCTGCTCACCCCGAAAAACGGCAACGCCTTCGACAGCCTGCTCGCGGCTCGCCAGCGCGATCCCGGCTACGACGCGCTGGTGCCGGCCATCGGCCGTCTCGTCGACGCTTTCAGCCGCGAGGCCGTGCGCGCCATCGGCAAGGACGAGGATGCGCGCGCCAAGCAGCAGATCGCCGCCGCCACGCAGCTCGCGCAGCGCATGCAGCAGCCGGGACATCCGGCGATCGCACGCTTGCGCGCCGAGGTCGAGAAGGCCTACGACGCACGTGTCGCGCGCGCTTCCGAGGACTTCGACCGCGAAGCCGGCAAGAAGGCGATCGCCGGCGCGAAGACGGTGGGCGTGATCGAAACCGCCAACCTGCGCAAGCTCGCCGCGCGCGCAGAGAAGATTCCCGCGCCCGGCGATCGCCTGAAACAGGCCGACAACATGGTGCTGGTCCGCAGCAACGGCCTCGCATTCGCCGCATCGGCCGCACCGGTCACCCGCGACGAATACGCGCGCTTCGCCGCCGCCACGCATCGCGACATGGCCCTATGCCGCGAGCGCGGCTCGCTGCTGCGCATCTTCGCGCCGCGCAACTGGAAATCGCCGGGGTTCGCCCAGGTCGGCAGCCAGCCTGTCGTCTGCGTCTCGTGGGCCGATGCCGAAGCCTATGCGCAGTGGCGCAGCGCACAGGACGGCCGCCGCTATCGCCTGCCGAATGCGAACGAAGCCAAGCTGCTGCCCGCCGATCCGGAACAGGTGCGCACCGTCGCCGAATGGAACAACGATTGCAGCGGCGGCTGCGACAAGCGCATCAGCAACGGCAGCAGCTGGCGCGGCGCCAAGGGAACCCGCCCGCTCCCCTCGGACCGTGGCTATGACGATGTCGGCATTCGCCTGATCAGTGATTTGCCGGAAGTGCTCGCCAAGCGCTGAGAACTATTCGAGCGCCGATCGCGTGGAACGGCCATTGCCTGCTTTTGCCCGTCATTCCCGCCTTTGCGGGAATGACGAAACAAGCGACCACGCTTTTCTCTACTCATGGCGGACACCGTAGAATCACCGCCATGAGCACCAACACCTCCACCAGCCGCCGCCTGCAGCGGCTGTTCCTCACCGGCCTGCTCACCCTGCTGCCGATCTGGCTGACCTGGGTGGTGATCAAGTTCGTCTTCGTGTTGCTCAGCGATCTCAGCAAGCCCTGGGTGCAGCCCCTGTCGCAGCGCATCGCCGCGGCCGATCCGCGCCTGCTCAGCTGGTTCGGCGACGATTGGGTGCAGACCACGATCGCGATGATCGCCACCTTGTTCGTGATCCTGCTGGTCGGCTGGCTGGCGCGACGCGTGGTCGGGCAGCGCCTGCTTGGCTGGTTCGAAGCACTGGTCGCCCGAGTGCCGCTGGCCAACATGATCTACGGCAGTGCGCGCAAGCTGCTCGACATCCTGCAGACCAAGCCGGACGGCACCCAGCGCGTGGTCCTGATCGACTTCCCGCACAGCCAGATGAAATCGGTCGGCTTCGTCACCCGCGTGATCCGCGAAGCGGGCAGCGGCCGTGAACTGGCCGCCGTGTACGTACCGACCACGCCGAATCCGACTTCCGGCTACCTCGAGATCGTGCCGGTGGAAAAGATCACGCCCACCGACTGGACCGTGGACCAGGCGATGAGCTTCATCATCTCCGGCGGCGCGGTGGCCCCGGAGACGATTCCGTTCGATCCTCCGCGTGCTCCCGGCAACAGCACCGCGCCCTCACACTAGACGCGCGGACGCAAGCCCACTATCCGGACGGGAAGCCCGCACCATGGAAGACCTGATGCTGCTTGGAATCCTGGGGCTGTTCGCCGGGATTGCGATAGCCGCCCTCAGCTTTCGACTATGCTTTGTTCGTCTTCCTGTCGAACGCGCACGCAATCAGCGAATGCTCGCCAGCAGCGGGCTCATCGTCACCACTCCGGCGTCATTGAACAACGGCACCACCATGGTGAGTTTCCAGACACAAGATGGAAAACAAGTGGTCGCGCCTGTCGGGATGACAGATGACAGCACGATGCTCCGCGCCCGCGAACAAGTCTCGCTCAGGTACGACCCTGAGGACCCACAGATCGTTGCCCTTGACGGCCAACCGCCACGCACCCGATTTCTCCTGGTTGGAGGATGTAGCTTGTTGATCGGAGGATTGGTATTGGTAATCATCTCCGCGACATTCGTCCTGAAATCAATCGCCGCCCCATGACGACTCACGGCATCCCTACGCCGATGGCATGCCGTATCCTGCGCGTTCTCGTATCCCACGCTTCCTAGTTCCGTTCCAAGGCGTCTCCCACCATGCTGCAGGATCGTGCCACCAAGCTGTTCATCGGACTCGCCGCCTTCTTCTGCGTCAACGCGGTGCTGGCGGAGTTCATCGGCGTGAAGATCTTCGCGCTCGAGGACACGCTCGGCATCAAGCCGCTGGAGTGGAACCTGTTCGGACAGACCGGTTCGCTCAACTTCACCGCGGGCACGCTGTTGTGGCCGATCGTGTTCATCATGACCGACACGATCAACGAATATTTCGGCCGTCGCGGCGTGCGTTTCATCAGCTGGCTGGCGGCGGCGCTGATCGTGTACGGCTTCGCCTTCGCCTTCATCGCCATCCATCTCGCGCCGGCATCGTGGTGGGTGGGCGTGGCGAAGGATCAGGGCGTGCCCGATTACCAAGCCGCGTTCTCAGCGGTGTTCGGGCAAGGCCTGTGGACGATCTGGGGTTCGCTGATCGCCTTCATCCTCGGACAATTGATCGACGTCACCATCTATCACCGCATTCGACGCCGCACCGGTGATCGCCACGCCTGGCTGCGCGCGACCGGTTCCACCGCGGTGTCACAGCTGGTCGACAGCTTCGTTGTGCTCTACATCGCATTCGTGCTTGGCCCGCAGCATTGGCCGATGTCGCTGTTCGCCGCCGTCGCCAGCTTGAACTATGTCTACAAGATGCTGGCCGCGATCGCACTGATTCCGCTGTTGTACCTGGCTCGCGCCGGCATCCATCGCTATCTTGGTCATGCACGCGCGGCGGAATTGCGCGAGCATGCGGCAGCCGCTTAATTCACTGCTGGTCCATCGCGGTGACCTTCGGCCCATGCGAGCCACAGTCCGCATGCGGATAGTCCTCGAAATTGTCCCGGGAGCACGCAATGACCCTTCGTCCGCTTCTTCTCAGCCTCGCGATCGCATCGGTCGCGGCAGGCACCGTCCTGTCCGTTCATGCCGAAACCGCGAAGACGGATGCCGCGACCACGCCCGCCAGCGTCAAGGCGGCCAAGCTCGATACGCTGTACGCGGAATACTGGGAGGCGTACCTGAGGCTGCATCCGGTCGAGGCCACGTTCCAGGGTGACAACCGCTACAACGATCAGCTGCCGGATTCCGGCAGCGCCGAATATCGGGACAAGACGCGCAAGTTCACCGAGGACTGGCTGAAGAAGATCGAAGCGATCGGCGCGGACGGCCTCGCCGGACAAGACCTGATCAGCTACCAGATCTTCGTGCGCGAAGCCAAGGACGATCTGGAGTCCTACCAGTATCCCGACTGGATGATGCCGGTGAACCAGATGTTCAGCCTGCCCATCGCCGCCGTGCAGTTCGGTTCCGGCACCGGCGCGCAGCCGTTCAAGACAGTGAAGGACTACGACAACTGGCTCGCGCGCGGCAATCGCCTGCCGGTGCTGATCGATACCGACATCGACAACATGCGGCAGGGCATCAAGGCCGGCGTGGTGCAGCCGCGCGCGCTGATGGAGAAGGTGCTGCCGCAGTTGGATGCGCTGATCAAGGACAAGCCCGAGGACACGCTGCTGTGGGGACCGATCCAGTCGATGCCCGCGAGTTTCAGCGCCTCCGACAAGACGCGGCTTACCCAGGCTTATCGCGAAATGATCGGCGAACGCATCATGCCCGCCTACCGCAAGCTCCACGCTTTCATCGACAAGGAATATCTGCCGAAGACGCGCGACAGCGTTGGCCTCGACAAGCTGCCGAACGGCGCGGCCTGGTATGCCTACGGCGCGCGCAAATCGACGACGACCGACATGTCGCCCGCCGAAATCCATCAGATCGGGCTCGACGAGGTGGCACGCATCCACGGCGAGATCCGCAAGATCATGGCCGAGACCGGCTTCAAGGGATCTCTCCAGGACTTTTTCCAGTTCATGAAGTCCGATCCGAAGTTCAGCTTCAAGAGCGAAGACACCCTTCTGGCCTACTACCGCGCGCTCGAAGCGAAGATCAACAAGCGCATTCCCGAACAGTTCTCGCTGACGCCGAAAGCCCCGTTCGAGATTCGCCCGGTCGAGGCGTTCCGCGCGAAATCCGCGGCCGGCGGCGAGTACATGCAGCCGAGCGAGGACGGCTCGCGTCCCGGCATCTTCTACGTCAACACTTACGACCTGCCTACTCGCAAGACCTGGGATGCGGAAGACCTCTACTTGCACGAAGCGATCCCGGGCCACCACTTCCAGATCGCATTGCAGCAGGAACTGAAAAGCCTGCCGGCCTTCCGCCGCTTCGGTGGCGAGACTGCCTTCATCGAAGGCTGGGGCCTGTACGCGGAATCGCTCGGCAAGAGCCTGGGCGTGTACGAATCACCCTACGACTATTTCGGTTACCTGCAGAACGAACTCTGGCGCGCGATCCGTCTGGTGACCGACACCGGACTGCACAGCAAGGGCTGGACCCGCGAGCAAGTCATCCAATACATGCTCGACAATTCCGCCGAGAGCGAAGTCCAGTCCACCGCGGAAGCGGAACGCTACATCGCCTGGCCAGGACAGGCGCTGGCCTACAAGATTGGCGAATTGAAGATCAAGTCGCTGCGCGCGAAAGCGGAGCGTGAGCTTGGCGCGAACTTCGACATCCGTGAATTCCACGCCGAGGTGTTGAAGGACGGCGCCGTGCCGCTGGACATCCTGGAAAGCAAGATCGATCGCTGGATCGCCGAGAAGAAGAAAGGCTGAGTCGACGGACTACCGCAACGATGATCACGATCTACCACAACCCCGCCTGCGGCACCTCGCGCAACACACTCGCACTCATCCGCAACAGCGGCGTCGAGCCAACCGTCATCGAATACCTGAAGACGCCGCCCGACCGCAACACGCTGATCGGCTTGATCGCCGCTTGCGGTCTGAGCGCGCGCGAAGTGCTGCGCGAAAAGGGAACGCCCTACGCCGAACTCGGCCTGGGCGATCCCGCGCTGTCCGATGAAGCCTTGATCGACGCCATGCTGGCGCATCCGATCCTGATCAATCGTCCGATCGTCGTCACGCCGCTCGGCACACGGCTCTGCCGGCCCTCGGAACTCGTGCTCGACATCCTGCCGGATGCGCAGCGCGGACCGTTCACGAAGGAAGATGGCGAAGTGGTGATCGACGAACAAGGCCGGCGCGTCCTCTGACGCGACCGGCCCCTTGTTGCGAACTTATGCGCGCGTATCGCGCCTCGCCCCGGGCTTGCCGCTGCCGCGATGCTGCTTCGGTCCCGCATGCGGATGCGCGCCGCGCGAGGCGGGCTTGCCATGCGCGCGATGCGCGGGCTTGCCTGCTGCGCGCGTCGGCGGACGCTGGCCACCCGGCTTCTGGCTGGTTGCACGCTGCCCGCCATTTTTGGGGATCGGCGCATCGAGACGGATCGGCTTGCTCGGCGCATAACCCGGCACCGTGTCCATCACGATGTCGGCGTTGAGCATGCGCTGAATCTGACGCAACAGGCCACCCTCTTCCGGCGACACCAGCGACAGCGCCTCGCCTGTCGAACCGGCGCGGCCGGTGCGGCCAATGCGGTGGATGTAGTCCTCGGCCACCATCGGCAGGTCATGGTTGATGACCAGCGGCAGATTGGGGATGTCGAGACCACGCGCCGCGACGTCGGTGGCGACCAGAATACGTGCCTTGCCGGTCTTGAACTGGATCAGCGCCTTCTGCCGCTGTGCCTGGCTCTTGTTGCCGTGGATGGCGACGGCCTTGAGACCGGCGGTTTCCAGCTGTTCGGCGAGGCGGTTGCAGCCGTGCTTGGTCTTGCCGAACACCAGCACCTGATCGGTGTGGCGCGAAGTCAGGATGCTGATCAGCAGATCGCGCTTGCGCGAGCCGTCGACCGGATGCGCGCGATGCACGATAGTCTCGGCAATGGTGTTGCGCGCGGTCACCTGCACTTGTTTCGGGTTGCGCATGAACTCCATCGCCAACGCCTTGATCCGCTCCTCGAAAGTCGCCGAGAACAACAGCGTCTGGCGCTCCTTCGGCACGCGATTGATGATGCGTTTGATCGCAGGCAGGAAGCCCATGTCGAGCATGCGATCGGCTTCGTCGAGGACGAGGATTTCCACCGCGTCGAGCTTGGCGCTGCCGCGCTCGAGATGGTCGATGAGCCGGCCGGGCGTGGCCACGAGGATGTCGACGCCGCGCCGCAGGTTGTCAACCTGTGGCCCCATGCCGGCACCGCCGTAGATGGTGGTGACGTTGAGACGCAGCTGACGACCATAGGTCTTCAGGCTGTCGGCGACCTGCACGGCAAGTTCGCGGGTCGGCACCAGGATCAGCGCGCGCGGCTTGCGCGGGCCGTTAGGCGGGGTTTGCTTGGCCAGGCGCTGCAACAGCGGCAGGCTGAAGGCAGCGGTTTTGCCGGTGCCGGTCTGGGCGCCACCGAGCAGATCGTGGCCGGCCAGCGCCAACGGGATGGCCTGAGCCTGGATCGGGGTGGGAACGGTGTATTGGCTGTCGGCCAGTGCACGCAGCAGCGCGGGCGAGAGCCCGAGGGTTTCAAAACTCATGTTATCGATAACTCCGAAAAATCGGCCATCCGCGCCCGAAAACCGCACATCGAACCGCGCCATGAGCGCAGTGAGGCGTGCGACCATCCGGCCGTGGGAACGGCACGATTGCTTACCCGGAGCTATCCAAAACCGCGCTGCGAGTGAGGGTTGAACGGCTGCCGGACGCTCCGGGCCGTGTTTGCGCGACATCGAGCTCCGCCGACCAAGGGGCGAAGTCTCCGGCTTCACGTGCGGGATAAGTGGGGGGACAGGCGTAGGTAAAAGCCCCTTCCCCGACTGACATACCAGGATCGTGACTGCCCGAAAGCAGGATCAAGCCATGTTGCAGAACAGGGGAATTGTAGCCGATTCCGGCGGTCGAAGCCAGCCGGCACCGATCCGGACACTCGTACAGGGCGGCGCGACGGCCGTCAAGTTGTACGGTGGCCCGGGTTTTCGCGGACAATATTCGTTTGGTAGGGACGGGAATCCTCACTCTTGAACCGGGCATACGTCACAACTTGTTTGCCAAACCGTGCCGCCGGTCGCTCCGGCTCGCAGACTTTCCGGCGCTGGATCGCAGCGCTGCTGGGGTTGGCGATCCTGTGCTGCGCCGCGAGCGCGACGGCGCAGGAATGGCGTTACCGGGTGCGTCCGGGCGACAACGTCTGGGATCTGGCCGCGAAGTATCTCCGCAGCGACGTGCCGTGGCAGAAATTGCAGGAGCACAATAACGTCGCCGATCCTCTGCGTCTGCCGCCAGGATCACAAATGCGCTTCCCCGTCTCCTGGCTGAAACAACAGCCGGCGAAGGCGAAGGTGATCGGCGTGCAAGGCAGCGCCACCGCGCGCGATGCGCGCGGCAAGGAATCGCCCGTCACCGAAGGCATGCAACTCGGCATCGGCGCCACGCTGCGCACCGCCGCCGACGCCAACCTCACGCTGCAGTTCGCCGACGGTTCGCGGCTATTGCTGCAAGGCGACAGCGAGCTCGTGCTCGACAAGCTCAGCGCCTACGGCGCCACCGGCATGACCGACACCCGCCTGCGCCTGCCGCGCGGACGTGCCGGCAATGCCGTGCGTCCGATGCACGGGCCGGCGGCGAACTACATCATCGCCACACCGAATACGATCTCCAGCGTGCGCGGCACGCAATTCCGCATCGGCAGCGACGGCACGCGCTCGCAGGCCGAAGTCACCGAAGGCAAGGTCGCGGTGAGTGGCGGCGGCGGACAGGTCCTGCTCAAGCGCGGCCAGGGCACGGCCAGCGGCGCCGACGATCGTCCGCTGCCTCCGCGCGAACTGCTGGCGGCGCCGGAACCGGCGTCGATCGCGCTTTCGCTCGATCAGATTCCCGCGCGCCTGACCTGGAAGCCCGTACCGGGCGCGGCGCGCTATCGCGTGCAGGTCTCGGCGACACCCGAGTTCGTCACGCTGCTGCACGATCGCGTCGTCGACGCGGCGCAGGACGCGCTGCCCGCGCTGCCGGACGGCACCTACAGCGTGCGCGTGCGCGCCATCGACGACCGCGACATCGAAGGTCATGACGCCACCGTGTCGGTGCACGCGGCACGGCAGCCGCCGTTCGCGATCGCGCCGACCGAAGGCAGCAGCACCGATGCCGAACGTCCACGCTTCCGCTGGGCCTCGATGGGCGACGGCGTGCGCTATCGCTTCCAGCTGGCGAGCGCCGCCGGCTTCGATGCGCCGCTGGTCGATCAGACCATCAAGTCGACCGATCTGCGCAGTCCGCAACCGCTCGCGCCGGGCGATTATCAGTGGCGCGTGGCCGCCATCGACAGCGAGGACCGCGCCACCGGCTTCAGCGAAGGCCAGCATTTCAACGTGCGCGCCCCCGGCCCGGGACCGGAACTGCAGAGCGAGGCGGCGGCGACCGACAAGCGCACGCTGCAAATCCGCTGGCCGGCCGGCGCGGAGGGTCAGCGTTTCCGCTTCCAGCTCTCGCGCAAGGCCGACTTCTCGAAATTGGAGGTGGACCGCGAACTGGACGAGAACCAGATCACATTGCCCAAACTGCGTACCGGGACCTGGTATGCGCGCATCCAGACCATCGAGAGCGACGGTTATGCCGGTCCCTACGGACCGACCCAGACCATCAAGCTGGGATGTCTCTCCTGCCGCATCGCCGCGATTGGCGGCGGCGTGGTATTGATATTGCTTGCGCTCTGAGATGCGCTGACGCATGTCCAGCCGTTCCCGCCGCAAATCGTTTCCGCTGGCGTTGCTGGTAACGCTGGCCGCGATCGCGTGCGTGATCTTGCTGACGCTGGGCAAGCTCACCTGGAAAGCCGATTACCGGGTCTACGACACGCTGCTGCGTCACGCTGGCGAACGTGCCGACGACAGCATCGTGATCATCGCCATCGACGACAAGAGCGTCTCGGCGCTGGGACGCTGGCCGTGGCCGCGGCGCGTGCACGCGGACCTGATCGATCGGTTGAACCGCGTCGGCGCACGCGGCGTCGCGCTGGATGTAGTGTTCGCCGAACCGGACAGCGCCGATCCCGACGGCGACACCGCACTCGCGAAAGCGATCCAGCGCCACGGCCGCGTCATATTGCCGGTGCTGGCCGAGCCATCCGAGCCCAACGGTCCGCCGGTGGAAGTGCTGCCCCTGCCCGCGCTGGTGTCGGCGGCGGCGGGATTGGGACACGTCGCGGTCGACGAGAGCCGCGACGGCATCACCCGCGACGCGCATCTGTACGCCGGTCTCGGCGACGCGCACTGGCCGGTGCTGGCACTGGCGCTGCGCAATCTGGACACGACGACGGGCAAGTCCGTTCCGGGATTGCGCGAGGCACACGCCGACCATGCATCGCCCTACCTGTGGAACCGCAACTACTGCGTCCTGATCCCTTACGTGTCGGCGGGCGCCGGGTTCCAGCAGGTGTCCTACGTCGACGTCCTCAATGGGCACATCCCGGACAATCTGCTGCGCGATCGCTGGATCCTGGTCGGCGCCACCGCTTACGGCACCGGCGACACCATCCTCACTCCGATGCAACCCGGCGATGGCCGCATCACGGGCGTGGAATACCAGGCTTCGCTGCTCAACATGCTGTTGAACGGGCACACCATCGTCCCGCTCGAGCACGGCTGGCAACTGGGTGCCGGCATCTTCGCGGTGCTGTTGCCGACCTGGCTGCTGTTTCGCGTGCGCATGCGCAGCATCGGCTGGATGGTGCCGATCGCAATGATGGTCGTGCTGCTCTCCAGCGCCCTGCTGCTGTATCGCGCGCACATCTGGTTCGCGCCGATGCCGGCGCTGGTGACGCTGCTGGCGAGTGTCGCCTTGTGGCTGTTCCTCGACCTGCGCCAGTCGCAGCGCCAGGCGCACTACGATTCGCTCACGCAGCTGGCCAACCGACGCCTGTTCGATACGATCCTGGCGCGCGAGCTCTCCTCCGCGCGTCGCAGCGAGGCTCCGCTGTCATTGCTTCTGATCGACGTCGACCACTTCAAGCACTACAACGACCGGTACGGCCATCAGGCCGGCGACGACCTGCTGAGACGCGTCGCCCAGGCCGTCTCCACGCATGCGCGACGCCCGCGCGACCTGCCCGCGCGCTACGGCGGCGACGAGCTGGCGGTCATCCTGCCCGAGACCAGCGGCCTCACCGCCTACGCGATTGCCGACGCCATCGTCGATGAAGTGCGCGCGCTCGCCATTCCGCATGCCGATTCAGGCGTCGCGCCGGTGGTGACGGTCAGTATCGGCGTGGCCAGCTGCGATCCCGGCAGCGATACCCGTCCGGACCTGCTGATCCGCCGCACCGACGTCGCGCTGTATCGCGCCAAGGAGCTCGGCCGCAACTGCAGCTACCGCGCGCCGGTGTGGACGCCGGAGAACTCTGAAACACAGTTCGACATCAAGCTGGTCGGTTGAGATGTCTTCGTCGCGCCTCGCCGTCTTGCCATTCGTCGGCGGACGAAAACAGTCATCATCGACCGCAAACTCACCATTGTTTCGCACACGGGGAAAACGATGCACACATTGCTGGTGATCCTGGGCGGCTTCGCCCTGCTGGCGCTCTGTCTGCTCATCGCGCGCCTGGCTGGCGCATCGCGGCGCAAGGCGGTGCTGGTCTTCCTGCCACTGTGGCTGATCGGCGCGGCGATCAACATGTGGGTCGGCGTGTCCACCGCCGGCTATTCGGTGGCCGACGAATTCCCGATCTTCCTCGTCATCTTCGCCGTGCCGGCCGCCGTCGCCGGCCTGCTCTATCGCAAACTGCGCTGATCGCGAACCGATGACGAAGCCCAGTCTCCTGCGCGGCCGCGGCACTCACGACAGCGGCAAGGTCGGCATGGTCGAGTTGTTCTTCGACCTGGTGTTCGTCTTCGCCGTCACCCAGCTCTCGCACACATTGCTCGCGCATCTTGACCTAGCCGGCGCGCTGAAAGTCGGCATGCTGATGCTGGCGGTGTGGTGGGTGTGGATCTACACCTCGTGGGTGACCAACTGGCTCGACCCGGAGCGGCAGCCGGTGCGCGTGTGTCTGTTCGCGCTGATGCTGGCGGGATTGTTGATGTCCTCGGCGATCCCGGAGGCCTTCACCGAACATGGTGCGAGCTTCGCCGGCGCCTACGTGGCGATGCAGATCGGCCGCACGCTGTTCTTCCTGTGGGCAGTGCGGAACGAACCGACCGAGCGACGCCGCAACTTCCAGCGCATCCTGATCTGGCTGCTGCTGTCGGGCGTGCTCTGGATCACGGGCGGTCTGCACGAGGGCCAGATGCGGCTGTGGTTGTGGGGCGTGGCGCTGGCGATCGAATTCGTTTCGCCCTCGCTGTATTTCTGGGTGCCGGGACTTGGCCGCTCCACCACCGACGACTGGGATGTCGACGGCCACCATCTGGCCGAACGCTGCGCGCTGTTCGTGATCATCGGGCTCGGCGAATCGCTGCTGGTCACCGGCGCCACCTTCGCCGAACTGGAACGCAGCTTCGATGCCGTCGCCGCCTTCCTGATCGCCTTCCTCGGCAGCGTGGCGATGTGGTGGCTGTACTTCGACACCAGCGCCGAGCGCGCCACGCATCGCTTCGCACATTCCGACGACCCCGGCCGCATCGCGCGCATCGCCTACACCTATCTGCACCTGCCGATCGTGGCCGGCATCATCGTGTGCGCGGTGGCGGACGAACTGGTGCTCATGCATCCCGACCACGCCAGCGATGCCGGCATCGCCGCGATCCTCGGTGGCCCGACGCTGTATCTGCTCGGCAACGCATTGTTCAAATGGGTGACCAACGATCGCTGGCTGCCGCCGCTGTCGCACCTGATCGGCCTGCTCCTGCTGCTGGCGCTGCTGCCGTTCGCCTACGCGCACCTGTTCTCGGCGCTGGCGCTCGGGGCGATCACCACGGCGGTGCTGATGCTGGTCGCCGCCTGGGAAAGCCTCGCCTTGCGCCGGCCGGCGCGCGTGGCGTAACCGTTTTCCTATGACCTTCGACACCCGCCGGTCGCCGGCTCGCGGGGTATCGTCCCTGGCTCCTGTCGCCTCGCGCGGCAGGCATTCTTCTTTGCAAAGCCCGATCCGGGCCGGAGTCCGTCTGTGAGCGCGAAACTTCTTCAAGTGCAGGCCCCACGCGTCCTGCTGTTGTCCCTGGCCGTCACCCTGGCCCTGTCCGCCTGCAACCGCGAGGCACCGGCGCCCGCCGCCGACACATCGGCCGCAAAACCCGAAGCCACCGAAGCGAAGCAGCTCACGCTCGACGAAAGCAAGCTGCCGCAATACAACGCCTTCTCGGTCAACGACCTCGACAGCACCAAGAACGCCTGCACCGACTTCGGCGCCTACGCCAACGGCAAGTGGCTGGCCGCCAACGAGATCCCGGCCGATCGCACCTCCTGGGGCGCTTTCTCGATCCTGGCCGAGCGCTCGATCGCCGCGCAGCACCAGCTGGCCGAACAGGCCGCCGCCGACACCAAGGCCACGGGCGTGGAAAAGATCGTCGGCGACTTCTGGTCGACCGGCATGGACGAAGCCAAGGTCAACGCCCAGGGCATCGAGCCGCTGAAGGAACGCCTGGCCGCTATCGACGCGCTCAACGACAAGGACGCCATCGCCGACTACCTGCGCAAGACCGCGGCGAAGGGCGAGAACGTGCTGTTCGGCTTCGACGCCGAACCCGATTTCAAGGATTCCACCGTCAACATCGCCTACGCGATGCAGGGCGGCCTGGGCCTGCCCGACAAGAGCTACTACTCCGACAAGGATAAGAAGGACAAGCTCGACGCGTACCAGGCGCACGTCGCCAAGACGCTCGAACTGTCCGGCGTGGCCGCCGCCGACGCGGCCGAGCAGTCCAAGGCAATCGTGGCATTCGAAACACGCCTGGCCAAGGCATCGAAGTCGAGCGAGGAACTCTCGCGCGACGTGTCGCTGTACTACAACCCGGTGACGCTCGCCGACGCCGACAAGCTGACGCCGAACTTCCCCTGGACCAAGTTCTTCGAAGCGCAGGGCGTTGCGGCGCCGGCGAAGTTCTCGCTCGCCATTCCCGCCTTCCACGAGGAAGTCAGCAAGGTGATCGCCGATACCGCCCCCGCGACCTGGCGCGCCTATCTGCGCTTCCACACCGTCGACGCCGCCTCGCCGTACCTGAGCGATGCCTTCGTGCAGGAGAACTACAACTTCTACGGCAAGACGCTCAACGGCCAGAAGGAAATCCAGCCGCGCTGGAAGCGCGTGCTGCACACCATCGAGGACGAGGCTGGCGAAGCGTTCGGCCAGCTGTACGTCAAGGTCGCGTTCTCGCCCGATGCCAAGGCGAAGATGGAGACGCTCGTCGGCAACCTGCGCACCGCGCTCAAGGCCCGCATCGAGAACCTGAAGTGGATGAGCGACGAGACCAAGAAGAAGG
Organism: Luteimonas sp. GW821-FHT14E02; assembly: GCF_058803905.1. NCBI lineage: Bacteria > Pseudomonadati > Pseudomonadota > Gammaproteobacteria > Lysobacterales > Lysobacteraceae > Luteimonas > Luteimonas sp. GW821-FHT14E02. The sequence continues at coordinate 10,843 of NZ_JBXAPK010000009.1, read as the reverse complement.
CCATCGCCAAGTGGGAAACCTTCACGCCCAAGATCGGCTATCCCGACAAGTGGCGCGACTGGGCCGGCCTGAGCACCAACCGCGACAGCTATCTCGGCAACGTCCTCGCCGCCAACGAGTTCAACTACAAGTGGGAGCTGTCGAAGATCGGCAAGCCGGTCGACAAGAGCGAATGGGGCATGACGCCGCAGACGGTGAACGCCTACTACAACCCGCAGCAGAACGAGATCGTGTTCCCGGCCGCGATCCTGCAGCCGCCGTTCTTCGACCTGAAGGCCGACGATGCCCTCAACTATGGCGGCATCGGCGCGGTGATCGGCCATGAGATGACCCACGGCTACGACGATCAGGGCTCGCGCTTCGGACCCAGCGGCAACTTCGAGAACTGGTGGACCAAGGCTGATTCCGACGGATTCACCGCTCTCACCGACAAGCTGGTGAAGCAGTTCGACGGCTACGACGCCGGCGGCCAGCACGTCAACGGCAAGCTCACGCTGGGCGAGAACATCGCCGACCTCGGCGGCATCGCCACCGCCTACGACGCGATGAAGAAGGCTACCGACGGCCAGCCCGATCCCAAGACCGACGGCCTCACCCGCGACCAGCGCTTCTTCCTCAACTGGGCGACGGTGTGGCGCACCAAGTACACGCCGGAAAACCTCAAGGTGCGTCTGACCACCGATCCGCACGCCCCCGCCACCTTCCGCGCCATCGGCGCGCCGTCGAACCTGCCCGCGTTCGCCGCCGCGTTCCAGTGCAAGGCCGGCGACGCGATGGTGCGTGACGGCGACAAGCAGGTCGTGATCTGGTGATGCCCGAAGCCCCTCCCCCGTTCGCGGGGGAGGGGTTCGCTTGAAAAGGGCCCGCTTCAAAAGGTCCCGCTGAAAAGCGCTTGCTGAGAAGGGTTTGCCCCACGGGATTCAGGAAGTACCACCGCGGCTTGCTAAACTCCCGCGACTTCCCTGTGCGGATCCCGTGATGCCCAAGCTGCGCCCTCTCGTCCTTGTCCTCAGCCTGACCCTCGTTGCCGGCCTGACCGCGCACGACGCCGACGCCGCCAAGAAGAAGCGCGCGCCCGCCAAGAAGGCTGCCCCCGCGGCCACCGCCTGCACCGACTTCTACAGCTTCACCAACAAGGACTGGCTGGCCAGCAATACCATCGTCGGCGGCAGCGGATCGGTGTCCGCGCTGAGCCAGCTGTACAGCCTCGCCCAGCAGCAGCAGCGCGACCTGCTCAACGCCGCGATGCAGTCGCCGCAGAACAACGTGCAGAAGCTCCTCGGCGACTTCTGGGCCAGCGGCCTCGATGAAGAGGCCGTGGAACGCGACGGCGCCAACCCGATCGCGCCCCTGCTCTCGCGCATCGATGGCATCAAGCGCGCCAAGGACATCCCGCCCTCGATCGCCGCGCTGCATCAGGTCGGCATTCCGGTCGTCTTCAATTTCAGCGCCGACGTCGATCTCGCCGACCTGTCCCGCCACGTCGGCTATTTCACCCAGGGCGGCACCGGCCTCACCGATCCGGCCTACTACACCCGCACCGACGCCGACACGCGCGCCCTGCTCGGCCGCTACAACAACTACGTGCAGAAGATCCTCGCCCTGACCGGCACGCCCGCCGACAAGCTGGCGGCGCAGGCGCAGCTGGTGATCGATCTGGAAACGCGCATCGCCCGCGTCTCCAAGCCCGAGGCCCAACTGCTCGACCCGCGCGCCAACTACGCGCTGGTGCCGGTGGCCTCGCTCGGCAAGACCTACAAGCGCCTGCAGCTCGGCGATTTCATCAAGGCGCAGGGCGTGAAGGACGACAGCGTTTCCCTTGCCAATCCTGCGCTGTTCACCGAACTCGACGGGCTGATCAACAGCCTCAAGCCCGAGCAATGGAAGGCCTACCTGCGCTTCCAGGTCGGCGATGCCATGGCGCAGTACCTGTCGAAGAGTTTCCGCGACGCCGATTTCGAATTCCGCGGCCGCGTGCTGCGCGGCCAGACGACACAGCCGACGCGCCAGCAACTCGTGCTGGATGCCATCAATGACGCCGCCGGCCCGATGCTCGGGCGCGAATACGTCGGCCGCTATCTGCCCGCCACCACCAAATCGCGCGCTGAGACCATCGCCAACGAAGTGCGTGACGCGCTCGGCCGCGCCATCGATCGCAGCACCTGGATGGCCGAACCGACCAAGGCCGAAGCCAAGGCCAAGGTCGCCAAGCTCAAGATCGAAATCGGCGCGCCGCGCCGCGATCTCGACTACAGCGTGCAGCCGATGGGCCGCGGCAGCTTCGGCGGCAACATGCTGATCGCGTCCACCTGGCAGCATCGCGAGGAAATGAAGCGCATCGGTCGCGGCAACGCCGACCGCCGCTGGGACGTGCTGCCGCAAAACCCGGCACTGGCTTACGACATCGCGCAGAATCGCCTGATCGTCACCGCCGCCGCGCTGCAGGCACCAATCCTGGACCTGACGCAGGATGCCGCCGCGCATTACGGCGCCTACGGCGCCATGGTCGGGCACGAACTCAGCCGCAGCATCGACAGGAAGGGCAGCCTCGTCAACACTGCCGGCGAGCTGAAGACATGGTGGACGCCAGCCGATGTCGCCGCGTGGGACGCGCGCACCGCGCCACTGTCCATGCAATACAACGGCTACACATATCCGGACCTCAAGAACGTCCGTGTCAACGGTGCGCAGACGCTCGACCAGAACGTCGCCGACCTCGCCGGCGTCGAACTCGCCTGGGACGCGCTCACCACCGCGCAACCGGCCTTGTCCGAGACGTCCAAGCAATCCTTCTTCCAGGGCTGGGCGCAGTTGTGGCGCGAACAGATGTCCGCGGACATCGCCACCCGCATGGCCGCGACCTCCGTGCATGCCCCCGGCCAGTGGCGCGCCAACGGCCCGCTGATGAACGAGCCCGCCTTCGGCGAAGCCTTCAGCTGCACCGCCGCCGCGAGCGGCAAGACCGGCAAGGGCAAGGCCAAGCCGGCCGCGCTGCCGCCGATGCAGCTCAAGCCGGAGCAGCAGGTGTCGATCTGGCGCTAGGCGTCAGGATGTCCGGAAACGAAAACGGCGCGGATATCCGCGCCGTTTTCGCATGCGAGCCCTTCGAATTCTCGTCAGGCCGTATCGCGCGTCAGAAGCGCCGTATCCGCGGCGAGCCGCTGCGACTGAACGGTGGTTTGCCGCGCCAGTAATTGATCAGCAGCCAGCCGAACAACATGCCGCCTAAATGCGCGAAATGCGCGACGCCCGGCTGCAAGCCCGTGAATCCGAGTAGCAGTTCGATCGCGCCGTAGATGATCACCAGCGTGCGCGCCTTCATCGGGATCGGCGGAATCAACAACATCACGCGCTGGTTCGGGAAAAGCAGGCCGTAGGCCAGCAACAACCCGAATACACCGCCGGATGCGCCGATCGTCGGCCCGATATTACCGCCTTGTGTCGCCATCCAAGTGGTCAGCATCAGCTGACACAGGCCCGCGCCGAAAACACAGACCAGATAATACGTAAGAAACCGGCGGCTCCCCCATGCGTATTCGAGCGGTGAACCAAACATCAGCAACATGAGCATGTTGAAAATCAAATGCGCGTAATTCGACGGATCGTGCAGGAAGCCATAGGTCAACAACTGCCATGGCATGAACAATTGTCCGCCGCCAAATTCGGGGATGCCCCCAGGCACGTAGGGCCACAATTCAAACAAGGCATATCGTGGCTCTCCGATCAGCAACTGAAGGAGAAACGCCAGGACATTGAGAGTCAGTAACGCCTTGATGACGGGCGGGAGATTGGTGAACATCCGGATTCCTTCTACTGCCGGCGCATGATACCGGCAATGCACGAGCCAATCGCATGATTGGCCGGCGCTCGCACCTATCCCGATGCCTTTTTGTTTACCTTCTTCCGAGCACCGGAAACCACCGCGGGACGTCCGCCCTTCGCGGCACGCGCCCGGCCTGACGAGGATGGCTTTGGTGTCTTGACGGAACGCTTGGCGCCGCCCGGCGCTTCGTCCTGCGAGCGCCCCGGTTCACCCCAGATCATCGCATCGAGCGAAACATCCGCTTGCGGCATCCGCACACGGCCGCTTTCGACCCTGACGCCCTCAGCACGCAGCCGCTGCGACTGCTCACGCCACCCACGCGATCCTTCCGGGAACGCGATGCGCCCATCGCTGCGCAACACGCGATGCCAGGGCAATTTCGAGTCATCATTGCCGGCCAGGATGCGCGCGACCAGCCGTGCCCGGCCCGGCAGGCCTGCACGCTGGGCGATATGCCCGTAGCCGGCGACCTGTCCGCGCGGAATCGCGCGGATCGCGGCGAGGATGCGGTCTTCAGCGGATCGTTCCGGCATTGCGTTAGCATAGCCTCCCCCTTCCCCTGTTGCTCGCCCGCCGGCTCATGCAGAACTTCGAGAAAATCCGCCACCACCTCGTCGCCGGATCCTTCCGCGTCACCATGCAGGATCCCTATGTGCTGTGCGTGGAGCTTTCTCTCGACGGCGGTCGCCGCCACCAGGCGATCTTCCTCTCGGAGCTGCAGGACGACGACGACCGCAACTACCTGCGCGTGAGCACGGTCATCGCGCCCACCACCGGCATCGATGGCAAGCGCGCACTGGCCTTCAACTGGCAGAGCCGCGTCGGCTATCTCGCCATCGGCGATCTCGACGGCGTGCCCTATCTGCAACTGTGCGAGAACCGCCCCTACGATGGCCTGAGCGCAGCCGAGCTCGATCGTCTGATCCTGGAAATCGGCGGCATGGGCGATCGCCTCGAACGCGCGTTGTCCGCCGAGGGCGATCTGCTCTGATATCGCATCCCTTCTCCCGCGGGAGAAGCGGCGGCATCAAGTCCAACCGGCGAACGCGAACAACCGGAACAGCCCGTAGGCGACGCCACCGGCCGCCGGAATCGTCAGGATCCACGCCCAGACGATGCGCTCGATCACGCCGATCTTCAGCGCGCGCGGATTCTTGGCGAAGCCCACGCCCATGATCGCGGTGGAAATGCTGTGCGTGGTCGATACCGGCATGCCGAAATGCGCGGCCGTCACCAGGATCGTGGCGGAGGCCGTCTCCGCGGCGAAGCCGTCGATCGGATGCAGCTTCACCATCTTGTGACCGAGCGTCTTGATGATGCGCCAGCCACCGGAAGCCGTGCCGGCCGCCATCACCAGCGCGCAGGTCGCGATCACCCAACGGTCGATATCGTCCTTGCCGCCATCCGGATGCAGGAACTGCAGCCACGGCGGCAGGTTGTCCAACAAGCCTCCGGTCTGCGCGGAAAAGATCGCGAGCGCGATGATGCCCATCGTCTTCTGCGCATCCTGGCGGCCGTGCGCGAAGCCCATGTAGGCGGCCGAAACGAACTGCGCCTTGCCGAAGAAGGCGTTGACCCAGTGCGGTCGCGCGATGCGCGCCAGTGGGCCGCCCGCGCGCGTGAGCGAGGCGATCAACAGATACAGCAGCGTGATGATCAGAACGCCGAGCGTGAAGCCGGCGATCGGCGAGGTGACCATCGGCATCACCACCTTCCACAACAACCCCTTGTTGGTGTCCCAGCCGGCATCGCCCGCCTTCGACCAGATCAGCGCGGCCCAGTTGTTGTGCGCGGCGGCCAGCGCGGCGCCGCACAGGCCGCCGATCAGCGCATGCGAGGAGGACGAGGGCAATCCGCGCCACCAGGTGATCAGGTTCCAGACGATCGCGCCAAGCAACGCGCAGATCAGCACCTGCGAAGTGACGTTGACCACATCGGTGTCGACCAGCCCCGAGGCGATCGTCTTGGCCACCGCCGTGCCCCAGAACGCACCGGCTAGGTTGGTGCAGGCCGCGAGCATGATCGCCTGCCCCGGCGTCAGCACCTTGGTGGCGACGACGGTGGCGATGGAGTTTGCGGTGTCGTGGAATCCGTTGATGAACTCGAAGATCAACGCGGCCAGGATGACGACTAACAATAAAGTCAGCATCTTGGCCCCCTTAAGTTAAGGGGGCGGCCCCGCCGCACAGCGGCGAGGCGGGGTTGTGGAGACATGGTTTGAGGGCATCGGCACAGCCGATGCCCGTGGCACCGGAGCCGGAAGACACGAAGGTCATGGCCAGGTCCCTCAGGAATTCTTTAGCACGATCTGGTAGGCGACGACGCCCGCCTCGCGGCAGCGGTCGATGGCCTTCTCCAGGATCTCGAAGAACTCCTTCAGCAGGAACATCTGCTGGTAATCGAGCCGGCCCGAATAGATGTCGCGGTACAGCTCGAGCATCAGGCGATCGGCTTCGTTCTCGATCGCGCGCAGCTTCTCGTTGAGCGCGGTCATGCGGTCGATGTCGAGCTTCGACAGCTCGTGCACCATCTCGCGGACCACGGCCGCGGCCTGCTCCAGCATCGCCGCGCGCGGGGCGAAGTCGATGCCTTCCAGGTGATGCGTCGCCAGCGAATAGCGATCGGCGAACTTCTCGATCTGCTTCGGAATCTTGTACAGGGCCGAGCCGAGCGCCTCGATGTCCTCGCGCTCGATCGGCGTGATGAAGCTGTCGACCAGCGCCTTGCTGATCTTGTCGGAGACGGTCCGCTCCCGTTGGCGGGCCAGCTTGAAGGCATCCAGCGCCGGCTGGCGGTTGGTCGCCCGCATCATCTGATGCAGGGCCTGGGCGCTGTCGTGGGCGCCTTCGGCGGCCTCGCTCAGGAGCGCATAGAACTGCTTGCCGGAACCGAAAATCGTCTGCAGGGAGAACATCTGAAAGGGCCTCGTCGCGTCTGGAGGGCGTGGCGAAGGCGCGATTATGACGGTTTTGCGTCAATTCCGGGTCGCGGCGGGGCCATTCAGAGGTCCTGTTATGATGCCCAGGCGTCCCCGGACGCGACCTATGGACGATTCGCCGCTACCCCCACCCCCGCCCGATCGCCTTCTCCGCGCCCGCCTCGCGAGGAACGCGCATGGCCGCAGCCCTGACGGGGGCCAAGGATGATCGAGCTCCTGGTCGTCATCGTGCTGGTCCTGCTCAACGGCTTCTTCGCCATGTCGGAGATGGCGCTGATGACCTCGCGCAAGTCGCGCCTGAAGCAGATGGGTGAGACCAGCCGCGGCGCCCGCAAGGCCCTGGAACTGGCCGAGCATCCGGACAACCTGCTCTCCACCGTGCAGATCTGCATCACCGCGATCGGCCTGCTGGCCGGCATGTTCGGCGGCGAGGCGATCGGCCTGATCATCACCGGCTGGCTCAACGATCTGTTGCCTGGCGCCCACGCCTACGCGCGACCGATCGGCATCGGTACCGCGATGACCCTGATCACGGCCGGCTCGGTGATCTTCGGTGAATTGATTCCCAAGCGCCTGGCGCTGACCAACGCGGAAGGCATCGCCAGCAGGGTCGCGATTCCGCTCGATGCCCTGGCAAGGTTCGCGAAACCCGCGGTCGCCACGCTCGGCGTGATCAACCGCCTGGTCCTGCGCCTGCTCGGCATCCGCGACGATGCCCGCAACGCCATCAGCGAAGAGGAAATCCGTCTGCTCGTCAGCGAAGGTCACGAGCAGGGCGTGATCGACGAAGACGAACGCAACATGATGAATCGCGTGCTGCGCCTGGGCGATCGCAGCACCGAGAGCCTGATGACGCCGCGCATGCGCATCGCCTGGCTCGACGCGAACGAAAGCTTCGAGGAGAACCTGGCGGTGATGCGTGAAACGCCGTTCTCGCGCTATCCCGTCTATCGCGGCAGCGACGCCGACGTGGTGGGCGTGCTCGAGGTCAAGTCGCTGATCGATCGCATCGAGCTGACCGAGTTCGACCTGTTCAAGTATTTGCGCGAAGCCCTGTTCGTCTCCGAATCCACGCCTGCGCTGAAACTGCTGGAAATCCTGCGCGAGGAACAGCAGTCGCTGGCCCTGGTGGTGGACGAGTACGGCGACATCACCGGTCTGGTCACCATCAACGACGTGATGGAAACCGTGATCGGCCGCACCCAAACCAGTGACGGCGGCGATGCCACGCCGCTGGTGGTGGCGCGCGAAGACGGTTCGTATCTGGTCGACGGCAGTCTCACCATCGACAATCTGCGTGAGCTGCTCGGCGGCGGCCAGTTGCCACTGGAGAGCGATTACGACTACCACACCGCGGCCGGCATGACGATCGCGCATTTCGGCCGCATTCCCAACGTCGCCGAATATTTCGACTGGAACGGCTGGCGCATCGAAGTGGTCGACCTCGATGGTCCGCGCGTCGACAAATTGCTGCTCCGGCGCATCGCCGAACCCGAACACGATGAGGCCTGAACCGAACGGCGCGGGCGATGACCGCCGCGCCGAAGAATCCCGTCTGGAAGCGAGCGGAACCCGCGCACTGCTGGCCGCCTTCACCCATGGCGACCCCGACGACCAGATCCGCTTCCGCGATGTCTTCGCCGGGCTCGAAGAGCGCGCCTTCGGCATGCTGCTGTTCGTCGCCACCCTGCCCGCCTTCATCCCCGTGCCGGTCGGCGGCGTGATCAGCGGCCCGCTGGCGGTGCTGATCGGCGCGCAGTTGCTGATCGGCCTGCATCGCCCGTGGCTGCCGCGGTTTATCGCCGAGCGCGGGCTGCATCGCAGCGCGATGATTCGCTTCGAGCACCGGCTGTCGCCCTGGCTGAGCCGCCTCGAACGCCTGGTCAAACCGCGCTGGACGGCGCTGCTCGACCACCGTCTCGCCAACTTCCTCAGCGGCCTGTTGCTGGTCCTGCTCGGCCTGCTGCTGTCGTTGCCGATTCCGCTCACCAACTATCTGTTCGCCGCGCTGCTGCTGTTGTTCGCGCTGGCGCTTCTGGAGCGCGATGGCATGTTGATGAGCGTGGCCTGGGTGGCTGGCGCCACGGCGATTGTCGTGTCCGGCGTGCTGTCAGGGAATTTGGCATCGCTGGTAATGGAGTGGATCAACCACTTGCGATAGCGCTGCTTTTCCTTCTCCCTCCGGGAGAAGGTGCCCGAAGGGCGGATGAGGGCAGGAAAATTCCGACCCACGAAACCGTTTCATGGCAAGTCGCTGTCCCGCCCTCATCCGGCGCTTCGCGCCACCTTCTCCCGGAGGGAGAAGGAAAAGCGGGCTATTCGCGCGCAATCCTCGCCATCCGCTGCGCATCGGTGAGGATGCCTCGCAGCAGGCGCACCTCGCGCTCATCCAGATCGCTGCGCAGGAACAATCTGCGCAGCTTGCGCATCGCCGACTCCGGCGCCCTGCCCTTGTGGAAATCGATGTCGTCCAGGGTCTGCGCCAACTGTTCGAAGAATCCTTCCATCTGCGTGTGGCTGGCTGGAGAATCGGCACGCGCACCATCCTCCCGCTGCGGGATCTCGCCCGCGGACAGCATCGCAAGCCGCAGTTCGTAGGTCAGCACCTGCACGGCGGCGGCGAGGTTGAGCGAACCGTAATCCGGGTTCGAGGGGATATGCACCGCCGCATGGCAGAGCTGCAATTCCTCGTTCTCCAGGCCGGTGCGTTCGCGCCCGAACAGCAGCGCCACTTCACCGCCCTCCCGCGCCACGGCGAGCATGCGCGCGGCCGCATCGCGCGGCATCAGCTCCTGCAACTGCACGCGCCGGCTGCGCGCGGTGCAGCCGAGCACCAGACGGCAATCAGCCACCGCCTCGGCCAGCGCCTCGTGGCGCTGCGCCGACTCGAGCACATCCCCGGCGCCGGCCGCCATGGCCTCGGCGTCGGCATGCGGGAAGCGTTGCGGTGCGACCAGTGACAGCCGGTGCAGGCCCATCGTCTTCATCGCGCGCGCCGCCGAGCCGATGTTGCCGGGATGCTGGGTGCCCACCAGCACGATACGGATGCGGGGGAACGATGTCGTGTCGGGATTCATGGTGACAAATGGTAAACTGCGCGCCCGGCCACTGAGCCGGTTCGCTCTTTTCCTTCCGATCCCCCCTCTGCGCCCGGAGCTGTCCGCGATGCAAAAACCCGCTGTCAACGTGATGATCAAGGCGGCGCGCGCCGGCGGCAATGTCCTGCTACGGAACATGCACCGGCTGGATGCGCTCAACGTGGTCGAAAAGGACCGCATGGACTATGCCAGCGAGGTCGACCGCCTGGCCGAGGTCGAGATCATCAAGGAACTCAAGCGCGCCAACCCCGAGTACACCATCCTCGGCGAGGAAGGCGGCATCCAGAAGGGCAATCGCGGCCCAAGCCGCTACACCTGGGTGATCGACCCGCTCGACGGCACCAGCAACTATCTGCACGGCATCCCGCACTGGTGCGTCTCGATCGCGCTGTGCGAAGGCCCCGACCCGCTGCACGCGGTGATCTTCGACCCGTTGCGCAATGAACTTTTTACCGCAACTCGCGGCGCCGGCACGCAGCTCAACGAGCGCCGCGTCCGCGTATCCGAGCGCAAGGACCTGAACGGCGCGATGCTGATCACCGGCTTTCCGCCGCGCGAGCGCAAGCGCGTCTCGGCTCATCTCAAATGTGTGGATGCCTTGCTCACTGAAGCGGAAGACATCCGCCGGACGGGATCGGCCGCACTCGACCTCGCCTACGTCGCCTGTGGCCGCAGCGACGCTTATTTCGAAGCCGGCGTCCAGCCCTGGGACATTGCTGCCGGCATCCTGCTGGTACGTGAGTCCGGCGGGCGGGTTTGCGATTTCCGCGGATCCAATACCGGGCCGGTGCATATCGAGACCGGGCCGCGGCAGTTGATCGCGGGTAATGTGAAGATTGTTGAGCCGTTGCAGAAGGCGATTGTGGCGTCCGGGTATTTGCAGGCGTTTTCCTGATTCCTTTAAAAGCAAAGGCGTTTCGTCCGCTGCGCGGCCGAGTTCATTTCTTTTGATAAGCGTCAAAAGAAACGAACCAAAGAAAAACG
>NZ_JBXAPK010000008.1:0-211208 GCF_058803905.1 Luteimonas sp. GW821-FHT14E02 | reverse complement strand
AGGAGTGCTCTTTAGACCCCATGAGGCCCCACTAAGCCCCGGAGACTTTTCGGTGTTAGGTTTCCTTTGGTCCACCACTCCTAAAAAACCGACGAGTCTCCGTCGGTTTTTTTTCGTCCGAAAAACCCCTTTTCCCGCAGTGTTTTCGCGATTCTGCGAATGTCAGCCATTCGTCGGAAAGTCGAAATTTCTCCGCGTCAGCGTCTCCGCTCGGTCTCCAGTCTCCAAGCTGCGAATGACGTCATTCGCACGCTTGTCGAAAAATTCTTTGCACAGCAGGCACTTAGCGATGATGAAATTGTCGCTGTTTGTGTAGCCTCCGCACCCCAAAGGATACATATGTAGGACGCGGAGACTGGCGCGCATTTGACTCGATCGACGGTGCACGCCACCGATGCGCCCCTTCCTATGTCCGAAGAAAACATGGATCCCTCGTTAGAGGAACATCATAAAAGCGATCAGACAGCCGTTGCGGTTTCAGCAGCAAAGTCGCGATAGGAGCACAGGGAGGCGGCCCTACAACTGGGGCAGCGCTCCACATCGCCCGTCTCGGGCATCATGCCGCGGCATACACACCGCAAGTAGGAATAGCGAAGTCTCATAGAGCGCAGAGCGATGTCCCCTTCCGACCCAAAGTGGCCATGGCTTTGTGGAGCCGCAAAGCGGCCCGTGGGAGTCCGTGCCCAATCGTGGTGCGACGACGTTGCTCGGCCACTTGCAATGGCTTGGAAAAGCGAATATGATGATCGTCATATGAAACGCGCTCCCGCCCGCTCCAAGGAAGCCACCCACGAGCGCATCGTCGAAGTGGCGGCCCGCGCCATCCGCAAGAGCGGATACCACGGCACTGGCGTCGCCGACATCATGAAGGCCGCCGGCCTGACCCACGGCGGTTTTTATGCCCACTTCCCCTCGCGCGACGCCTTGCTCGCAGAGGCAGCCGACCGTGCCGGCTTCGAGAGCGTGCAGTCGCTGCAGCATCAAGCCGCGGGTTCGTCGGGGCCGCAGGCGCTGCAGGCAATGATCCAGGCCTATCTGTCCAAGGACCACATGGAAGGCGTGGAGACCGGCTGCCACGTCGCCGCGCTCGGTTCCGAGATGCCGCGGCAAGTGCCCGAAGTGCGGCACGCGGCGACCCGCCGACTCAAGGAAACAATCGATCTGATCGCCCGGCAGTTCCCGGACTGGGGTCAGCCGGCCGCGCACGAGCGCGCGCTCGTTACGTTGGCGACAATGGTCGGCACGATCGTGTTGGCACGCGCGGTTGACGATCCAAGGTTGTCCGACGCGTTGCGCGAAGCGGCACTCAAACACCTCGATCCGATTTCTCACTAACGCGGTGGCGTCACCGCGTTTTCTTTCATCAACCAATATGACGATCGTCATATAGAAACCCACTTACACGAACATAGAGGCACGTCATGAACTCCAAAGGAAAGATTGCTCTGGTCACCGGCGCGTCGTCGGGCATCGGCGAAGCGATCGCGCAGCGCCTCTTTAGCGCCGGCTACAAGGTGTACGGCACCAGCCGACGCGGTGGCGTATCGAAGAAGGGGTTCGAGATGTTGCCGCTGGATGTCACCAGCGACACGTCCATCGCCGCCGCCGTCAGCGAACTGATCCGCCTGGAAAGCCGCATCGACTTGCTCGTCAATAACGCCGGCTTCGGCACGACCGCGGCTGGTGCCGAAGAAAGCTCGATCGAGCAGGCCAAGGCGATCTTCGAAATCAACTTCTTCGGTGTGGCGCGCATGACCAAGGTCGTCGTGCCGCACATGCGCCGGCAGGGCAGCGGTCGGATCATCAACATCAGCTCCGTGCTCGGCTTCCTGCCAATGCCCTATGGCGCGCTGTACTCCGCAAGCAAGCACGCGGTCGAAGGCTACTCCGAATCGCTCGATCACGAGCTACGCACGCACGGCATCCGCGTGTCGACGATCGAGCCGGCCTACACGCGCACGCAGTTCTTGACCAGCGCGATCACGGCCGATACCCCGATGGCCGAATACGGGAAGGTGCGTGCGCATGTCGACGCGGTGACCAAGGAGTTGTTCACCAAGGGTGACGATCCCGCGGTCGTGGCCGAGGCGGTGCTGCAGGCGGCCACCGCCGAGCGTCCGAAGCTGCGCTACACCGCGGGCAAGCAAGCCAAGGTCCTGAGCCTGCTGCGTGCCTTCGCGCCGGCGTCGGCGGTCGATGCCGGCATCCGCAAGAACCTTCGCCTGCACCTGCTGCCGACGGAGTAACGGCCATGTCCCAGGGGAACTCGCTGACACCCGTATCGACCGCCCTCCGCGGCCGTGCCCTCCTGATCGCCATCGGAGCCGTCTCGGTAATAACGCTCGGCGCCTGCACTGCCGAATCCGCTGCGGACCCACGCACCGCGCCACCGTTGGTGCGCACCACGCTTGTGCACGACACCGACGCCGCCTCCCGCGCGTTCACCGGTGTGGTCGCCGCACGGGTCCAGAGCGACCTGGGCTTCCGGGTCCCCGGCAAGCTGGTGCAGCGATTCGTCGACACGGGGCAAAACGTCAAGCGCGGACAGCCGCTGGCACGGGTCGATCCGGTGGACCTCAATCTCGCGGCGCATGCGCAGCAGGAGCAGGTCGCGGCCGCACGCGCACTGGCCAAGCAGACAGCCGCGGATGAAGCCCGCTATCGCGAGCTGCTCGACAGCCGCGTCATCTCGGCATCGGCGTATGACCAAGCGAAGGCAGCGGCGGACGCCGCCCGCGCGCAACTTCGCGCCGTCGACGCGCAGGCAGCGGTGGCGCGCAATGCGAGCCAGTACGCCACGCTTGAAGCGGATGCCGACGGCGTCGTCATGGAAACGTTGGTTGAACCTGGCCAGGTCGTCAGCGCGGGGCAGGTAGTCATACGCATCGCCCACGCCGGACCGCGTGAGGCCATCGTCCAGTTGCCGGAAACCTTGCGCCCTGCGATCGGATCCACCGGGCATGCCACGCTCTTCGGCAAGGACGGCGTCGTGGTTCCGACGCGACTCCGGCAACTATCGGATGCCGCCGACCCGCTGACCCGCACCTTCGAGGCGCGATACGTGCTCGAAGGAGAGTTGGCCGACGCACCGCTGGGTGCCACGGTCACCATCCAGATTGCCGATGGCCGTGCTGGCGAGCGTGACGGCTGGCAGGTACCGGTCGGCGCCCTGTTTGACGCGGGCAATGGGCCGGGTGTGTGGGTTATCAATGGCAACCCTGCGAAGGTGATGTGGCGGCCGGTCACGATCGTGCGCATGAACGATGAAAGCGCACATGTCACCGGCCAGCTCAGGCAAGGCGCACGCATCGTCGCGCTTGGGGCCCATCTGTTGCGCGAAGGCGAGCAGGTCCGAATCTTGAGCCGATCCGCTGCCACGACCGCAGGAGCCGGGCCGTGAGCGCGAGCCGTTTCAACTTGTCGGCGCTTGCTGTCCGCGAACGTTCCATCACGCTGTTCCTGATCTTCTTGATCTCCGCCGCTGGCATCCTCGCGTTCTTCCAGCTCGGACGCGCGGAAGACCCTCCGTTCACGATCAAGCAGATGACGGTCGTCACCGTATGGCCAGGCGCGACGGCCCAGGAGATGCAGGATCAGATCGCTGAACCGCTGGAAAAGCGCCTGCAGGAACTGCGGTGGTACGACCGCACGGAAACCTACACGCGCCCTGGCCTCGCTTTCACTATGATCTCTCTGCGTGACAGCACTCCGCCTTCTGAGGTCCAAGAGGAGTTCTATCAGGCCCGCAAGAAGTTGGGTGACGAGGCCAAGAGATTACCCGCCGGCGTCATCGGCCCCATGCTCAACGACGAGTACGCGGATGTGACGTTTGCGCTCTTTGCCCTCAAGGCAAAGGGTGAACCGCAGCGTCTATTGGTACGCGACGCAGAATCGCTGCGCCAGCAGTTGCTGCACGTTCCGGGGGTGAAGAAAGTCAACATCATCGGGGAACAGCCCGAACGCATCTTCGTCTCCTTCTCCCACGACCGCCTGGCGACATTGGGAGTGGCACCGCAGGACATTTTCGCCGCGCTCAACAGCCAGAACGTGCTGACCCCAGCGGGCTCTATCGAGACCAAGGGGCCGCAGGTCTTCGTTCGCCTCGATGGCGCGTTCGACAACCTGGACAAGATCCGACAAACCCCGATCGTCACGCAGGGGCGGACGCTGAAATTGTCGGATGTGGCGACCGTCGAGCGTGGCTATGAAGACCCGGCTACCTTCCTGGTTCGCAATAGCGGCGAACCGGCACTTCTGCTTGGCATCGTCATGCGCGATGACTGGAATGGACTCGATCTGGGCAAGGCACTTGAAGCGGAGGTCACCAAGATCAACGCGGATCTACCTTTGGGAATGGCGCTGACCAAGGTGACCGATCAGGCCGTGAACATCAGTTCAGCGGTAGACGAGTTCATGGTCAAGTTCTTCGTCGCCTTGCTCGTCGTGATGGTGGTGTGCTTTCTCAGCATGGGCTGGCGTGTCGGCATCGTGGTCGCAGCGGCCGTGCCGCTGACGCTGGCCGCCGTGTTCGTCATCATGGCTGCCACCGGCAAGAACTTCGACCGCATCACGCTGGGATCGCTGATCCTGGCGCTGGGCCTGCTGGTCGACGACGCCATCATTGCCATCGAAATGATGGTGGTGAAGATGGAGGAAGGCTATAGCCGCGTTGCTGCGTCGGCCTACGCCTGGAGCCACACGGCGGCCCCCATGCTTTCCGGCACGCTGGTCACGGCCATTGGCTTCATGCCCAACGGATTCGCCCGCTCCACGGCAGGCGAGTACACCAGCAACATGTTCTGGATCGTCGGCATCGCTCTGATCGCTTCCTGGATCGTGGCGGTGGTGTTCACCCCCTACCTGGGTGTGAAGCTGCTGCCTGACATTAAAAAGGTCGAAGGCGGGCATGAGGCGATCTACGACACCCCCAACTACAACCGCTTCCGCCAGGTGCTGGGGCGTGTCATCGCACGCAAATGGCTGGTTGCCGGCGCAGTGATCGGCACGTTCGTGCTGGCCGTCCTTGGCATGGGGCTGGTTAAGAAGCAGTTCTTCCCGACTTCCGACCGGCCAGAGGTACTTGTCGAGGTACAGATGCCATATGGCACCTCGATTGAGCAAACCAGTGCCGCAACAGTGAAGGTCGAAGCCTGGCTGGCAAAGCAGAAGGAAGCAAGGGTCGTAACCTCCTACATCGGTCAGGGCGCGCCACGTTTTTTCCTGGCAATGGCACCTGAGCTGCCCGATCCGTCGTTCGCCAAAATCGTGGTGCTCGCGGGCGATGACAAGGAACGGGAAATCCTCAAGTTCAGGCTGCGCCGAGCGGTGGCCGACGGATTGGCGCCCGAAGCGCAGGTACGTGTCACACAGATCGTATTTGGCCCCCCTTCGCCATTTCCTGTTGCCTACCGCGTCATGGGACCGGACGCAGACAAGCTGCGCGCGATTGCACATGAAGTCGAGAACGTCATGCGCGCCAGTCCGATGATGCGCACCGTCAACACGGATTGGGGCCCGCGCGTACCCGCCTTGCACTTCACGCTCAACCAAGACCGCTTGCAGGCCGTGGGGCTGACCTCCAACTCTGTGGCATTACAACTGCAATTCCTGCTGAGCGGGGTGCCACTCACGGAAGTGCGCGAGGACATTCGCTCGGTGCAGGTAACGGGCCGTGCAGCGGGTAACGTCCGCCTTGATCCCGCGAAAATAGCCGGCTTTACGCTGGTCGGATCGGCAGGACAGCGTATTCCGCTATCTCAAGTGGGGACGGTCGATGTACGCATGGAAGATCCCATCCTGCGTCGCCGCGACCGCACGCCGACTATGACGGTTCGCGGCGACATCGCCGAAGGGCTGCAACCGCCGGACGTTTCCACTGCCGTCTTGAAGCAGTTGCAGCCGATTATCGAGAAGCTTCCTTCTGGCTACCGAATCGAACAGGCCGGCTCGATCGAAGAATCCGGCAAGGCCACTACTGCAATGCTGCCGCTGTTCCCGATCATGATCGCGCTCACGCTGCTCATCATCATCCTGCAAGTTCGTTCGATCGCGGCCATGGTCATGGTATTTGCCACAAGTCCGCTCGGCTTGATCGGTGTGGTGCCGACCTTGCTGATTTTCCAGCAGCCGTTCGGCATCAACGCGCTAGTCGGCCTGATCGCGCTCTCGGGAATCCTGATGCGAAACACACTGATCTTGATCGGCCAGATCCATCACAACGAACAGGAAGGATTGAGTCCGTTCAATGCGGTCGTTGAAGCTACGGTGCAGCGTGCACGGCCCGTCATCCTGACGGCCATGGCCGCGATGCTCGCCTTCATCCCGCTGACCCATTCGGTGTTCTGGGGGACACTCGCGTACACGTTGATCGGGGGCACGTTCGCCGGCACGATCCTGACGCTGGTGTTCCTGCCGGCGATGTACTCCATCTGGTTCAAGATCCTGCCTCCTCCGGGCAGTAGCCGCGACGCGTCGCCCGGGCAGCCGCATGCCCAGCCAGCGTGATCGACCGGCTTCGCCAATGGGCATTGGCATCACCAAGGCCCAGTCCAACCCCTTCAGCCACACACACGGAGCCCAGCACCATGCATGACGTCATCATCATCGGCGGCAGCTTTGCCGGCCTCGCCGGCGCCCTGCAGCTCGGCCGTGCTCGCCGCAAGGTCATCGTTCTCGATACCGGTCTGCCGCGCAATCGCTTCGCGGGCCACTCGCATGGCCTGCTTGGCCACGATCACAAGCCACCGCTGGATATCCTGGCCGAGGCGCGGCAGCAACTAGTGCGCTATCCCACGATCAGGCTGGTCAATGCCCGGGCCGACAGCATCTCCGGCGCCATCGACGATTTCACCGTACTCACTGCCGATGGTGAAAGTCTTGGGGCGCGCCGCTTGGTCCTGAGCTATGGTGTCGTCGACCAGATGCCTGATGTTCCGGGCTTTGCCGAAGGCTGGGGCACGTCCATCGTGCCCTGCCCCTATTGCGATGGCTTTGAAGTCGCCGGCCAGCATTGGGGCCTCGTCTGGTCGGGCCCCCAGTCGCACAATCAGGTCAGGCTGTTCCACGACTGGACCGACAAGTTAACGCTCTTCGCCGATGGTCACGACATTCCTCCCGATATCCGGGCCGATCTGGCGCGCCGCAACATACCTGTCGTTGAAGGCCGGATCACCGAGATCGCCCATTGCGGGGGCCATGCTGCCACCGTCAATCTCGATACCGGTCCCAGTGTCGCGGTCGACATCCTGTTCGCGCATCCGCGCAACAAGCCGTCCGCAAGCCTGCATGAAGCTCTGGGTCTCGCCACGGTTGATACGCCTCTAGGCATCGTCCTCAAGGTCGACGAGCGCCGCGAAACCAGCATGCCCGGCATCTACGCCGCCGGCGACCTCACTAACCCCCTCATTCCCTCAGTCACCACGGCATCATGGCAAGGCGCGATGGCGGGCATCTTCGCCCAGCAGTCGATGCTGGTTTGAGACGACAGCACCACCAAGGCGCGATCAACGCGATTCGAGGTCGCAACGGCGATCGCCGTCTTCATGAGGCGCTAAGGCTGGAAGGCGTCTGAAACGAACGTCCCCTTCTGGCCGGAAGCGGTCGCTCGTTCTTCCGCGTAATGGCGTCGAGCCAATGTCCGCTTTCGACCCAAAGCGGGCAGGTGGGTTGCATCAAGTCCCCTATACTCGCCACGCACATGAGTAGGGAACTGCGAATGCCGCAACGTCCATCCTGGTTCGTCTGGGTGTACTACGCCTTGATTGCAGGCCTCGCGTTCGGCGGGACCTTCCTGGCGATTCTTTTGGCGGGCCGCGATGTCCCGGAAACCATCACGTGGCTGCTCAAGTGCGTACTCGTCATGGCATTGGTCGTGGGATGCACTGCGATCTATGTTCGCCGAGACGGCTTGCACTGGTTTCGCTATGGGGTGGTCGCGCGACCCCGCACACTACTGTTATGCATTGCGGGCCTTGTCGCGGGTATATTGCTGTCGTTGGGGTGGGCTGCATTGGTGGCGTTGTGGGCTCCGTTCTCGTGGCAGGTGAACCCCACGCTGGACACTCGCGTACTGTATACCGCGACGCTAGCCTCCATCGCGATCGGCATCGCCGAAGAAGTCGGTTACCGGAGTTACGGCATGGAACGCCTGTTCCATGAGCGAGGTGCTTTCTTGGCCGCACTGCTACCAACCCTGATCTTTGTCGCGGCACACATCGCCGGCGGTCTTCCATGGGAGCCGGCATTGCTGGTGGTGGGATCTTGTGGATTCATGTATGCGAGTTTGATGTTGGCGACCCGGAACCTGCCGTTCGTCGCGGCATTCCACATAGCAAACAACCTGACCCAGGACGCGTTGATGCGAACGAGCGACGGATCACTTTGGCGGCCCATCTTCGGAGATCTTGCCCAGGCCCAGGCCAACGGTCTGTCGATCTGGGTCTCGATGGCCGCATTGAATCTGGCAGTTGCAGCAATAGCGTGGCGGTATCGACAGCGTTGAAATAGTCGACGCGTGCGGAGACGATTTCCGCCTCGGTCATGGCGGATCATTTTATGGTGCTGCCGCCCTACTCCAACTCTGAGAATGTCCGCTTATGGCCGGAAGCGGTCGCTCGTTCTTCCGCGTAATGGCGTCGAGCCAATGTCCGCTTTCGACCCAAAACAGACATCCAAGCGAGTTCGCTCTGCCACACCAAGTCTTGGCGCAATCTATTGAAAACATCCCTTATCTCTGAGGGATAAGGCGCTGACAGAGTCAAGGAACTGCTGCATGGCGATACGCGCATACAGCGATTCTTCCATTTGCAGTTGCTTTTGAAACAGGGGATCTTCCGCCCCTTCCTGCAAAGATATCGGCCGCTAGAGCGAGTCAAGACCGAGCCGGGCCGGCCATCCGCTTATTACCGCTTGTGCATGGCATTTGCTGAATGCTGAGGCAGGAATTCCGATGAGCATGGCGATACGCCCGTGCCCGAGATAGCGACCAACCCCGGCGACAAATTTGCCGGCAGGTGTGATGAGCTAAACATCGCCGCCAGCGATGGTGAAACTGATGACCGCCCACCATGTACGAGGAATGCTGCCAAACTTATCGAGTCGAAAGTCACCTTCGATCCTTAGCGCATGATCAGTGCAATGAAGCGCGCGACAGCCTCGGTGTACGCGGATGGCGCGCCGAGCAGACGGTTGACCTCGCCGTGAGAGAGATCCTCCGGTAGCACCTCCATCGCTACGCCCAGCGTCTTCGCCTTCTCCGCCATCGCGCGGCCCTGCGGGCAGGCGTCCTTGCGGCGCGAGGAGCAGACGAACAGCATCGGCACCGCATCGCGGCTGATCTGGTGGTACGGCGACGCGGCGATCCAATCGTCGCGGTCCTTGCCGAACGCGCGATCGTAGATGCCGGGCAGTGGCGGTTTCTGCATCGTCTGCGGCACATCGAGCGCGCCGCTGTCGAGCGAGACCACGCCGCGCGGCCGGGTGGCGCCTGCCTCGCGCCATAATCTGGAGGACGCACCGACCAGCGCGGCGAGGTGCGCGCCGGCCGAGTGCCCCATCAGCATCACGTTCGCAGGATCGGCGTTCCATGACGGCGCGCGCTTCTGCACGTCGGCCAGTGCGCGCGCGACGTCGCGCGCCTGGTCCAGCGGCGCGGTGTCGGGACGCATGCGATAGTTGATCGACACCAGCGCATAGCCTTTCGGCAACCAGTACGCCGCCTTGTTCTCGACCACGCCTGGGTTGTCCTTGTTGCCATTCGCCCAGCCGCCACCGTGCACGAACAGGATCACCGGCGCGCGCTGCACTCCTTCGGGAAGGTAGACGTCGTAGCGTTGGCGCGGATCGTTGCCGTAGGACACGTCGCGTACCGCGCGTGCACCCGTCGGCAGCGTCGGTGCGCGCGCTGCCGGCTGGCGCGATGCATCGCGCATGTCCTGCAGGCGCTCGCGGAAGGTCTGCGCGGCCAGTGGGGGCAGCGCAGCCAGCAACACGCAGCCCAGCAGGCCGGTGCGGAACAGCATCGTCTTCATCGGATCACCTCGGTGGCGGGATCAGCCTGCACGCAGCCACAGTTGCGCACGCAGACCGTGGGGAGTATTCGGCAGCAGGCGTAGCTCGCCACCGTGCTGGCGGGCCACGCGATCGACGATCGGCAAACCCAGCCCGCTGCCGCCGCCCGCCTGGTCGTGGACGAAGGGCTGGCGCGCGCGCTCGGCCGCCTCGGCGGAGAGACCGGGGCCGCCGTCGGCGACCTCAACCACCCACGCCGCGCCTTCGGCCCACAGCTGCAACGACAATGGCAACGCGCCATGCCGCTCGGCGTTGACCAGCAGGTTCTCGACCGCACGCAACAGCGCCATCGGCTTGCCGGGCAGCAGCGCGTGCTCCGGCAGGTCCGCGCGCCAGCCCTTGGCTGCGGCGGCGACCGCATGGCGGCAGATCGCGGCGAGGTCGACGGTCTCGCTGCCTTCGTCGCGACCATCGCGTGCGAACGCGATGAACTGGCCGAGGATGGCGTCCATCTCGACGATGTCGCGATGCATGCTGCGGGTCAGCTCGGGGTCGGTATCCGGCACCATCTCCAGCGCGAACTGCAGGCGCGTCAGCGGCGTGCGCAGGTCGTGCGAGATGCCGGCCAGCAACAACGCGCGTTCCTCCGCCGCGGCGCGCACGTCGCGACTGGCATCGCCCAGCGCCTGTGCCAGATCCGCCACTTCACGCGGCCCGCGCCCATGCACGGGCGGCGGCGCATCGCCACGCACGATGGCCGGCGCGGCCGCCGCGAGCTGGCGCAGCGGTTGCACGAGCCGACGGGCGAAGTAGGCCGCGGCCAACCAGACCAGCACCACGCAGCCCATCAGCATCAACACCGAGAAGCGGCGCATGCCGGTGCCCGGGCGGTCATAAGCGAACGACACCCACAACGCTTCTCGCGTGGCTGGCTTCAGCCAGATCACCCGCAATCCGCGGCCAGCCTCCATCCGCAGTTCACGGCCGGCGCCCAGGGTCCCTGTTGCCTGCTCGCGAATTTCGCGCAGCAACGGCGCGAAACGCGGTCGCGCGTCGGCGGGGGGCGTGCTGCGGACCTCCAATCCGGCTTCACGCAGCTGCGCGACCGTGCGCGCATGCGGCTGGTGTTGATCGAGCGCTTCCACTACTTCGGCGAAACCCTGCATCGCCCGCAGCAACTGGTCGGCGGCGGGCCGCGTGGCGAGCTCGCGGCCGAGCAGGAGCGCCAGCACGCTGGCGCCGGCGAGCACCAGCGCGATCACCAGCGCAAGCTGGCCGAACACGCTGCGCGGCAATGGCGATCTCATGGCACGGCCTCCGGCGGCACGAACACATAGCCCACGCCCCACACGGTCTGGATCAGGCGTGGCTGGCGTGGATCGTCTTCCAGCAGACGACGCAGGCGCGCGATGGTCACGTCCATGCTGCGTTCGAAGGCCTCGTGCTCGCGGCCGCGCGCCAGGCTCATCAGGCGGTCGCGGCTGAGCGGCTGGCGCGGATGCCGCAGCAGCACCGACAACACCGCGAACTCGCCGCTGGTCAGCCGCAGCAGCGCGCCGTTGCGGGTGAGCTCGCGCCGTCCTAGGTCGAGCGTGAAAGGCCCGAACACCACCTCGCCACCGTCGACCTGCGGTGCCCCGGGCGTCGGCCGCGTGCGCCGCAGCACCGAACGGATGCGCGCCAGCAGCTCGCGCGGGTTCACCGGCTTGGGCACGTAATCGTCGGCGCCGATTTCGAGCCCTACGACGCGATCGATCTCATCGCCCTTCGCCGTCAACATCACGATCGGCGTCGCGTCGCCCTGACCGCGCAGGCGGCGGCACAGCTCCAGGCCGTTCTCGCCGGGTAGCATCAGGTCCAGCACGATCAGGTCGAAGTGGCCGCGGTCCAGTGCCTGCCGCATCTGTGCGCCATCGCCAGCGCCGCGCACGTCGAAACCCTGCGATTGCAGGTAGCGCTGCAGCAGGTCGCGCAAGCGCACGTCGTCGTCGACCAGCAGCACACGGGGCAGGACGTCTTCCATGGAGCCACTATCGCCCGGCACCGCGACGCCCGGCAAACCCCGCCGACGGCCTGTTTGTAAGCAGATGTTTCCGGCGCGGCCGGCAGACACATCTGCTGTCAACCGCGACACACCTGCCCGCGTTGCACGCCCTACCGTGGCCCTGCCGCCGCTCCCCTGCGCGGCCATCCCACACCCCGACGAGGATTCCGCCATGAGCAAGACCCCGTTCCTGATCGCCGCCACCTTCGCCCTGTGCGCCACCACGCTGTTCGCCAACCATGCCGAAGCGCGCGAGCGCAGCCGCGCCGTGCAGCGCAGCGCCCAGGGCGGCAGCATCGCCACCGAGCGCAGCAACGCGCGCTTCGACAGCCAGCGCCAGCGCAACTGGCAGGCCGATGGCCAGGGCAATGCGACCGCCGCGCGCAGCGGCAGCATCAGCGGCGCCAACGGCGGCAGCGCCGGTTACGAAGGCAGCGCCTACCGCAGTGCCGACGGCAGTGCCGGCCGTCAGGGCAGCGCGTACGCGAACGGTCCCAACGGCGGCAGCGCCAGCACCAGCGGCGGCATCAGCCGCGATGCAGACGGCAACGTGACCGGCGCGCGCAGCACCACCGCCACCGGCGCGAACGGCAACCACTACGACGGCAGCACCACGGTGTCCGACGGCACGGTGTCGCACACCGGCACCTGCACCAACGCCAGCGGCGAGACGATCCCCTGCCCGCGCGGCCACTGAGTCCTGAAGTGTTTTCGCAGGCGCGGCGGCCAAGCACCCCCTATGCCGCACGGATGCACTCCCGCGCCGCCGCGCCTGCGCCTTTCATTCCCCACCGGAGAACCCCGATGTCCCGATCCATCCTGCTTCCCCTCGCCACCGCCATGTCCGTCTTCGCCCTGGTCGCCCCCGCCCATGCGCAACAGCGCACCCTGACCGACGAACAGAAGGTCACGCTGCAGGAGCGCCTGAAGGCCGCCGATACCAACGGCGACGGCCTGATTGACAAGGCCGAGGCCGACGCCAAGCTGCCACGCGTCGCCAAGCGCTTCGACACTCTGGATGCGAACGGCGATGGCAAGCTCTCGCCCGACGAACTGCGCGCCGCCGGCCAAAAGATGGCCGAACGGCGCGGACAATAAGAGCGCGCCATGGATAGCATGCGCGTCTTCGCCGGCCTGCCGCTGCTGCTGTTCGCATTGATCGCGGCGGTGGAAGCCGCATGGCTGATGCGGCGGGGACGCCGCTACGACTGGAAAGGCTACTGGGCCTCGCTCGGCGACGCCGCCGGGCGCGCCGTGCTCGGCCTGCTGATCCAGGGCGGCGTGGTGGGCGTGCTGCTGTTCGCCATCTGGGAGTTCCGCCTGGGCACGATCGCGATGGACCAGGCGTGGCACTGGATCGCGCTCTTCCTCGGCCAGGAGCTCTGCTATTACGCGATGCATCGCGCCGACCATCGCGTGCGCTGGTTCTGGTTGAACCATTCAGTGCACCACTCGGCCGAGCAGTACAACCTGTCCACCGCCTACCGCCTAGGCTGGACCGGCAAGCTCACCGGCGCGGCGGTGTTCTTCGGCCCGCTGGTCTGGCTGGGCTTCCCGGTGCCGTACGTGGTCGGCGCACTGGCGGCGAACCTGCTCTACCAGTACTGGCTGCATACCGAACTGGTCCCACGGCTGCCGCGCGCCATCGAGTGGGTGTTCAACACGCCCTCGCACCACCGCGTGCACCACGCCAGCAATCCCGAATACCTGGACTGCAACTACGGAGGCGTGCTGATCGTGTTCGACCGGCTGTTCGGCACCTGCCGCGAGGAACGCCCGGACGTGCCGATCCGGTACGGCCTGGTGGACCCGGTGCGTAGCTACAACCCGGTGAAGATCGCCTTCCACACCTGGGTGAAGCTGGGTCGCGACCTGCGCCGGGCGCGTGGCCTGCGGCAGGTGGGGATGATCCTGTTCGGGCCCCCAGGCTATATGCCGGGCGACGTCAGTTCCCAAGGCGTGCCGCGTGGGCGTGCCCAGCACCGAGGCCAGCGGGGGTCAAGCGTAAGCGTTCCAGCTGATGATCAACATCCCGCTGGACGCTGACGGGCTCCCGGTGGTCGGGGTTAGGCAGCAATGGCTATCCATCGATTTGGCTCCACAGCGAGGAACGGCGTAGGCGCCGACACCTGTCCCGCCGCCATGAATCCGGCCCTGGTACACGCCGGGCGCGTGGACGTGCACCAGCGGATCGAAGATCAGTCTGGCTACAGCATCGATGAATACTGATTACGACAGAACAAAAGATGTGTGGAAATCACACGAAGCCTGCATCGAGGCGATGCATAAACGTAGAATTATCTTATTGAAAAATTTTCATCGGACAATGCGAGGGGCGCAAAAAATGCGCCCCTCGCATATTTTTCAATAATTGGCTACCGCGCATCTCGTCAAACTTATGACAACACCGAAGCCAATCAATCTGCTTACAAAGTTTTCATGTAATCCACGAGGTCCCAACGCTGCTCGTCGGTCAGCTGTGCACTTCCATAATCATGACCTCCGTTCAAGCTTCCTTTCACCGTAGCGTCAAAACGGGTTGAATCCAGGGCCAGAGGCGGACATCGGCCAACGCTCGAATCGGACCGCACCGCGAAGCGGCGTCGGCTTGAATGAATTATTTGTTTTCAAGCGAGAACGACTCTCAGGAATGGCAACTCCGCCCCTCTCGACCCAAGCACCAGCTGTAATGAAATTCTGACCTCCAAGACACCCTAGACCCTCTAACACATAGATCAGCGACGAATGGATCGTTCGTGAAGCCTGTCGAGAAGACCCGCGATGTAGGTACGACTGACTCGCAGTGGAGCGCCATCCCGCAAACGGAGCAGCGCGTCCCTATTCGAAAGGGCCTGCATCTCCGCCACGCAATCCAGACGGATGATCGTCGAGCGATGCACCCTGATGAAATGCGCCGGATCGAGTTGCTGCGCGAGATCCGCCAGGGATTCGCGCAGCAAATGCTCCTTCTTGCTGGTGTGCAGGATCGCATAGTCGCCGCTCGCTTCGATCCACTCCACATCGGCCACATCGATGAAGGTCACGCGTCGACCCGTGCGGATCGGGAAACATCGCCTGAATTCGCCCTCACTCCGATGGAGGGAGGCTCCCGCCAGTTGACGGGAGGTGAATGCTTCGCGAGCGCGGTCCAGCGATTCCGAGAATCGATCGCCATCGATCGGCTTCAGAATGTAATCGATCGCCTTGAGATCGAAAGCGCGAACGGCGAAGTTGTCGTAAGCGGTCAGGAAAATGACCATAGGCCGTCGCTCCTGCGGAATCTCGGCGAGCAGCCCGAATCCATCCAGATTGGGCATCTGGATGTCGAGCAGAATCAGGTCAGGAGCGGTCTCGAGAATGCCTTCGAGGGCCGCTTTGCCATCGGCGTACTCGCCCGTGACCTGCATGTCCGGGTGTCGCGCCAACCGGGCGAGAACACCGCTCCGGGCGAGGGGCTCGTCATCCACGATGGCGACCCGGATCATGGATTCGATTCCCAGTAGGCGCCCTGCGATGCGGACTCGCGCAGAGGAATATCGATGGCCACACTGAAGCCGCCATCCGCTCTGGCCGCCGCGTGCAAGCCGTGCGCTTCTCCATACAATCGACTCAGACGCTCGGAGATGTTGCGCATCCCCACGGCCAGAGAAGATCCGTCCGCCATCGCGTCCAGGGCGCCGGCTTCTCCATCGTTGCTGACGATCACCCGCAGCCTTCCCCTCTCCTGCCGCAAGCCGATCTCCAGGGCGCCAGGCTCGCTGCGCAGCGCGATGCCGTGCCGGATCGCGTTCTCGACCAAGGGTTGCAGAAGCAGATGCGGGACTCGCTTGTTGAGAATGTCCGCACCCACGTTCCAGCGGAGAATCAGGCGGTCGCCAAGGCGCGCCTTCTCGATCGCCAGGTAGGTCTCGGTCAGGGCGACTTCTTCAGCCAAAGAGACCTCATGCGCGATCCGATCGTCGAGGGTCGCGCGCAGGAAGTCCGCGAGCCTGGAAATGACCTGCTGGGTCTGCTCCACTTGGCCGGACACCACCAGCGAAGAGATCGCATTGAGCGTATTGAACAGGAAGTGCGGCTGAAGCTGGTACCTGAGCGCTCTGAGCTCCGCCTCGCGCATCTGGGCCTTAGCTTCGGCGACCCGGGTCTTCTCGTGGCCCAACTCGACGTAATAGCAAACCACGGCATGAAGCGCGCAGAACGCCACGAGCGCCAGCCAGAACGCATCGATGCCCTTCACCAGCCGCGCCAGCTCCACGGGCTTGTAGGGTATCCAGCCGGCCGCTCTCGAAACCAGCAGGTCTGCGATATTGCTACCAACGGACAGCGCGTAACTGGCGACCAGAAGGGCCGCGACCAGCACCCACCATGGCGCTCTCCTGCGCCAAAGCGTGCGTTGCAGGAACAACAGCGGCAAACACAGCAGCAGATAGAGTGCGAGACAGAGCATGCGGCGCCATTCCGCGACCTCGTCGCCAATCGATGGCAGGGTCAACACCACCATGCACAACCCGACGGGAATGCTCGCCGCGACAGGCAGCCAAACGGGGGGAAGCGGGACCTCGGATCGGCCATGGTGGATCGACATCGCAGAGTGCCCCGTAACGAACGACCTAAATATACGTCAGCCCAGCAGGCCCCATGGCGACCCGGCGCGCGCTCCGATGCGACCTTCATCTATGCCAGGACGGAACCCATCACCTGCCTGCGCACATCGCGCAGGGGGAGTCCGGGATGGGTGTCGGCGTTGCACAGGCAGGCATACGACAGGCCGCTGGAAGGGTGGCATGCGAGATAGGCGGCGAAACCATAAATGCCGCCATGATGGCCGGCGACGGGCTTGCCATCGATCGTGTGCGAATCCAGCATGAAACCCAGCCCGTACTGCGTATCGCCCATGCCCTGCGCCTGCGGATCGTGCCGCCTGGTGCCCGCCAGGGCGCCATCGCGGAGCCGTGCCGGGGCCAGCATGGATTGAACGCTCGGTGCGGGCAGGTAGCGGCCGCGGAACAACAAGGTGAGCCATCGACACAGGTCGCTGGCCGTCGAGCGCATCGCCCCCGCGGCTCCGGCAAGCGACACGTCGAGATATTCCGCGTTGTGAAACGGCGAAGCCTGCACGCCTGTCGGCGTGTAGCCCGATGCGCGTCCCACCACAACGTCGGCAGGATTATCGAACGCAGTCCGGGTCAGGCCGAGCGGCTCGAACAGGAGCTTGGACGCTGCGGTTGCCAACGGGAGCCCCGTAACTTTCTCGATGACGCCGCCCAGCAGGATGTAGCCGGCATTGCTGTAGCGCCAGGCGGTGCCGGGGGCGAAGTCGAAGAACGGCTTCATTTGCGCGATCCGCTCGGCCTGGGCGAGTTGGGAAGATACGTTCTCCGTGGTGTATTCGCCGTCACTGACACCGGCCGTGTGTTGGAGCAACTCGCGTATCGAGAAGGGTTCGCTGGCGGGCAGGAAGGCCAGATAGCGCTGTACGGGATCGCCCAGCGACAGTTGGCCTTGCGATTCGAGCTTCAGAAGCAACGCCGCGACGAACTGCTTGGTAAGTGATCCGATGCGGAAGACACTGTCGGCGGTCACACGGCTCCGCGCCTCCAGGTTGGCGTACCCCGCGTAGCACGAATACGCCTCCGTGCCATCTCGCCACACCGCGAGGGCGACGCCCGGCGCGTTCTGCGATTCCACAGCAGCGTCGATGATGGCCCTCAGCGCCGGGTTCGACGTTGCCGGTGTCGTTGCTCGCGCAAGCAGGCCCATCGGACCCGGAGCGAGCAGCAGTCCGCCAGTGAGTCCTGCGCCCGCTGCGATCAGGCTGCGTCTTGCGATCTTCATTTTCCTTATCCCTCAGGTTGAATGGGGGGCCTGCCGATGGACGGAACGATGCCAGATGTCGAAGCGATGGCCGTCAGGGAACTTCGACGTTGGCGCTGAGCCGTGCATTGCGTGCGCCAGGGCGCCGTCGCCCCGCGGAGTTCTGGGCGACCATATTCCCTGATCGCACGCATGGCGACTTGACCTCATGCGTACTCACGACTCCAGGACGGATCCTATCCATGAAGCTTGCCGCTCTTTCGATTTCATTGCTTCTCCTGACCGCGGTTCCGGCCAGGGCCGGCATGTGGATGATGGTCTACGCCGATGGGCAGAAACCGGACAGAACCGTCTACTACGCGGCGTTCGACGACATTCAGAGCCGGACGTCGCCCGAGGCGTTTCTCGCCGAGCTACAGCGCACTGGCGATCCGATCAAGGCCGAAGCGGCCACGAAGGTCAACCAGATACGCGTCAATGAGATTCATGAGTCCGCTGGAGGCCCCTGGTTGACGATGTTCACCCTGGAGTTCCAATGCGGCAGTCAGCAGATGCGGATCACCCAGCAGGAGCAGCACTACCGCAAGAACGGTCGAAAGCAACAGGTTCCCGGGAAGGACTGGGGCGACATAACCGCACCATGGCAGGCGCAGGCCAGGCTATTGGCCTGCGATGAAGCGCGCTGGAAGAAGGCGCTCGAGGCCGACAGACGCCGAGGCACCGGGCAGGATGAACTGAACAAGCTTGGCCTGGTCGTGGTGGGCGACCATGTTCTGCCCATGGGGCTCAATGACCTCTCTTTCTCCACGCTCTGGCGAGATGGGGCGGAACCAGAGTTCACCACGGACAAGTCACCTGCTGAACTCGATCGCCTCAGGAAGGAGGCCATTACGCGCGGAGAGGCAATCCAGTCCGAGATGCGGGGTAAAGAGCAAGCGTTGCGAAGGGATATTGAATCCTCTCATGCGGAGGAATCGTTCATGGCCCAAGTGGACCGCAACTTCAGCAAGAAGAGCTATCCCAAGCAATTCCAAGAGCTCGTCCTTAGCATGAAAGGATGGAGCGAGCCAGAGATCATCGAGGTCATGGGTTACCCCGATGATGAGCGACAAGTTGGCGGGAATCGACTGTGGGTGTACTACGGCGAGAAGGATGAGCGCGTCGCGAACGTTGTTTCCAAGTATGGGCATGTAGCCGTGACAGGCGAGCTACGCGAGTGCGAGCTCACTTTCGTTCTTCGCGAGGGCGGAAAGAAGAGCGGCGGGCGTCTTTTTGATTACCAGATGGCAGGAGACAACTGCAATCTTTCCACCATGAAGAGAAGCGCCAGATGAGGACACAAGAATCGGAAGAATTCTCATCGCCAATTCCCAACTTTCTCGACGATACGGCGCATCCAAGGCAGGCGCGTGAGGCATCGACAACCGCGTCGTGCACCATTGAACAGGCCGTCCACCAGCATTGCCGTCATCGCACCTGATGGCCTCATCAGCGTTCACGATCTGACCGACGGCCCTGCGTGCGGTCTGGCTGGCGATCTGTGGCGCGGTGTTCCTGCCGCGCTGGCGAGCGCACGGAGCGTGTTCTACGCGGCTGTGCTGACGGCACTGGTGGGATGCGTGCTGCTGCCGGATCGGCCACGGCGCTAACCGCTGCCGACAACGGGAATTGAAAACAGGCCGGGCAACGTCCGGCCTTTTCTTTGGTTAGAATCCCTTCGGATACCGGATGCAGGGGCATCAATGAACGGCACACAGGGGCGCGGTTGGTTCTGGTCGATCATATTGACAGCGGGGGGCATCTACAACGTCGCCACCTACTTTCACCAGAATGGCATGGTGCTATACCCGCTCGTCGTTGGCGCTGGCTGCCTGCTGGCTGTCCCGCAGGCGTTTTTCCATCCGGTTTCCTTCCTGAAACCATTCGGCGCGGGTGCGCCACGCTGGACGCTCATTGACTGGTTAGGATTGATCGGCGGCGCGCTGATCCTGATCGGCATTGCTTTAGGCCTGTTCTCATAGCCCGCCACAGTTGGAGCGCACAGGACATGCGGTCACAGCATTGGTTCTATTCCCTCCTCTTAGCATTCGCGCTGACAGGGTGTGTGCCCAGCGTGTCCAAGCAGCAGGCCGAAGCGATCGCGAAGGAGAGCAGCCAATTGCTGCGCCATGAACAAGGGGACATCCCTGCATCGGACTGGCCGCAATCCGTGTCAGCGCTTAAACCGTTGCGTGTGATCCGCAATTACAACGGTGTCTACATCCACACCTATGAATTCTTTGTTGAGGCGCAAGGGCTGTTCATTCTTGATCCGTCATCAAAGTTCAAGCCAAGACACGACGAAGACCCCAGTTATCAGCATATCGTGGCAGGCGTATATGCGTTCCGCTCTGCCGGCTAGCTAGCCTGCCTGCGCTGGTGCTGGCGGTCCTGGTGGCCGCCGGGTCGCTTGTGCTGCTGCCGGATCAGCCACAGCGCTAAGCGCGCCTGCTGGCGGTCGAGCAATGCCTGGCTTTTTCTTTTGTCCTAGACTCTGCCTGTCGCCTCCTTTACCGCCCTCACCATCATTCATTGTCGCCATGTTCTCCTCGACACTGCGCGGCTACCTTGCGGCTGAGCTACGGTAAACCATTCCCAATGAGTGGATTTGGTCCAAATCAATGGCTGGATGAGCGTGAAAATCGCCCATGCTATCGCCCGCCACCGCTACGAAATATCGACCACAGCAGCCAAAGACCTACGATTGACGCACCAATAAACCCCAGCAGGCCAAAGAACGGCAAACCCAACAGAGTCGGCCCTCCCTTGACCGTCATGGCAGTCGACGAACCGATGATCAACGCTGCGATCACTAGGCTGCCTGCAATGCGATTGGCCGAGTGACTAACCTGACGACTGAATTCAGGCAGATGTTCCATTTGCAAGTGCAATCGAGCATTTCCACCACGCACGGCACGCAGAAGCCGTCGCAACTCCTGAGGCAATGCGGCCAACAAGCCCGCGGTATCGATCAAAGCATGGATGCCGCGTCTCGCTACTGCCCGCGGACCAAGCTGTGCGGTCATCGCGCTGCGCAAGAAGGGCTGCGCTTGACGCGCCATATCAAAGTCTGGATCGAGGGTGCGTCCCAACCCCTCCAACGTCAGGCAGACCTTGATCAGCAAAGCCAGATCGGCGGGGAGCATTAGACGGTGTGACCGAAGCAGTGTCGCTATTTCCATCAGCATTCCTGCCAGATCCAGCTGGCCTAATGGCACGCCATGGTAGTGATCGACGAACGCATCAATGTCCATGGCCAGTTGCAGTTCGTCGACATCTGACTGCTGAGTCCACTCAAGCAGCACCTCGGTAACGCGCTCGGGATCGTGCTCGACCAGCCCGAACAGCAAACTCACAACTTCTGTGCGACGTGTGGGCGACAGCCGCCCGACCATGCCAAAGTCGATGACTGCTATGCGCGCGCACGGCAGTACGAAGACATTGCCTGGATGGGGATCAGCGTGGAAAAAGCCATCCTCCAGAACCATTTTCAGAACTGCCCGCGCTCCGGTACGTGCAATTTCCTTGCGATCTGCCCCTGCTGCTTCCAATGCTGAGATATCGGCTACCGGAATGCCGTCGATGAAATCCTGGACATTCATCCGTTCGCTAGTGAATGACCAGTGCACCCTGGGCACGACGATCTTATCTTCATCCACAAAGCTCGCAGCGACGCGCTCGGCGTGTCGGCACTCTGCCGCCAAATCGAGTTCGCGCAACAATGATGCACGAAATTGGCGCACCACACCGACCGGATTGAAGCGGCGAAGCTCTGGAAATCTTCTTTCAAATTTGTTCACCGCGAATTGAAGAAGCCTCAGATCCGCCTCGATCAATGGACGAATGCCGGGACGCCGAACCTTCACTACCACGTCTTGCCCATCGTGGAGGCGGGCGCGATGAACCTGGGCGATCGAAGCAGCCGCCAGCGGTTCCGGGTCGAGCCAAAGGAAATCCGATTCAGGAGCACGCCCCAACGCTTGAGTCATCTCAACATGAATAGCTTCGAAAGCGACCGAGGGCGCGGCGTTCTGCAATCTGCTGAACTCGGCAATCCACTCCGGCGGAAACAGGTCGACACGCGTCGCCAGAACCTGTCCCAACTTGACGAAACAAGGCCCCATTTCCTCCAGGGCCCGTCGCACCCGAACATGGGGCGGCAGTGCCACCATTTCTTCTATGTGATTCAGCGGCAAGACCTTATCGAGTCGAGCCAGTGCCCGCTCCAACCCCAATCGGCGAACCAAGTCACCGAAGCCATGACGAACCAGAATCGCGGACAGCATCTGAAGCCGACCCAAGTCATGAGCAGCGATCAGCGTTTCCCACATGGCCGAATGGCTCCCGTCTTTGTTACTTCTCTGCTCACTTCGCCATCGATCTGGGCGTCTACCTGTAGAGACTATGTCTCTGACCATCCGAACAATTGATCTGCATCAATGATCTCCCGGCATCTCAGGATGAGATCCATATGGTTGATTGAGATCAAAGCTTCTTCTGGCGACGCCACGATAGTGCAACATCGCAATATGAGATCTATGTCATGGTCCTCCAAGATCTCTTTAACCTTTTTTGAGGGGCGGTTTGCGATGCAAATCGAAAGCCAGGCAATGCTTCTGCGCAAGCCTGGCGATGCGTTGGTTGCCACTATGCGGACACTTCCAGACCCCATGGTTGGTGAAGTACGAATTCGCGTTGAAGCTTGCGGGGTATGCCGTACCGACTTGCATGTGATGGATGGCGAGTTGCCGCAGACCATCTATCCGATCGTTCCGGGACACGAGGTGGTCGGGATCGTCGAATCACTGGGGGCGGGGGTCCGTTCGCTTAGACTGGGAGATCGTGTCGGTGTTCCGTGGCTGGCACATACCTGCGGCCTGTGTGACTACTGCAAACACAATCACGAAAACCTGTGCGACACCGCCCAGTTCACCGGCTGCACCCGAGATGGTGGATACGCCACCCATCTCCTAGCCAGTGCCGATTACTGCATACGTTTAAGGCCACCATGGACGGACCCCACCTCGATCGCCCCACTACTCTGCGCTGGCTTGATCGGATGGCGCGCATTGAATGCTGCCGGGCCATGTAAACGCCTGGGCATCTACGGTTTCGGCGCGGCGGCCCACATCGTCACACAGATCGCATGCTGGCAAGGCGTACGCGTTTTTGCGTTCACTCGCACCAGCGATCAGGCAACACAGTCGTTCGCCCGCTCGCTTGGCGCTTGTTGGGCTGGGGATTCCGACCAACAGGCGCCAGAGCTCCTGGATGCAGCGATTCTGTTCGCACCCGTGGGAAAACTTGTACCCGCAGCACTGGAATCTGTACGAAAAGGCGGTCGCGTGATATGCGCCGGTATCCACATGAGCGATATCCCAGAATTCCCCTACCGACTGCTTTGGGGGGAACGCCAACTCGTGTCAGTGGCCAACCTGACGCGCCACGATGCCGGTACCTTCTTCAAAACTGCCGCCGCTGCCGGCGTGCATACGCACACACGCAAGTATCCGCTGGCCGACGCTAATGTGGCCTTGGAAGATCTGCGCGAAGGCCGGTTCGAAGGTGCCGCCGTGCTGATTCCTGAGTGACTCGTAATGGTTGAACTTGCTGATCGATTGTTGCAGCTGTTGTATTTCATTGCCCCAGCCTATTTCGCCAACATGGCGCCGCCTTTCGCGCGCTACTGGAAGGGGTGGAACCGCCCAATTCATGCGCGCTCCCTGGGCAGTCATAAGACCGTCATCGGCTATGTGATGGGCGTTCTTGCTGCGGTGGCGACTACCGCGACGCAGGCCATGATCGATGCGCCCTTTTCATTGGTCGACTACGCCCATTGGCCCTGGTTGGGATTGGCATTTGGCGTTGGAGCCATGACGGGCGACAGCCTCAAGAGCTACTTCAAGCGTCTGCGCGGCCTCCCCTCAGGAGCCCGATGGATTCCTTTTGACCAACTGGATTTTGTACTGGGTGCGCTGTTGCTAACGGCCCCCTTTTCCGAACTCGGATGGGCTGACCTTGCCCTGATTTTGACAGTCACGCTACTAGGCGATATCGCGGTCAATTGGGTGGCCTTTCGTCTGGGCATAAAGACGACACCTTGGTAGTCCCGCCTGGCCCTGTTGATGACGTTGCAGTCGTAGCTGCCGATCATCCCATTCTTCCTGGCACTCTCCATTCGGTTGAAGGCTGCACCCCAAAGATGAAGGGGTATTCGTATCGCCATCCATACCGACCACATTGCCGAACTTGTCAGAGCTCAATGAGATAGCACCAGCTGCTGGTGATCCTGCACACGCGGCACAAACAGTATGGCAATCTGTCCGCATGGTGGAATATGCACAATTGATCGGCCTCTTGGTCGCCCTCGCCATCGGGTTGCTAGTCGGTATCGAGCGCGAGCGCGGCAAGGGCGCAGGAACCGAGCCCGGCGCTGCAGGCGTGCGAACTTTTACCTTAATGGCGTTGGCCGGCGCGATCTCGGACCTCATTGGCACGACCGGCATCTTAGTTTCGGGCACATTCGTCGTGCTTGCCGCACTTGCCAGTTATCGCACCACCCGTGGCCGCGATCCCGGGCTCACCACAGAGGTGGCGCTACTGCTGGTGTTCCTACTTGGTGTGCTCGCAATGCGTCATGCAGCGTTGTCCGCCGGCCTCGGAGTCATCGTCACAGCGCTGCTCATAGCCAAGACCAGGTTACATAGCTTCGTAAACAAAGTACTTAGCGAACAGGAGTTACACGATGCGCTGCTACTCGCCGGCGGCGCCGCGATCATACTGCCGTTACTTCCCGATCATGCCATTGATCCTTGGCACGCGCTAAATCCACGCCGGCTCTGGCTCCTAGCGCTGATCATGATGGCACTCAACACTGGCGGTCACATTGCGCTACGGACCTTGGGAGCACGAAAAGGCCTCCTCTTGGCAGGGTTGGCCGGTGGATTCGTCTCCAGTACCGCGACCATCGCGGCGATGGGCACGCAAAGGCGCGCCCAACCGGTTCTGTCACGTGCTTATGCCGGGGCAGCACTCATATCTAACGTGAGCACCATCATCCAGCTCGCTTTGGTTACTGGCGCATTATCCCCGCCCCTGCTACGCGTCATTGCATTGCCATTGATCGCGTCAGGCCTTGCCGTCGCTCTAATCACCCTCTTTTACAGTGTCCATACGGAAGAACATGAAGAAACGGCCAAGACACTCGTTGGTCGGCCGTTTGGGGTCAAGCATATATTGACTTTCGTCGCGATCGTAGCAGCCGCATTGCTTGTTTCGGCTGCTGCGCTCGATTGGTTCGATGATAGGGCGCTTCCCTGGACTCTAGCTGCTTCTGGACTAGCGGATGTCCATGCCGCTGCAGCTGCGGCTGCCCAGCTCGCAGCGGAAAACCGAATCACACCGGAGGCTGCGGCATGGGCGTTGGCCAGTGCCCTGACCACCAATTCGGTGGTTAAGCTAGTAGTCGCGTTCTCGACCGGCGGAGGACCCTTCGGCTGGCGCCTTGTACCAGGCGTGGCCATCATGGTGGCCACCTTTATTCTCGCCCAATATCTGACACTTGCTTAGCCGGTATTCGTGTCGATCGCGTGATACGAACGAATCCGCCCCAGCCTGCTGATAATCCTTTGAAGATTAGCGCCAGGCGAAAGCTCCGTCTCCATCGCACATCGCGTTTTCGCCAAACTCACCAGAAATGCTTTGACCGGTTTCCAAACGATCGAGAAGAAACCGAATCCCAGGAAAACGAACCCGCATTGAGCGCGGGCATGGTCCGAGA
This sequence comes from Luteimonas sp. GW821-FHT14E02, assembly GCF_058803905.1. Taxonomy (NCBI): domain Bacteria; kingdom Pseudomonadati; phylum Pseudomonadota; class Gammaproteobacteria; order Lysobacterales; family Lysobacteraceae; genus Luteimonas; species Luteimonas sp. GW821-FHT14E02. The sequence goes on along the minus strand of NZ_JBXAPK010000008.1, from coordinate 185,523 downwards.
GGACAAATGAATCAGCGCCATGGAATCCAGCGCCACTCGCGTATCTCCGGAAGATCTTCGCCGTGCTCATGGATATATGCCTTGTGCCGACTGATCGACTGGTCGTAACGCAATCTCGCTTCATCGATCAGATGCCTCAATCGTGGAACCCGATAGATCGCATCATATGCCAGGCGATAACGATCGATGCTATTGAGTACCGCCATATCGAATGGCGTGGTGGTTGTGCCTTCCTCCTTGTACCCCCGCACGTGAAAATTGTCGTGGTTGTGCCGCCGATAAATCAGGCGATGAACTAACGACGGGTAACCGTGAAAAGCGAACACCACCGGCCGATCCCGGGTGAATATTGCATCGAATGTTTCGTCGCTCAGCCCATGCGGATGTTCTGTGGGCGGCTGTAGCGCCATCAAGTCGACGACGTTGGCTACGCGGATCCGCATGTCCGGCACGTATTCACGCAGAAGCGTCACCGCGGCCAAGACCTCCATCGTCGGCACGTCGCCAGCGCAGGCGAGCACCACATCGGGATCGCCGCCGTCATTGCTGGCCCACTCCCAAACACCCGCTCCCATGCCGCAATGCGCTATCGCCGCGCCCATGTCCAGCCACTGCGGTTGTGGCTGCTTTCCAGCCACGATTACGTTCACGTAATCGCGGCTGCGCAGGCAGTGATCGGTAATCGACAAAAGGCAGTTCGCATCAGGCGCCAGATAAATGCGAACGACGTTAGAAGTCTTGTTGGCAACCACGTCTAGAAAACCAGGGTCCTGATGGGTGAATCCATTATGGTCCTGTCGCCACACGTGCGAAGTCAGCAGATAGTTCAGCGATGCCACGGGCTTGCGCCATGGCAATTGACGACAGACCTTGAGCCATTTGGCGTGCTGGTTGAACATCGAGTCCACGATGTGGATAAAGGCTTCATAGCAGGAGAACAGGCCGTGGCGTCCTGTCAACAGATAGCCTTCCAGCCAACCTTGGCATAGGTGCTCGCTGAGCACCTCCATCACCCGGCCATCGGCCGCCAGATCGGCCTCGCCTTTCTCTATCTCCGCCATCCATGTCTTGCCCGTCACCTCCACGACTTCGCTTAGCCGATTCGATGCCGTTTCGTCGGGACCGAACACGCGGAAATTCCGGCTCGCCAGGTTCTGCCGCATCACTTCGGCGAGATAGCCCCCCAGCACACGGGTAGTTTCCGCATTGTCGCCCCCCGGACTGGAAACGGGAACCGCGAAATCACGGAAATCCGGAAGAACCAAAGGTTTCAGCAACAAGCCTCCATTGGCGTGCGGGTTCGCGCTCATGCGCCGTTCGCCGCGAGGCGCGATGGCAGCGATTTCCTCGCGAAGTTTTCCATCGGCATCGAACAATTCCTCCGGCCGATAACTTCGTAGCCACCGATTGAGCAGTTCGACGTGTCCTGGCGTCTCGAATTCTGCGATCGGCACCTGATGAGAACGCCAGCTGCCTTCCACTTTCTTGCCATCCACGATCTTGGGGCCGGTCCAGCCCTTCGGCGTCTTGAATACGATCATCGGCCAACGCGGTCGCTTCGGCGGGCGCTCCGCACCGGGCGCGCGAGCTTGCGACTGGATGCCGCGGATGGCGGTCAACACCGTCTCCAGAGTGGCGGCGAACTGTTCATGCATCGCATCCGGGGCATCCCCTATCACGAAATGGGGTTCATAACCGTAACCGCGCATCAACTCAGCGAGCTGCTCGTCCCCTATGCGCGCGAGCAAAGTCGGATTGGCGAGCTTGTAGCCGTTCAAGTGCAGGATCGGAAGTACTGCACCATCGTTGATGGGATTGAGGAAATTGCATGAATGCCAGCTCGCCGCCAACGGGCCGGTTTCCGCCTCGCCATCGCCCACCACGCAGGCGACGATTAGTTGCGGGTTGTCGAATGCGGCCCCATACGCGTGCAGGAGCGCATAGCCCAGTTCGCCACCTTCATGAATGGAGCCGGCCGTTTCGGGCGCCACGTGACTAGGAACACCTCCAGGCCAGGAAAACTGTCGAAACAGCTTGCGCATACCTTCGCGGTCTGCACCGATATCGGGATAGATCTCGCCATAGGTACCCTCAAGATAGGTCGACGCCACCAGCGCCGGCCCACCATGTCCAGGCCCGATAATGTTGATCATGTCAAGATCGTGATCGACGATGAGCCGGTTGAGGTGCACGTAGATGAAATTCAATCCCGGCGTGGTACCCCAGTGACCGAGCAGCCGCGGTTTGATGTGCTCACGCGTCAGAGCCTCTTCCAGCAGCGGATTGTCTCGCAGATAGATTTGGCCAACGGATAAATAATTTGCAGCACGCCACCAAGCGTGCATCAATTTCCTGCGTTCTGGCGACAGAATATCCATAGCAATCCATCATAGGGGAGGCAAAGATCCGTAGATCGATAGATTTTCCGGCTCTGATCCATAAGATCAGTCGCACATTGTCAAACGCCCCGCCAGTTGTCTGCGCGGGCCTTCATCTTCCGATGGGCGGAAGCATTCACCGCCGACGCTCGAAGTAGCGAATCGCGTCGACCTCGGTCATCTCGTACTTTGGCGCCAAGTGCGGCAGAAGCAAACGCAGCCAAGCGCGACCGACTGCCCGCGTTTCCCGAGGACAAATCTTTGCGCGCGCCGGTGTCAGGTCGCCAGCGCTGACGATATCGCCGTACTTGATCGGGTTGGTTCCATATATCAGGCACTGCAGGTTGAAGTAGCGCTGCTCGCCAAGCGCGTGCTCGTCAGCATAGGCATCCAGGTTATACGCCCCCGTACTTTGCGCCAGCATCCAGTTGGCCGCCATGCGAAGGTTCTCGATAACCTGCTCAGGCGCCTCATCCAAGCCGCTAAAATGGAGCATGAGCATTCCCGCCAGCTGATCAACTGCATCCTCTTGTCGGCCGGTAATCGGCAAATCGAGCATGTCGACCAACGCATGACCCGTCTCGTGCAACACGATGAAGCGCACATTGGCGCGGGTATAGCGTAGAGGATAGTCCTGCACAAGATGACCTGCCTCCTGCTCTTCTTGTCCGCGCTCATATAACGTCCTCAGAGTCTCGTAGCAGAGCATGATCTCGGCTGCTTCTGACCTGTAAAAGGCACCGAACTCGCCGCATTCCGTGGTGACATAACGTAAACGACGCGGCAATCGAAACATCCCGTCAATCGCCCGTACCTCCGGCATGTGGCGCAGCAGATCAACCTCGCTCACGCGTGTATAGATCATCTGCAAATCTGGCGATTTTGGTTCGACATATGCGTATTCGAACATCGGGCCGGCAGGCTCTTCCCCTTTGCCATGTGCTCTCGCTCTAACTCGCACTGCAGCCTGTGACGGCATGCGCGGGACGCTCTCCTGCTCAGCAATCGGTAGCGTCTTGACAATCTCCAGCCTCCCCACATTCGCACACCCGCTGCATGCGATTGTGGTCAAACCCATCAACCAGCAGGCGATTGAGACTCTAAATGGCACTTGCATCCCTATTCTTTGACTGCGCTAGAAAAGTCCCGATAGCACCCGCAAGGCAACAGTGCGGCCAGCACCCATCGATGCAGTAGACGCTGGGCTGCCAGCCCTGATCATGACGTCGATGACTAGATTAGTGAGGCGACTATCCACCTTTTTCGATCAGCAATCTTGATCCAGGTCATGTCATGACCGTGGCTCATCGGAAATGCTTCCGTTTGACGACGATACCCCCGAGGAACGTGTGGATAGCCCCCCCGTCGCTGGCGCGGATTCACTAGATTCTCAAGTCCGCGCCTTGCAAGCGCGGCTGAACTCATCCATTTCCCTGGAAGCATTGCAGCTAGCCTTTACCGATTGGGCCTTGCACCTGGCCATTTCACCTGGCAAGCGCATGGACCTGGCCCGGCTGGCGCTGACGCAGGCGGAACAGTTCGGTCGCTATCTGCACGAATGCCTGATAGCCGCCCCCGGTGCAGCGCATGCTTGTGTCGAGTCGCCCGTCACCGACCGGCGCTTTACCGCCGCGGAATGGCAGCAGTGGCCATTCAATCTGTTGCACCAGTCGTTTCTGTTGCACCAGCAATGGTGGAATGGCGCCACGCATCGAGTAAGCGGTGTCTCGCGCCACCATGAGCATGTGACCGCGTTTGCCGTACGGCAGTGGCTGGACGTCTTCTCACCGGGCAATCTGCTACCGACCAATCCGGTAGTGCTCAAGCGCACGCTGGAAGAAGGAGGCGCCAACCTCATCCGAGGCGCATCGAACTGGCTCGACGACCTGATACGCCAATTCGCCGGCTCTCCCCCTGTCGGTGCCGAGGCATTCGTAGTCGGCCGCGATCTCGGCGTCACTCCAGGCAAGGTTGTCTTCCGGAACCGTCTGATCGAACTGATCCAATACGCACCAACCACCGCCAAAGTGCATCCTGAACCGGTCCTGGCAATCCCGGCCTGGATCATGAAGTACTACATTCTCGATCTGTCGCCGCACAATTCACTGATCCGGTATCTGTTGGACCACGGACACACCGTGTTCTGCATCTCCTGGAAGAATCCGGATGCAGACGATCGCGACCTGAGCATGGATGACTACCTGGACCTTGGTGTCGACGCCGCGCTGGTTGCGATCAACACCATCATGCCTGGACGGCAGGTTCACGGCGTTGGCTACTGTCTGGGGGGGACATTGCTGGCTATCGCAGCGGCGGCAATGGCCCGCGACGGCGAGCAGCGGCTGGCAACAATGACGCTGTTGGCGGCCCAGACGGATTTCTCCGAGCCAGGTGAACTGGCGCTATTCATCGATGAAAGCCAGATCAGCCTGCTAGAAGCGCAGATGCAACAGACCGGCTACCTGACTGCCGCGCAGATGGCCGGTGCGTTCCAGATGCTACGCTCAAACGACCTGCTGTGGTCCCGGCTGGTCAACGAATACCTACTCGGCGAACGCCGGCTGATGAACGACCTGATGGCTTGGAATGCCGACACCACGCGGATGCCGGCGAGAATGCATTCGCAATACCTGCGTCGCTTGTATCTTGGAAACGAATTAAGCAACGGACGCTATCCGGTGAGAGACAAGCCGGTGGAACTCAACGACATCGACGTGCCGGTATTCAGTGTTGGCACGTCAACCGACCATGTCGCGCCCTGGCGCTCGGTATACATGATCCACAATCAGGTCGTCGGCGACGTTACATTCGTGTTGACCTCTGGCGGCCACAACGCCGGCATCGTCAGCGAGCCTGGTCATCCACACCGCCATTATCAAGTCCTGACGCGCGCCGCACATGCGCCATCGCTGGCAGTCGATGACTGGTTGCAGAAGGCGCCGCAACGCGACGGCAGTTGGTGGCCGGAATGGGTCGCATGGCTGCAAGCAAATTCCGGAACGCCAACGGCACCGCCACGGATCGGTGCGGCGAGAAAAGGTTACAAACCGATCGACGATGCGCCAGGGCACTACGTGTTGGCGCGCTGACGTGGGTGTCGTGTGGCATTGCGACTGGCGAACAAGTGAACAGGTCACCAGCCAACATCCACTTCTCTCCTCCTGATCGAGTTTGAGCCGCCTATGGACAAGAAATACCGTCGCTGGATTCTGCGCATCGGCGCCCTCATTGTAATCGCAGCGGTCGCCGTGCCGGCTTGGCGCGGACTGCGACCGCGCGGCCCCGGTCCCGGCTTCGTCAGCGGCAACGGCCGGATCGAGGCGACCGAGATCGACATCACCGCTAAAACTGCTGGACGGTTGCGTGAGGTGATGGTTGAGGAAGGCCAGTTCGTTACCTCCGGCCAGGTGCTGGCGCAGATGGACACGCAAACCCTGCAGGCACAACGCGAAGAAGCTCGCGCGCAGCTGGTGCAGGCGCGCACTGCGGTCACCACTGCACGCTACTACGTCGCCCAGCAGCAGAGCCAGCATGAAGCCGCAGTCGCCACCGTGTCGCAATATCAGGCGGAATTGCGCGGCGCAAACCAGCGCCTGCAGCGCACCAGCGCGTTGGCGGCACAGAACTTGATGTCGCGACAGGCACTGGATGATGCGCAAACCCAACAGGCAAGCGCCACCGCAGCGGTGGCGACAGCGCGTGCGCAAACCGCAGCGGCGAGTGGAGCGATCGAGACCGCAAAATCGCAGGTGATCGGCGCCGAGTCTGCGGTCGATGCCGCTGCGGCGGTGATCGCGCGGATCGATGCCGAGATCAACGACGCCGCACTGCGTTCCCCGCGCGACGGTCGCGTGCAGTACCGCATCGCTCAGCCTGGCGAAGTGCTTGGCAGCGGCGGCAAGGTGTTGAATCTGGTGGATCTGTCGGATGTCCACATGACGTTCTTCCTGCCGGAAACCGTCGCAGGCCGGGTGGCGCTGGGCGGTGAGGTACGAATCGTGCTGGACGCTGCATCGGATTACGTGATTCCGGCCACTGTGTCGTTCGTCGCCAGCACTGCGCAGTTCACACCCAAGACCGTGGAGACTGCCAGCGAGCGGCAGAAGCTCATGTTCCGGATCAAGGCGAGGATCGATCGCGATCTGCTGAAAAAACACATCACTTATGTCAAGACAGGAGTGCCCGGAATCGCCTGGATCAAGCTCGATCCGCAGGTGCAGTGGCCCGCCGAATTGGCCATCAGGCTGCCGGAATGAACGTCGGAGCCACTACATCCCCACCTGTCGCGCGCTTAGCCGGCGTCGGCTTACGCTACGGCGCGGCCGTGGCATTGGACAATGTCAGCCTGGATATTCCGAGCCGATGCACCGTCGGATTAATCGGGCCCGACGGCGTGGGCAAATCCAGTCTCTTGGCTCTGGTCGCCGGTGCGCGCCGGATACGCCAAGGCCATGTGCACGTGCTGGGGGGCGACATGGCCAATCGCCGCCATCGCGGGCAGGTCTGTCCGCGTATCGCCTACATGCCACAGGGGCTGGGTCGGAATCTTTACCCGACCCTGTCGGTAGAGGAGAACCTGCAATTTTTCGGCCGCTTGTTCGGTCACTCTGCGGATGAGCGTCGTCGACGCATCGACGAACTGACCCGTAGCACGGACCTGTATCCATTCCTGCAACGGCCGGTCGGCCAGCTCTCCGGCGGCATGAAGCAAAAGCTGGGTCTTTGCTGCGCACTGATTCACGATCCCGACCTGCTGATCCTGGACGAACCGACCACGGGCGTCGATCCACTGGCACGTGCACAGTTCTGGGAACTGATCGCGCGCATTCGCCGCGCCCGGCCAGCCATGTCGGTGATCGTCGCCACCGCGTACATGGACGAGGCGCAGCGCTTCGACTGGCTAGTGACGATGGATGCGGGCCGGGTGCTCGCAACCGGGAGTCCTGCACAGTTGCTGGCGCACACCGATTCCCGATCTCTGGAGGCGGCGTTCATCGCATTGTTACCGGAAGAGCGGCGACGGGATCACCAAAACGTGGCGATCGTGCCGCCGCAAAATGGCGATGACACTGTTGCCATCGAGGCCAAAGGCCTGACCATGCGCTTCGGCGATTTCCTGGCAGTGGACGGCGTGGATCTTCGGATCCGGCGCGGCGAGATCTTCGGCTTCATCGGCTCCAACGGTTGCGGCAAGACCACCACGATGAAGATGCTCACCGGCCTGTTGCCCGCCACCGATGGTCAGGCTTGGCTATTCGACCAGCAAGTTGATCCGAGGAACATCGCCACGCGCCGGCGTGTCGGTTACATGTCACAGTCCTTCTCGCTGTACACCGAACTGAGCGTACGCCAGAACCTGGTGCTGCACGCGCGGTTGTTCCAGGTATCGAAGGCGGAGATTCCAGCGCGGATTGCAGAGATGGCACGCCGCTTCGACCTGGAAACGGTGATCGATGCTCTTCCAGAAAGCCTGCCGCTGGGTATCCGCCAGCGGTTATCGCTGGCGGTGGCGATGGTGCACAAACCAGATTTGTTGATCCTGGACGAACCGACGTCGGGTGTCGACCCGATCGCGCGTGACGGTTTTTGGCGACTGTTGATCGAACTGGCGCGCGGCGACCGCGTCACGATTTTTGTTTCCACTCATTTCATGAATGAGGCCGAGCGCTGCGACCGCATCTCACTGATGCATGCCGGCCGCGTGTTGGCGAGTGGCTCGCCAACCGAACTCACCCGTCTGCGCGGCAGCACCACCTTGGAGCAGGCTTTCATCGGTTATCTGGAAGATTTGGGTGCACGAAAATCCGCACCGACCGGAGACGACATCTGGTCTGCCACAACCGAGGCGGCAGTCCGCGTGGCGCCACAGCGCCGGCGCCGCTTCGATCCGCATCGCGCCGCCAGCTACGCCAGGCGCGAAGCACTGGAATTGCGTCGGGATCCTGTACGCGCGACCCTGGCATTGGCAGGTAGCCTGATCCTGATGCTGATCATGGGCTACGGCATCAATATGGACGTGGAGAATTTGAGCTTCGCCGTTCTCGACCGCGACCAGACCACGCTCAGCCAAAACTACACGCTGAGCCTGACAGGCTCTCGCTACTTCATCGAACATCCGCCGATCGCCGACTACATCGAACTCGACCGGCGCATGCGCAGCGGCGAATTAGCGCTAGCGCTGGAGATACCTCCCGGATTCGCACGCGACGTGCAACGCGGCAACACCGTGCAGATCGGCGCCTGGATCGACGGCGCCATGCCAACTCGCGCCGAAACCGTACAAGGTTACGTGCAAGGTATGCACCAGACCTGGCTGGCCGACATCGCCCGGCACAAGCTTGGACAGGACACGGCAGCTAACGCCGCCGCAATCGAGACCCGGTTCCGCTACAACCCCGATGTCAAGAGCCTGCCAGCGATGGTACCGGCGGTGATCCCGATGTTGTTGATGATGTTCCCAGCAATGCTGACCGCGCTGTCAGTGGTGCGCGACAAGGAGTTGGGCTCGATCGTCAACCTCTATGTCACCCCTGTCACCCGCAGCGAGTTCCTGCTCGGCAAACAGGCGCCGTACATCGCATTGGCGATGCTCAACTTCCTGCTGATGACACTTCTGGCAGTGACTGCACTCGGCGTGCCACTCACGGGCAGCTTCACCACGCTCACAGCAGCCGCGCTGGTCTACGTGGTCGGTGCTACCGGGTTGGGGCTACTGGCGTCGACCTTCACCCGCAGTCAGGTCGCAGCGATCTTCGTGACCATGATCGGCACCATGATTCCGGTGATTCAGTACTCGGGCATGATCGATCCGGTGTCCTCGCTGGAGGGCGCCGGCGCGGTAATCGGTCAGGTGTATCCAGCCAGCCACTTCCTGACCATCAGCCGCGGCGTGTTCAACAAGGCGTTGAATTTCGGCGATCTGATGCCCTCATTCTGGCCTCTTCTCTTGTTCGCGCTGGCGATCCCGGCCCTGGCAATCGCGCTACTCAGGAAACAGGAGAACTAAGTATGCGTCGCCACCTTGCCAACATCTATCACCTTGGCATGAAGGAACTATGGGGATTATGGCGTGACCCGATGATGGGGGCGCTGGTGGTGTTCCTGTTCACTGGCTCGGTCTACAGTTCAGCCACGGCGATGCCGGAAACACTGAACAAGGCGCCGATCGCAATCGTCGACGAGGACGGATCTCCGCTTTCGGCGCGCATCGCCGCCGCATTCTATCCACCGCAGTTCGTTGCGCCATCGATGATCGCGTCAAACGAAGTAGATCCCGGCCTGGACATCGGAGCATTCACTTTCGCTCTCGACATACCACCCAATTTCCAGCGCGATGTACTGGCTGGCCGCACGCCGGCAGTCCAACTCAACGTCGACGCCACCCGCATGAGCCAGGCGTTTAGCGGTAGCGGCTATGTCCAGCAGATCGTCCTGGGCGAAGTCGCCGAGTTTGTGCAGCGCACCCGCAACACAAACGGGCCACAAGTGGATCTGGCCATGCGTGCGCGCTTCAACCCTACTCTTGATCGCAGCTGGTTCGGCGCATTGATGGAAATCATCGACAACGTCACCATGTTGTCGATACTGCTGGCCGGTGCGGCGCTAATCCGCGAACGCGAGCACGGCACCATTGAGCACCTGCTGGCGATGCCGGTAACCCCAACCGAGATCATGTTGGCGAAGATCTGGTCGATGGGTCTAGTGGTAGTGGTGGCGGCAGCCTTGTCCCTGATCCTGGTCGTCCAGGGCGCGCTCAGAGTCATCATTGATGGCTCGGTTGGATTGTTCCTGGCTGGCGCTGTACTGCACCTCTTCGCAACCACGTCCATGGGGATCTTCATGGCCACGGTAGCGCGCTCGATGCCTCAATTCGCGTTGCTGATGATATTGACACTATTGCCGCTGCAGATGCTGTCCGGCGGCTCGACGCCTCGCGAAAGCATGCCAAGCCTGGTACAGGCCGTGATGCTGGCAGCACCGACCACACATTTTGTCTCCGCATCGCAAGCCATCCTCTTTCGAGGCGCCTGGCTCGATGTGGTGTGGCCGCAGTTCCTGGCCATCGCCACGATCGGCACCGTTCTTTTCACCGTCGCACTCACCCGCTTCCGAAAAACCATCGGCCAGATGGCCTGATGTCGCCCACAACGGATTGCGTCAACTTTGAGGAAACCGATATGACCACTGCTACCGAACTTCCGCTGAACCTGTACAAGACCAATCTCGAACTGCAACTGCGCATCGCCGGACTGATCCAAGAAAGCATGCAGAAATGCCTGGAACTGGGCAAATGCGTCATGGACGACAACATCGTCGAATCCACTGACGAAGCGGAACAATTGTTGAAAGCCCGGGATTTTGGGACATTCTCAACGTTGCCCGGCGAGATTCTCTGGCACCGGCTCCTACTGGGCCTTGGCGACACTGAAGCAGCGGCGAAAATCGCCCTGGAAGCACAGGCTTCGTTTGTGGCCGGTCTGCAGAATGCGATGCGGGCCTGGCAGAAGGATACCGTCCAGATCGTAAGCAGAGCCGGCATCGATGCTTCCTCTGGCGGCATCTGGAACGATCTACTGAAGACATGGAACCCGGCCCCGCCAACAGTCCTGGCCGAGAACGAGACCGCAACAAAGGAGGACATCAAAGAGGCTGCCCATGACAAGTAATCGCACGGCGCTGGTCACCGGCGGCATGGGTGGTCTTGGCGAAGCGATCGCTCGGGCTCTGTACGACGCGGGGAATACCGTTCTAGTTGCTCATTCTCCTGGCAACGATCATGTCGCCGCCTGGCTTGATCATCAGGCTGCTGAAGGCTATCTGTTCACAGCTTACGGCGCAGACATCGCTGACGAAGCATCGTGCCTGGACATGGCCTCGCGTATCCAGGCCGACAACCATGAGGTTGACATCCTGGTCAATAACGCCGGCATCACCCGAGACGGCACCTTCCACAAGATGACCAAGATCAATTGGGATGCGGTGATGCGCACCAATCTGGATTCGATGTTCAACGTCACCAAGCCCTTCATCGATGGCATGCTCGAACGCAGATGGGGACGTGTGATCAATATCGCCTCAATCAACGGCTCCAGAGGTCAGTTCGGCCAGACCAATTATGCGGCGTCTAAGGCGGGTATTCACGGCTTCACGAAATCATTGGCGCTGGAAGTGGCCAGGAAGGGCATCACGGTCAATACCGTCTCGCCAGGCTACTTGGAAACCAAGATGGTGACGGCGGTACCGAAGGAGATACTGGAGTCACAGATTCTTCCGCATATCCCGGTCGGACGACTGGGTCGGCCGGCGGAAATCGCAGCCCTGGTCGCCTTCATCTGCAGTGAAGAAGCCGCATTCATGACCGGAGCCAACCTGGCCATGAACGGCGGACAGCACATGTACTGAGAAGGCCACGGGCACAACCTGGGCCATGCCTAATTCAGTTCTGACATCACGACATGACTTTCAATCACATCATCTCAGACGGCCTGCAAGTCTTTCGCAACCGCGTATTCGACGAGATCGCTATCGGCGAAAGCGCCGGGATCGAGCGCACGCTCACATTGGAAGATATTCAGTTCTACGCGATCCAATCGGGCGATATCAATCCAGAGTACATCGATCCAGAATATGCGAACTCCAACCGTTCCCATGATGTGATCGCCCACGGCATGTGGGGTGCTGCGCTGATCTCTGCGGTGCTCGGCACACGCCTGCCCGGTCCGGGCACGGTTTATCGCAGCCAGACTCTTCATTTTTTGCACCCGATAAGGATCGGCGACACCCTACGCGTCAGCGTCACCGTGACCGAACGCGACCCGGAAAACAAACGAGTCATCCTTGCCTGCGCTTGTGTCAACCAGTCCGGCGAGACCGTGATTCACGGCGATCTCGAGGTTATCGCACCCACCGAACGGATCGAACGCAGTCGCACCACCTTGCCGGATGTTCGGCTCGAGCTACCTGGAAGCGATGGAGTGGAGCGTCTGCTTGCACATGTGCGTCCATTGGGCGCGATCCGTATGGCGGTGGTCCACCCTTGCGACGCACTGAGCCTCGCGGCGGTGCTGGACGCGCAAGCCACCGGATTGATTCAGCCGATACTGGTCGCGCCACGCGCGAAAATTGAAATGGTAGCCGCAAAAGCCGGACTTGATCTTGCAGGCATAACGATCGAGGACGTACCGCACAGCCACGCTGCCGCTGTTCGCGCCGCAGAGCTGGCTTGCCAAGGCAAGGTCGAGGCGCTCATGAAGGGCAGCCTCCACACTGACGAACTGATGGGCGCGGTGCTCGCGTCCACCTCCGGGCTGCGCACGAAGCGCCGGGCCAGCCACTGTTTCCTGATGCAGACACCGGCCTACCCTCGCCCTTTCATCATCACCGACGCTGCGATCAACATCAACCCTGATCTTGAGCAGAAGGCCGACATTGTCCGCAATGCCATCGATCTGGCGCACGTGATCGGCGTGGCCGAACCGCGAGTCGCGATATTGGCCGCGGTGGAAACGATCAACCCGGCGATGCCCGCCACACTGGACGCCGCCGCCCTCTGCAAGATGGCCGATCGCGGCCAGATCAGTGGCGGCCTGCTCGACGGACCTCTCGCCTTCGACAATGCCGTATCCGTTGCCGCTGCGCGGATCAAGGGAATCGATTCGCAGGTCGCAGGCCGCGCCGACATATTGGTCGTGCCGGACCTGGAGAGCGGCAACCTGCTCGCCAAACAACTGGAATACCTCGGTCATGCTTCCAGTGCCGGAGTCGTGCTGGGTGCCAAGGTGCCGATCGTGCTGACCAGCCGTGCCGATTCACGCCAAGCGCGCATCGCCTCCTGCGCCATCGCCGTGTTGCTCGCCCATCACTACCGTACCAATCCGCCATGATCGCCGCTGAGCTTCCTCCAGCCGATCGCTACCCAACCTGTGGCGATCTGATCCTGGTGCTGAACTGCGGCTCGTCGAGCATCAAGTTCGCCGTATTCGACGCCGGTCGATCGCCACTGTCCCGCGCGCCGGCATGGAACGGAAAAATACAGGACATCGGCGGCTCCACGCCTGCCTTCTGTGAAACCGGCGTCCCGCTCACATCGATCGATCTGGGTCATGAGCGGCCGTTTCACGATGCGCTGGAATACATCCGTGAACGCGTGACGGCGCGACTCAGTGGACGCCGATTGCACGCTGTCGGCCACCGCGTCGTCCATGGAGGCAGCAAGTACTCCGCGCCCGTGCGCATCGATGCTGACGTGCTGACCGATCTCAGGAGCTACATCCCACTAGCGCCGCTGCACCAGCCTTTTGCGCTGGAAGCGATGGAAGTATTACTTCGCGAGCACCCCGACTTGTCGCAGGTCGCGTGCTTCGACACCGCCTTCCACTATACCCTGCCCCTTGTCGAGCAGATGCTGCCGCTACCGTACACCGCCTGGGAACGCGGCCTGCGCCGCTATGGTTTTCATGGTCTGTCCTACGAGTATCTTTCCATTGCCCTTCCGGAGCGCCACGGCGACCTGGCACGCGGCCGCGTGATCGCCGCCCACTTGGGGAGTGGCGCCAGTCTGTGCGCCATGTCCTGCCTCAAGAGCATCGCTACCACGATGGGCTTCTCAGCACTGGACGGACTGATGATGGGCACCCGCACCGGCGCGCTCGACCCTGGTTCGGTGATCTATCTGATGGAGATCGAAAAGCTGAGCCTGGAACAGATCGGCCACATGCTGTACCACGAATCCGGGTTGCTCGGCGTCTCTGGGATTTCCTCCGATCCTAGCGTCCTGCTGCAGATCGAGGCGCAAGGTGGAAAGGCCGGCGAACGCGCAGGCATCGCGTTGGATCTGTACGTTCGCCGCATCGTCCGTGAGATCGGCGCCTTGGTCACGGTACTCGGGGGTCTCGACATGCTCGTCTTCACTGCTGGTGTGGGCGAGCACAACGTGGAAATCCGGCGTCGAATTGCCGATGGACTTGCTTGCTTCGGCGTCGAACTAGAGCCGGAAGCCAACGCCGCCAGCGCATCCTTGATCTCGGCTCCAGTCAGCCAGGTCGCGGTAGCTGTAGAGCCGACCAACGAGGAATGGATCGCGGCCGCGGCTACCGTCGCTACAACGATGCAGACTACTGGCTACTGATTTCAGCAACTGAGACGCCATGGCTCTCACATAAAAACTTCATGGCTTAGTTTGCTTGCGCCAGCATCACAACTCAGCAAATCATGAGCCAAGCTATAGCCATAACACAGAATTATCTTCTTGGTAAACTTATATCAGACAACGCGAAGGGCGCAAAACGCGCCCCTCGCATATCTTTTAATAATCAGCTACCGCGCATCTCGTCAAACCAATGACGACACTGAAGCCAATCAATCTGCTTACAAAGTTTTCATATAATCCACGAGGTCCCAGCGCTGCTCGTCGGTTAGCTGTGCATTTCCATAATCGTGACCTCCGTTCAAGTTTCCTTCCACCGTAGCGTCGAAACGGAATGTGTTCTTACCGCCGGCGGTGCTGACATAGCCCACTTGAACAGGATCAAACTCAATGCCACCGGTATAGAAGGTCTTCGGGCGTTCTTCGGGGGGCAACAGGAGGTCATAAAGCGTGGGTATCGAACCATTGTGCAAGTAAGGCGCCGTCGCCCAAATGCCATTGAGCGGACGTCCCTTGTAAGCCATGCGAGGGTCTGCGATGTTCAGGCAAGCTTGCTTGCGAGCCGCTACGTCTGTCGGGAGTTCGCTGGGCTCCACCGTCTGCGGGAAGAAGGGAGGATCGCTCAGGCCAAAAGCCTGCACCAAAGCCACGGCAATATTAATCGGCCCCTGAAAAATAGTATCTACAATCACTGTCGCCTTCTGAGCCAGAATCGCCTGCAGAGGTTGCATGATCAGCAGGTCGGCAGAATAAGCTCGATTCCCAAGCAGGGTATTGAGCGGTGCAACCGAACCGGTATTCTTGAACGGACTGACGTACATGCCTTTCATGACACCAGTATTGGCCGTAGTGGTCACTGTATTGCAGGCCATCCACGGATCCGTGCCAAGACCAGGTTTCCCGTCATTAGGAGCCAGATAACTCATTGACACGTTCAGTTTTGTGGCCAGATCGTTGCGATCCAAAGGCGTATGGCATCCGGCGCACTCCTGCGCGTACAACTGACGCCCCCGCTCCACGCGCGCCGGATCAGGCGCGGGCCAGCTGGTCGGCCAGGTTGGCGCTTTCAACGTGTAGAGGCTCTCCTCCAACGCGATCAGGTTCGGGATATTGATACTCGAGTAATAGCCGGGCGAAAGGAGACCGTCCATTCCGCCAAACGGCAGCGACGTGACATTGATATCAGGAAACACACCGAGCACTTCGCCGGCGTTGCGAGCCAAGGCAGCAAGGTTGATCCCACCAAGCCATATGTCATTGGGAACCACACCATTCCACTGCACTTTGTCCTGCTGGTGGGAGTTCCACAAGAACGGATAATTGACTGGCGCTTCTGGCCCAGTATTCAACGAGGGCAATGTGCCATGAGCCTCTGCTGTCATCCGCTTGTAGATTAAGCCGATTGCATCCAGTCGTCCGGGACCGGCTTTCCTCGGATCTATCCCGGCCACATCATAGACACTCTTAACCTTGGACATGTAAGTCGCTATCGAGTTTCTGAGCATCTGCCGGTTCTCGGGCGTGTCTCCGCTTCCCGGCAAAAACACGATGTCCTTATTCAGAACAGATTTTGCAAATCGATCAAACTTCGCCGGGTCGCTCAGCACAGCCTCAAAGGCACTGATAGCGTCCTCAAACAGAAACTTTGAAAAATCGGCCTGAGTTTGCCCGCCATATACAGTGAAGGAGTTTCCCTTGTAGTCAATCTGGGAAGTATGGCAAAGGCCACAGGTTATTCCCAACCACTTTTCGTTGCTGCCTTGCCATGCCTTCCAACGAAGCTTGGTGGATGTGAACAAAGAATCATCTGCTTGCTCGACCGTCATGCCTCGCGGAAGACGCACGTTCTGCCCTGGCACATCACGCATGACTGCGCCGTACCTTGCCACCGATTCATCCGAGAACAACAGCTCCGTGGAATCCGCGCGTTCCAAGGCAAGTGTCCATGACAAAGGAATCACGCGAGATCCCTGGCTCAGATCAAACCAAGCCGCCTTCTTCGACTCCGTCCATCCCTGGTTCAGATCTTCTGCAGCCTCGGCTTTGACAGCAATCATAGGCAGCATGATTGCGACAGCGACGGCAAAAGCATGAGAGCTTGAAGTTTTGTTCATAGATATTTCCAGATTAATTAAAGGCTGGCGTTTCGATTTTTAAATCGTTGCTAGCGGCACGTGCTCACAATGTCTTGAGATACTCCAAGAGTGCGAGCCGTTGCGACGCAGTGAGCAATCGCCCGAAGTCATGTCCTCCGTTGGAGTTACCTTCCACGGCAGTGTCGAACAAGAAATGGTTATCGCCACCGGAGGCCGCGACATATCCCACCTTGACGGGATCGAACTCACTGCTGCCGGTATAGAACGTAACGGGTCTCTGCTCGGCGGGCAGCAACAAGTCGTACAGGGTCGGCACCGAACCGTTGTGCAGATAGGGCGCGGTGGCCCAGATGCCGTTGAGTGGCCGAGCGATGTAACCGAGGAAGTCGTGATCGGTGTTCAGGCAGTATTCCTTGCGCTGCGCCTTGTCTGCAGAAATCGCTGAAGCAAGCAGTGGAGGCGCCGGGTACGAGGCCGTGCTACCACCGGACTCGAAGGTGCTTGTGTTTGTCGATGCCCACATCGTCGTGGAACTCGATGTCGGCAACGGAACATTTCCAAACAGGATTCCCGCCAGGATCTCTGCCGTACCTGCGGCCATCTCCAGCTTCTTTCCGAGAATGACCTGCAAGGCAACCGTTGGCTGCATGTCCGCAATCTTGGCTTCGGTCCCTACGACTCCGAATTTTGTCGGGGTCCCGATGGGAAGAATCGGAAGTCCGAAGTAATTCCCGCTGGGCGAAGTGAAAGTAAAGGTATTGCAAGCCATCCAGGGATCGGTGCCGATCGGCGCCTCGCCATCGTGGGCCTTCAGCCGTACTTGCTTGAGCTTGAGCGGGGTTCTCAAGTCGTTCCGGTCAATCGGAGCATGGCAACTGGCGCAATTGCTCGCATACAACACCGCACCTTCCGCGAGCGCTTCGGTTCTGATATTTCCGAACACGGCGGAAGGCCACGCGGGCGGCTTCAGCTGCTGGATCAGATCGTCGACGCGGATCAGATTGCCGACGCGAATGCTGGACGCATATCCCTCCAGGAGAGCAAGGGGATGAGTGTTGACGTCCCCGAAAGCACCCATCACGACGCCGACATCGCCGGCCAGATAGCCAAGATCAAGCATATGGCCGTTGGCGTCCAGGAACTTCAGGTTCGGAGCGAAGCCGTTGGACTGCAGCTTGTCCACCTGCATGGTGCGCCACAACGCGGGCACGCTGGTGGGCGCATCCGTCGGGTTGACAGTGAGATTGGCGGCTTTCGAATTGATGGCCAGCTTATTGAGCACCATGCCAGTCGCGTCCATGCGTCCCGGGCCTGGCACAACGTCGTTATGCGAGATTCGCAGCCAGGTTTCCAGTGAGTTGATCCGCTGCGTTACCGCGCTTCTCAGGGCGCTCTTGTTCACTTCGTTGTACCCGGTGCCAAACAAGTTGTCGGGACCCAGAACCGCGCGGGCGAAACGATCGAATTTGGCGGCATCTTCGAGAGCGGCATGCGCCGCATCCAGGGCTTCGTAAATGATCCCCATGCTGTCGGTCATCGTCGCCCCGCCGTCCACCGTCAGGCTGGTCCCCTTGTATGTAAGGTCGACCGTGTGGCAGGCCGAACAATTCAGCCCCACCCACGGCTCACTCGGACTTTGCCAAGCCTTCCAGCGCAGGCGCGTCTCGGCGAGCCAACTGTCATCCTGCACGTCCACCGCCATGCCGCGCGGCAATTGCAGACTGCCGCCCTGCCAGCTACGCATGGGCAGTTTCCAGCGCCTGGCGTTCTCGGCGGACAGGAGCGGCTCGGTTGAGCCTCCCTCCTCAAACGCCAGCAGCCAGGACAAGGGAAGCATCCGCGAACCGACGGAAGCGTCGTACCACGCCTGCCGTTGCTGCTCGCTCCAACCTTGATCGACGACTGTTACGTTCTCCGCCGCGGACAACGGCGAGGCAGTCGCAATCCAAATTGCCAATGCAGCTGGCAGTGCAATCGAAGTAACGTTTCTCACCGTCCACCATGCCCTGTTTAGTTCAACCCGAGTGGACGAATGGATACACACTGTGGCGTATGGAGGACGTGAAAGCCCTCAACAAGGCATGAAATGCAACGGATGTGAGCCTCAGAGCAAGCTTTATTTGGCGCACTATTTCTTATGGAACGGCATCCGGGCCAAGGCTCGGAATACCTCGCCAGCGAATGCTCAGGCGATATGACGTTTTCCAGCCGATGACCCCAGGTTAGACGCCCACCATACGGCCACAGCGAACTGATACAGGTTCGCCTGTTGCCCCACAGCGATGCTCCATGGTCGTCTCGCTTTGCAAACTTCCAGTCAACCCGCAAAAGGGCTGCCGTAGTCTTGATCTCGCTTCAGCACGACCGCATCAACCCTGTAGCCACTACAAGGTCAAGCCATGTCCACCACTTTCACCATTGGCGAGCTTGCCCGGCAGACGGGGACCAAGGCGGAGACCATCCGCTACTACGAGAAGATTGGGCTTCTCGGGGCACCGATGCGCTCGGCCGGCAACTATCGGTCCTACTCGGCGGGGGATGCTCGGCGCCTGCGATTCGTCCGCCGAAGCCGCGAACTGGGATTTGCCATCGACCAGATTCGTGAGCTGATAGCCTTCTCCAGCTATGGGGAATCTGATTGCTCCACCGTCGACAACGTGGTCAGGTCCCACGTCCAGGACATCGAGGGCAAGATCCGCGACTTGCAGGCGCTGCGCAGTGAACTCACTCGGATGATCAGCAGCTGCCCCGGAGGCAACATCGCGGAGTGCCGGATTCTGGAGGCGCTTGATGCACCCGATGGCGCCCCATCCGGTTGACCTTGTAGCTGCTCTAAGGTTTAAAACGGCCCCTCTCATCTGGCCGATCTTCCGGCACGCCGCAGAGAGCCCTCGATGCCCCCAAGTTCCCCGCTTCGCCGTCGTCCCTTGGCGATCACGGTCCATCTGTCTCTTCTAGCCTTTGCCCACTCCGCAATTGCGCAAGATGCTCCCACTGATGAGCACGACCACCACGACGAGGATGCTGTCGAACTGGATGCGGTGACCGTCGAGTCGACGCGCTCGGGACGCCGCGTGTCCGAGGAGCCGATTCGCGTGGATGTCATCAACCGGGAAGAGATCGAGGAAAAGCTGCTGATGTCCCCCGGCAATATCTCGATGCTAGTAGCCGAGACCGCCGGTGTCCGGGTGCAAAGCACCTCGCCGGCCCTGGGCGCCTCGAACATCCGTATTCAAGGCTTGCGCGGGCGCTATACGCAGCTGTTGGCTGACGGCTTGCCGCTGTATGGCGGGCAGTCTTCATCGATCGGTCTGTTGCAGATCCCGCCCACGGACCTGGATCGCGTCGAGATCATCAAGGGCAGCGCGTCGGCACTCTATGGACCGGCAGCGCTCGGCGGCGTCATCAACCTGATCACGCGACGGCCACGTGACGAACGTGAGGCCGAAGTGCTGCTCAATGTCACCAGCCGCGGCGGCCATGACGCCACTGCCTACACGGCGTCTCCAATTACCGACACGTGGAGCTATTCGCTTGTCGGCGGTTATCACGAGCAGGATCGCCAAGACCTCGATGACGACGGCTGGATTGACATGCCGGAATATGAGCGATGGACGGTGCGGCCGCGTCTGTTCTGGAATGCGGACAACGGTGCCAAGGCGCTGCTGACCTTCGGCGCCACGAAGGAGGATCGCATGGGCGGCACGCTGGGGAGCAGGCTGATGCCTGATGGCCAGCCATTCCCCCTGACTCAGGACACCACCCGATACGACGCGGGCACGGTCATCGAGATTCCCATGCGTGAAACGGACCGCTTATATCTACGTGCATCGGCGATGAAGACCGACCACACCCACCGCTATGGCGAGGTGGTGGAGGATGACCGTCACCAGACCAGCTTCGCGGAGGCGTCTTATGCCGCAGGGTCCGGTGACACGACATGGCTCGCGGGCGCGGCCGTGCAATCAGACCGGTTCACTTCGCGGACGTTTCCCGCATTCAACTATCGCTATACAGTGCCGGGCGTGTTTGCGCAGATCGAACATACGCTGCGTGAGAATCTGGTGCTCGCCGGAAGCGCACGATGGGACAGGCACAGCAAGTACGGCACACACGTAAGTCCTCGACTTTCCGTGCTGTATCGTCCGGGCAAATGGACCCTGCGCACCTCGCTGGGCCGGGGCTTCTACGCGCCAACGCCGTTCGTTGAGGAGATTGAGGCGGCAGGATTATCGCGCCTCGAGCCACTGAGCGGACTGAAGGCCGAAACTGCGAGGACCGCGTCTGTCGACATCGGGTATGCCGACGGCCCTTGGGAGACCAACGTGGCGTTGTTCGCGTCCGACATCGACCACGCCGTCAGGTTGGCAGCCGCACCTGTGTCACCGGATGGTGTCGAACGCGTCCGGCTGATCAATGTCGAAGGAGTTACCCGCACACGCGGCGCCGAACTGTTGCTCCGCTATCGTTGGCAAGACTTCGTCGTGACCGGCAGCTACGTGTTTACCGATGCAACCGAACCGCAGGCGGATGGCCCAGGCCGGCGTCGAGTACCGCTGACGCCGCGCCACACGGCTGGCCTGGTTGCAATGTGGGAGCAACATGGTCGCGGCCGCGTTGGCATCGAGGCGTACTACACGGGCACCCAGTCACTGGATGACAACCCGTATCGGCGCACAGGACGGCCCTATGTCGAACTTGGTGCGCTGGGCGAGATCACGCTTGGCAAGGCAAGCCTATTTCTCAACCTGGAGAACATCCTCAACATCCGGCAGACCGGCTATCACCCCATGACGCTGCCACAGCGGGCAGCCGACGGTCAGTGGACGGTGGATGCCTGGGCGCCAACGGATGGCTTTGTAGTGAATGGAGGCGTTCGCTTCAAGTTTTAGCGTGTTTCGACAGAGGATCCCCGCCTCGTCGCCGCCGCATCGCATGTCTGCTTCGAGTCGGAAGCGGATTTCGGTGATCTGATCTACGCAGTGGCGCGCAGGTCGACCTCAGCGATGAATCCGTCGGCAAAGATAATCCCCGAGTGGCAAGGCTGCCGGACTTTGACTTGAGCGATGATGAATTGTCACCGCTCATTGGTTCTCCCCTGTGGCCACTGCATCTTGGGCGGGCGGCGCCAACGCCGCATATCCGCTCCCTGCATTCGAGAGTCGTGCATGACATTCAGCCGGATCGAACTTCTGCACAGTCTTCGCCCCTATTGCTGCCCACAAGGCAACACCGTGAGCCCTCCCACGGGTCTACTGCCCTTCCCCCGCGTTATCTACGCTGATCCCACACGGCGTCCTGTCGTGGTCTGAGTCCAACGCCCCGGCGGAGGACCTCGCCTTCAACCGAACCACAACGCTGTCCACCGGGCTTTCCTGCCCTGGCATCGATGTGCCTGTGTCGTGCGATGCGAGCACCAGAGCTGTTCGATTCGGTCGGCAAATCACCCGATCTGCACAGCACCAGCCCCGCATTGCTGCCCGCCAGCCAACCCTTGTGGAGAACCCAACATGTTCAGCCTGGAAAACACTGCAACTCCCGCCACGCCGGTACTCGACGAACTCGTTCCGTCGCGCTACGCGCTGAAGGTGGGCGATATCGAAGTGCTGGTGGTCAGCGATGGCGTGCTGCCGCTGCCTACCCAGATGCTCGGTCACAACGTCCAATCGTCAGAACGCGCGGCTTGGCTCGACAAGATGTACCTGCCACAGGACGCGTTCGACTGGGCGTTGAACGTGATGGTGGTGCACAGCGGCGACCGCACCATCCTGATCGACGCCGGCCTGGGCATGGACCCGGACCTGCAGCTGCCGCGTGCCGGCCAGCTGGTCCGTCGGCTGGGCGCGGCCGGCATTGACTTGGCCGAGGTCACCGACGTGGTGATCACACACATGCACATGGATCACATTGGCGGCCTGTTGGTGGATGGGGTAAAGGAGCGTCTACGCCCGGACCTGCAGATCCACATCGCCGCGTCCGAGGTGGAGTTCTGGAAGTCGCCGGACTTCACCCATACCAACATGCCGCAGGGCTTCCCGGACGCGCTGCGCGCGACCGCCAAGCACTTCTGGGCCGAGTACAGGGGCTACGTGCGCACCTTCGAGAACGAGCGCGAAGTGGCGCCCGGTGTGATCATTCGCTGCATCGGCGGCCATACTCCGGGTCATAGCGTGGTACGCCTGGCCTCCGGTGGTGAAGCGCTGACCTTCGCCGGTGACGCGGTGTTCGCGGTCGGCTTCGAGCAGCCGAACTGGCACAACGGTTTCGAGCATGATCCGGAAGAGTCTGCACGCGTGCGCATCGCACTGCTGAAGGATCTGGCCAGTACCGGCGAGATGCTGGTGGCGACGCACCTGCCGTTCCCATCGGTCGGCCGTGTGTCCGTCAATGGTGATGCCTTCCGATGGGTTCCGGTGTTCTGGGACTTCTGATCCTTGGTTTCGTAGCGGACAACTCATGCTGAAGGCGGTGCGATCCTGGATCAACCACCGCAAACGCTATCATTCGATAGTAGAGACTTTTCAGTGTTACGTTTCCTTCAGTCCACTATCCTTTAAAAACCGACGGGTCTCTGTCGGTTTTTTTTCCACTCAAAGAACTTTTTTTTCAGACTTTTGGAGTTTTTGCACAGGCACCCATCCCGATACGCCGCAATTCTCGAAAGCGCAGCCTGATTGCCAAGGCGAAGACCATTTCACGTCGAGCTTGGCGTGTCCGCATATGGTACGCCTCCCTTCGATTTCGACTCACGATCCGATTCGACGATCTGCACCACAATTCCGGCCGCGGGAATCGCGAAGTGTTCGGCGACCGCGTCCGTGATGGCTTTCATCAGATTCCGCTTCTGTTCGCGGGTACGCCCCGAAAGCGCATAGACGATCACCTCAGGCATCGATGTACTCCGGCAGATAGGGAATTCTTGCCATCAACGGCGAGCCGCCGCGCCATCGCCGCGCATGACGGCTTCGACTTCGCTCAACGACACCATCGCATTGTCGCCGGGCGTGGTCATCGCCAACGCGCCGTGCGCCACGCCCAGGTCGAGCGCGCGCTGCAGGTCGGAGCCGTCGAGCAGACCGTGGATCAAGCCAGCCACGAAGGCATCCCCGCCGCCGACGCGATCCAGGATGTCCAGCTCATGTCGCAACAGCGACCGGCAACGCCGGCCATCGCGCGCATGCAGCACGCCCCCCCAGGCATTGTGCGTGGCCGAACGCGCATCGCGCAGCGGGAATGCGATCAGTTTCAGATTCGGAAACGATTCAAAGACCCGAAGACAGGCAGCATCGGCCGGCGCGGAATCCATCGGCGTGACACGCGCGATGCCGTCGGTCGCCAATCCGAGGCAAGAGGCGAAGGAAAACTCGTCGCCAATCAGCAAATCGCATTCGGCGACGATGGCGCGATTCACCTCACGCGCGGCATCCGGGTTCGGATGGCTGTTCCACAGGCTCGCGCGATAATTCAGATCGTAGGACACGGCAACGTCATGGCGACGCGCATGGCGCACGGCGGCCAGCGCGGTCTGCGCGGTACTTTCGGACAGCGCGGCGAAGATGCCGCCGGTATGCAGCCAGCGCGTGCCCCCGGCACTGAACAGCGCATCCCAGTCGAACGCATCCGGCCCGATCTGCGATGCAGCCGAATGCCCGCGATCGGACACGCCCAGCGCCGCACGCACACCGAAGCCGCGCTCGGTGAAATTCAGACCCACGCGCGTGCTGCGGCCAACCTCGTCGTATTCGCGCCAGAGGATCCGGCTGGTGTCCACACCGCCCTGCAGGATCAAATCCTCGACCAGCATGCCGATCTCGCTGCGCGGCAACGCGGTCAGCACCGCGGTCGACCGCCCGAAGGTCTTGCGCAATCCGCGCGCCACGTTGTATTCGCCGCCCCCTTCCCAGACCCGAAACTCGCGCGCGGAACGGATGCGTGCTTCGCCCGGATCGAAGCGCAGCATCACCTCGCCCAAGGCCACGCAATCCCAGTGTCGGCCGTCCGATGGCGGAAGTGCGAGCACGGTGTCGATCGAGGTCATGGCGCCTGACATCCGAACAGGGACAGATCAATCGCCTGCGCCATCTTGGCGTACCCGGCACGATTCGGGTGCAGATGATCGCGGGTGAGTGCATCGGGCAGTAATTCGGGCCGCGCGGGATCGCGCAGCACCATATCGAAGTCGACGACACCCGCGAAGACGCCGCCCTTTCGAAGGAATGCATTCAACTGCTGTCGCGCCGCTGTCGATACAGGCTCATAACGCTCGGATCCACCGAAGGGCGTGAGCGTGGCGCCGAAAGTGCGGATCCCGTGCATTTGCAAGCGTGTCACGATCTGCCGGTAGCCGAGGATCACATCGTCGGCGCTGCGGCCTGGACGGAAGTCAGGCGCCCCGCTGTGACGGATATCGTTGATGCCTTCCAGCAGAATCACGTAGTCCACACCCGGCAACGACAGCACATCGCGGTCGAGCCGCGCCAGCGCACTGTGGCTACGCCCGGCATCGAGCACCTTGTTGCCGCTGATGCCGGCGTTGAGCACCACATACTGGCCTGGGCAAGCCTGCTCGAGGCGCCGTGCCAGCATGGCTGGCCAATCGCCTTCCGTTCCCAGGCCCGCAGTTGCGCCTTCGGTAATCGAGTCGCCCAGCGCGACGATCGTCTTCGGATCGTTGTTGCGCTCGGCCAGCACCGCTGAAATCACGTTCTGCCGATATTCCAATGGCACATCGTCGGCCACGCTGACTTGGCCCGGTGCCACGCGCAACGCCGTGCGCCGCACCGCCGGACGTGTCGGATCGGGAAAGTGCAGGCTCAGCGCCACTTCGGCGAAAGCGGGCGTGGCGATGGCGACCGGATCGCTCAACAATGCCGCGCCGACCGGGATCACGATCGCATCCCGGCCTCCAAAGCGCACGGGGAGTCGCCTGTTCGGCGCATCGACGCGCCACGCAACAAGATGATCCAGTTTCAGCGGCGCATCGCCCAACTCGTTGCTGATGCGAAAGCGCAGCGCCTTGGCCGAGGTGCCAAGGCGCATGTCCTGGCGTACTGTCTGATCGGCGAACTGCAACGGCGCCTCGGTGGTGCCGTCGCGACGATCGGGCGCCGGCGATGCCGTCCATGCCGGCACCCACACCTGCGCGCCGACGCTGTCCGCCACGATGGCCAGTGCGAGCCCGAGGAGAACCGACGCCATCCATCGCTTGATCGATCCTGCCTGGATTCCAGGCCATGCCATCCTGTCGTCCTCCGCGATGCGGTTGCGAACTTGCTCAGGAAAAGAACACGCCGCCGTTGACATCGACATTGGCTCCGGTGATGAAACTGGCCTCGTTCGAAGCCAGATACACGGCCGTGTCGGCGGCTTCCTCCGGCCGGCCCTGACGGCGCAGCGGCGTGGCATTGGCGACGGCCGTGCGCACTTCGGGTTTGGTGAAGTCGTCGTGGAAACGAGTGGCGATCATGCCGCAGCACAGCGAGTTGACGCGGATGCCACGCGGGCCCAGCTCCTTGGCCGTGGCCCGGGTGAATGTCATCACCGCCGCCTTGGAGGTGGCATAGATCGCGGCGCCCGGACCGCCACCGTCACGACCGGCCAGGGACGCGAAATTGACGATCGCCGCGCCTTCGCGCATGTGTGGTACGACCGCCTGCGTCATGAGGAAGACCGACTTCAAGTTCAAGTCCATGACTTGATGGAAGTAGGCCTCGTCGATCTCCGCCAACGGTTTGCGCGCGACCATGCCGCCGGCGACGTTGATCAGGA
Source organism: Luteimonas sp. GW821-FHT14E02 (assembly GCF_058803905.1). Lineage (NCBI taxonomy): Bacteria > Pseudomonadati > Pseudomonadota > Gammaproteobacteria > Lysobacterales > Lysobacteraceae > Luteimonas > Luteimonas sp. GW821-FHT14E02. Next base: position 159,136 of record NZ_JBXAPK010000008.1, on the reverse strand, counting down.
TGTCGATGTTCTCGCCGAAAGCCGTCCGGGTGGCCGCGACCAGTTCCCCGACGTCCTGGCTGCGCGACACATCGGCGCGGTGCACGATGGCCTGGCCTCCCGCGGCACGGATTCGTTCCAGCGTCTCCTGGGCGCTGGCCTCGTCGTTGGCGTAGTTGATGCAAACCCTGGCACCTGCCGCTGCCAGCTTCAACGAAACCGCGCGACCAATGTCGCGGCCACCACCGGTCACGATCGCTACCTTGTCTTTGAAATCCATGCTCGTGTGCCCTTTTGTTTTCGTGTTTCAACGTTGATCAATCGCGTCCCGCCGCGCGGTCTACTTGCTCGATGCGTCCCGTGATCCACCACACCGCCGCCAGCGACAGCGGAACCAGGGCCGCGACCAGGATGAAAATCGGTGCGAACGACTGCTTCGTCATGACCGGCACCAGCCAAGTGGTGATCAAGGTGCCGCCGACCGCGAACAATCCGCCGATCCCCGCCAGCGAACCGACCGAACTGCCGCGAAACACGTCGCCGGGCAAGGTCTGGATGTTGCCGATCGCAACCTGGAAGCCGAACAGCACCGCCGCGATGGTCAGCACCGCGGCCGTCGGCTCGGCCGCGAGCACCGCGCCAAGCAGTCCCGGCGCCATCACCGCGCAGCCCAGCGTGATGGTCCATTTGCGCGCGCGATGCACGCTCCAGCCGTGTGCGATCAGGCGGCCTGAAAGCCATCCGCCGAACAGGCTGCCCAGCATCGCGCCCACATATGGCACCCAGGCGAAGAGGCCGATCTGCTTGATGTCGAAGCCAAAGGTTTCGACGAGATAGATCGGCAGCCACGACACGAACAGCCACCAGATCGGATCCAGGAAGAAGCGCGCCAGCACGATTCCCCAACTCTGGCGATACGACATCAGCTCGCGCATGCCGAGGGCTTGCTCCGGAAGTTCCGGAGTGTTGGCGGGCGCGGCCGGCGTCGATTTACCGGGAGCCGATCCATCGGGAACTGCTCTATCGAGAATCAACACACGCTCGGCCTCGCTGACCCAGGGATGCTTGTCCGGCCCGGCGCGATACACGATCCACCAGGGCAGCAACCATGCGAAGCCCAGCGCTCCGATCAGCAGGAAGGTGCCCTTCCAGCCGAAGGCAAGAAACAACAAGGCAATCAACGGCGCAGACACGATCGCGCCGATCGATGCGCCGGCGTTGAAGATGCCTTGCGCGAAAGCCCGCTCGCGTGCCGGAAACCATTCCGCATTGGCCTTCACCGCTCCCGGCCAGGCGCCCGCCTCGCTGACGCCGAGCAATGCGCGGAACATGCTGAAGGACAGGATCGAGTGCGCGGCGGCGTGCAGCGCGATCGAAATCGACCACACCGCGATCGACAACACGAAGCCAAGACGCACACCGATGACATCGAACAGCCGTCCGAAGCCCAGCTGTCCGGCGGCGTAGAACAGCATGAACACCGTCACCAGCAGTGCATAGTCCTCCTTGCTGGCGCCAATGTCGCTGGAAATCTCCGGCCACATCACGGCCAGGGCATTGCGGTCGATATAGTTGATCACCGTGGCCACGGCGATCAGGCTGACGATGATCCAGCGCACCGCTGATCGTTTGGTCATGGCGTTTTCTCCACATCGGTCGAACCGGAGCGCGCGGATTGCGCGGCCGGACGGTCAAAGCGCGCCCAAGCACCTTCCCACGCGTAGATCTGGCCGTCCTTCGCGGTCACTCGATGCGTGTTGCCAGGCGCGGGATCGTCCGCCACGGCCAGCGCGAGCGTGTTGCCGGACGTCAAGGTCAACACCACTACCGACGCCCCATCGCCGTGGACGTATGCGATGTCCGCGATGCGACTCTCTGCACCGCGCACGTATTCGGCGGTGCCGTTGTACTCGCCGTGCGGCTCGAGCACGCTGAAGAAAGTCGTTTCGCCGGCGTCGCCCACGCGCTGGACCAGCGCCTGCTCGCGGCGCAGATTGAAATTCGGATCGTGAGCGCCGCTTTCCACCAGCAACGCGCGACTTGGCGTGCTGGCACCAAAGCGGTAGGTGTAGAAACGGCCGCCGAGCAGCCACGACAACGAACGGACTTCGGTCGAAGCAGCACTCTCGGCATCCAGCCAGAGATGTTGATAACCGGCGCGCTTCCCCAGGACCGGGCGGACCTCGTCGTGTCGTTGCGCCTGAAAGCCGACAGTCACGATGTGACCGTTGAAGTGAAGCGGCAGGTCGTAGCGTGCGGGCCTGGTACCTTCCACTCGCAGCAGATCGACGGCCACGGGAAACAACAGATCCGGATGCTGCACAAGCGCCAGCGTTCGCGTGAACACCACGCCCTCATAGGCGTCGCGCATGCGCGCGGAAACGATTTGCGTCTCTGCTTCGACCGCAAACAACCGAGGCTCCGGCGCATGCGCCTCACCACGTTTCCAGTCACCGTCGAAGTGGCTGCGTTCGTTCACCACGAGCGTGTTGTGGGCGATCGTCTGCTTCGCCCAGCTGGTGTTTTCCGGCAGATAGGTTCCACCGGATTTGGCTTCGACGTTAAGGAAGCGCGCGGCGCCGTAATCGGTCACCACGGCCTGGCCGTTGTCGTAGAACAGCCAGTTCAACTTGTCGAAATGGCCGTGCCCCATGCCTTGCGAGGTGTTCTTCATCACCAGCGTCTGGCCGTCTTCTCCGCGCATGCGTAGGATCGCGAGGCCGCCGCGATCGCCCTCCGGACCGTCGCGAAGCATGAGCGGACGGAACGCGAAAGGCTTGGCACGTCCTTCGGCGACACCTTCGGCCACCCGCAAGCCCTCGGGCGTCAGCAGAGTGCGGCCCTGGCGTTGCGCGACCGACAACAGGCGCGTGTCCTGCGTCTGCGCATAGGCAGTGGCGATGCCGGCGACGAGTTCCTCGGTGTCCAGGCCCTTGTCCGGCATGGCGTCGTTGATCGGGAAGAAATACCCGGCATAGCTGGTCTGCACCAGGGTATCGACCGCCTTGAGCAGGACACCGTCCTTGCGCTGGAAGATGCCGCGCTGCGGTTCGTTGCGCTGGATCGCGCCGGCGAAGATCACGAATGGCGCCAGTGCATACCGCTGGTAGTAAGGGCCTTCTGCGTAATAGCCGTCGGGCGAGAACAGCTGATCGACCTGCGCAAGGAAGCCGCCTCGACCATCTTTCGCCAACCCGAGCAGTGCTTTGTCGATCAGATCGCGATCGCGCAGCACGTAGCCGGTCATGCCCACGCCAGCCGTCGCCCAGGTCGCATGATTGTGGATGGCGCTGAAGCGGCCCGGTGTTTCCTCGGAGAGAAAACGCGCCATGCGCCTGAATACATTCTCCTCGATGCGATCGCGATCGGCCGGAGCCAGCGTGTCCCGAATCGCGTCGTAGCCCTGTATCGCATGCACCAGCCACACCGAATCGTTGAGCTGCTGCCAGAACAGGCGGCCATAGGCCTGCTCGCTACGCCGCGCCGGATGCGGACCCAGCGTCGGATAGAGGCGCGCATACTCGAGCAGCATCTCGCGCGCGTAATCGGCATAGGCGCGATCGCCAGTCAGCCGATAGAGCGCGCCCGCCCCTTGCAACGCCAGATAGTTGCGCTTGTGCTGCTCGTGCGTGTAGCCGCCGCCTGGATCCTTCGGCACCGGCACCACCACGCCCTGGGACATCGCCGCGCGCACCAGGCGTTCCACGCGTGCCTGCTCGGCGGCGAACATCGGCGCATGCATCCCTTCGGCCCGCATGCGTCGCCAGTCGCCTTCACTTACCAGCACCGGTTGCGTCGCGTGCTCGTCCGCTGCTGCAGAACGCTCCGCACCCGGCCGGGCATGCGCCCCCGTCACGACAAACGCGAGGGCCAGCCATGTCACGATCGCTCTCATCGCACTACTCCGACCGGCACATCCGACGCGATGGCAGGTGTCTCCACGAACCGGTTTCCTGACGCCAGCAAGACCGGTTCGCCTACTGTCCGCACGAAACGCACGGCGCCGCTGCGTTCGAAGTCGTTGCCGACGAGTTCGGCGTGCTGCACGCCATGCATCCGCAGGCTCGGCACTTCGCCGCCGACGCGATCGAAGCGCGAGCGGACGATGCGCAGCTGCGGCCCGAAGGTACTTTCATCGGTGCCACCACGATACAGATCCACGGCCGGACCACCGATCTGCGCGAAGCGTGAATCCTCGATCGTCACCCGTTCGGCGTTGTAGGTGCCGCGATCGTCGGTCTCGGATGCGGCGGTGAGCACGGAACCGGTGATGTCCCGCACCTCGACCCGGCGCAGTGTCACCGTGTCGGCCATCGTGTCCTTGCCCATTGCGATCACATCGAATGCGCGATTGACCTTCAGGTCGCTGATCTTCACGTTTTCCAGTACCAGCGCGTAGTTCGCCGCGCCCGATCCGGGTCGCGTGCGGATCACTGCGTTGCCCGCCTGATCCGGCGCGGCACTGCCGAAGATCGCCAGGTTCTCCAGTTTCAGGCTGCCGCCCTGCGCGATCTCGAACAACACCGAGCGCGAGAAGAGGAGTGTCGCCTCTCCGCGCGCCGGCCCGGTAACAGTGAGTGGATGCGCGATCGGCAGCACTTCCTCGACGAGATAACGCCCGGCTCCCAGCACGATCCGGTCGCCGACGGACGATCGCGCGATGGCGCGCGACAGTGTTTCTTCGCCCGGCTCGACCCGCAATGTCACGCCTGTATCGAAGTCGATCCCTGCCCTCTCCTTCGGATACCAGGAGACACCGACGTTTTCTCGCGGGATCGGACGCAACTCCGGTCGAGCACCGGCGTCCATGGGGTCTCGCGGGACCTGCAATCCGGTCGCACTCTTTCGCAGGTCCACATGACGAGCGTGCACACCTTCCGGCAATCGCAGCGAAGCTTCGGGACTTTGCACATTGCCGGCGAAGGCAATACCCGACACATCGCCCAACACTTTGACCGGATCCTGCTTACCGACGATCAGGTTCTTCTGAAAATGGCTGTTCACCGGCGCGAGCGAGCGCTCCTCGTCCTTGCCGGCACCGAGCAGGAGGCTGTCCACATCGACAAATGTGTTGCCTTCGATCACCGCGCCGTCGACCTGAGCATAGCGGTTGATCGGCGAATTCGGCACGCCATACATCACGCTCAGCGCGGAAGCGAAGCCGTCGCCACGCAGGCCTTCGAAATAATTGTTGCGCACGATCTGGCGACGATTGATGACCCGCACGCCGCCGGTATGCGGTTTGCCGCCACCAAGGAAGATGTTGTCCTCGACCAGATTGCCGTCGCCATGCCGCAACACCAGCGCGCCCTGCGAACGATGGAAGACATTGCGCCGATAGGTGTTGCCGCCTGACTTATTGGAGACAATCTCCACTTCACCATCGCAGCCCTCGAACCAGTTGTCCTCGACCACGGTATGCGAATCCGACAGCGAATCGTGGCTGGTGCCGACACGCATGGTCTCGCCGCCGTTCGAACCCAGATTGGGTCGCGGCCCGAACCAGTTGTGGTCGATGCGATGGCGGTTGTCCAAGCCCTGCCCGGCATCACGGATCACCACCAGCGTGGTGCCGGCATTGTTCTTGCCGACCAGCTGACCATGGTCGAAGCGATTGTCATGCCCGTACATGGCGACCCAGTGGTCGGATTGGCGGCGGTCGGGATTGTTGAAACGATCGATCACGATGCCGGTGGCGCGGCTGTGGTTGGCGCGCGCCTCCGGCGAGCGGCGAAACGAGAACACTTCGCCGGTCGGCGACCAGCCATCGCGGAAGACCAGGTTCGACACCACCAGATATTCGCCGGCCATGCGCAGATTGGAACGCCCCGTCAGTACGACCTTGCCCGGCGTCTGCGCGGTGAGCGTGATCTGGCGATCGGCCGTGCCCTTGCCGGTGAACAGGGCCTGGAAATCTCGCCATTGCCCATCGGCCAGCACCACCGTGTCGCCCGGCCGCAGGTCACGCACGGCCCGGGCGAAGGCCGCCGGATCGTGGACCAACCGCTCGCCGGCCATTGCCTGCAAGCCAACAACGAGCAAGAGCATCCCGGCGATCGCGGCCGCTTTCAGCCTGCACATGCTGCCTTTTCCCGATTCGCCGATCTCATCCAGCCCCGCCCATCAGTTGGTCAGTCCAATATAACGTAACTGGCATGCGCAGATACTGGCAAGCATTGCTGCATTTGCACATGAAAATACGGCTTAAATGGCCTATCCAATATCGCATATCACTTAATACTACCAATTGTTTGACATTGGCTAGCAAACGGTGAAATCTCCGCCCCGAGCCCGGACACACGGGCACATCACTCTGGGAGGAGAGAGCATGCGTCACCCGCAAACGTCGCGTCAGCCAAGGCGATTCCGTCCATCCACCCTCGCCAACGCCCTGTTCTGCGCACTGTGCGCCGGGGCGCCGACCGGGATCGCGCTTGCCCAGGACACCGCGTCCCCGCCGCCGGTGGAACCGGCTTCTGGCCAGACCTCGCCTCCTCCATCATCGCCAGCCTCCCAGACGGACGCATCGCCGGCGGAACTGGACACGGTCGTGGTCCAGGGCATTCGCGCTTCGATCCAGTCCTCGATCCAGACCAAACGCAACGCGACCGTGATTTCAGACGCGCTGTCGGCCAAGGACATCGGCGACCTGCCGGCGCTGTCCATCGGTGAGGCGATCGAGACCATCACCGGCGCATCCACCCACCGCGAGAAGGGCGGCGCGTCCGAGATCTCGATCCGCGGCCTGGGCCCGTTCCTGGGCTCGGCCACCTTCAACGGACGCGAAGCCACCAACGGCAGCGGCGACCGCTCGGTGAACTTCAACCAGTTCCCTTCCGAGCTGATCAACACGGTGCAGATCTACAAGACCCAGCAGGCCGACTTCATCGAAGGCGGCATCGCCGGCACGATCAACATGGAGACGGTCAAGCCGCTGTCCTTCGACGAGCGCCGCATCCAGTTGGATGGACGCGCAACCTATTCGGATTACGACAGCAAGCTCAAGGACGGCGCCGGCGTCGGCTGGCGCGGAACGGCCAGCTATCTCGATCAGTTCGAATTCGCCAACGGGGGCAAGCTGGGATTGTCGCTGGGCGTGCAGAGCCTGGAAGGGACCAATCCGGAGGAAGTCGCCGCCACCAGTTCCACCTGGACCGCATGCGATGCCACCAAGGTACCGACCAACGGCAATTGCCCCGCCATCGTTCCGGGCGACGCGAACACCGGCAATACACCTTTCTACCTGATGCCCAACGGCCGCACCTATCGCCAACTGGTGGAACACGACAAACGCGACGCGGCCTTCGCCGCCCTGCAATGGCGACCGAACGACACCATGGAAGTGAACCTCGACTATCAGTGGTCGGATCGCACTTTCACCGAGGATCGCAACGAACTGGTGCTGCCCGACGGGCGCCGCAATATCGACAACGTGGTCGCCGATGCGGATGGCGCCCTGCGCTCCTTCACCGGGCAAAGCGGCATCGAGACCAATTCCAACTACAAGGTGCGAAAGGAGAAATACGAAGGCGCCGGGCTCAACTTCGAATGGCGCCCCAGCGCCGCGTGGCTGTTCTCGACCGACCTGGCGTATTCGCACACGCTGCGCACCGAAAACGACTGGGTCACGCGACTGCGCGCCGACGACAAAGACATCTACGGAAACGATGTCGCCGGCATCCAGGGCGCACGCTACGTGGACTACAGCTACGACTACAAGGGCGATGTGCCCGCGCTCGTCATCGATCCCGCCTTCGACATCACGCGCTGGGAGAATTTCAGCGACGTCCCGCGTCTGCGTCGCGACGAGCAGCTGCGCGAGCACACCCTGCGTGCGTTCCGCTTCGACAGCAGCTACTTCCCCGAAAGCGGCTTCTTCACCGCGATCAAGGCGGGTGTTCGCTACGCGAAGTCGGAGTATCGCGACTATGACGACCGGGTCGAGATCAGCCCCGATCGCGACCTGGTCCGGGATGCCAACCTCGCCTGCCGCACCGCGTTCCCGCAGAGCGATTTTCTCGACGAGGCCAGCGGCAACACGATCGAACAATGGGCGACCTTTGATTCCCGCTGCCTCTTCCGCACCCTGTCTGGCGTGGATGACACCGGACGCAGCTCCGACCTGCGCAATCCCGCCAACAACGACGTCGGCGAGAAAACGCAGGCGATCTATCTGATGGGCGAGTTCGCGTCGGAATGGTTCGGCCTCCCGGTGACGGGCAACTTCGGCGCGCGCTGGGTCAAGACCGACGTGCGCGCGGTGGGATTGCGCAGCGGCCTGGATGTGATCCGCAATGGCGACGGCACGATCACGCTCAAGCCCACCGGCGAGTTCGAGACCCAGGTGGTGAAAGCATCCAACGACGTGCTCCTCCCCAGCTTCAACGCCGCGCTCGAACTGGCCGACGACAAGATCCTGCGCCTGGGCGTATACCGCGCCATGGCACGCCCGGACCTGAGCGCTCTCGGCGCGGGCCGGACGATCGAAGTGGAGGACGGCGAGTTCGGCAGCATCGGTGAGGCGATCGACAACATCGCCGCCACCGGCAATCCGGGCACCAAGCCGTTGCTGTCCTGGAATGGCGACATCTCCTTCGAGTGGTACCCGAACCCGGATTCGATGCTCAGCGCCGCGCTTTACTACAAGCAGTTCACCGGCGGCGACATTCCCGCCTTGATCGACGAAACCTTCGTGATCGGCGGCGAAACCGTGGTGGTGCCGGTCGAACAGTCGGTCACGACCGACAAGAAGAGCGATCTGTTCGGCGTGGAACTGACCGGTTCGCATCGCTTCTCCTACCTTCCCGCGCCATTCGACGGATTGGGGGTCAAGGTCAGCTACAACTATGCCGATTCGAACTTCGAGAACCACGATCTTCGGCTCGGCGACCAGATCGATCCGGAGACCGGCGATATCACGCCGGGCCTGGTTGAACCGGCGAACATCTTCGGCCTGTCAAAGCACGTGGCCTCCGGCTCCGTGTACTGGTCGCTGGGACCGGTGGATCTGCAGGCGATCTACAAATATCGCTCCGAGTACTACCAGCGCTTCGTCGGCGCCCCCTCGCAAAACCGCTACATCCACGGCGGCAGCACGGTGGACTTCCGCGCCACCTGGCGGGTCAACGACCACCTGTCGTTCTCGCTGGAAGCCTCCAACCTGACCGACGAGCCGCGAATCTCCGACATGCCGATCCTGGGCAATTTCCACGAGTACCACGGCTACGGGCGCCGTTATTACTTCGGTGTCCGCTATCGCTTCTAAGACCAAACCGCTTCCAACAAGTCCGTTTTCCAACGAGTACGTTTGTTCACAGATGTCGTTATCTCTATCAACCGCCTGGAGAGATCACCATGACGCCACTGAAACGAATCTTTTCCCTGACCTGCTGCGTGGCCGGCGCCCTCACGTCCACGAATGTGTCGGCACAGACCTACCCCGCCGAGAAACCCGAACTCGAATACCTGGCGTACTGGCGCCTGAATTCAACTTTGCCGACCGATGGCAACTACACCAACTCGCTGGATTTCGACCCCGATGACCTGACCACCTACACCGATAGCTTCTTTCGCGTCGTCACCGGCGGCGGCGTTTCCATGAAGGCGCAATTCGGCGGTGCCCTCACATCCTCAGGCACGGCATTTTCCCGCACCGAGCTGCGCGAGATGGCGAGCGAGACCTCGCCGGCCGCCTGGAACTGCACCAGCAAGCAGAAGGAAATGGTGGCGAGGCTCCGGATCAAGAGCACGCCCAAGAACAAACCGGAGATGTCGGTCGCCCAGATCCATGACGCGGAAAACGACAACCTGATCGTCCTCTATCGCTACGACAAGGCGCAGAACGGGGGCGTGCTGCCGGCCGCGGGCACCCTGGGCGACAAAGGCAGGATTCTGATCAAATGGAACGACAGCACCTCCGAGACCGTGCTGGACAGCGCCTACGTCGTCGGCGACATCATCAAGGTCATCATTCGCGCCAATGGCTCGACCAGCAACGGTTATCCCGGCGCCGGCAACATGCAGGTGAGCTACACCAACGAAACCCAGAACAAGACCGCCTCGGCCACCAAGGCGTTCAGCGGTGTGATCGGACAATGCTATTTCAAGGCCGGCAACTATCACCAGGGCTGCACCAAGAAATTCATCGACGGCAGCACCAACGCGACCTGCAGCAGTAAAAGTTACCCCCTCAGCAACGGCTTTACCTGGGAGGATCCAGGCACCGAAACGAATACGTCCGAGGCCATTCTTTATAATCTGACGGTGAACCCAAAGGGCAATTGACCACCGCGGCGTCTTTTCAAAATCACTGTTATCATTCGGCACGTCTCTCCCGCCCATTTCGCAATGTCAAGCAGCCGCCTTTACCAATCCATCGCTGCGCAGATTCTGCGGCAAATCGAGTCGGGCGAATTTCCGCCCGGCTCACGGCTTCCGGCCGAGCGCGATTTGGCCGAACGCTTCAACGTCAGCCGGGTTACGATTCGCGAAGCCGAGATCGCGCTGGAAGCACAGGGCTGGATTTCGATCAAGATCGGCTCGGGCGTGTATGTGAAGCAACGCCCGCAGGACGCCCCCGGCGCGTTGCCGGACGTGACCGCCTTCGACGTGACCGCAGCACGCTCGGTGATAGAAGCGGAGGCTGCCGCGATGGCGGCTAGCCACATTACCGATGACGAGCTCCTGGAACTGGAAGAGCTGGTTCAGGCCATGTCACAACCGGATGCGAGCGATCAGGCCGCGGGGGAAGCCGATCGTGCATTCCATCTGCGCATTGCCAGCATCACAGGCAACCCGGCGATCGAGTACGCCATCCGCTCAATCTGGAGAATGCGCGACGAATTGCCATTGGTAAGCGCAGTATACGAACGCGTCTGCCACCATGACGCCAACGATCGAATGCGCGAACATGGCGCGATCCTGGATGCACTGCGCGCACGCGATTCGGCGGCGGCCCGGCGTACGATGCATGATCATTTCCAACGGTTGTTCGAGGCAATGCTGGAAGCGACGGAGAGCGATGCGCTGGCTGAAGTTCGCCGCCGCACACAACAGTATCGGGAACGCTTCAAGACGGTCATCCGGGCCTGAACGCCTCTTCTGACGTGACACCGTCGGCCCGAAGCGGACCACGCCTCGCTACATTCTCCCGACGAGGCTCTTCGTCCAAGGCATGCGGGCCTCGATGGCCCGGTCGAGAAGCTGCTCTTCTTCGTGAAGAAGTTGTCGACGCGTTTGTGCATCCTTCTCGTCACTGCAGGTGGGCTCCTCCCATTCCCGCGGACGCGCGCTCAGTTCCGCGAAATCTCGCGCCGCACTGCTGCAACGAACTCCGGGTCCAAGACGCTGCCCACCTTTTCCGTCCTCGCGACGACGCGGCCACCGGCATCCACCAATACCAGCGCGCTAGTGTGATTGAACCCACCATCGGCCAACTTCCGATAACGCATACCAAGAACACCCGCCACGCTTCGAACATCCTCGATCCCCGGGCTGACCAACGCCCAATGCGTCAAATCCAAATTCCGCTGTTTCGCTATCGTCAGCAACGCGGCCGGAGTGTCGTGCGCAGGATCCATGCTGATCAGAAGAATGCCCAGCCTGCTTCGCTCAGCCGGAGTCAGGGCGTACTCCAGTGCTTTGCCGCTATCGACGATCAAAGGACAGATGTATTGGCAAGATGTGTAGAACATTGCCATGACTTTGGGCTTGCCCCGCTTTTCACCCCAGTCCCAGGATCTGCCATCCTGGTCTGTGAGGCGCAGGGGCAGTTGGTACACCGAATCCTTCGGTAATGGGGGCAGTGCCTGACCGGTCGCAATACTCGCGGCCATCAGCATCAACAGGGCCAACGCCGCGGTACAGAGATGTTTCATCGGGCACTCCTCGCGCAACGGAAACCAAGGTTCACGGTGGTATCCCTCGCCTCCAGCGAGGACAACATCGCGACCCGCATCAGGACCGCATAGTTCTCCCGGTCGGCCATGGACAAGGCGCCCGCACCGCAGAACTTCGTCTTGTCGACATCGCCCTGATTGCGGTTGTCGGCGGACACCAGCAGGGACGAAAAATCATCGGTCCACTCCCAGACCAGACCGTGCAGGTCCTGTACGCCGTAAGCATTGGGAGTTTGCAGTCCGGCCCGCGGTAGCGCCTGTCGGGACGATCTGGAATACCACGCCAGGATACGCTCGCGCCAGGCTGGATCCTTGCGTGCGTCGCGCCGCGTCTCGTCGGCGGCGGCGGCATATTCCCATTCCGCCCACGTCGGCAGGCGCGCGTCCAATGTCTTGCAATATGCACTCGCCGCGAACCAGCTGACCGACGTCACAGGCTGTCCGGGCAGCGCGTTGGGACCGAGTTCGGTGGCCGATCGCCAATGCGCCAGATATCTCGATTCCGCCAATACGTCCGGCACGCGATCCCGGCGCCATTGTGGGTGCGATTTGACGAAGGCCAAGAACTCCGCGTTGGTGACCGGTCGGCGCATCAATGCGAAAGGCGCGATACGCGTTCCACCCCGCTGGTCCTCGAAGCGCAGCACGGATTCGAAGAGTCCTCCCGGCAATCCTGCGTAACGCCCGATCGTCCCCGCGCCGAAAGCAGCGACGGGCAGTGCGAGCATCAACACGGCGAACAGGCGGCGCATCGTTCAATGGCTTGCAGGTGCGGCGACGGATTGAGCTTGGCGAATCTTCGCGGCTTCGGCCTTGCTGACACGCCCCCCCTGATTGCCCCAGCTGTTGAGCACATAAGTGGCGATATTCGCCACCTCGTCGTCGGTGAGCTGGCTCATCGGGGGCATGACGGAGTCGTAATCCGTGCCATTGACCTTCACTGCACCACTCAAGCCATGCAAAACAACGTTCGGCACGCGCTTGGGATCGGCGGCGATGTAGTCTGACTTGGCCAGCGGCGGGAACACGCCGGGCAAGCCCTGCCCTTCGGGCTGATGGCAGGTCGAACACGTGCCGGCGAACAGCGCCTTGCCCGCGGCAACCTGCTCTTCCAGCGAAGGCTCGCCGCTCTTCGCCGCGATCGCAGCGGTCTCTACCGCCTTCATGTTCGGCTGCGCGCGGTCGCCGAGGTAGACGTAGTCGACTTCCTTGCCCGAATAGATCGCCTTGTTCTCGCTGCCACTCGCCTTGAGGATCGCCAGTGCACCCTTGTTGAAGGCACGGAAGATTGAGTGATCGACCAGCACGTAGCTCCCGGGCACCTCTATGTGGAAATCCATGATCGCCGCGCCGCCCGACGGGATCAGGGTGGTCTGCACGTTCTCCTGATAACGCGTGCCGCCTTCGAACCAGACCTTGTCGAAGATCTCGCCGATCACATGAAAGCTGGACACCAGGTTCGGACCGCCATTGCCCACGTATAGGCGCACCGTGTCGCCAACATTGGCAGTCAGCGCCTTATCGCCGGTGAGCGCCCCTTCGCTGCCGTTGAACAGTACGTAGGTCGGATGTTCGTCGATCGCCTTTTCCATGTCGAAAGGCTGGTGGCCCTTCTCGCGGTACTTGCCGGTCGTGTAGAAGTCACCCTGCATCACGTAGTACTCCCGGTCGACCGGCGGCATGCCTTCCGGCGGTTCGACCAAGATCAATCCGTACATGCCGTTGGCCACGTGCATGCCCACTGGCGCGGTGGCGCAGTGGTAGACGTACAGACCCGCATTGAGTGCTTTGAAAGTGAAACGTGAGGAATGGCCCGGCGCCGTAAAACTGGAGGCCGCTCCGCCACCGGGTCCGGTCACGCCGTGCAGGTCGATGTTGTGCGGCATCTTCGATTCCGGAAGGTTGCGCAAGTGGAATTCCAACGTATCGCCTTGGCGCACCCGGATGAAACTTCCCGGCACCGTGCCGCCAAACGTCCAGAAGGTGTAGGTGACGCCTTCGGAAATCGGCAAATCCTTTTCCACGACGTCCAGCTTCACGACCACTTTCGCCGGCGCCTTCCGTCGAGTCGGCGGAGGCACATGTGGCGGCGAGGTGAGCACTGCCTCGATGGGCTGGCCCTGCGGCGGACCGAAATCGCCTTTCTGCGAGCCTCCGCTGTCGGACTGTGCGGACGCCTGCCGGTCGTCGGCGCCATGATCGCGCTGACAGCCTGCTAGTAGCGCTGCTATGAGCACAGCGAGAGTGATTGATGCAACGCGGCGTTGGTTCCTAGTCTTCATGAGCGGCTCCCCGGCCATCAGAAGGGCACTGACATCGTGGCCGGTCGTGACATCGTTTCCGGCCCGACATCCGAACCTGGTGCGCCCGCCCAGACAATCCCCATCACAACCAGCACGATCGCGAGGATCGAAGCCACAAGCCATGCGAGATTGAAACTGACAGTTTTCATATCGACGAATCCCCTGGAGTTGCAATGTTGCGATACGCGCACTCTGAGATTCCGGGTTATGCGGCGCCCTGATCTGGGTCAACTCTGCCCGGGATGGAATCGCCTGAGAGATCTCTTCTTGATCTGGATCATGCCGGATCGCCTGGCTCGGAAGCCGGCAGAACGCAAAAGGAGGCCGCGCAGGACCCTTGCTCGAATGTTGGCCTGTTCAATCGGTCAAGAACCGACTGAATCACGCGTCATCTCAAGCAAGCATCCGCAGGAATACGCCCAAAGGATGATGCGCACGAGCGATCCCGTAGATCGCTCCGAAAGCAAGCAAGGCGAGCACATAACACGCCCCCCGCGCCCGCCGTGTTCTGCCGCGACGCATGGCGAACACACCGAGCACGATATACACCACTATCAACGTGACTTTCGCCAATAACCAGCCATTGCCGAATACCGCCCACGGCAGGATGGTCAACAGCATGAGCGCTGCTGTCAGCAATGCGGTATCGACGGCGTAGCTCAGCCATTTCACCGGCGAGGCCATCGGCCAGCGTGCCCCCGCCAGCGAAAAGGCGCCTCGCAGCGCGAAGATCGATCCGCTGAGCAGCGCAACAAAGATGTGGAATTGCCTGATCTGCGGATAGAACTCGATCATCCGGGCTTCCCGTCCGCACGCGGGGAGAGGTAGATCCTGCCGATCTGGGCGACCCATGGCGAGAATGCCACCAGCCATCCCGTCGCGGCGATGACTTGCCAAACCATGCTGTCGGGCAACACTTCGGCAAAGATGCGCATCAACGCAACCAGTTGCACCAGCGCGAACGCGAACCAGGCCGCTTTCGGCATCACCAGTTTGCGGCCGGAGTGCCCTTGCGTTACTCGCGTCACCATCGCCACCAGCACGCTGCCGAAGAAGCCCACGAATAGCGCGTGCGCCGGTGCGCGACCTAGCAGGAATATGCCAGTCAGCTCATAAGCGATGCTCTGGAACAGATACAGCGCGATCGCGATCGGTAACCATGCCAGGCCGATGAACAAAACGCTCAGCAATGCCGGCGCCTTGACGCGCGGCCACCACTTCCACAGCGTTAACAACAACAACGCCAACAGGGGAAGATCAGCCAGCCACAGCCACGCATAGGCATGCATCAACTCCAGCGCCAGATGCGATAAAGATAATGCCAGCACCGTACCAAGCAACCATAAAGGCCGCCACACCACATATCCGGCGACGACATTGCCGGCAAAGAACGGGAACATCCGATGCGCAACCGTAAAGTACACCGGCAGCAACAAGCCAAACGTCCCTAGCTTGATGCTGGCGAACGCCCAGCGTGCGTTCCCGTCGTGCAGGAACGCCCCCCAGGCCAGCATGCCGGCGACTCCCAGCAGCAAGCCAATGAAGCAGGCCCGCGCATGCCAAGTGGCGCCCTGCTCCCGTAACAGCATGGAACCGAGAGTGAAGACACCCACCAGCCAACCCGCTAGCGTCAACCAGAAGCCGATGGCAATACCGGGCAAGTAACCGAAAACACCCACGATGGTCGCCAGCTGGCCGCCAAACAATCCGACGCCGACTGGCAGGTAACGTCGGCGCGATAACTCAGGCAACCCCATCCAGCGCGGAAAAACGGTCAGCAGGAAGCCGAAGATGAAACTCGGCAACATCTGGTACTGCATGACGAATGCATGCAGCCAGCCTGCCCATACTTGCGACTGGAGCAACCCGAACGCTTGCCAGCGCGCATCGGCCAGCCACATGCCCCACCAACTCATTGCCAGCAGCAAATTGGTCGCACCAATGAAAAACATCAAGCGGTGCGGAGCCCGCATGAGCAGGCGTGGCGATACGGTGCTCGCGATGGGCTCATCCATCGCAGTCCCCGCAATATTGCGACGACAAGCGGCTGTGTCGTCGCAGCACGGCAGGACCTGGCATGGCGACTGCGCACCCTGTCGCCCTGCGGACCGAAACCTGAGCATCGATGCAAAGCCAGAATTGCATGCGTGCGAATCTCGTCATGCGATTCAGCGGCCAGCGCCCTCGGGGCGTCCCTGCAGAGCCAGGACACGCTTCGGCACCACCCACAACCGGAAGACGAACCACATCAGCGCCAACGCACCGATGCTGAAGATGGTGTCCCCGGGCACTCGCATCCACACCAGCAGATCGACAATCGGCCTCTGCATGAACTCGGCGGAACGCGCATAGGCGTAGCCATGCTCGATCGCCGCGAGCAATTGCATCGTGCCCAGCGGCAGCAAGGTCAACAGCGCCATGAGCGTCAGCCCGATGTTGAGGCACCAGAAAGCCGTTTTCAGCGCTCGCGTGTCCCATTGCATCTGCCCGCGCAGACCACGCATGCAGAACAGCATCAGGGCGATGCCGAGCATGCCATACACGCCGAACAATGCGGTATGGCCATGTAGCGGCGTCAAGTTCAGGCCTTGCATGAAGTACAACGATAGCGGCGGGTTGATCAGGAAACCAAACAGACCCGCACCGACCAGATTCCAGAATGACACCGCGACGAAGAACAGGATCGGCCAGCGATACTGCGCCATCCACGGCGTCGCACGGCCCAGCTTGTAGGTGTGGTAGGCCTCGAAGCCGATGTAGGCGAGCGGCACCACTTCCAGCGCGCTGAAACTGGCCCCCAACGCCACCACCGCCGTCGGCGTGCCGACGAAATACAAATGGTGCAGCGTGCCCAGCACGCCACCGCCCATGAACACGATGGTCGCGAACAGCACCGCGGTCGTCGCGGATTTGGCCTGCACGAGGCCCAGCCGGGTGAAAATCAGCGCCATCACCGCGGTGGCGAACACTTCGAAGAAGCCTTCCACCCACAGGTGCACCAACCACCAGCGCCAGTACTCGACTTCGGAAATGTGGGTGTGCTCACCCCACATCAGCGCCGCACCGAAGAACAAGCCGATGCAGACGGTCGACAGGAACAGCAGCCCCACGATTGCCTTGGTGTCGCTCTGCGGCCCCCGCAGCACCGGCCACAACGCGCGGCCGACCAGGGTCAGCCACAGCAGCAGCCCCACGAACAGGAACCATTGCCAGAACCGGCCCATGTCGGCGTACTCCCAGCCCTGATGCCCCCACCAGAAGTTGTCGGCCAGTCCCAGTTTCTGCATCACGGCCAGCCATTGGCCGGCAAACGAGCCGACCACGATCACCAATAGGCAGACGAACAGGAAGTTCACACCGAAACGCTGGAACTTCGGCTCATGTCCCGACATTGCCGGTGCGATGTACAGGCCGGTCCCCAGCCACGCCACTGCGATCCACAGCACCGCCAGCTGTGTATGCCAGGTCCGCGTGATCGAGTATGGCAACACGTCCGACAGCGCATAGCCGTAGGCCTGCTGACCTTCGACCTGATAATGCGCAGTCATCGCGCCGAGCAATATCTGGACCAGGAACAAGGCCAGTACCACCCAGAAATACTTGGCCGTAGCGCGCATCGACGGCGTGATGCGCAATGCTGCCAGCGGATCCGTTGCGGGTAGCGGCGGTGCCTTTTCGCGATCATTCGTGCGGGCGTGGTGCCAGCCAAGCAGGCCGATCCCGGCCAGCAGGAACAGGACACTGAAGGCCGACCACACCCACAACGGCGGCGGCGGCGTGTTGCCGATCAACGGCTCGCTGGGCCAGTTGTTGGTGTAGGTGACGCGCTTGTCAGGCATGCCCGCCTGATCCGGCATGAGCGCGTCAGCTGCTGCTTGCGGACGTTCGGTGCCCGCCGCCCAGGCCGTCCACCAGAAGAAAGCGGTGAGCGCGCGACGATGCGCGGCGTCGGGCACCGTGTTTTCTTTCATCGCGTAGGCTTCGCGCAGATCGCGCGTGGACGGATCGTTGCCGAACAGGCTTTCGTAGTGCGCGGCAACGTTCGACAAAGCGGCCACGCGATCGCGGGCAAGCGTGATCGTGACCTTGGCCGGATCATAGGTGTTGCGCCGCATCACTTCCTGCAGACGACTGCGCAACGCGGCCTGTTCCTCAACCGGCAACTGTGCATAGGTCGCGCTGCCGCCGTCCTGCCGCGCCCAGAGGTCGAGTATCCCCATGGCTTCGCGATGCAGCCAATCCGCGCTCCAATCCGGCGCGACATAGCCGCCGTGGCCCCAGATCGATCCCAACTGCATGCCGCCCATCGATTGCCAGACCTGGCGCCCGGTCTGGATATCGTCGCGCGTGTAGATCACGGTGCCATCCTCGGCCACGACCCGCTCCGGCATCGGCGGCGCGGCGCGGAAGATTTCCCCGCCCGCCCACAGCAACACGGCGAACGAAGCGAGCAACAGGGCGGCCAAACCCAGCCACAGCTTGCGCGTATCAGTCATGGTTTTCTCCCTAATCGACCGGCGCATGGTCTCTTCGGGAGCCAGCCTCCACCATGATCTAGATCAAGCGCGGAGAGCGTCCGGGCAATATCGTCCCGTCGTAGCGGGGATCGCGAGGATCCACCGGAGCCTAGGCTCGCAGGACCGGCGAAGCCAACGCTTCTAACCGTGCCATGCCAACCAGTTCCACATCGCGACGGTCTACATGCACTAACCCGTCTTCCTGAAACCGCTTGAGAACGCGGCTCACTGTTTCAGGGGCCAGCCGCAGATAGTTGGCGATATCGGTACGCGCCATGGTCAGCTGAAAACGGGACGGCGAGAAGCCGCGCGCCGCGAGGCGGCGAGAAATGCCGGTGAGGAACGCCGCCATGCGCTGATCCGCCGTCCAGTCGCCCGCAAGCAATGCCGCGCGTCCGATATCCCGGCTCAGCAGACGGAACAGATGCCTCTGCAAACCCGGCAGCCTGGTTGCCAACACCGAGATCTTCGGGAAGGAAAACCGGCACAGCATCACCGTGTCCAGTGCCACCGCATTGCAGGGATAGTGTTCTTCGTCAATCGCATTCAGCCCGATCACCTCTCCGGGCAAATGGAAGCCGAGCACATGCTCACGCCCGTCCGGATCGACGACGTAGGTCTTGACCGTTCCTGCCCGTACCGCGGCAATGGCATCGAACGGATCACCTTCGCGGAAAACATGTGCACCCGCATGCAATGGCCCGACATGCTCGACAAGCATGTGCAGATCCAACAGGGCGCGCTTGTCCATGCCTTCTGACAAGCAGGCCTGCGAGAAGGCACAAGTGGAACAGAAACTCAGGGCGTCACCGTCGTCGGCGAGCGTACTGCCATCCATGCGCGGGAATGCAATGCGGCTCACATCCTGCCTCACCGTTTCAGATGACGCGGGAGAATCGCCGGGACGCGGCGATGGACGGTTCTTCGTGAAGACAACGGCTGAAGCATATCGCAATATTACGCAGTAACAGCCGTTCTTGCGAAGACACTACTATCCGGGAAGCTGTAAAAGCCAACCGACCTCCACATCTTCGCATCCAACCAAAATTCGCGGGCTCCATCGCAACCACACTCGCGCAATCTTGGCCGGATGGCGTGTCAGCGATGCCCCCTTCCTTAACCCGCCAAGTAACCGCGTCCATCTCGTGTTGCGAGGAGCCCGTAGTACAACAACGGGATCACAATCAATGTCAGAACGGTACTGACCAGGATCCCGAAAATCAGCGACACGGCCAATCCATTGAAGATAGGATCGTCAAGGATAAACAGCGCCCCAAGCATCGCCGCCAAGCCGGTCAGCAGGATCGGCTTGGCGCGGACCGCACAGGCATCGACCACTGCTTGCGCTACCGGCCGCCCCTCGGCGACGGACTGATTAATGAAGTCCACGAGCAGGATGGAATTGCGCACGATGATGCCAGCCAGCGCGATCATGCCGATCATCGACGTCGCGGTGAACTGCGCGCCGAGAAGCGCATGCCCTGGCATCACGCCGATCACTGTCAACGGAATCGGAGCCATGATCACCAGCGGCGTCCGATAACTGCGAAACTGTGCGACCACGAGCAGATAGATCAACACCATGCCGGCAGCATAGGCGATGCCCATGTCGCGAAAGGTTTCGTAAGTGATCTGCCATTCACCATCCCACTTCACAGAGAAGCGGCTAGTGTCTTCTGGTTGAGCTATGAAGGTTTGCCGCAGCCGCTGGCCGCCAACATCTTCACGACGCAATTGCCTGACCAATTCGAACATGCCGTACAGCGGGCTATCCGACTCACCCGCTTCATCACCGATGACATACACCACCGGCAACAGGTCCTTGTGATGGATTGCGCCATCCCAGCGCCCACGCTTCACCATGACGAGCTCGGACAGCGGGATCAGCTGCCCTTCCCCGCCACGCACCTTGACCGCAAGCAGACGGCCGAGTGTCGCCTGTTCGGCGACCGGCACGCGCAACCGAACAGGGCGCACGTACTTGGAACGCCCATCCTGCAACCACGTCGCATCCAATCCCCCGACAGAAGCGGTGATCGCATCCGCGATCGAAGACTGCGACACCCCCAGGCGCGCCGCGCGAACGCGATCCATCACCAGCGTTTCCCGCGTAGCGTCACTTTCGACGCTGGTGTCGATATCGACGATGCCCTCCGTGGCCTCGAAACGCTGTTCCAGCGCTTTCGCCAGCGCACGAGTGCTTGCATAATCCGGACCGTAGAGCTCGGCGACCAACGGTGCCAACACCGGAGGTCCAGGCGGCACTTCGACCACCTTCACCGAGGCACCGTGGCGCCGGCCAATCGCGGCAAGCTGCGGGCGTAGCTTACGCGCGATCTCGTGGCTCTGGCGATCACGCTCGTGCTTGTCCACCAGATTGATCTGCAGATCGCCGACGTTGCTGCCGCTACGCAGATAGTATTGCCGCACCAGGCCGTTGAAGTTCACTGGTGCGGACGTGCCGGCGTAACCCTGGTAGTCGAGCACTTCCGGCACTGTATCGACAGCTGCGGCCAGCTCCATCAGTAATGCGTTGGTATCCTCGAGTGTGCGGCCTTCCGGCAAGTCGACGACCACTTGCAGTTCGGACTTGTTGTCGAACGGAAGCATCTTCAGCACAACCCATTGCAACGCCGCCAGCGAAGCCGCCGCGAGCACCAGCCCGGCCATCGCGGCATACAACCAACGGCGGCGCCGGGTGCCTCGAGCGGGATCGAGGAAGGGTCGCATTATCCGGCCGAACAAGGCGTGCAAGCGGCTTGTCTGCCTTCCATTCAAAGAGAGATCCGAGACGAAGGCAGGATTATTGCGTTCTGGGAATTCGGTCTCCCTCTCCTCTTTACTCTTTCCTTCTTCGGAGGAGGACGGATTCGAAACATGTCGAGACAACAGCTTCAACGACAGCCAAGGCGTTACCACCAACGCGATCGCCAGCGACAACAGCATGCCCGCCGATGCATTGATCGGAATCGGCCGCATGTATGGCCCCATCAGCCCGGACACGAACGCCATCGGCATCAAGGCCGCGATCACGGTAAGGGTAGCCAGGATGGTCGGGCCACCGACCTCATCCACCGCCGGCGGGATCGCCTCACGCAGCGTCTTGCCGCCTTGTGCCATGTGACGGTGGATGTTCTCCACCACAACGATCGCATCGTCGACCAATATCCCGATCGAGAAGATCAGCGCGAACAACGATACGCGGTTCAGAGTGAATCCCATCGCCATCGATGTGAACAACGTCACCGCCAACGTCAGCACCACCGCACTGCCGACCACAATGGCCTCTCGCCAGCCAAGTGCAAACAACACCAGCAACACCACCGAGCCCGTCGCAAACACCAGCTTCTGAATCAGCTTGCGCGCCTTGTCGGTCGCGGTACGGCCATAGTCGCGGGTAACGGTGACGTGGACGCCATCGGGGATCAGCTCACCTTGCAACCTCTCCACAGAACGGCCCACTGCTTCTGTCACATCAGCAGCATTGCTGCCCGGCTTCTTCGCGATCGCAATGGTCACCGCCGGAGCGACTCCCTGCCCGGGCCCGGCGCGCCCGGCCGGAGCACCATGCCAGACGTAACGCGAGGCGACATCCCCGCCAGCGCGCACGTCGGCAACATCGGAAAGACGCAACGGGCGGCCATCGCGCAGGCCGATCACCAGACCGGCGACGTCCTCAGCATCGGCCAGGAACTCGCCCGCGGTCAACGGCGTCGCACCGCTGACGCTCACGCGCTCACCAGCGTGTTTCACCACATTCGCCGCCCGCAGTGACTCGCTCAGATCGGATACCGTGAATCCATACGCAGCGAGCTTCGACGAGTCCAGCCGTACCGCCACCACACGATCGGGCGCACCGATCGTATACACGTCGCGCGTCCCGCGGATCCGCTTGAGCTCGGTTTCAAGCGAATGGGCGACTTCGGCCAGATCGTTCGCACTGCGCTGCGGATCATCCGTCCACAACGTCAGGCTCATCACTGGCACATCGTCGATCCCCTTGGGCTTGATCAACGGCGTCCCGACGCCGAGCCCGGCTGGCAACCAGTCCATGTTCGAGTAGACCTGATTGTACAGGCGCACGATCGCCGGCTGGCGCTCGACACCGACGACATACTCGACCGTCAATATTGCCAGTCCCGGCCGGCTGATCGAATAGACATGCTTGATGCCTTCAATCTCGGCAAGTTTTTGCTCCAATGGCGTGGCAATCATCTGTTCGACATCGCGCGCACTTGCGCCCGGCAGCGGCACGAGCACATTCGCCATCGTCACATCGATCTGCGGCTCCTCCTCGCGCGGCGTGATCGACACTGCAACCAGGCCTAGCAACAAGCCGATCAGCGCGAGTATCGGTGTCAACGGATTGGCCTGGAAGGTCGCCGCGAGGCGGCCCGACAAACCCAGGCGAGGGCGCTCAGTCACGCGCGGCGGCCTCGCGCTGCGCGGCCAATGCCTGTATTGCGGCAACCGGGTCCGTCGCGATGCGCTCGCCCGCCTTCAGGCCGGCCAATACTTCGACTTCATCACCAAAGCGCTGACCCAGTCGCACCTGACGCAGGCCAAGGCGACCATTGGACATCACATAGACACCGCTGACCTCCCCGCGCTGCACCAGCGACGCTGACGGCACGCGCGGCATCTGCACGTCATCAGCAACAGGAAAGATCACTTTCGCGGTGACGCCGGGCTGCGGGGGATTTTTCAGGAATGGAAGCATTACCCGGACAACAACGCTATGTGTGATGGCATCCGCCTCCGGAAACATGATGATCCTGGCCGCGCCGACGCGATGACCATCGGCCAGCACGACCCGCGCACTTCCGACGGCACGGATAGCAGCCGCCTCCGATTGCGGCACCCGCACTTCGATACGCAGCGCGCCTGGCGCATACGCCGACATCAACAGCTGTCCGGGTGCAACGGTCTCGCCAGGTTCGACCAGGCGTGCGCTGACAACTCCTGTGAACGGAGCACGCACCACCGTATAGACGGCCTGCTGTCCGATCTGGGCAAGATCGGCACGTGCAGCGTCGCGAGCGGCGACGGCACTGTCGCGTGCGACACGCGCCTGGTCGAGCTGTGCGCGTGCGACATACTGACCCGACGCCAGTGCGGCGAAGCGTCGATAATTGCTTTCAGCCTCCACTGCGACGGCATCAGCGGCACGTAATCGTGCCCGCGCAGCGTTTACATCGGCCTGTTGCTCGAATGCGGTGATGTGCAACAACACGTCACCGCGTTTGACATGATCATCAACATCGACTTCGATGGAGGTGACTCGGCCAGAGGTCTGCGCGGACAGATCCGCCTGCTGTACCGCCTCAACCACACCGTCCCAGGCATGGCCGCCTGTGTCGGCACCGGCTTTCACTATCTGTGTCTGCAGCGGTGGCGACAACAAACGCGTGCCCGCAACCGGGTCGGCGCCGCACGCGGATAGCGTCAGCAGCGCGAACAATAGCAAAATGGCAGTGCGCGATATCACCCGGCCGGCCTCTTCGCTCAACGGAACGCGCAACCGCTGCCGACACCAAGCTTTCGGAACAACATCGCAGCCGGACAGAAGCCGGTAAAGCTGGCTTGCAGCAAATTCAGTCCAACGAAGGCGGTGAGCAGCCACCACCACGGCGATACCAGTTGGGTCAGTGCAACGCTGACGAGGATCATCACGCCAGCAAATGCCATCACGGCACGGTCGATATTCATGGAAGTCTCCATCAGGAAATCGTGGGGAGCTGCATTACACGCGAGATCTGCGCGGCAGCATGCGCTGTAAGGTGTCGTCGTGGATCAGGTAGTGGTGAGCGAGTGCGGCGATCGTGTGCAATCCCACAAGCCAGTAACCGAGTACCGCGATGGTCTCGTGCAACTCTTCCGCGAATTCGGCAAGAGACTCATCCACTCCCGGAAGCAGGGGAACCGACCAGCCAAGCCCAGGCAACCGTGCAACTTCGCCTTCACCACTGAGCGTCAGCCAACCGAGCAATGGCATCGTGATCATGAACAGGTACAACGCCAGGTGCGTCAATTTCGCGAGCATGCGCTGCCATGCAACCGGCTGTGGATGGATGCGCGGCACGGATCCGGCGAGGCGTACCGCAAGGCGTATGACGACCAGGACCAGCACACTCAAACCGAGCGCGTAGTGCCATGCCTTCATCGCTTCCTCCCCGCCGGGGAGTCCTTCTTCCAATTCCATCGTGGCGTAGACTGCGACCAGCAGCAGGGCCATCAACCAGTGCAGGACAATGGACACCACCCCGTAGCGCTCCCGCGTGTTCAACCAGCGCGCCGTCTTCGGCGCAGTCGCGCTCATGATGTTTTCTCCTGATGTATGTGCTCGCCTGTGGATGGTTTGAGCCGCTCGATGCCGAGCGCTTCGAGTACGTATTTCTCGACAATCGGCTCGGACGTGCCATGCCGCATCTTGAATAGGAAATACTTTTCGAACGCGATTTTCGCCAAGTGCACCCAGCGACCTTCCTTGGCCCAGGTCACATTGCGTGGCGGAATCTGCGGCAGTGCGACGAAAGCGATCCCCGAATCCCCCATGTCCGCCAGGCACACCGCGTTCCAGGTGCCTTCGAACGTCGCCGGCTCGCCCTTTATCTCAGCATCGATGTTGCGAGTGACCGTGGTCACCATCGACTCGATCATGAAACCGGTCTTCGGCGCGCCGGTCGGGATTGGCGTGGCTTCCACCGGCGGGATCGCAACACAGACCCCTGCGGCGAAGATGTTCGGGTAACGCGTACTGCGCTGATGCTTGTCGACCAGCACGAAACCACGTGGATTGCATAATCCTTCGACTGCGGCGATCGCATCAACCCCCTTGAACGCCGGCAACAACATCGAATATCGGAACGGAAGCACATGCTCCCGCCCGGGCTTTCCTTCGTCGTCATGCTCGACAACCACCACCTCGCCCGCGCGCACCTGCCGCACCGTCGCGTTGGTGATCCAATGGATGTGGCGCTGACGCAACTCCGACTCGAGCATTCCCTTGGAATCGCCGACACCGCCAAGGCCCAGATGACCGATGTACGGCTCACTGGTGACGAAGTGCATCGGGACACGATCGCGCAGTTTTCGTTTGCGCAGGTCAGCATCAAGGATCAGTGCGAACTCGTAAGCCGGACCAAAACAACTTGCACCCTGCACCGCCCCGATCACGACCGGGCCAGGGTTATCGAGGAATGCTTGATAAGCCTCCCATGCCCGCACAGCATGCGGTGTGGTGCAGATTGACTGGGTATGACCATCTTCCGGACCGCTCCCAGGCACTTCATCGAAGGCGAGTTTCGGGCCCGTGCAGATGACCAGATAATCGTAGTCGTATTGCCCTCCGTCCGCAGTGTGCACGCGCATCCGCTCGGGCTCGATCCTCATCACCGCGTGTGACACAAACGCGATGTCTTTCTGCGCCAACGGCTCCGCGGCCATGAGGGTGAAGTCTTCGGCCGTGCGCCATCCGACCGCGAGCCACGGGTTGGACGGCGTGAAGCTGAACTTATCGCCATCACCGATCACGGTGATGCGATGCGTTGCGCCGAGGGTGTGGCGCAACTCGTAGGCAGCACTCATTCCGGCCAGGCCGGCGCCGATGATCAGGATGTGAGCCATCGTGCTTTCCCTGTATGGACTGTCGCAATGCTAGGCGCTACACCCCCTCCTGCCTTTGATCCTGATCAATGAGTAGCAGAAGACGGTCCACAATGAATCCTGGCTAGTGGACTTCCCCCGATGATGAGCGATGTATCAATACGCTCAATTTGATCCCGCTCAAAATGCGTACCGCCCTTCCGTCTTAAAGTCCGACATTTTTCAGGGGGCGGCATGGCCACGATTCTCTTTGAGCATTCAGACCATCGTTGCGTGGCCTTCAGCGACCTGGTCCGGGGAGAAGACGGCATCCAAGCCAACCAGTTCCTAATTCAGCACAAAGAAAGCAGTGCACTGCTCGATCCCGGAGGACAGCTTCTGTACAACCCGCTGATCCTGGCATTGTGCGCGTATATGCAGCCAACCCAATTAACCTGGTTGTTGTGCTCGCATCAGGATCCCGACATCATTGGGTCGGTAGACAAGTGGCTGCTCTACACCAAGGCCACGGTGGTGTGCTCCCGGCTATGGGGCCGCTTCGTGCCACACCTGGTGCCCCGCCACATCGTCAATAGCGGAAGCGACCGTTACCTGTTACTGCCAGACTCAGGTGGCCCGGTGCCAATGGGCGACACCTGTTTACACGCCTTGCCAGCACACTTCATGCATTCAGTCGGCAATTTCAGCTTCTACGATCCGATCAGCCGGATTCTGTTCTCTGGCGACATCGGTTCGTCGCTGATCCCGAGCAACACACCCTATGTCTTCGTCCAGGATTTCGACACACATGTATCGAAGATGGCCGGATTTCATCAGCGCTACATGGCTTCCAACCGGGTCACCAGACTCTGGGCAGGAATGGTGCGTAGACTGGCACCGGCCATGATCGTGCCTCAACATGGCCTGCCGATGCGGGGCGAAGTCATGGAGCAGTTTCTTGACTGGCTGGAGTTACTGGAATGCGGGGTGGATCTGCTGGGGCCGGCGGACTACACGGCGTGATCGGATCGCCCCCTCGCAATCAGGCAAGGATGGAATGAAGGACTGGCTTGATTTCCGACAGCCGGCGCGGTCCGCCGGCTTGCTCCTTGTTCCCATGGCATCAGCCAGTCCTGCGAACATCAGCGCTTGAACTGGCCGAGCGATCAGAACTTCATCACATAAGAAGCACCATAAACCAATGGGTCGATATTGACTGTCCCCAGCTTGGTGCCATTCAGCGATACGTCCGTGTCAATATCGATCCAGCGCGCATCGATGCGGATCGCGCCACGCTCACCAACTGCGAAGTCGATGCCTGCGTGCGCAGCCAGCCCCCAGGAATCGTCCAGTTTCAGTTTGCTGCCGGCAAGAGCGCCGGACGTGTCTTCGCTGAAGAAGGCTGTGTAGTTCACGCCGGCGCCAATGAACGGAGATACTCGTCCCTGGCCATTAAAATGGTATTGCAGCGACACCGTCGGCGGCAGCTGTTTGGTACTGCCGACTGTGCCTACGCCCTGGATTGCGATGTCGTGCTCGAACGGCCAGGCGGCGATGACTTCCAGACCGAGGTTGTCGGCGACGAAATACTCGAATGTGACCGTTGGCTTGACATCGCTATCAACTTCGACCGGAAGCGTGCCGGCGGCGAGCTTTCCGTTATCGGACTTCGGATCGATCACGTGCGCGCCAAAACCTAGGGTCCAATCGCCGGCGGATTGTGCATAAGCCGGCGCAGCACTTGCAGCCAACAACAGGAAGACGACGTTACAAACTGTTCCTTTTCGCATGATGTTTGCTCTTTGACGTAGTGTGACGCCAATATCCCCTCCACTCCGAACCGACGCCTTGATCATGATCAAATAAGACGGGAATGTTCGAAGGTAAGGTCGTATCCGCCGTGATGCCCACACTTCGGCCTGGAAAGATCGACACCATGGTCACTACCTTTTCCGCCCCTTTCACGCCGGTTGAAGCGGTGTTACCCGCGTTGCGGGAGCGCGGATTTTTGGCACTGACGCCCCATGGCGTCGCCGAGCTATGCCACGAGCCGCTCGAGGCGTTCAATGCATTGAGACCGAGCTGGGACGACCTCCCTCCCGACAATTATCTTCGCGATGGCGGCCACTATCGGAAACGCCGTCACTCCTGCTTCATCGTCAATGGCACGCACATCGAACAAGTGCCACATCGCGCGCATTGGCAATCATTGGAACACAATGCATTGCATGGCGGAATGCAACGCTGGTTCGATCCGATCCGTCCTGAAATCATAAAACGGCCTGTCTGGACGCACCTGTTGTCGGCATTGGGGAATCTCTTTTCCATGCTCAAACCTGGGCCTCCATGGTGCGTGGAAGCACATCAGTTCCGCATCGACACCAGCGACGGTATCGGCCGCCCCACTCCCGAAGGTGCACATCGAGACGGCGTCGACTTCATTGCCATCTTCCTGGTCAGCCGTCACGCCATCAAGGGTGGCGAAACCCGTCTCTTCGAGGCGAAGAACCCTAACGGTCAACGTTTCACACTGGACGTTCCCTGGTCAGCGCTGCTGCTTGACGATACGCGCATGATCCACGAATGCACGCCAATCCAGCCGACAGATGACACCGGATATCGCGATACACTGGTGTTGACATATCGCGCCGGGGCGTTCCAGAGCGAAGACGGAGATCGCCTTCCAGGTGATCCGCGGCCTCACGCCTGACCTGTCGGACGGCCTTGGAATCGCAGCTGCCGGAGTGGAGCAGCTCGCATGGCCTGCCGCGTCTTCGCCCCCTCCTTCTGGCACGGGGAGGACAAGTCGCCGAGTTGACTAAAATCAAGGCAGGCATCCGACTGCCGCCCTAATCTTGGCCGCATGCTCAAGCCCGTAATCTCCGACCGGTCGTTTCCAATTGAACTGCTGCGCCGTTACGATCGGCCCGGCCCACGTTACACCTCATACCCGACCGCGCCACAGTTCAGATCGGATTTCGGCGAAGTGCAATTGCGCGAGGTGGCCACCCTCAGCAACGGCGACCCGATCCCGCGCCGCCTGTCGCTGTACGTACATGTTCCCTTCTGTCAGAGCCCCTGTTTTTATTGTGGCTGCAACCGCGTGATCACTCGAGACCGCTCGCGCGCCGATAGCTATCTGGCACGCCTGCATCGCGAAATCGGCCTGATGGCACAACTCTTCGACCGAGACCGTGAAACGATTCAGCTTCATTTTGGTGGCGGGACACCCAATTTCCTCACCTCCGCACAACTTCGCGAAACAGTGGAAATGTTGCACCGCCACTTTCGCTTTTCCGATTCCGAAGATCGCGACCTCTCGATCGAAATTGATCCGCGCTTCATCAACACCGAAGACGTCTCCGAATTGGCGAGCGCCGGATTCAACCGTGCCAGCCTAGGCGTGCAGGATTTTGACTCGACGGTACAGGGTGCGATCAATCGTATCCAGAGCATTGACGAAACCCGTGCAGTGATCGATGCCTGCCGACGACACGGGTTTCGCTCCGTCAACATCGACCTGATCTACGGCCTACCAAAACAGACTCGCGAAGGATTCGCCAACACACTAGAGACGGTGGTGAAGCTTCGCCCTGATCGACTCGCCGTCTATAGCTATGCGCATATGCCGGCGCTGTTCAAACCACAACAGCAGATCGATTCCGCCGATCTGCCAAGCGCCGAGGAGAAGCTGGGGTTGCTGCAACTGGCGATCGAAACATTAAACGCGGCCGGCTACGAATATATCGGCATGGATCATTTCTCCCTTCCCGACGACGATCTTGCCCGCGCATCTGCGCGCGGCGGTCTGCATCGCAATTTCATGGGGTATACCACTCATGCCGACTGCGATCTGATCGGACTGGGCGTCAGTGCGATCAGCCATATCGGCGACAGTTACAGCCAGAATCACCGCGACCTCCCCAGCTGGCAGGCTGCGCTCGACGATGGCCGTCTGCCTGTGTTCCGCGGCTTTCGACTGAGCGAAGACGATCAGCTTCGCCTGACACTCATCCAGTGCCTGATGTGCCAGAACGAGATTCCAATCGCCGCACTGGAGCGACGCTATGCGATCGATTTCAACACGTATTTCGCCGATGCAATGGACAAGCTTTCGCCCCTGATTCATGACGATCTGATCCGATGCGAACCTGGACGCATCGCAGTGACCTCGCGCGGCCGGCTATTTCTTCGCAACATCGCCATGTGCTTCGACCAGTATCTCGACATTCACGTCGACCCAATACGACCGAAATTCTCACGGGCAATATGAGCCTCGCAAGCCATAGCGTGCAGGCGCGCCCTGCCTCAATCCTCCGATCTCTGACTTCATAGATCCTCGCTTCGATATTACCCGCACCTGCCGCAATAGCCGCAATTGTCCGGCCTTTCTTCCGCGTCCTCGGTCATGACGAAGTCGATGACGACCGCGCCCGGGGCACGCTTCAAATAACCGATCGCCAAGGTACCGCCGTATCGTTGTCGCAACTGCGTCAATAATGGCAACGGATCGCAATCGTTGACCAGACGCATGATCTCTCCCGACTTGAGCACGTCAAGCGCTCCCAGGATAGCGGCATGGCGGAAGCGCGGGCTGACGCTGCGCGCATCGAAAGGAAAAGCTTCCTCGTTTTGGATTGAGTTTTCGCCAGCAGTCATGGGTGGCATTGGATGCATGATCGGAAGAACATCATGCGATACGATTCCGCCAGACGCTTTGATCCGGATCAGACTCCATCCTTCAGCCTCGCGCCGGGTGAAGGTAAAGGCTAGGCTGTCACACGGCCATCGGCCAGCAGCTTTGTCAATGCGCGTCCGAAGGGGGTAACGCTCGCGCTCGCACGCAGCACCCACTCCCGCGCCAATCGGGCCGGTGCGCGATCGTTGGTGAACAGACCGACGACTGCGCGCGTGGCCAGGTAGAGTGGCAACGTCGCACGACGATGCTCTTGATCGTAGCGTGCGAGCAGCATCGGTGTGGCGATATCTTCGCCACGCCGCAGCGATGCCGTGATCTCGTTCGCCAGTGTCTGTTGCCCGAGCAGGCCAAAATTGAAACCATGCGCTGTGACCGGATGCATGCCGACCGCTGCATCGCCGATCAGCGCGAAGCGCGTCGTGACAAATCGCTTTGGATAGACGCCGATCAGCGGATAGACATGTCGCGATCCAATCTGCGTTATCGCGCCAAGGCGGCCATGCAAACGCCGGTTCATTTCGCGACAGAACTCGTCCTCATCCATCGCTGCGATCTCGCGCACCTCATGCCCGGGCAGCGTCAATACCACCGAACAGCGGCGGCCGCGCAGGGGCAGCAACGCCAATGTCTGGCCGTAATCGAACCACTCCACGGCAGTCTGCCTATGATCAACCTCGTGTGAAATTCGGCATACCAGCATGCTCTTGCCGAAATCATGCACGCGTGCAGCGATCCCCATCGCCCGACGCGTTTCTGAAAAACGACTGTCAGCCGCTACCAGCAGCCTTGCTCTGAGCGTACTACCGTCCGACAGCGTTACACGCGCCTGACGCGTATCGGTCCTGGCACTCTGCACATGCACACCGGCTCGCAGGGTTACCGACGGCACTTCACGCACAGATTCGAAGGCAGCCTTACGGATCAGGTGGTTTGGCACGAGGTAACCGAGCACGTCGCGACCCGAGTCGCGATGATCCACGCGGAGCACGTGCGGCGAGAGACCGTTCATGATGTGGGCATCACGCAACGGCGAGATCTCATCTTTCGGGATCCTCTGCCAGACGTCCAACCGACGGAGCAATTGCATCGAGCGGTGGGTCAACGCGATCTCGCGACCGTCGAATGGCGGATCAGCCAGCGCTACTTCTGGCTGGCGCTCGACCAGCGTGATTCTCAGCCCTGTCTTGGCAAGTGCACGCGCGAAGCACAGTCCTGCAGGCCCGGCACCGACGACGACGATATCGGGATTGTCGTCTTGCCCGCACACCGCAGGTAGGGTTACGGACTCCACCATGAACTCATCTCCGATGACGCTACGCGAACCTCGTCTTGACCATCCCCTGCCCTGAAGCAGAAATGGCCATGCTCGAAACCACGGTTGGAAGATTCGCCTTTCCCGCGGGCTCGCGCCTTGATTCAAATCAGGTGCGCCGGATTTGATCCAGATCAGGGCAGATGCCTCCCATACGGATCACGCTTGCCGGCCATGGCCCGGGCGCCTTGCAGCTTGTTGCTGTGCTCCGCCCCCTCTTCCAGCACCATCCAATCCAGGAATGCAAATGAGACTCCTCCCTCCCGCCTTGCTTGCTGTTGCCCTGTTTGCCGCAACTGGCTTCGCCTATGCCACACCGAATTGCACTGTCAAGCTCAAGGGCGACGACCGCATGCAGTACGATCTGAAAACCGTCACCGTATCGTCGTCCTGCCCGACGATCAGTCTCGAACTGACCCACATTGGCAAGATGACCGCACAGGTGATGGGCCATAACATCGTCATCGCGCAAACCAAGGATGTCTCCGCGATCAGTGCGGATGGCCTGAAGGCTGGCGCGTCCGCCGGCTATGTCGCCAAGGGCGATGTCCGCGTACTGGCGGCAACATCGATCGCTGGGGGCGGTCAGACCGTGAAGACCACGCTGCCGGGCAAGAAGCTGAAGGCCGGCGGCGACTACACATTCTTTTGCAGCTTTCCGGGCCATTCGGCCTTGATGAAGGGCAAGCTCGTCATCGTTCCATGACCTAGCGCGATACCGGCTCATACAAGCGGGCCGCAACACTCGCCCATCACTTGCGGACGCCCATTCGACAGGCGTCCGCATTCTGAGGCCGCCCCTCATTGCACGAGAAGGCCTGTCTCCGAACACGCGCCCAGAAAACCTGATCCATATCAAATGTGTCCGAAACGGCATTCCTAGAATGCCCACCATCGGGCCTCAGGAAAAATCCGCATGCAAGCACCCGCCGAAACCTACAACGACAAGGTCGTGCGCCAATTTGCCGCGATGACCGTGGTCTGGGGCATCGTTGGCATGTTGGTCGGCGTGATCATCGCCGCCCAGCTGTACTGGCCGGCGCTGAACTTCGACATCCCCTGGCTGACTTACAGCCGGCTGCGCCCTCTTCACACCAATGCAGTGATTTTCGCCTTTGGGGGCTGTGCGCTGTTCGCGACCGGTTATTACGTGGTCCAGCACACCTGTCATGTGCGGCTTTTTTCGGACAAGCTCGCCGCGTTCACCTTCTGGGGCTGGCAGGCGGTCATCGTCGCCGCGGCGATCACTCTGCCCCTCGGCATCACTCAGAGCAAGGAGTATGCCGAGCTGGAGTGGCCAATCGACATCATGATCACCCTGGTCTGGGTCGCTTTCGCAGTGGTTTTCTTCGGCACGATTGTCAAGCGCCGGGTCAAGCACATCTACGTCGCCAACTGGTTCTACGGCGCTTTCATTCTCGCCGTCGCACTGCTCCACATCGTCAACAATCTGGTGATTCCGGTCAGCTTGACCAAGTCGTATTCGCTGTATTCCGGCGCGGTCGACGCGATGTCGCAATGGTGGTATGGCCACAACGCAGTCGGTTTCTTCCTGACCGCGGGCTTCCTCGGGATGATGTACTACTTCGTGCCCAAGCAGGCGCAGCGCCCGGTGTATTCGTACCGGCTTTCGATCGTGCATTTCTGGGCATTGATCGCCGTGTACATGTGGGCCGGCCCGCATCATCTGCAGTACACCGCCTTGCCGGACTGGGCGCAGAGCCTCGGCATGGTGTTTTCGCTGGTACTGCTGGCGCCGAGTTGGGGCGGCGCAATCAACGGCATCATGACCCTGTCGGGAGTGTGGCATAAGCTGCGCACCGACCCCATCATCAAGTTCCTGATCGTCGCCGTCAGCTTCTACATGATGTCGACCTTCGAGGGGCCGATGATGTCGATCAAGACGGTCAACTCGCTGTCGCACTACACCGACTGGACCATCGGCCATGTGCACGCCGGCGCACTCGGCTGGGTCGCGATGATCAGCCTGGGCTCGATCTACGTGCTGTGGCCGCGCCTGCTGAACCTTACGCAGATGCATTCGACCAAGGCAATCGACCTGCACTTCTGGCTGCACACGATCGGGGTTGTATTCTACATCGCATCCATGTGGATTGCCGGTGTGATGCAAGGTCTGATGTGGCGCGCGACCAACCCCGACGGCACGCTGACCTACAGCTTCGTTGAGTCCCTCAACGCCACCTACCCCTACTACCTCGGTCGCCTGACTGGCGGCCTGCTCGTGCTGAGCGGGATGTTCGTGATGGCCTGGAACATCGTCCGCACGTGGCAGGAAGCCCGCTCCGTCGTCGAAACGCCGGTACTCGCGCCGGACACTTCCACCGCCCGCGCCTGAGGTCAGCGTCATGAGTCATTCCCACGAGAAGATCGAAACCAACGTCGGCCTGATGGCGGTACTGATCGCGATCGCCATCTCCTTTGGCGGCCTGGCCGAAATCCTTCCCCTGATGCGCCAGGCTGAAGCCATCAAGCCGTTGCCGGGCGTCAAGCCCTATGCCGCCCTGGAGCTCGCCGGCCGCGACGTTTACGTGCGCGAGGGCTGTTACAACTGCCATTCGCAGATGGTGCGCACACTGCGCTTCGAGACCGAACGTTACGGCCACTACTCGCTGGCAGGCGAATCGGTCTACGACCGGCCATTCCAGTGGGGCAGCAAACGTACCGGCCCGGATCTGGCGCGCGTAGGCGGTCGCTATTCCGACGACTGGCACCGGGTGCATCTGATCAATCCGCGCGACGTGGTCCCCGAGTCGAACATGCCCGGTTTTCCATGGCTGGCGAAGAACAAGGTCGACGGTGCGGAAATCGAGGACAAGATGCGCGCCCTGCAGCGCATCGGCGATCCATATACCCGCGAGGACATCGCCGGCGCACGCGCCGCAGTGGAGGAGAAGACCGAACTCGACGCGATGGTCGCCTACCTCCAGGGCCTCGGCAAACACGCACCGTCGGGAGAATGAAAATGGTGTCCGGAATCGTGACGTTCGTATTGCTTGTTTTATTCGTGACCGGCTGGATCTGGGTGTGGAGCCCGAAGCGCAGACGCGAATTCGATGCCGCCGCGCGGTTGCCGCTGTCGGATGAGGAGACGCGGCAATGAGCCAAGCCTGGTCATGGTTCATCATCGCGCTGGTCGCGCTGAACATCTTCGGTTGCGTCTGGCTTCTGTGGTGGACTGGCAAACGCCGTCCCGGCGATCCCGCCCCCACCGATACCAGCCATATCTGGGACGGCGACCTTACCGAATACAACAAGCCCATGCCGCGCTGGTGGATCAACCTGTTCTACCTGACCGTGGTGTTCGCGATCGGGTACCTGATCTATTACCCGGGACTTGGTGCGTTCGCCGGCATGGGCAAGTGGACCTCGGCGAAGGAACAAGCCCGCGACCAGATGCGCGAAACCCAGAAACTGGAAGCGGCGTTCTCGCCATACAAGGGGCAGCCCATTGATGCGATCGCGCGGGACCCGAAGGCACTCGCACTCGGCCGCTCGATCTTCAACAACACCTGCGCGGCATGTCACGGCTCTTCGGCGCAAGGGGCCGTCGGCTATCCGAACCTGCGTGACGACATCTGGCATTGGGGTGGTTCACCGGAACATGTGCTGCAAACCGTCCTCGACGGCCGTGAAGGCGTCATGCCGCCATGGGGGCAGGCATTGGCCGGCATGGGTGGCGAAAATGCAGTCGATCATGTGGTCGCCTATGTGCGCACATTGTCCGATCCCGATCTGATGCGGAACAACTATGCAGCCGCGGAGGGGGAGAAACTTTATGCAAGCGTATGCGTCGCCTGCCATGGCACCGACGGCAAGGGCAACCAGGAACTCGGCGCGCCCGACCTGACGGATGCTTATTGGCTCTATGGCGACAGTAGCGCGGATCTGCACAAGACCATCGCCGATGGCCGACGCGGCACGATGCCGGCGCACCGACCGATCCTCGGTGAAACCCGGGCACGCCTGGCTGCCGCCTACGTCTGGTCGCTGTCGCATCAGGGCAAGCCGCCTACGGCTTCACAATGACCGACTACACCACTCCGCGATTCGACCATCCGCCACGACCGCATGCCCAGCGGATCGGCGCGATCGTCTGGCCCAGCTTCTTCTCCGCCGGCATCGCGACCATGGTGTTCTTTGCCTTCGTTGATCCGCTGGTGCTGCGCGACATGACGTTTCCGTCGCTGGACATCAGCCGCACGCTCGGCTACAGCGTCGGCTTCTTCATGTTCTGGCTGGCAACCGTCGCCTCCAGCCTGTTTACCTGGCTCCTGTTGCGCCCGGCCAGCCGCTTCAACAAACCGCTGCCTCGGGAGTAGGACGCGGCATGAGCAAGAAGATCGACATCAGCATGCTCGATAGCAGCCGTCTCGACGAAGGCGGTAACGCGCTTTACGTCAGCGAGCGCAAGATCTACCCGCGCGATGTCACCGGCAGCTTCCGTACCTGGCGCACGCGGGCGGTCGTCGTGCTGCTCGGCATGTTCTACGTGTTTCCGTGGCTGCGCTGGGACGGCCGCCAGGCGGTCCTGTTCGACCTGCCTGCGCGCAAGTTCTACGTGTTCGGCCTGAACTTCTGGCCACAGGACTTCGTATTCCTGGCGATGCTGCTGATCATCGCCGGCATGGCCTTGTTTTTCTTCACCTCATTGGCGGGACGGTTATGGTGCGGGTATGCCTGCCCGCAGACGGTGTGGACCGAAGTGTTCTTGTGGATGGAACGCTGGACCGAGGGTGACCGGAACGCACGCATGAAGCTCGATGCCGGCCCGTGGACGCGCGAAAAACTCTTGCGCAAGGCCGGCAAGCACCTGCTATGGATACTGTTCGCGTTGTGGACCGGCTTCACCTTCGTCGGCTTCTTTACGCCAATCCACGACCTGGCCACACGCGCCCCGATGCAATGGGGTGGCTGGGAGACGTTCTGGGTCTTGTTCTACGCGCTGGCAACCTGGGGCAATGCCGGCTTCCTGCGTGAACAGGTATGCAAGTACATGTGCCCATATGCGCGCTTCCAGAGCGCGATGTTTGACCGCAATACCCTGATCATCGCCTACGACCCCATGCGCGGCGAACCGCGCGGCCCGCGCAAGCGCGGACTGTCCAGCGTTCTGGAACGCGCGCGCGGCCTGATCGACAGCGCCACCGCCAACGATTACGTATTCCGCGCGGCGCACCACGCCGGCAGCACGGTACACGCACCTGGCACCACTTCGGTCAGTGATGCCGGCCTGGCGGCCGAACCACTTCCCA
Source organism: Luteimonas sp. GW821-FHT14E02 (assembly GCF_058803905.1). Classification (NCBI taxonomy): domain Bacteria; kingdom Pseudomonadati; phylum Pseudomonadota; class Gammaproteobacteria; order Lysobacterales; family Lysobacteraceae; genus Luteimonas; species Luteimonas sp. GW821-FHT14E02. The sequence continues at coordinate 121,572 of NZ_JBXAPK010000008.1, read as the reverse complement.
GGTTCGCGCCGGAACAACTTGGCGACTGCATCGACTGCACCATCTGTGTGCAGGCGTGCCCGACCGGCATCGACATCCGAAACGGATTGCAGTACGAGTGCATCGACTGCGGTGCCTGCATCGACGCCTGCGATCAGGTCATGGAGAAGCTGGGCTATCCGCGCGGATTGATCCGCTACTCCACCCAGAATGCGATCGACGGCAAGCCCAGTCGCGTGTTGCGGCCGCGCGTACTGGTCTACGGCGCGCTGCTACTGGCCCTGTGCACCGGCTGGGCTTGGGGCGTGACCCATCGCAGCGCGCTGATCGCCGAAGTGTTGCGTGACCGCAAGGCGCTGTACCAGGAAGCCGGTAACGGACGCATCGAGAACAGCTATACGCTCAAGCTGGTCAACAAGACGATGGAACCGCAGCGCTACCGGATCAGCGTTGACGCGCCTGACGGCATTTCACTGGCGGACGGTAGTCGCACCTTCGACGTTCCGGCCGAGGAGGTGTTGACCCTGCCGCTGACGCTCTCCGCATCAAATAGCGTGCACGGCCGCCGGACGGTGATCTTCCGGATCGAGGCGGTCGACAGTGAATCGCATGCCGAGGTTGAATCCAGTTTCTTCGGAGCCATGCGATGAAAAACCAGCGGCATCCCCTGCGCGAACCGATGCTCTGGCTGACGATCGCCCTGCCCGCGGCGGCGGTTGTGGCCGGTGTCGGACTCGTCGTGGTGGCGTTGCGCAGTGGCGGCGACGATATGGTGATCGATCCGGTGCAGCGCACCGCACAAATCCAGGTCAGCGAACTCGGCCCGGACGAACGCGCCCGGGCGCTGAAGCTTTCGGCCGTCGTCCGTGTTGATAAAGGCACGCTGGAGGTGCTGCCCGTCAGCGGCGACTTCGTACGCAATGAGCCGTTGACGCTGGTACTGTCGCACCCGAGTCAGGCCGCACAGGACAAGCGCGCGACGCTGGCACCAAGCAAACTGGGTTGGCGTGCTCCGATCAGGATCGACGTGGATCACGACTGGCTGCTGCAGCTCGCGCCGCAAGACAATCGTTGGCGTCTGCACGGGCGCCTGAAAGCGCAGCAGCTCGCCGCTCGCGTAGGGCCGGCATTGCGGAGCGAGTGAGCATGGCAATCGCGGCCGATCGCATTCTTGTCAATGCCGCGAGCGATGCGCTTCGCTGTTTCCATTGCGGCGAACCGCTGTCCGGGCAATCCGTGCGGGATGACAATCAGCACGCCTTCTGTTGTCAAGGGTGCGCCGCCGCCGCGGAATGGATCGTACAGGCCGATCTCGATGATTACTATCGCCTGCGTGACACCCCGGCTGGCCGCGTCGATGCACAGGCGCCAGACTTTGCCGCCTGGGATCGCGACGCCGTTCTCGCCGAGCACAGCCGCGCCATCGAAGGCGGCCGCGAGATCACTGTGCTGACCGATGCGATGCGGTGCGCTGCATGCGCATGGCTGATTGATCGGGCGTTGCGCCGCGAATCCGGCGTGCTCGACGCCGGCGCGAATGCAATCACCGGCCGTATTACGGTCGCCTGGGATCCTGCGCGTGTCGCGCTGTCCACACTGATGGCACGACTGGCCGCGCTCGGGTACCGGCCGTGGCTCGCGACTGGCGAAGCGCACGAGCGCGCCAGGCAGCGCGAGCGGCGGCGCTGGCTGCTGCGGTTGGGTGTGGCCGGAATCGGCGCGATGCAGGCCATGATGTTCGCCGAAGCGCTGTATCTTGATTTCGACAACGCGATGCCGACGGCGACGCGCGATTTCTTTCGCTGGGTCACCTTTCTCATCGCCACTCCGGTGGTGTTCTATTCCGGCTGGCCGTTCCTCGAGGGGATGTGGCGCGAGCTACGCGCCCGCCGTCTCGGCATGGATACCTTGATCGCCGGCTCGACGCTGCTGGCGTATTTCGCGAGCCTGGCCGAAACCATGCGCGGCGGGCCGCATGTCTGGTATGACGCCGCGGTGATGTTCGTATTGCTGCTGCTGGTTGCGCGCCTGCTGGAACAACGTGCGCGCAGCATCGCCAGCGCCCGTGTCGATGCCCTCGCCCGCGCGCGACCCGTGCTGGCCACGCGCGAGGTTGGCGACCGCTGCGAGCAGGTGCCATTATCCGAACTCGCCCCAGGCGACATCGTGCGTGTTTCCGCCGGCGAAGCGGTGCCGGCCGATGGCATGCTGATCGAGGCATCATCCGCATTCGATGAGGCCTTGCTCACCGGCGAGTCCTCGCCAGTGCAGCGCGAACCCGGTGAGGCGGTTCTGGCCGGCAGTCTCTGCCGTGAACGCCCGGCGCGCCTACAGGTGACCCGCACCGGCACCGACACGAGACTGTCGCAGCTGACCCGCCTGGTCGAACGAGCGCAGAACGAACGCCCTGCCCTGTCTCACATCGCCGACCGCATCGCCGGCGGCTTCGTCGCGGTCCTGCTGCTATGCGCCGTGGCGGCGTATGCATGGTGGCGCCAGCACGATCCGGCACGCGCATTCGAAGTCGCCCTGGCGGTGTTGGTGGTCAGTTGCCCGTGCGCACTCTCGCTGGCGATCCCGACCGCGCTGACCGCCGCTCATGGAACGCTGGCACGATTCGGCGTACTTGGACTGCGCGGCGATGCACTTTCGGCGCTCGCGCATGCCGACTATGTCGTGTTTGACAAGACCGGCACGCTCAGCGACGGCCGGCCGGAACTGGATACGCTGGAGACCTTCGCCGATTTTGACCGTGACCAAGTCTTGCGGATCGCTGCCGCATTGGAACGGTACAGCGGGCACCCGCTGTTGCATGCGTTCGCATCGGCGACGGCAATCCCCCAGGCCCTCCAGGTACGCACCGTGCCCGGCCACGGCGTGGAAGGCATGGTCGATGGTCGTCGTTGGTATCTCGGGCGCGCCGAGTTCGCCGTGGGCAAGGATGACGACGGCGCGCTCTGGCTCGGCGACAAAATGCGGGCGATCGCGCGCTTCACGATTCGCGAAGCCGCACGTACCGATGCGCGGGTCGCAGTCGCGATGCTGCATGCACAGGGGCTGCACGTGGAGTTGTGCAGCGGTGATGCCGAGGCGTCCGTCGCGCGCTTCGCAAGGCGGGTGGGCATCGACGAAACCCGGGCACGGCAAACGCCGGAACAGAAACTGGCGCGCGTGCGATCCCTCCAGGCACGGGGTCACAAGGTCGCGATGGTCGGCGACGGCCTCAACGACGCGCCGGTACTGGCCGGCGCCGACGTCTCGCTAGCGATGGCCGAAGGCGCGGCACTGGCGCAACGCGCGGCCGATTTTGTCGTGACCAGTCCGTCATTGCTGCGCATTCCGCAGGCCATCGCGTTGGCGCGACGCACCCGGACGATCATCCACCAGAACCTGGCCTGGGCACTTGGCTACAACCTCCTGGCGCTGCCACTGGCCGTTGGCGGCTATGTCACTCCATGGCTGGCCGCGCTTGGGATGGCGTTATCGTCGCTGTTGGTCACGCTCAACGCGCTGAGATTGCTACGCTCTACCGAGGAGATGACGGAATGACGATCCTGCTCTTGCTCGTCCCCATCAGCCTGGTGCTGATCGGCATCGCGATCGCCGCCTTTGCCTGGGCGGTAAGGCATGGACAATTCGACGACCTCGACACCCCGGCATTGGATATCCTGCGTGATTCACAGGCGCAGCCCCATTCCCCTACGCCCTTGCTTTCAAGGGTAGAAACAGAAAAACGCGATGCCGATTGACTGGCTGACTCTCGGTGCGGCGCTGCTCACCGGTTTGCTTGGCGGCGTGCATTGCGCGGCGATGTGCGGCGGCATCGCAACCGGGTTTTCCGCCATGTCTGGTCAAAGCCGACTTCGTTCAGCGCTGGAGGCCAACCTCGGGCGCATCGGCGGTTACATCCTGGCTGGCGCGATCGCCGGTGGGATTGGTCACGGTATCGTGCAGGTCGCGCGCCTCGATGCGCTTGCTGTCGGATTACGAATGCTGGTGGGGGGCGTACTGGTCGTACTTGCGCTGCGACTGCTCGACCAGCGCGGGCAGCTTCGGTTCCTCGCTACGCCTGGCATGCGCTTCTGGCAGATGCTGCGCCCCTTGCAGCAACACCTGCTGCCGGCTGACTCGATGCGCAAGCGCATCGGCCTGGGCCTGTTGTGGGGCTGGCTGCCTTGTGGACTCAGCACGACCCTGCTGGCGGCGGCATGGCTGCAAGCCAATGCCGTCAACGGCGCACTGACCATGGCCGCATTCGGTCTGGGGACACTACCTGTGATGTTGCCGCTGACCTGGTCCGGCATGCGGCTCGGTCGTTGGTTGCAACAACCACGCTGGCGCAACGCCGCCGCGCTATTAGTGCTTGCTGCAGGCCTGGTCACACTGTCGGCGCCCTGGCTGATCCGCGTGCCTGCGCTGCATGGACTGCTGCAAATGCTCGGCTGCAGCAGCCTGCCAGGAGGATAGGCGCGGGGATTTCATGTATCAAAGCACATCGAGCCGCCAATACGTTGGCGCCTATGTCGACAACTGTCGTTTGCGGCGGTTATCGCTGGCCTCGGCACCGTGCGCGAGCTCCATCAACTCTTCCATATCGATGATTTCTACGCGTCGCCCATGCACCGCGATGACGCCGTCCTCTTGCAGACGCGTGAAGCCGCGGCTGACTGTCTCCAGCGCCAACCCCAGATATCTCGCGATGTCCTCGCGACTCATTGGCAGCTGCAACAAGTGTGGAGACTGCCCGATCAATGCGTAACGCTCGACCAGGCTGTGCAGGAACAAGGCAATACGCTCGTTGGCCTGGCGACGCATCAGCATGCCCATGTGCCCATGGACGCGATCCAGGCTGTGCCCGATCACACGCAGTAGTTGCTCGTGCAAACTTGGCAGTTGCGCCGCCACCGCGCTCAACGCCTTGAGCGGCACTTCACAGACATTGGCATCGACCAGCGCGATCGACTCGCAACGGTGCTCACCGGAGCCCAGGGCATCCAGCCCCATCAATTCGCCGGGCAGGTGGAATCCAAGCACCTGCTCCTCGCCGTCCTCATTGAGGCTGGCTGTCTTGAATACGCCCTCGCGGGCAACGTAAACCGCTACCAACGGATCGCCGATCCGGAATAGACGTTCTCCACGCTTCACGGTGCGTCGCCGACGCACGAGATCGTCCAGCCGCGCCAGTTCGTTGGCATCAATGCCCGCTGGCAGGCATAACTGCTGCAGCGAGCAATGCGCGCAACCATGGCGCAAGCGCATCAAGTCCAGAGGAGCGTGCTCATTCATCGGCGCATATTGTCCCACGGCGCCAAAGTTGCCGCGAAGCCTGTTCACAACGAAAAACGCAGCTTCTTGGCCTGCCCGCAGGCCCCTTTGGAGCCCTCTCTCTTCCCAAGCTTGACGCTACCCGAGACATTCCCATAGATGGCGGGCACTGCGGGTCCACAGGCAACTTCGACGTCCCCACTCATGCTTGTGTTGCCCAAGGCAGACATCCTGGAACAGAGCCGTGCGGCGCTACGCATCGACGTTGAAGCGGTTCCGATACTGGCCGGCCTGATCGTTATGGTCATGAAAAAACCCCGCAGCAAGCGCGTTCTGACGGGTAATGCGGTTGCATCCACGTGTTCCTATCACGCTGGCTAGCCCTGTGCCTGCCATCATGAAGCGGCGGTCTGACCCGGCGCCTGGGGTTCGGAATCGCAGTGTCGTCGCATCGCGCTTGTCATCGCCTCCTGCTGCGGGGCTTGATGTAATGAAAGCACGGACATCTGCAAGGAGTATTGATTCAGATCAAGAAGCTCCCCCCGCACTGACCATTGTCAAGACGCCATTCAATGCTCGCTTCGGGTCGGAAGCTGCCACAAGAATCAGTGCCGGCAATGCACTCGCAACGCCAGTGACGGCGCGTCTCCAGAATACGCCGCCACATGGCCCGGCAGGATCAGCCGTCCTCCTTGGCGAAGCCGCCCATCAAAACGTGAAGTCCGCCATGTCATCTCAGGGCATGTCGACCCGGGTGATGGATGCGCGAAAGATATGAAGGATCTCTCGCTTCACCGAGGCCAGGGTACGCACGGAACGCTGGCAGGCATGCTCCTGAAGCCCGGGGTCTCGGATGAAGACCGAGCGACCTTTCTTGTAAACGGCAAATTGACGTACCGTGCCATCGGGCTCCTGGCCTTCGGCAGTGAACCATAACGATTTCGTAATTCTTGTCACTCAAATTCTCCCGGGACTGCATCCGGTCCGCAGTCGGACCAGAATTGGCGCGTAATGTTCCCTGCCCGCATCGCAGCACCTGCGACTCCTCCGTCATCTGCGCGTCGCCGCATGTGGTGACGCGCACTTCATCATTAGCGCGTGCTGAGCGGGTGTTCCGGTTTATTGCGAAGCCTCGGTGACCGACACGAACGTGTATCCCATTCCCTGAATGCCTTCCACCAACTGCTTGAGGTATGTGATGTCAAGATACGGATGGAAGAAGAAGCTTTGCACACGGTCTCGCACGACCTCATTGTTCCTTGCGGTGGCCAGAATGTCGGGCACTAACCGAGCCGGATTCTGGTTGAATGGTTCTGGCTCGATGTTGCCAAGGCTTTCTGGAATCACCACAGATCCGTATACATCGCGCACCAGGTAAGGAAAGTACTGCCCATAGATTCGACTGTAATCGGCGATACCGGTGCCGCAGTTGCCACCGGGGCACCAGTTGGCGGGGATGATCGGACGGTCGTAACGCTTGCCGAACTTCTGCTGCACGACCTGATAGTCGATGGCTGATCCGGCGTAATGGGGAAACTCGAAGACGGTCGGAGGCGGCAATCCAGCCGAGATGAACCACAGCAGGGCTGTATTGATGCGTCCCTGCGCCCAGGATGCGGAGTCCTCCTGGACGGGCCCATCGTAGATCACGCGATTGCTCGCATCCACATGCGCGCGATAGAACTCGAAATCGTCCGCGCTGACCCCGCTGTAGGGATTCAAGGCATTCGAATACTGGTGCGTGTATCCATGCAGGATCAGTGTTCCGCCTTTCGAACGCATGTACTTCAGAGCGCTCACTATCCGCGGCGCTTGCAGCAGCGTGATCGTCTCCGGCCGACCGTTATTGTAGAGCCCGTATGGATCGATGTAGACCGGATAGACAGCGACACTGAAAGGTGCCTTGCGTGAAAACAGATAATCCGCGATCGCGCGCAAGGCGGCGGGATCACTGTTGGGGCCGACATCCTCGATGCGTACCAGCGCGCGCTTGCGATCGGGACCGTTTGGATCGGCGAGTTCGGAAATCAAGTTGGCCGCAGCCAGGTAACGATCGTCCGGACCCACGTAGCTGAAGGGCAGATCGCCGATGTACGTCAGACTTCCGGAACGCGTAGCCCAGGCGATCTCCTTTCCGCTCGCCGCATCGAAAGCCGTGGCGAGTACGGTCGCCTTGTCAGGATCGCTGATGCTGACCGTCAGCAATCCCGATGCCAGCGTGGCAGGATCGCGAACCAATTCCGCACCGCGATAACGCACGCGGGTGCAACAGGTGAAATCAAACGTCCCGGGCACCCATCCATACGTGCCGGCGAAATTTCCAGATCGCTGCGCCAGCTGCCAGATGTTGTCGAACATCCACAAGACCGGGCGTCCACCACTCAACACGTCATCCAGAAATGCCACCGGCAACGGCTGGTCATACACTGATCCGATGTAGATCGTACTGGTGTAATTCAACAGTTCTCCCGCCTGATAGGCGGCGACCGGACGCAGCACATAACGGCTCCGGTGCGAAGCGAGATTGCCCGCCATCACTGCGTACGCCTCGCCCAGCCATCCCCAGGGACCATCGGTGTCGTAAAGCACCAGCGTGCGGCGAGTGCTGTTCGCGCCTGGCGCTGCGGAGTATTCGCGCTGATTGTCGACCGCGGCGAGCAGCGACGTACTGACTGCGGGCTTCAGGAGCACCGCCTTCGTCCTTGCTTTGGCCTTGATTTTGGTGGCTTCGTTTTTTCGCCAGCGCATGACATCGGCTGGCATCGGCGGCGCGGGCAGCGAACGCTGCAAGGCCACTTCAGCATGGCGACGGTCCGCAACATCCTGGGATGCCTCTTTGACTCTGGCATTTGTGGCGCCTTGCTGCGCCACAAACAGCAAAATCAAACACGCACACTGTCCCACGATGCGCCGCGAGAGCGGCGACAACATGATTCCGAACATATCGATGATTCCCCGTCCAGTATTTCAGGACGCCACGGCCTGACGGGCTGCCAAGGCCATACGCGGGCAGCAGTAGCAGCCCCTGCCGACGAGAACATTGATCTGGATCAATGGAGGTGGGGAATCGCCGGTATCTCGATCCGGCGCATTAAACTTGATCTGGATCAATATAAAACTGAGACGTGCGCCCATTATCTCGACCAAGGGCGCGGCACGGGTATTCGAAACACCAATCCCGGCGAGAAGAGAGCCAGACCGCTAACCCCGCAGTATCCGGGGAACACGAAAAAAAACAAGTGCTGTCGTTGATCGCACCAAACCCTGCGCCGGCCTCTCGTTCGCCGATCCGGTGCGGCTGTCGCACGCATGCGAGAAACGCAGCAGTCCTGCAAAACAACCCACAGGGGGTTCGTCATGCATGAGATCGCGATCGTCTCGGGAACGCGGCCGGAGATCATCAAGCTCGCGCCGCTCTACCACGAATTGTGCCGCCAGCCATGGACGCGGGTGTGCTGGGTCCATACCGGCCAGCACGACGAGATGGCGACGCAGATGCTGCAATGCTTCGGGATCACGCCCGATGTCGTCTTTCAACGTCGCGGCGCGGCGCTGCATGAATTCAGCGCCGGCTGCCGCGAACAGCTCGACAGCCTGATCGACAGCCGCCACTGGTCGCTGGTGCTGGTCCAGGGCGATACAGAGAGTGCATTCCTGGGCGCATTGGCGGGATTCTACGGCCGCGTGCCTGTGGCACACGTGGAGGCCGGCCTGCGCACGTGGAATCTGGAGCGCCCCTTCCCGGAAGAAGGCTTGCGACAGATGATCAGCCGTGTCGCCCGTTTCCATTTCGCGCCGACGCCGCGCGCGCAAGCCGCGCTTGTGGCCGAGGGCATCCCGAGCGAGCACATCCTGCTCAGCGGCAACACAGTGGTCGATGCCCAGGACTGGGTACGCATGTACCGCGGAATACGGCGCAAGACCATCGGTCGCGGGCACATGCTCGTGACCGTGCACCGGCGCGAGAACTGGGGCCGGGACGTGGAGGAAATCTGCCGCGCGATCGCAACGCTCGCGCAGCGACATCCCGCGCTCCAGGTCACGTTCCCTGTGCATCTGAACCCCACGATCCGGCAACCGGTCGAAGCGCTGCTGGGCGGCTTCCGCAATGTGCGTCTGAGCAAGCCGTTCGACTACCTGCAGATGCAACAGGCGCTCGCCGACGCCTGGCTGGTGCTGACCGATTCCGGCGGCCTGCAAGAAGAGGCGCCGAGCTTCGGCATTCCACTACTGGTGCTGCGCCAGGAAACCGAACGTCCTGAAGCGGTCGAGGCCGGATGCGCCTGCCTTTTGGGCACGGGCTACGAAACGATCGTCAAGAAGGTGGAGCAATTGTGGCTGGACGAAGTCGCCTATCACCACATGCGCCCCACACACAATCCGTTTGGCGATGGTCGTGCCTGCACGAGGATCGTCGATTTCCTTGGCACGGCGCTGACCCGGGAGCAATCCGTCCCGATGCACGCGACGCCAGAGCCGATTCCCCTGGCGATCGCCGGCTGAGTCGCTCCGCACCCTACCCGTCCGAGGTGGCACCATGTCTGTGCTCGATATCTTCTCGACTTATTTGTACGTACTCAGGTTCCTGGCGATCGCGATCGCCGTGCTGGTACTCATCAGCAGCCTGGACGATCTTTTCATTGACCTGGTGTATTGGATCCGGCGCGCCCGACGCGCCGTGTCATCTCGCCATCAAAGCGACGAACTCCAGGTGGAGGCGTTGCGTGCAGCGCCTGAAAAACCGTTGGCCATCATGGTGCCCGCATGGCAGGAAACCGGGGTGATCGGCAAGATGGCCGAGCTGGCGGCGACCCGGTTCGATTACGAGAATTACCACATCTTCGTCGGAACCTATCCGAACGATCCAGATACGCAGCGCGATGTCGACGAGGTTCGCGCACGCTTCCCGAACGTGCACAAGATCGTCTGCGCCCGCCCCGGCCCGACCAGCAAGGCGGACTGCCTCAACAATGTACTCGACGCCATCTTCCAGTTCGAGCGGCGTGCCAACATCGAATTCGCGGGCTTCGTCCTGCACGACGCCGAGGACGTGATCTCGCCGCTGGAACTGCGGCTGTTCAATCGCCTCGTCGAGGACAAGGATCTCATCCAGATTCCCGTCTATCCGTTCGAGCGCCCCTGGTGGAACTTCACCAGCCTGCACTATCTGGACGAGTTCGCCGAATGGCACGCCAAGAACCTGCCGGCGCGCGAAGCCCTGGCCGGTCAGATGCCCAGCGCTGGCGTCGGCACATGCTTCAGCCGCCGCGCCATCCAGGCGCTTCTCGCCGACGGCAATGGCATCGCATTCGACGTGCAAAGCCTCACCGAGGACTACGACGTCGGCTTTCGGCTCAAGGCCAAGGGCCTGTCGGAAACCTTCGTGCGCTTTTCGGCGACACCGGACGCGGACGCATCGCCGGTCAAGTTCGGACAGTCGCGCCGCGAGCGCGACGTCGTCTGCGTACGCGAATATTTTCCGGATCGGGTCGGCAATGCGGTGCGCCAGAAGTCGCGATGGATCATCGGTATCGTCTACCAGGGTTACAAGACCCACGGCTGGACCGACAACTGGAGGCTCAACTACCTGCTGTGGGGCGATCGCAAGAGCGTGATCACCAACTTCGTCAGTTTCGCCGCGATGTTGTTACTCCTGCAGCTGGTCGTGCTTTGGCTGATGCAAGCGATCTGGCCCGGCGCGCCAAGATTCCTGTCGATCTTCGACGGCGAGACTCTGGGGCTCTTGCTGGCCGCCAATCTGGTGCTGATGTGCAACCGTGTGATTCAGCGCATCTATTTCGTCTCCATCTACTACGGCGCGTGGCAGGGGCTGATGTCGGTGCCGCGCCTGTTCTGGAGCGTGGCGGTGAACTTCTTCGCGAACTGGCGTGCGCTGCGCCAGACCATCCGCTACGGTGATCCGCACCGCGTGGCTTGGGACAAGACGACGCACGATTTCCCGAGCGTGGGCGAGGAAAATCGCATCCGCAGGCCTTTGGGCAGCATCCTGGTGGCACAGGGCGCGATCGGCCAAGCCGAACTGGATTGGGCACTGGCCCACCGCCGTCCCGGCATGCGCCTGGGCAGTCAGTTGGTGCATGAGGGGCGGATCGACTGCGAGCAACTGGCTCACGCCGTCGCTGAGCAGGCACAGGCGCCTTGCGAGGAAATCGATGCGTTCGCGCTACCGGACAGGATCGTCGAGATGCTGCCGGCGCCGTTGGCCCGGCATTACGCGGTGCTGCCGCTGCGCGAGGAGGACCACACGCTGGTCCTCGCCAGCGAATCTTATCTAGACCCCGTATCGCTCGCGGCCCTGGGCCGCAAGCTGGGCCGGCCGGTGCGCTATGTCATCGTCCCCAAGGGACAGGTCACGGTGGGTCTGCGCCGTTGGTATGCCGTGGATGCCGCCACGTCGCGGCAGCATGATGTCCTCGGAAAGACCGAGAGCACGCCGTCGCGCGAGTTCGTGTCGCGCCAGATTCTGATCGGCGAGATCTTGGTGTCGCTGGGCGTCCTCGACCGGGCGGCATTCAATTCTCTGTTGCTCGATTTTGAACGAAGCACGCTGCTGCTTGGGGAATTCCTGGTCAGGGCGGGTGCGGTCGGCAGGACCGACCTCGCATATGCGCAGGTACTGCAGAAGATATTCCAATCCAGCGCGACCCCGCCCCCCGCCGTAACGTGGCAGCAAATGGGGGTGGCGCGATGAATCGTCCAGGAAGAAAACTATTGGTGCTGGCGCTGGCGATTTCCCTGTCGCTGGGTGTGGCGCATGCCGCGGAAACTTTTGATCTAGGCGATGATGTCAGCGCCTATCAGCGCTTCCTGGCCTACCCACATTTGCAGCGCGCCTTCGCTGCGTCCCGGCAGGGCGATCGCCAGCGTGCGATCGAAGAGTTCGCGCGTGCCCGCGCCATCGCGCCACACAACGCGCGAACGGCATTGTATCTGGCGGAAGCGTACCGGCAGGCCGGGATGCCCACGCGCGCCGCGCAGGTAATGACCGGACAGCGCCGCTATTCGCCCGCGGATCCGCGCTTTCAACCACCCCCCGCGCCCGATTGCACCAGCGCCCTTTCCCCCGCATGCCGCCTCACGCGTGGATGGCAGGCACTGCGCGAAGGCCGGCTGGACGTCGCCAATGCACAACTGGGCGATCCCGCCCTCGACGCCAGCGACGCTGGCGTGGCGTTTCGCCGTGCCCTGGCGCAGCGCGCCATCCATTTGCACGACTGGCCACTGGCCGACGCATTGTTCGCGCATCTGGACACCGAACGCAGGCTCGGCGCGGAGGAACGCGAGCAATGGTTCCGGCTCCTGCTAGCGCAGGATCAAGTCGAAACCGCCAGCGCACTATGGGGACCGACCGGGCCACAGGCGCCGGATCTGCAACTGGCATACGCCTTCGCCCTGCGTCGCACCGACGCAACGGCATTGGCGACCTATCTGCCTGGGAAGCGCCCCGTCTTCACCGTGGCCGCGGACGAACGCCAGTGGCTCATGCTGCTGGCGCATGCCTCGCGGACGAACCGCGATCTGATCGGCGCCTACGTGCCACGCTTCGTATCCAATCGCGCCTTGCAGGCCCAGTTGGCGCTTCCCGCCGCGCAAGCCAGAGGGGATCAGGCGGCATTGTCCGGACTACTCGCAGCGCTGCCTCCAGGTACCTACCCGGAGTTGCGACTGTCCGTCGCGCTGTGGCGCGGTGATGCCATGCAAGCCTTGCATTGGGCACGAAGCACAGCCACGGGAAGCGCGGCATTAGAGGCGAACAGCTACCGCCTCGCATCGGCCGGCATGCATCAGGAAGCGACACAATTGCTGCTCGACGCCTATCCCTTTCCCGCTGACGGCTATCGCGCCCCTCTTCTGCAACGACTGGCCCAGTTGGCAGCGCAACGACCGGATGCGTTCTTGCCCGCCGATCGTGAACGCTTGCGCGCCCCCTTGCCTGACCCGCGACTGCGCAGCGCCCAAGCACGCATCTTCGCCCAGTTGCAGGATTGCCAGGCAGTGGTCGCGGTACTGGGCGATCTTGATCCCGCATACACAGCGCAGGATTGGCGCGACTTCGCCGAATGCCATCGGACCGACGATCCGGTCTTGGCACAACACGCCTATGCGGAAGCTTTCCAGCGCGACCGTGATGTCGGGAGCCTGCGTGCATTGGCGTTCCAGGCCGCCGCGAACAAGGATTATCCGGCAAGCCTGGCTGCCTGGCAGACGGTTGCCGATGGATACGCGGCGGGCTTCGATCCGCTGGCGGCCGCCGATGTCGCGCTGGCGGCCAACGCGCCGGCGCGTGCGCGGACATGGCTGAAAGATCCAGGCCATCGCGCCAAGCTGTTGAACGACGATCGTTACTGGTGGTTGCTCGCACAGGCCGAAGCCGACCACGCCCCTGCCACCGCGCGCGAAGCACTGCAACGGGCACTGCAACTGCGCCCTGACGCTTCCTACTACGCCCAACTCGCGCAATGGCTCGAGGCAGATGGCGATCACGCACAGGCCACCACCGCACTGATCCAAGCCGCGCGTCTGTCACCTGACGACACCAATCTACAAGCGGCACTGGGTTATGCCTATCAACGCAGCGGTGACTCCGCCAACGCGCTCGGCCGCTTCGAGGCCGCTTATCGCGACGGCAAGGGCGATCGTGCCCTGGCCGAACCGCTGGTCTATGTCAGCCAGCAGCTTGGCGACCGCCAGCGCGCCAGCCGCTATGCCGAAGCGGCGATCGACGACCTGCAATCGCGCGAGAACAACGCCGGCCTGACCGAACGCGTGTACGGGCTGCGTCGCCTGCACGAAAATCTAGACCGCCGCTGGGTTTTCAGCTTCGATGCCACCCTGGGAAACAAGGCCGGCGGCGTCGGCAACGAGGCCGCGCCCGGCACGGCGTACCGCAGTTACATGCAGATCGAGGCGGACTATCGCCTGCTAGGCGATCGCGCCACGGATGTCGAACACTTGGTCGCCTACGCGCGCATCTTCTCCGGCAGCGGCGAGACCGGCAATTTTCTACCGGATCGTGATGCCACGCTGGGCACTGGCCTGCGCTGGAAGCCGTTTTCCGACAAGGTGTTGTACCTCGCGGCCGAAACCCAGTTCGCGCTTGGCGACAACTCACGGCGGCATACCGACCTGATGCTGCGCGCAAGCACCACACTGCTGGGTAACGGACGCCACAACGATGACTGGCATCCTCAAGGCAGCGGTTGGCTGAGCCAGCGCTTGTATCTGGACTTCGCCCACTACGTGCGCGCCGAGCAGAGCGTGGCCACTCTGGATTATCGCTTCGGGCATCATTTCAAGATCGGCGAAGGACAGACCTTACAACCTTATTTTCGCGCGCAATACACCGGCATTCTCGATCGTGACACGGGCGACTCCCACTATCGGCGCGACGTGCGTGGCGGTATCGGTCTTGCCTGGAATCTCTGGTCGGATCAGACGCGATATGACGCCTATCGGCGCAAGGTCACCCTCGAACTTGAATATCAGCATCCATTCGATTCCTACCTCAAGGAAGACAACCGGGTGATGCTGTATGTGGGAGTGCGCTTGTGAAGCGGTTGCTGGGGGTCATGCTGGCGATGGCGACGCTTTTGATGCCGGAAGCAAGCGCGGAGATGATAGCGATTTTCTATCAGCCGCAACTGCGCGATCGTGATCTGCCGGCCGAACGCTGGCCTGCCCTCTTCACCGCCACCCGAGCCGCAGGATTCGACACCGTCGTATTGCAATGGACCCGCCATGGCGAGGCCTTCGCCGATGTCGAAGGCAGGGACTGGCTGCGGCAACGGATCGAACAGGCCCGTGCGGCGGGCCTGCGCGTGGTATTGGGCCTGCATGCCGATCCGGCTTTCTTCGATCGCCTGGCGCAGCCTCCGAATGCGCTCAAGCGCTATCTCTCGGCCCTGCGCGCGAAAGACCTGGAACTGGCGCGAACCTGGGCGCGCACCCTGGAACCGGACGCCATCGATGGCTGGTATCTGACGCTCGAAATCGACGACCTTCATTGGCGCGACTCCAGCCGGCGCCGCAAACTGGCGCGTCACCTGGCAATCGAAACACAGAAGCTGCGTTCGATACTGTCCAGACCTGTTTACGCGACGTCCTTCTTCACCGCACAAATGCCACCCGGTGCCTATGCGGACCTGATCCGCGACCTCGACGTCCGCGGCCTGCACATCTGGGTCCAGGACGGCGCCGGCACCGGCCGCCTCGATGCAGCCGGACGCGCCCCCTATCTGGCGCTTGCGGCCCAATGTGACGCAACGGCAATGCGCGGCCTGATCTTCGAAGTGTTTCAGCAGATCGATTCGACCGAAGGCCAGTTTCACGCACGGCCGCTTCCACTACCCGACATGTCGACGGCGTTGCGGCAACGCGCGCCCTGCGGTGGCGACAGCGTGTTTTTCTCACTGCGCTATCTGCCCTCCACCGAGGGCAAGCTGGCGTATTGAGCGATCACGGCCACTACCGCGGCTCCAAATCTACTTGTGTCCCGTCGCAATGGTGAGAACACCGTCATGTTAAGCACCGCATCCACATCTCGCGCACCGCCAGAAGGTCGGGTTTTTGACGCTTCGATTCCAGCCCACTGCGCCTTGCGCCCACGACTGGAAACATTGCTGTGTGAAGTTCTCGTGCAGCGCCGCCATGTACGGCGAAAGCAGCCGCTGTTTCGTACCGGGCAGCGTTGCTATGCGTTGTATCTTATCCACGCGGGATTCTTCAAAACCTGTATCCTGAGCGAGGATGGACGCGAAAAGATCACGGGCTTCCATCTGCGCGGCGACCTGCTCGGCTGCGATTCCTTCGACCTGCCCAACTATGCTTGCGATGCAATCGCGCTGGATATCGGCGAAGTCTGGGAATTGCCGATCGCGCATCTACAGGCGCGGACACTCGACTTGATGCCCTATCTCACCGCACAAATGGCAAGGGAAATACGCCGCGATTGGCAGTGGATGCTGGCGCTGGGTACGCTCGGCGCCGAGCAGCGCGTGGCGGCATTCCTGCTCGATCTGGCGGAGCGCCTGGAAAACCTCGGTTTTTCCGCGCGACATCTGCCGCTGCGGATGACTCGCGCCGAACTGGGCAATTTCCTGGCCCTGCAGCTGGAAACAGTAACGCGGGCGCTGTCGAAACTGGCCGCCGCTGGCTTCATCGCCGTGGACGGCCACGAGATACGAATCGAGAACGCAGTCGCGCTACGCCGCATGCTGACTCCTTATTGAGTGCGCTCCCGCAGAGTGGAGCACCGCCTCGAATCTCTTTGTGCGAAACAGAGACGCCATCGAAGTCGGAGGTCTTATCGATCGATTTCTGCCGGAACATGTCGAATCCGGCATGAGCACGTCACGACGATCATCATCATTCATTCCATTGGCCTAGTGCCTGGGCAGCTTATCGCACACACTCCCGCAATTTCAGCGCCTGACTAATGTCACGCCAATCGAATGCGGATACGGCTATATCCAAGTGCGAAGCATAGAAAACTCCTTGCGGGAAGCGTGCGTCACCACGCACGTCCAGCCACACGCCATCGGTCAACCCGGTACTGTGACCGACAAAGGAACCGACGTGCTCCAACGTCTTGCGATCGAACAAGTGAAACACGGTGCGATCGTCAAACTGATCGCTGGCGATCCACCAGCCGCTGCCGTCCTTGCAGGCCATCAATGCGACGCCCTCGGCTTGTGCCTTGTAGTTGGCTGCGCCGATATCGCGGCCGGCGTACTTGCCATCGAGCGTGTATTCACGCAATCGGGTCCCGGTGAGCACATCCTCTTCAGCGATCAACAGCCGATTGTTGGCTTCGTCGCCAAACAGTGATTCGGCTACCCGGATCGCACCCGCTTCGCTCGTATCACCAAAGTACCCATTGGCGCTGGCCTTCCATCCCGCCCCTTCCGGATGCACCTCGTAGCGGCGGAAGCGCTTACCCAGCCCTGCTAGCGGCGGAATGATGTCATCGCCGTTGGCATCCTCCCCCATGGTGTAGTTGTCACTGACGATCACTTCATAGCCTTCACCTCGCTTACGCACCCACAGGCCGTAGGGCTGGATGAGGTCCGCATCAGCGAAGGTCAGCAGCGGCTGGAAACCCGGCAAGGTGAACATCTGCACACGGTGGTTATCGCGTTCGACGACGAATGCATATTCGTCGTCCACCGTGGCGATGCCATTGGGGCGACTCAACTGCCCTAACCCATTGCCGGAACTCCCCACAGTGCGCAAACGCTGCCCCGTATCACCGTCATAAATAATGATCTGGTCGGTGGACTTGGCCGTGGCCGCGACCATCAGCTTGCCGTTCTGCAGCCAACTGGCTGGCGAATCGACATTGTCTTCCGACTTGGCCGCACTGATCCAGGCCTCTTTCGCCATTACGTGAGGGATATCGGCTTGGTGCTCGCTGAAAAGAAGATCGTCCTTGTCCTTCTCGTCCCCCTCCTTCTCATGCGCAACCTGCATGGCGGTGGATACGGATGGTGACGTAGTAGAACAGGCCGCGAGCCACAGCAACGCGACAAAAGGAAGTACGCGAATCGTCACTGCGATGCCCCAATCATGTCAGAACAAACGATCGAATGTACGCATGATGCATGACGGTTACTTTTCACGCGACGATCTCATTTGGCAATCCGGTCATATTCCCGCCATCTTCCCTACGTACAAAGATCGTTTAGCTTTATTTATGGGGATCCCTGCATGAAATACCACGCCTTGGGCCTCGGCCTTATGCGCGCGCTTGCCTGTGCCACACTTTTTCCTGCAGGTCATGCATGGTCGCAGACTGTCGCACCAGATGGTTCCGCCGACGCGGCCGTGAAGGAACTCGACAGGATTGTGGTGCAAGGCGAAATCGCCTACCGCAACCGGACCACTGACATCGAGCCGGCACTCTCTTACGATCTGGAGTATTTCCAGCGTTTTGAGCCGAATACTGTAGGCGACATGCTCAAACGCGTCCCGGGCGTGACCTTCGTCGGTTCCGACATCATGGAGTTCGATGGCGCGATGATGCGCGGCATGGCCGCCGGCTACACCCAGGTGCTGATCAATGGCAAGAAGGTTCCGGGCGCGGGCGACGACCGCTCGTTCTGGGTGGACCGCATCCCGGCTGAAATGGTCGATCACATCGAAATCCTCCGCAGCAATAGCGCCAATCGCAGCGGCGATGCGATTGCCGGCACGATCAATATCGTGCTCCGAGACGCCTACGCATTCGATGGAAGTTATATCCGCATCGGCGTCAACCGCTGGTACGACGGTGAAGTGAACCCGACCTTCGGTGCCGTCACCAGCGGCGAAGCTCTGGGCGGCCGCATTCTTGCTGGCATCAATGTGCAAGACCGCTACCGCGCCAAGACCAAGCGTTCCGACCGCTTCACGGACCCATCGCGTGAAGAACTGGTCAGCTGGGAGGATCAGACCGAAGTGAAGGACGGTCGCGACTACTCGGCCAACATCTCCTATGCCGCCGACGTCGGCCAGACCGGACGCATCAGCATCGACGGTTTCTACGTCAAGACCGACCGCGACGTCAAAGAGGTCTCGCATGAGGTCGAGTTCGACGATGGGGATGTGATCGAGGCCAAGGTGCCAGGCTTCAACCCCATCAACCAGAAGAATTGGGGCATCGGTGCCGAGTACAGGTTCGATATGGCAGGCGGCATCACCGAATTCGACTTAGGCTACGCCAAGTTCGAGGACGATAGTGCCGAACGCGAAGAGTCGCACGAGTACGTCAATGGCGAATGGGACGCATCCGAAGCCGAGGCCTCGGCCGCGGAAACCAATGACACCGAGACCAGTTTCAAGATCGCGCACAAGCGTCCTGCTGGCGTCACTGAACTCGAGTTCGGTGTGGACTACCGCAAGAAGAAACGCGATATCGCCTACACCAACTACGAGTGGGAAGGCAATGAAGAAGGCGATCCTGTCGTCTACGAACTGGACGGCACCATCGGCTCGCTGATCGAGGAAACCCGTGTTGATCCATACGTCATGCTCTCGGGAAAAGGCGAGGTGTTCTCATGGGAAGCCGGCCTGCGTTACGAAACGACAAAGTCCGACATCCGTTATAGCGAGGACGACGAAGTCGAAGGAGCCGCCAGCAACGACTACAACGAACTGCTGCCCTCCCTGCACCTGAAGTGGGACCTGACCGATGCCGACCGCATCAGCTTGTCGCTGGCCAAGAGCGTCAAACGCCCGAACTTCAACGAGCTGATCCCAGCCTTGTTGAACGGCGAATTCGGCGACAACGACTACATCGGCAACCCGCATCTTGATCCGGAAACCGCCAACGGCATCGACCTGGGCTTTGAACACCGCCTCGGAAAGCAAGGTGTGATCGGCGTTAATTTCTTCTATCGCGATGTAAAGAACCTGATCGAACTGGTCAACACCGGCGACTGGAGCGAAGACGCGCAAGACAGCTACGAAGAGGACTTGGAGGAATTCCTTGAGGAAAACCCGGGTTCCACCGAAGGCGATTTCGTGTTCGACCCGGAAAGCTGGGTGTTCACATCAGCGAATGTGGGCGACGGCAAGGTCTACGGCGTCGAATTCGACCTGTCGACTCCGCTGACTGCGCTCGGTCTGCCCAACACCGGCGTGTTCCTCAACTATACCTATCTCAACAGCGAGGTCACCGACTTCATCGGCAAGCGCCGCTTCAACGACCAGGCCAAGAACGTCTACAACATCGGCTTCATCCACGACTTGCCCTCGCTGGCTGCCAGCTTCGGCGCGACCTACCGCAAGCAAGGCGACGCCTTCAGTCGTATCCTGGCCGAGGAAGTGAGCGTCAAATACGATGCTGACCTGGAAGTGTTCGTCGAGAAGCGCTTCGGCCAAACACTGTCGATTCGCCTAAGTGCCGCCAACTTGCTGGACGCATCGAAGGATGAATTCTTCCACAAGTTCGACAACCAGGCCGATCAGATCGACCGCGACTATGACGAGTACGAGCTAGAAACAGAGGAAGCCGGCCCGAGCTATCAGCTGGTCGTGCGGTGGGCGTTCTGATCGCAGTTGACCTGCTCTGCTCCGAGCGAACTGCAAGAGTGCAAGCGGCAATGGAGACCGCGAAATGCGGCCTGCGCCATACAAGAAGCGTCTCGAGCGCACAATACCAGGTAACTATTGCGCAGCCATGGTCATGGGATAACAGAAAAGTAACCAGCGATGGCGCATTGTCATTGAGCACTACGATGCAATGTCGTAGCGGCAACTCAGGGTGATGCATTTCCGCCCACTTCCCGCACTGAGCCTATCTCCCTTGCATTTGCGGGGGTCGCGGCCCTGGCCGTCATCGATCTCGTATTCAAGAGATCGCACAAAAGGCACATAAGTCATGAGCACCACGAACGAAAAATCCCAGAACCTCGTCGATACTTTTGCGTCCAACGCATCTTACAAGACCTTCGGCAAGGCCCTGGCAAGCGCTGGCATGAGCGACACGTTGCGAGGCACCGGCCCATTTACGGTCTTCGCTCCGACGGATGCCGCGTTTGAAAGCCTGCCCGCAGGCAAGCTGGATAGCTTGCTTAAGCCCGAGAACAAGGAAGAACTTGCCACCATCCTTGCCTATCACGTCATCAACGGCCGCAAGAGTGCCGCAGATATCGGCAAGTGGGAATTCGCCAAGACACTCGGCGGGGCGTCCGCTCCGGTCGCGCTGGTCGGTACGAAGGTGAGTATCGACGGCGCGCAGATCACCCAGGCCGATCTGAATTCGAGCAATGGCGTGATACACGGCATCGACAAGGTCAACATGCCTGCCGCGACACAGACCAAGCAATAATCGTTTTTAGCAATCTCATGCGGCAGAGAAGGATCTCTGTCGCGTTTATAGCAATTTTCACTGGATACTTTTCGGCATTCGGTTTCCTTTGATCCGCCACGACACAAAGATGATCCGATTTTTTGAAAGCCGGCGAGATTTCTCGCCGGCTTTTTTCATTTCTCAACCCCCTATTCGCCTGGACGCACAGATCTCGTGCATGGCGGGATGTTCTCCGCAGGCAAATAGCTCAGGTGGAGATAGCCAACCGGCGCGAGCGTCGAATACGCGCTACCTGCACCGCCGCGCCTACCAGGTAGACAAGAAAGCCGATGCCAACGAGCGCCTTCAGCGTCGAATCCTCTGGGCCGGTAAAAGCGGGATCACCGATCGGAACGCGTGTCCCGGTCTCGGTCAATCCCGGAATCAGATGGAAGAACAATGTGAGCGAGTAACCAAGCACAGCCAGATAACGTGACACACCGGAACTGCCACGCCGCTCGGCGGCATAGGCGATCGCCAGTACCAGCAGAGTCAGGATCGCCAATACGTGCGGTGCGCCGAAGCCGCCATGGCGGAAGATGAAAAGACCGGTGACGGCCGTGGCCACGGTAAACCAGACGTAAAGCGCCCCGGATCGTGTGCGGGTACCGATCTCACCATAACGAAACAATGCAAGGAGACCAGAGATCACCGCGATCAGTGCGATGATGGTATGGAACATGCCGAACGGACTGATATTCAACATGGCAGAAGCTCCAAAATTGACGGATGTTTTCCAGCCCTGCAAAGGACCGCTCGGGTGAACTTGAGCATAAGGGCGTTCTAGGCGGGCCCGGTGAACACTACTCCTGTCCGGATGGGGAATCATCCACGGGGAGGTGTCTGATGGACTCTGAAACAGACCTCTTTGGCAGCAAGCATCTGCTGGATTACGCCGCAACGAAAGGCGCCATCCATGCTTTCACCAAATCGCTTGCCAGCAATTTGCTTGAGCGCGGGATTCGGGTGAATTGCGTGGCCCCGGGTCCGGTTTTGACTCCTCTCAATCCTGCAGACAAGTCAAAAGACGATATCCAGTCTTTTGGCCAGGACAGTGACATGGGACGACCTGCCCAGCCAGAAGAAATTTCTCCCGCGTTTGTCTTTCTGGCATTGCCCGTAACCGGGTCATACGTCAATGGCATCGTTCTGCCGGTCATGGGAGGTCCTCACGGTTAGATCCCATAGTCCCTACTCCAGGCTGACTCATTGATTCTGTGGCGTGCATCCCTTACAGGCCGCAGCCATCTCCTGATGCATCGTCAGCCGGGAGCTTTACCGTCGAAATCCGGCGATTCGTGCTCGAGTGCG
Source organism: Luteimonas sp. GW821-FHT14E02 (assembly GCF_058803905.1). NCBI lineage: Bacteria > Pseudomonadati > Pseudomonadota > Gammaproteobacteria > Lysobacterales > Lysobacteraceae > Luteimonas > Luteimonas sp. GW821-FHT14E02. The sequence goes on along the minus strand of NZ_JBXAPK010000008.1, from coordinate 99,167 downwards.
ACCGCCACCACATGATCGATGCCGTGGCGGAACATCTTGGCGTAGGGGCAGATGCGCTCGGTGTTGCGGACCAGTTCCGCTGCGAGTGCGCGATCGAGGCCAGGAAGACTGACGCGGATGTCAGCGGACAAGAGGAACAGGCCGTCCATCGGATCGCGCGCGAACGTCACTGCGGCATCCACGATGAGGGCCGTGAGCACCACGCCCGCCCGGTTTGCAAGCAGTGTCAGCGCGCCGTGGAAACAGGCGGCGTAACCCGCCGCAAGCAGTTGTTCCGGATTGCTGCCGCCGCCCGGCCCTCCAAGTTCTGTGGGCAAACGCAGGTCCACCTCGAGCGCGCCGTCATCGGACCTGACAATGCCCGATGCGCGCCCGTGCGCAGCCTCGCCCCCGGTCACGCGCACGCGACCGATGTAGAGCGGCTGGATTTCCTCGCCACAATACTTGTCCAGCAGACTTGTCGGTGGTGGCTGCAACGGGCTCATGCGTTTGCGACGCCCCTGTCGTTGTCGTCGAGCACGGCATGGCCGCACTGACCAATGCTGGTTTGCGCGCGCTGATTCATGAGCCGACACAGGGGTCAGCTCTATCTGGAATGTCCACGCCTTTCGCTATCCGGTCCGCGCATGCGGCGCGTAGCGGGCGTGTTCCGACTTCTCGATCCAACGCTCGAAGTTCAACGCGCCTTGCCAAGTCGCCTGTTCCGGCACCAGCGTTTCGTTCTGCAATTCAGCGCCGAAATAACGCGCATGCACATCGCTGATCAGTTCGCGCGGATCTTGGACGATGCGCATGAACCGCTGCGCGAGACCGGACAACGGCTCGCGCTCCGGCCCCGCGATCTCGACGATGCCGTTGGCCGGTGGCTGCGTGGCCAAACGCGCGACCGCGTCGGCGACATCCTCCGACGCGATGGGCTGCACCAGCGCGGGTGACAGGCGAACCGTTCCGCCATCGGCTCCGGACTGGATGATGCCGGGCAGGAACTCGAAGAACTGGGTCGAATGGACGATGGTGTAGGGAATGCCGGAGGCACGGATCAGTTGTTCCTGCGCACTTTTGGCGCGGAAGTAACCGCTGGCCGACAGCTTCTGGGTGCCAACGACGGACAACGCCAGGTGATGGTCAACTCTTGCCTTGGCTTCGGCATCCAGCACATTGCGGCCAGCGGTCTGAAAGAAGTCCATGACCGCCGCATCCTCGAAGGACGGCGAGTTGGCGAGGTCGACGACGGTATCGGTGCCCGCCATCGCAGCATCGAGCCCTTCGCCCGTCAGGATGTTGATTCCGGTCGACGGTGCCGCGGCGATCACCTCATGCCCCTGGTCACGAAGACGCGAGACCACCTTGCTTCCGATCAACCCGGTACCGCCGATGACGACGAATTTCATGATCCACCTCTCGTGTGCGCTGGCAAATGAGCCGCTGTCCTGTTGAACAGGAGCCGGTGAGTACAAGGACGATGCTAAAAGTCCGGCTTTTCTCGCAGTAGCCATCCGCCCGGATGCACGGTGTTTACCAACACGCACCAATCGCGCGCGTGTCAGGTCACGGCGCCGGCATGGCCGTTGCGGCGCACGCCTTCCCCTGCGATCGTATCCTCCCGGATGTGCGTCATCTCTGTGGCGCAGTCCAGATTCAACGCGCGCACCTGTGTGGTGATGAAGTCGATGAAGGCGCGGATGCGCTTGGGCAGCTGCCGCCGGCTCAGATAACACAGATAGTGTCCCCGGTCGTCGGGCGCGTATTGGCCCAGACAAGCCACCAGCGTGCCCTTTCTCAGCGCATCGCAAACCTGGTACGCCGGCAGCTGCGCGAGTCCCTGCCCGTCCATCACGGCCTGCAGCAGCAGATCGTCATCGTTGAGGACGATATCGCCCTGCGGCATGACGCTGTGCGGACGTCCGTCGATCCTGAATTCCCAACTCTGCAGGCGGCCGTTCGGCAATCGTCTGTTGATGCAGGTGTGCGCCTCCAACTCGTCGATCGATGTCGGCAATACATGCCGGCACGCATATTCCGGCGATGCGCAGACGAACAGTTGCATGGGAATAATCTGCTTGGCGATCACCTGGCTGTCGTCCAGACGGCCATCGCGGAACGCCACATCGACGCGATCCACGGCCAGATCAACCGCACGCTCGTCCAGCATCAGTTCAATCCCGATATCGGGATAGCGCATGCGGAACTCGGCCATCAGCGGCGCCAGTACCTTGCGGCCGAAGCCATGGGGCGAGCTGATCCGCAATTGCCCGCGCGGCGGGCCTTCACGCAGATCCCGCATTTCTTCCAGCGCCTGCACGATGCGCTCGACGCCGGGACGGCAATTCTCGAAGAACAGCTCTCCTTCGCTGGTCAACGAGGTGGAACGTGTCGTTCGCAAGAACAATCGCGCGCCGAGCTGGCCTTCGAGTTTCTGCACACTGCGACTCACTGCGGAACGGCCGACCCCCAGGCGATCCGCCGCGCGTGCGAAGCTGCCTTCCGTGGCCACGGTGATGAATGCCACCACGCCGGCATAGCTGGCGGAGAAGCTGGACGATAACGAGTCGTGGTGATCCGTCGGAATCTGGGGGATTGCGTTCATCGCGATGGCACCTTCGCTTGTCCGTGCGGCATGCGTAGCAACGCATGCTCGCGGACATATTCGACATGGCCGCGGCACGTGTCCGCCGGCTGCCCGATCAATCTGGCGATGTCGTCGTAGTTGGTCTCGAATATCTCGTGCAGCAGGAACGCCGCTCGAACGTCCGGCGCGAGCGTGTCCAGTGCCGCCATGAACTCAGACCAGATCCGTTCGGCGTTCAACGATGTGCGATTGGCGTCCTGATCGGATTCTGGAGTTGTCATGCATCAAGGTCGTTCCAGGGCCCCGGTTTGTGACACGGCCGCGCATTGGTGCGCCTCGCTCAACACCGCGCGTCCGCACGGATGCCTACCGGCCCATCGTGGCGGCGCCTAGATTGGCTCCAGACCGGACGCGAACGCGCATCGGTTTCCCCACCCAAGCCATGGAGACTTCGTCATGAGTCAACGCCTCGATTACCAGCAGCAGTCCCCGGAGCTGTTCAAGAAGTTCGTCGAGTTCAGCATGCTCACCAAGCATTCGACGATCGAGCAGCCGATCCGTGATCTGGTGAACATCCGCGCCTCGCAGATCAACGGCTGCGCGTTCTGCCTGGACATGCACATCAAGGAAGCCACCATCCACGGCGAGCGCCCGTTGCGCTTGCATCATCTCGCCTCCTGGCGCGAGTCGACACTGTTCGCGCCGCGCGAACGTGCCGCCCTGGCCTGGACCGAGGTGCTGACGCAACTGCCGTCGCAAGGCGTGCCGGACGACATCTACGAGCGCGTGCGCACGCAGTTGTCCGAGAAGGATATCTCCGACCTTACGTTCGACGTGATGGCGATCAACGCCTGGAACCGGGCCAACGTCGGTTTCCGCACCGTGCCGGGAACCGCCGACAAGGCTTTCGGCCTCGACAAGGCCAAGCTGTCCTAAGGCCAAGCCGTCCTGATGTCGGGCCACCGGGCGCCGCGCGCGCCAGCGGACTCGACGCATCCTCACGCCGTCCCGCGACGGCAGACAAGGGAGTCACTTATGCGCATCCCCCCTCTACTGAGCCTGCCGATACTGCTATGGGCAGGCACCCTCGCGGCCCATGGCCAGCCTGCCAACGACGCCCCTCCCCCCGTCGTCACGGAAGTCATGACCCAGGCGCTGCCCGAGTACCCGGGCAAGGAAGCCCTGATGCTCACCGTGGACTACCCGCCCGGCGGCGCCGATCCGATCCATCGCCACGACGCGCATGCCTTCGTCTACGTGCTCGAGGGCTCGATCGTGATGGGCGTGGCCGGCGGCAAGGAAGTCACGCTGACGCCCGGGCAGAGCTTCCACGAGGGTCCCGGGGACCTGCACACGGTCGGCCGCAACGCCAGCAAGGAAAAGCCTGCGAAGTTCCTCGTGTTCCTGCTGAAGGATGCCGGCAAGCCCGCGCTGATCCCGGTGCCGTGACCGGCGCTGGCCGTTGTTTGGCGGGCGACACGCCCGCCGGGCACCGGAGGCGTCACAATCTGGCCTCCTGGCCCGTCCTGGTTGTATGGAAGGTCCCACCCACATCTTCACCCAGCTGCAGCCACGCCTGCTCGGCGTGGCCTATCGCATGCTCGGTTCGCTGGCCGAGGCCGAGGACGTGGTCCAGGACGTCTGGCTGGGCTGGAACGACACCGACCCCGGCCAGGTGACCGACCCGGAAGCCTGGCTGGTCACCGCTACCACACGGCGCTCCATCGATCGCCTGCGCAAGGCGCGCACGGACCGCGAGCACTACGTGGGCATCTGGCTGCCGGAGCCCATCCTCACCGACGGCCCCGCCACGCCCGAGGAGATGCAGGAGGCCTCGAGCGACCTGTCCATCGCCTTCCTGACGGTGCTGGAGCGGCTCGCGCCGGAAGCGCGGGCCGCGTTCCTGCTGCGCGAGGTGTTCGATGCCGACTACATCGACATCGCCAGGACCCTGGACAAGAGCGAGGCCAGCTGCCGCCAGATCGTGCACCGCGCCAAGAGCCAGCTGCGCGAGGAACGGCCACGCTATGTCGTCTCCGCGGAAGCGCACCAGCGCCTGATGCGGCGTTTCGCCGAGGCGTGGTCCAACGCCGACTTCAAGGCCATGAAGGAGATGATGGCGGAGTCCGCCACCCTGGTCGGTGATGGCGGCGGCATCGTGACCAGCCTCCCGAAACCGATGATCGGCGGGCAGCGCATCGCCCAGCTTCTCTTTGCTTGCACCCTGCGCCGCAAGCACGAGCTGCGGATCAGGCTCGCTCCGATCAATGGTCGCCTCGGCGTGCTGCGCTACTTCGGCGAGGAGCTCGAGTCGGCGCAGGCCTATGACACCGACGGAGAGCGCATCCTGCGCATCTATGTGCAGCGCAATCCCGAGAAGCTCCGGCGCATTGCTGCCAGCAATCGTGCGTCGTTTTTCAATTGACCGCAGCTCGCTCGAAGTCCAATTCCTTATTCCCTGCAAAGGCTCGACGTCTTCACGCTGATCGACAAGTATCCAATTGTCTACTCAAGCTTCGCGCCGCATTCATCGATGTGGAGATCATCATTGTGTGGTCGCGATACGGATTCCCGGACCGAGTTCGCTTGACGAATGGGGCCATGGGAAGGGATTCTCTCGTGCGGTGGGTCGGCATCTTCGCAGTTTCATAACACGCCCCTGACTCACCATTTCAGCAAAAGGGGGGCTGATGACCGCACGATTTGGTTGGCTTGAAAAGGAACTTCGCCTGAGCTTGAGGCCGAGTGGTCTTCTGCTGGCCGTGGCTTATGCGGTCTGCTACCTGGTTCTGCGTCAGATATCGATGGACCAGTGGTATCTGCCGGCCGGCTTGCGCGTGGCGGCACTGCTGCTCTTCCCGTATCGCACCTGGCCTTACCTGCTTGTCGGGGAATACCTGGCGTTCGCCTATTTCCGTCATTCGATGGTTGATGACTTCGGGATCATCTGGGCGATCGTGGCATCCGCCGTGCTGATGCCGACCGTGGGATACATCATCTACAAGCACGAAAAGCTTCGTGCCTCAGGCCGTCAGGACTGGCTGCTTTCGGTTGTCGCGCTCGCCGCCGTTTCAGTGAGCGCCCTGAACATTGCAGCGACCTACTTCCTCATGTCTCCCAAGAACGAGCCGGTGTCTTGGGAAATATGGTTCAGATACTTCATCGGCGATTACCTCGGCATCCTGATGCTGGCGCCGCTGGCCCTGCTGTGGAAGCAGCGCAAACTGTCTTTTCCTTCCGCTCGAAAGCTGCGCCTGGATGCATTCTTCGCGCTCTTCACCATCACGTTCCTGCTCGGCCTCTATCTGGTCCAGGCGCCGGATGCGAATGGTCTGCAGGCCAACAGCATCCGGATATTGATGGTGTTGCCCGCGATCGCGCTCACCTGCCTGCATGGTTGGCGAGGCGCGGCGATCGGTGTCATCGGCGTGAACCTGGCCATCGGCGCGACGATGAACAATCCGTGGGTGCGCGGATTCCATGACGCGGAAGCATTCATCGCCCAGGAAATTCTCGCCGTCATGGGAACGGCGCTGCTGTGGTTCGGCGCGACGATCTCGCACCACTACCACAAGTTCACGCACCATCGCCTGATCGAAAAGCAGGCGATCACGATTGCCCGAACCAGCATCATCTCCAGCGAGCGCGAGATGCGCGAGCGCGCGATCCGGATGAAGATCATCGGCGAGGACATGGACATCTCCTTCCGCAAGGCGGTGCAGTGGCTGCAGGGGCGCGGCCATCACGCCGCGGCGATGGACATGCTGCGCACCAGCGTCATCCAGTCGCGCCTGTTCCGGGAACAGCTGAGCCTGGTCTACCCGTCGGAAATCGAGCACTACGGCCTCTACCTGGTGCTGGAATCCAGTGCCATCGCGGGCGTGTGGGAACAGACTGGCCGGCTCGCCACTCCACGCTTGAAAGGTGACCCCTGCCAGCTCGGCCTCGGCATGCAGCTGGCGGCTTATCGCAGTGTCAGTGACGCCGTCGCGCTATTGCTGGAGTTGGAATCCGGGACGATCCTGATCCGGGCGCGTTGCGGACAGCGAGGCGCATATCGCGGCATCGCCATCACCGTGTCCCTGCTCGATGCCTCACTCAATCTTGGGCCCGAAACATCCAAGCGCGTGGTCGAAACGCTGGCGGGGCGTGCCCTGGCTTACGGCGGCACCGTGCGCTGCCGCCGTAATCGCATCTGCCTGTTGCTGAGCGAACCTGTCGCTAAAACAGCGACAGCCACGCCGACCTACGGGGTACCGTCGGAGGCTTCGACCGCCCAGACGACGCCGTTGGTGCCAACGTAGGCAACGAATTCGAAGTCCGGGGTGTGATAGATCACCGAGCGCGCAGCATTCGCCGGCGTGACCAGGCGGCGCTGTGACGTGGACACTCGGCCAGCATCCCGGCCCATCGGCAGCGTCCAAACCGTGCCATCAATGATGCCCAGGGTGACCCGCACGTTTCCGTCGCTGTCATTCACCTGCAGATATTGAATGCCGTCCTGCTCGAACTTGTACGCACGCCAGCGAGGATCCCGACTGATGTCAGGGGTTTGCGGCTGAGGTTGCCCCATGCCGGCAGTAGTGACAGGAGGCGGCGGCACCACCAGACCATGCCCACCGGACGAGCTTCCCCCGCTGCCGTCCCCATCCCCAGCCGCCAAGGCTGGCCCAACCGTCGGTATCAGCAGACTTGCAGCGATCGCATAGATGAGTGTGTTGTGCGGTGTAGCCATATTGCCCCCAGTTCTCGTGGGTAAGGTAGCGAAAACCGAAACGACCTGCCGGAACCTTATTTCATCGTCCTGCAAGACGGCTCGTATGCGCCAGATTATGCGCTATCGGTTGCAAGCTAGCACAAGCGATAGCGTTCCCTTGTGGTCGCCGCCCCGGCAGGTTCACTTTTGTTATGCCAAGCCCATGGCATTTGAGGCATCAGCTCGGGTTTGATGTCACTTGTGGGGCTAGAGCAGCCGGCCTTGGCCCATGACCAAGCTCCTCTCTTCGGCAGACAGGCACGTCCGCAGACCCGCCCTCTCGCGGAAAACGTTTTCTGCGACCGTGCCCATGCAATTCACACATTCTTACCCTGCCGATTACGTGCCGTAGATGTGCGATTCACCGATGGCGAACGGCCGCGGTGCGAGAGTGAATCGGCAAATGGCGAGTTCGTCGGCATCGTTTCCTCGCTGAATCGCCCCCGCCGACAAGCGCTCGGTCCGGATGCTTTCCATCGCAACGATCGGATATTCGCTCGGAAGCGAGTTGGAATGGGTTTGACATCCGTCATAAGACCGACCGCCCATGAAAGCCCCGGCACCGGCTGAACCCGCAATGGAGTCAGATCATGCCAGAGAAGAAAACCCTCGATCGGGCCAAACAGGACAAACGTGAAGGCAAATCGCCGAGCACCCAGGCGGGAGAGTTCGTCCACGAGGAAATCGAACATATCCGGGAAGGAAAGCACGGCGCCAAATCGGCCAAGCAGGCGATCGCCATCGGGCTCTCGAAGGCGCGGCGCGCGGGCGTCAAGCTTCCGCCTCCGAAGAAAAGCAAGAAAGCGACTAGCAAGAAAGCGGAGAGAGAACTGAAATCGGCGAAGAAGACCACGAAGAAGGCACCATCGCGCGCACGGTCGAAGGCCGTGAAAAAAGCGCTCAAGCGTGCCGGCCGCAAGTCGGCTTCCAAACAGGCGCTTTCCCGGCAGGCGAAGTCGGCGACCAAAAAACGAAGCGCCCCGGACCGCTCGACGGCAGCGAAGAAAGCAGCCAGGACCAAAGGCCCGCAGCAACGCTCCGCAGCCGCGAAGAAAGCGGCAAGGACGCGCGCCAGGAAGAGCAGCAGTCACTGAAACCACCCATCCATTGGTGAGCGGATGTGTCGCCACTGGAACAACCCGCATACGAGGTGTCGCGATGAAAAATTCAAAGTCCCGGAGCGAACGCAACCACACGCCTCCGCGCTCGCCAACGCAACCCCACCCTAGCCGTGCGCAAGACCCGCGAACGGATCGCGATGTACAGGAGCATCAGCGCCGCAACCAGGCTGGACGCGATCAGGATCGCGATGGCGTCGTCGGCAGTGAAAACGATGACACTCGCCACCACTGAGCGGCACCTGGCTCGAATTTGATGCACCACCCATCAGGAGACGAACGGGGGCGCCGCCGCAACCATGAAACCTCTGGCTGAATACATGGATTAGACAGCCCTCAGCCCCATCCCGAAAAGGGGCAATTCATGTATTCTCTTTCCACACGATTCCTAGGAACCGGCGATTCTTTTCGTCGGTTTTTTTGTGCCCGCCCGTCCCACGATCGACCTTGCCTCCACGAACCCAAGCCTCGCGCGCTCCGCGTCCGGTATGACCTCCAGTACGACACCCCACTCCACAGCAGCACGCTCCATCCAGGACGTCGTGAACATCCTCCTGATCGGGCTCGGGCCACATGCGCAACGCACCTATGTGCGCCACACCCACGAGCTGGCACACCGTGACGGCCTCGCGGTTCGGCTCGCGGGCATCGTCGAACTGGAAAGCGAACGGGAGCGGATCGACGCACTGGTCCGCGCCAAGGAACTCGATGCCGATACTTTGTTCGTGCCGCCCTTCACTGGCGAACTTCCCGCGGATGTCGAGTCGGAACTGAATCGCATCGTCGATCGGCGCGGCATCAATGCCGTCATCATCAGCACCGAACCCCTGAGTCATCGGGCTTACGCACTCTGGGCACTATCGCGCGGCCTCAGCGTGCTACTCGACAAACCCGTCACCACGCGCGCGAACGCGGTCAGCGATGCGAGGCAGGCACAGCTGATCGCCGACGATGCGACCGAGATCCTCGCCTGCTACGAGCGCGCCGCGGCCAGAAGCCCGCTCTGCCTGATCGTCAACAGCCATCGCCGCTGGCATCCGGCCTTCGATCTCACCCTCTCCCTGATCCGCGAGATACGCGATCTCACTGGCTGCCCGGTCACCTCGGTCTCGTCGTCGCATTGCGACGGCAAATGGCGTTTCCCGACCGAGATCCTGCAAATGAACTATCACCCGTTCAATCAGGGCTACGGGAAAGTCTCGCATTCGGGATACCACATCATCGATGCCGTCTACCGTTTCTTCAAAGCCAGCTACACGCGGGAAACCGCGCCCGACAGTGCCTCTGTTTATTCCAGTTTCCTGCAACCAGCCGGATTTGTGAAACAGGTGCGCCGGCAGGAGTACGAACGCATCTTCGGTGACGAGTACGCAGGTGCGGCGCTCCATTCGGATGCCGAAGTCGTGGCCATGTCGCCGAAGATCGGTGAGATCGACGCCAAGACGCTGATCGAGTTCAACGCCGGCGGCGACATCATCGGACAGGCGCAGATCGACCTGCGCCACAACGGCTTCTCGCGCCGCCACTGGTTGTGGCCGCGCCCCGACCTCTACAAGGCCGCGGGCCGGGTGAAGCATGAGACGCACGAAGTGGTTTGCGGCCCGTACCAGACCATCGTGCTGGAATCCAGGCAGGCGAACGACAAGCACGAAACCAACGATCACACCGACATGCATGCCGGTGGAAACAACCACTTCGACGTGAAAGTGTTCCGGAACTCGGCCATCACCGGGGACAAGGCCCCGTATCGCCTGTACCGCGCAGGGGACCTGGCCGATTTCGACAACAGCAGGCTGCACATCGAACAGGTCAAGAAGGAGGCGCTGCGGGAATTCGTCTTCTTCATCAGCGGCCGGATCGATCGGTCGCAACTGAAGTCGAACATCGATGACCACGTCATCCCGGCCAGGCTGATGAGCGCGATTTATCTTTCCCACGTCAACCGGACGCATGGCGCGAATCCGGTGGCTTCTCTGGCCCTAGACCGCAGCGACTTCGTCGAACGTTCCGCGTGACCGCATCACCCTGGGGCAGCGTCCTTGGCGAACCTCATCGCACGGGAAAGTCATACGCGGTCCCCGGCGTCGGTTCCGGCACGCGACTGTAGTGCCACCATTCGTCCGGGTAGTTGCGAAATCCTTCCTGCTCCATCGCGGCACGCAACATGTGCCTGTTCTCGTGCTGCACCGGGGAGACATTCGACGAGTCCGTGTGCGCGAGTTCGCCGAAATAATCGAAATTGGTTCCCATATCCAGCGGTACGCAGTGCGCGTCAACGTCGCATTGCATCAGGGTCAGATCGACGGTCGCTCCGCGACTATGGCCAGATCGCTCCGCGATGTACTGCGGAACCAGGCGCGATTTATCCAGCATCGGATAGAACGCAGCCTTGTGAGCCTGATCACCAAGATCGCGCGCCCAGCGCATGAAATGCGCGACTGCCCGGACCGGACGATAACAGTCGTAGATCAACAGCCGTTGCCGCTTTTCGCGCAACGCCTGCTCCACCCTCTGCAAGGCTTCGGCCACGGGCCGCAACAGGTAGCATTCCGGCGCCTCGTAACCCTCGATCGGCGTGCCAACGAAGTTGTGGCTTCCGGCGTAGCGAATCTCCATCCTGAGATCAGGAACAAGCGTTCGCATGCTGACGAAGCCTGCTTCCTCTGGCGTTCGGGCGCCGTGGACTTCAGGCTTATCCTTCGTGGACACACTCGCACAACTTGCAAGTGCCACGAGCACCACGGCGGAGCTCCAGCGTTTCAATGCGCCCCTGGACACGCGCCGATCCGTTCGAACGCAAGATCCTCGAAGTCATTGCTGAAATCGCCTTCCGGATCGACCTTCGACATTTTCAATGCAATGCCGCCGCCATCGGGAGGAGACGAGAAATCCAGCCAGGCCGCGACATCTGGCCCGTCACTCTCCCACTCCACAAACCAGCGCCGGCCTGCCTGCATCACCTCGCCTCGCATTTTCTGCGATTTCCGCGCCGAGAAAACGACACTCTTTCCCACTGGACAGATATCGACTTCACCCAGCCAGGGATCGCGATAAACACCAAGATTGCCACTGGCTTCAGCGACAGAAACCGACCGCCGTTCACGCGTTTCCGGTTCCTTCCCATCCTTTTGAGAGGCACGAGTCTCCGCCTCAAGAAGATCGGCGTAATACGCCACCGTCCGCTTCTGCTCGGGCGCCGTGAAGTGCTTGACCAACACCTGATTGAGCGCGGTACGCGCATCGTCGGCATCGCCATTGATCAAAATCACGAAACCGATGTTCTTTTCGGGCAGCAGGGTCACCGCCGAATACATGCCGGACAACGTCCCGGTATGGGATACCTTCTGCGTGCCATCGACATCGGCCAGACGCCAGCCATAGCCGTAGGCAGAGTAATGACTGTCGTCCCAGTCCCGCATGCGTTGTGTGAGCGTCATGATCATCTGCGACGACCAGACCGCCTTGCGTTGCTCCGCGGACAGCCATGGCTTTCCACTAACCAGACCCGATTTGTCCGGCGTCAGCCACATCGAGATCCATTTCAGCATGTCATTCAAGCTGCAGCGGATGCCGCCGGCTGCGGCCATGGGAATGCTCGGGATGGTCTCGCCATCGACGCGCCCCGGCACGTATCGCCCTTCCTTGCGGACATGCGGTTGCGCAACATTGCCGACGACATCCCGCTTCCACTCCCCAACCTGGCATCGCGTCATGCCCAGCGGCTCGAACAGTTCCTTTCGCACCAACACTTCATAGGGCATGCCACTGGCCGCGGCCGCCACCTCTCCCGCGACGATATACAGGCTGTTGTCGTAGGCATAGCGGGAACGAAAGCTGTAAACCGGCTTCAGGAAGCGAAGACCGTGAATTACATCCGTTCGCGAGAACAGATTCGGCTCCGGCCACAGCATCAGATCGCCCGCGCCGGCACCGAGGCCGCTGTTGTGAACCAGCAGGTCACGCACCTGCATCTCGCGCGTCACCCACGGGTCGTACATGCGGAAATCCGGCAGGTACTTGATGACCGGATCATCCCATTTCAGCTTGCCGGCATCGACGAGACGCGCCAATACCGCGGCGGTCATGGCCTTCGTGTTGGAGGCGATCTTGAACACGGTGTCGGGATTGATCCGCGCCCCGCCACCGACCGCCAGTTCGCCATCCGTCATCGCGTAGACCACTTCGCCATCACGGACCGCACCAACTGCCAGCCCGGGTAACCCATAACGTTTCAGGGCCGTGTCGAAATGATCATCCAACTCCTTCGTGGAGTGCTGCGCATAACCTACGACAGGCGCCAACGCGAGCAGGAGGCAAACCGCAAATGAGGGAATTCGCATTATCCGAGTCTGTGACGGCCTGATCCCAGGCCGTCACAGATTCTCAGAAGGTCAACGAGAGCGTCAACTGCCCATAGCGTGGCGCCTGCAGGAACCGCTCCTTCTTGAAGAATTCATCACGATCCCCGATCGCGGGTTCCAGCTCCTGATATACCCAGACCGGGCGCTGCTTGTTCAACAAATTGAAAAATGCCAGCTTGGCCTTGAAATTCGCCGCGCCGAAGGAGCGCTCGTAGGAAACGCTTGCTCCAAGATCAATGATCCATGGCAGGCGGCCGGCACCTCCACGACGCGAATGCTCATAGACACGCTGCGTCGAATCTTCCGAAGTGCAGTTGGCGACGCAGATGAAATAGCTATGGTACGCAGTGGCATCGAACGGATTACCGACGCCGAATGCCGTGATCGGAGCGCCTGACTTGGCATCCAGTGTCGCACCGATCTGCCAGTGCTCATCCAGTGCATACGTCCCACGCAGCTTCAACTGGTGCCTGTGATCGTTAGCCAACGGCCCCGAACCACGATAATTGACCCAGGGATCATCGAAATTCTCGGTGCGCCCGGTGTCGCCGAAATTGGTGTCTGTATTCACCGGCCCTTCGGCATTGCCCTCGTTCCATGACAACGTATAGGAAGCATTGAATCCCCACTTTCCGTCCCATGCGCGGTCGAGCTGAAGTTCGAGCGCCTTGTATGTGCGCTTCGGCTTCACCCAGCCTCGCTGACCGAGATAATTTCCCTCGCTGTCATACATGGCCCACCCTTCCTTGGAAGTGTCCACATCGATCCAGCCATCGGCTTCGCCATCGCAATTGGTATCACCCCAAACCGTCGCCACTTCCCCAGGGTTGCCCATTACCCAGCCGACATATCCATCCGGCCCGCAAGCGCCTGTCGCGCTGATCTCCATGTCATCGATCGCGTTGTTGAGCTTGCGATAGATCCCTCGCGCCCCCCAAGACCAGGCACCATCCAGGATTTGCTGGAAGCCTAAAATGAACTCATCCTGGTACACAGGGTCAAGATCGCGATCGACTTCGGCACGCAGATCGCCTACCGTGCCGTTGCCTTGCCCATCGTAGTAGCCGAACTGTGGGCCCAAGATCGGATAAGCGTATTGGACGCCGTTCTGCTCGCGGATATCCCAACCATCGAAGCCGTAGTAGCTCCGCGCATCGAGCAGCGCGCCACCTTGCTTGATGTTGATGACGTTGGCAACCGGAAGGAAGTAGCGCCCGACGTTTCCAAACAGTTTCATGGTCCCATCACCCTTCACGTCCCATGAAACGCCGAACCGGGGCGCCCACATGTCGTCCATCTTCATATAGGGCCGCCCGCCGGCGTCCCGATTGATGAAACTCTCGTTGCGGACGCCGAGATTCAACACGACATTCTCGGTGATCGACCAGTTGTCCTCGATGTACCAAGCCTTGTTGCTGCTTTCGAATACGCCGAACAACTCGTATTGCCGGGCTCTGACATAGGCGTAATAGCCATCCGGGACGACTCCGCCGCCCGAACTGGGGATCGTACTTCCCGGCGTGGTGCTATATACGTTGAATTGAAGGCCACCGGGTCCCGGATAATATTGCCGGAGGTCGGAAATATTGCGTTCACGGTCGATGCCGAAACGGATCAGGTGATCTCCCAGCGTCAGTTCAAAGTCCGCGCGCGTCTGGGTACGCTCGTCTTCGCGATCGTAAACCGACTGGTTGGTCGTGCATCCAACGTTGATACCGGCCGGGGCCAGGCTTGACACTGACGTTATATAGTTGCAATCGGCGTCCAGCGGCGAGTTTTGCTTGTCGTCACGATGGGTACGCCCATGCATCAACTTCATCGTGAAGTTATCAGTCAGGTAGGACGACCAAGTCGCAGCCCAGTTCGTCCCTCCCGAATCCGCGGATACCGTGTTGATCTTCTCCTGCTTGTCGTCGCTATCGAAATCGTACTTGTATACATCATCAACACGACTCTCCTTGTTGGAGAACGCCATCAGGCTCAGTTGATTGCGATCACTGATCTGCCAATCCAACGTCGCGCCCCAGAAGCCATTGTCCGACTTCCCCTCCACCAGGGAGGTTCCCAGATCATTCGTGCTGGTCGGGCGAAGATCCCGCCCTTCGTAATTGACAAAGAAGAACAAGCGGTCCTTGACGATTGGACCGGACGCCCAGACATTCAGTTTGGTTGAATCGGAAGTATCCTTGCTTCGGGTAAGGTAGCGATCCTGGCCAAGGTAACTGTTCCTCTGCGAGGCCTGCCAATCTTCCGGCGTCCAGTCCAATTGTGCGCCGTAGTGGAATTCGTTGCTGCCCGACTGCGCGACGGCATTGACCACGCCGCCGGTGGTTCGCCCGAATTCGACCGAATAACCTCCTGTCTTGATCTGGAATTCCTTGTAGAACGAGAACGGGGCTTCTGAGAATCCGACGCGGTTGTAGAAGTCGGTGACATTCAGCCCGTTGACGTAGACGGCATTCTCGGCGACAGAGGAGCCGCCAAAGGAAACGCCGCCGAAACTCGCACTGCCTTTTGATACGCCCGGCGCCAGCAACGCAACCGATGTCACGTTGCGATCCACTGGCAGCCTGGCGATCTCTGCCGCTGTAACATTCGTCGCCGATTCGGTCGAGCTGACATCCACCGGCGTCAACACCCGTGAGCCGACCACCTGCACCACGGCAAGATTCGTGGTGTCGCTCCCCCCCAGGTTGATAGTTGTCGCGCTGCCCAGGCTCACCACCACCTGCCGCGACTCACCGACCGGCGCCCCATCGCGACTCGCTTGTATCTTGTAGTTGCCAGGCGGCAGCAACGACAGGCGATAGCTGCCATCGGCGGGTACGGTCACCGTGCGGGTGAAGCCGGTATCCGGATTGGTAATGGTGACCTGCGAGCCGGCTTCCGCTCGACCAACCACGGCACCCGTCGCGCTTTGCGCCATCGCCGGCTCCGCGGCTATCGCTGAAAGGAGCAGGCCCATCGCCATGCAAAGCGCGCGTCGGCGCGGACTCGATTTATTGCTATTCATGACGCTCTCCCCGTCAATGCCGTGTTAGTGGTGAATGATGCTGTTCAGCGCTTGCCCTGCACGCCATCGGTCAATGGCAGCATCTTCCATGCAAAGTCGTAATCCCATTGATCGAAATACAGATTGCCGCCGCGCCATTCGGCTTCGCCGCGCTGCAGGTCGACGGTCTCCGAACGCTCGAAGCGTTTGGGCGGAACGAAGTCGCGGCTGTAGTCGTCGTTGAACGCGATGCGGTAGGCGTCGAAGCCGCCAAGGTAGAAGTTCTCGATTTCGGGAGCACCGCCGGTGAGTTTCCCGAAGGTGACATCCATCGGCACCCAGCCGTAGGGAGCGAGGTACAGCCAGCCCCAGTCGTGCATGTTGTCGTAGCCGACATCCGAATAGATCCAGCCCGACTGCCACTTGGCGGGGATGCCGTTCATGCGCAGCAGCGTGATGAGCAGCAGTGTCTGCTGTCCGCAATCGCCGTGGCCCGCCTGCAGGGTGTAGTCGCTGATGTTGCTGATCGTGGAGTATTCGCGCGCGCCAGCCCACGGAATCCGGTCGACAGCGGCGAAGAGTTTCTGCGCGATGCGGTAAGGATTCTTTTCATCGCCCACCACCTGCGCCGAATACAGCCGCATGGCGTCGGTGAACACGACATGCGGCGGCCGTTCGGCAACGAAGGGAGCAAGTTCCGGCGTGACCTTCGCGGGGACGACCCGCTCGGGATCGATGTCGACGTACTGACCGTAAATCGTCAGTTCGTAGGTGATCGAGAAGACGGTCGGCTGCCCCTTCCGCGCCGGTTTTTCCAGATAGACGGTGCGTTGCAGCGCGGATTCCGGCGCGATCTTGTGCCGTGCCGGCTCGCTGCGCAGGAAGCGGATCTCTTCCTGCTGTCCCGGCAGCGCGCGCGGATACGGAATCCAGGCGCGCACCGTCTCGCCTGCCGGGACCGTGTCCGCGTGAACGGTCAACGACTGCATCACCTGCAAGCGCCTGGGCGCAACGTGACGACTGTGCTGCGCGAGCGCGGCATCGCGCACCTCGCTGTGATGCGGATTCGGCGATTCCATGGGGCCGTTGGCGTTGCCCAGCCGCGACAGCTGCGAGTCGCGGCGGGAAAGCGCTTCGGAACTGAGCCGAAACAGATTCGAGGGTGCACGGCTGAAATAGACGGTGCGGTCGTCGATAGTCATGCGCTCGAACAGGCCGGCGGCATTCCACTTAGTGAATTCCGCGTCCGTCAGATCGGGGATCTGCTTGCGCACGCGCTCCCGGACTTGATCCTCAGTGAGACTGAAATCGAGCAGGATGCGACGCATGCGCTCGCGCTGGAACGCGTAGGCCGCTTTTTGCTCGGCCGTCAGCCGGGAATCCTGCAACGCTGCGGCGATATCCGATTCAGCGGCCTTGAAGTGGCCGGCATCGATGGCCGCGATGACCTCGGGCAGCGGCGTCGGCGCCGTCTTGCCCATACCGGCCAGGGCGGGCACGACCAGGGCCAGTAAGAAGATGGTCGCCAACCGGCGCCCGCGCGCCCGCGGCACGCCGGGCGTTGGAGTCCGATTGGCCGAGGTGTGGTTCACGCCATGCCGCGCCTGGTCGCCCCGTGACGGTCGACCTGACGGCCGACGCTCAAATTCCCCTGTCACATCTGTTTAACATGGCGCCTTGCTAGGGTCAATAATTTATTCCAAAAACTTGCAAGTTAAGAAATATGTATTCCATGATGCGCGCCAACGCCTTGAAGCGCTTGGCGGGGAGAGGGCCATCGTGGGGGCCAAACGGGGATCTGGTGGCACGGCTCGTGGTGCACAGACCATTCGTCCGTTCACAATGAACGCGCCAACATGACTCTCTTCATCTGCCCAGACCCGACGCCATGATCTCCCCATCCCGCATGTCCCGATTCGCCTTCGTCGCCGTCCTTCTGGTGTTGTGCGCGGGCGCGCTCGCGCCGCTCTCACCGGCACGCGCCGCCGGCGCAGCCACCGGCGTGGTCGGCGTGGACACTTCGCAGTTGGACCCCGAGTACTGGATCAGCCGTCAGCCGCAGGCCAGCAAGGTGATCCTCGATCGCGGCGCCATCGCCGCGCAGAACCGCAAGCTGCAGCAGAACGATCCGTCCCTGCATAACATCGAGTCGATCCCCACCACGCTCGACAGCAAGCAGGTCACGGACTGGATCAAGGCGCTGTCGGTACGACCGGCGCGCACGCTGTACGACAGCAGCGGCAAGGAGATTCCGAAGAAGGCCGTTGACGGCTGGATCGATCGCCTCAACCTGCAGGCGGTGCCGCAATCGCAGCCGACGCGTTATGGCCTGATCGTGAAACGCGCCGACCTGCGCACCTTCCCCACCACGCAGCGCGTGTTCAGTGCGCGCGGCGACACCGATATCGATCGCTTCCAGGAAACCGCCTTCTTCCCCGGCACGCCGGTGGTGATCGCACATGAAAGCCGCGACGGCAAGTGGTGGTTCGTGGTCGGCACGTTCTATGCGGCCTGGGTGGACAAGGAAGCCGTGGCGGAAGGCTCGAAGACCCAGGTCTTCAGCTACGTGCGCAAGGTGCCGTACCTGATCGTCACCGGTGCCACTGTCCGCACCGTCTACACGCCGAACCTGCCGCAGGTCTCGGACCTACAGCTCGACATGGGCGTGCGCGTTCCGCTGCTGAAGGAATGGCCCGGCAACCAGAGCGTCAACGGCCAGGCCGCCTACACTTCGCACGTGATCGAGCTGCCGGTGCGCAACGACGACGGCTCGCTGCGCACCGTGCCCGCGCTGCTGCCGCGCACGGCCGATGTTTCACCTGATTATCTGCCGCTCACGCCCGCCAATCTGCTGCGCCAGAGCTTCAAGTTCCTCGGCGAACGCTACGGCTGGGGCAACGACTACGGCACGCGCGACTGCAGCAGCTTCGTCTCCGAGGTATATCGCAGTTTCAACGTGCAATTGCCGCGCAATACGAGCGATCAGAGCGTGAGCCCGGCGCTGAACCGCCTCACCTTCAAACCCTCCGACCGCAGCAAGCGCGCGGCGGCGGTGAAGCAGTTGCAGATCGGCGATCTGGTCTACATCCCGGGCCACGTGATGATGGTGATCGGCAATGACAATGGCATGCCCTACGTCATCCATGACACCAATGGCGGCGCCTGGCTGGATGCGTCGGGCAAACTGGTGCGCGGCGATCTCAATGGCGTCTCGGTGACGCCACTGCCGCCACTGCGGATCAACCAGAAGCAGACCTACGTCGACCGCATCACCAACATCCAGCGCATCCGGCCGTAAGACAATTCTGGACGAACGCATGAAGGCTCTCCCGTGAAAATCACCGACATCCGCTTCGGCATGCTGCGCGTCCCGCTGAAGACGCCCTTCAAGACGGCGCTGCGCACGGTGGAGACGGTGGAGGACATCGTCGTCAGCATCCACACCGATACCGGGCATGTGGGCTACGGCGAGGCGCCGGCCACCGCGGTGATCACGGGGGATACGCACGGCTCGATCATCGAGGCGATCCGCAAATTCATCGCCCCGCGCCTGATCGGCGAGGACATCGCCAACCTCAATCGCATCACGCGCCTGATCCAGACCGCGCTGGAGCGCAACACCAGCGCCAAGGCCGCGGTGGAAATCGCCGTCTACGATCTGTGGGCACAGCTGTACGACGCGCCGCTGTACAAGATGCTGGGCGGCGGCGAGCCCGTGATCACCACCGACATCACCATCAGCGTCGACCACATCGACAAGATGGTGGCGGATTCGCTCTCGGCCGTGGAACGCGGCTTCGAGTCGCTCAAGATCAAGGTCGGCAAGGACATCGGCGTCGACATCGAGCGCGTCAAGGCGATCTACGCCGCCGTCGAAGGCCGCGCCCTGCTCCGCCTCGACGCCAACCAGGGCTGGACCGCCAAGCAAGCCGTGTTCGCGGTGCAGACGCTCGAGGATGCCGGCGTCCGCCTCGAACTGCTGGAACAGCCGGTGAAGGCACAGGACATCGACGGCCTGAAGTACGTCACCGACCGCGTGCACACGCCGGTGATGGCCGACGAAAGCGTGTTCGGCCCGCTGCAGGTCATCGATCTGATCAAGCTGCATGCCGCCGACATCATCAACATCAAGCTGATGAAGACCGGCGGCATCTCCAATGCGGTGCGCATCGCCGATATCGCCGCGCTGTACGGCGTGCAGTGCATGATCGGCTGCATGATCGAGACCAGCATCAGCGTGGCCGCCGCCGTGCATCTGGCGGTGGCGAAGTCGGATGTGATCACCAAGGTCGATCTCGACGGCCCCTCGCTGTGCGCGTTCAACCCGGTCGATGGCGGCGTGATCTTCAACGAGTCGGAAATCTCGATCAGCGATGCGCCGGGCCTCGGCATCCGCGAGATTCGCGGACTCGAAGCGATGACGGCCTGACAACGGGATTGCGGCGATGTCCCCGCTGCTGAAAATCCGCTCCCAGCGCGACCAGATGTCGGCGATCGAACGCCGCATCGCCGATTTCCTGCTCGAGAACGCGCACCTGCTGCGCGACTACTCCTCGCAGCAGCTGGCCAGCGCGCTCGGCATCAGCCAGTCGAGCGTGGTGAAGTTCAGCCAAAAGCTCGGCTACAAGGGCTATCCCGACCTCAAGTATTCGATCGGCGTGTCGGTCGCGCGCGGCGATGCCGGTGACGACGGCAACGGAACCACGCCGGACCCGAACGGCACGCATCCACATGCGGCGCTCGCCGGCGAACTCTGGCATGCCAAGGCCCGGGCCGAGGAGGAAACGCGGCTGATCAATCCGCCGGAACGCATCGACGCCATCGCCGATGCCATCCGCCAGGCCGGCAAGGTGTTCGTGCTGGGCCAGGGGTCGGATGGCATCGCCGCGCGCGCGTTCGCCATGAAGCTGTCGCTGCTCGGCATTCTCGCCGTGCATCATTTCGATCCGGCGCTGATGCCGTCCAGCATTTCCAGCGCCGGTGCCGGCGACGTGCTGATCGTGTTCTCCGAGCATGGCCGCCAGGCGGCGCTGTGCCAGGTGGCGCATCTGTTCCGGGAACATCACGGCAGGGCCGTGGCGGTGACGCGCCACACCGCGAATCCCTTGCAGGCGCATGCCGATTTTTCACTGCTGGTCTCGGCGCATGACGATCGTGCGCATATCGAACCGCTGCTCTACCAATCCGCCTTGCAACACCTGCTCGATCTCATCTTCCTGCTGCTGTGCGAGGACGCGAAACACTTCGAGCAGCTGGGCATCAACCTCGAACGCATCCAGCCGATGCTGGACCACTGAGTGCCGATGAACCGATCTTCCGTTTTCGCCCGCTTCGCCCCCGTTTGCCTCGCAATGGCCACGCTCATGCTTGCCGCTTGCGTTCACCAATCGCCGAAGGCCGATGGCGGTCAGGCCGTCGCATGGAGCAACGCCACCCAGATGATCGTGGTCACCACGGCGGATTGGAACGCGAATAACGGCACGCTGCGTACATACGTGAAAACACAGGACGGCGGCTGGCAGGCCGATGGCGATCCAGTCCCGGTCACGATCGGACGCAACGGCTCGGCCTGGGGCCTCGGACTGCATCCACAACCAACGCAAGCCGATGCGCCGGTAAAGCGCGAAGGCGACGGGCGCGCTCCCGCCGGCGTGTTCGCGATCGGCGAAGCCTTCGGCTACGGCGAGCGCGCCGAAACCGCCCTGCCCTACGCGCAGATGCGGGACACGAACTGGTGCATGGACGTTCCCGCATCCCCGCTCTACAACCGCATCGTCGATGCGAAACAGGTCGGCGAGGCCGCGATCCAGGGCTCCAGCGAACCGATGCGCCTGGACCTGCACAACAACGGCGACCAACGCTACAAGAATGGCTTCGTCATCGAACATAACCGCGAAGGCCGCGCCGGCGCTGGCAGCTGCATCTTCGCGCATCTGTGGAAAGCGCCCGGACAGACCACGGCCGGCTGCACCGCGATGGCGGAACCGGCGATGCAGCGCCTCTACGCCTGGCTGCGGCCCGAAGCCCATCCGGTATTCGTGCTGCTGCCGCAAAACGAATACGATCGCCTCAAGACCACCTGGCAGTTGCCAACGCCGTAAGGAGCACACCGCACGATGTCGATGACCACACGGGTCCTGCTGGGACTTCTGCTCGGCGCAGCGATCGGACTCGGGCTGGCGATCTGGGATCCCGGCGCCGCGAGCGCCACGGCCGGGTTCGTCAAGCCCATCGGCCGGCTCTGGTTGAACGCGTTGCAGATGACCGTGGTGCCACTGGTGGCCGCACTGGTGGTGCTGGGCGTGAACACGGCCAGCAATGCCGCCGCCTCCGGACGCGTGGCGCGCAACGCCATCATCGTGTTCCTGATCCTCCTCACCCTGGCGAGCGCGTTCGCCGCCTTCGCCGCGCCGCTGTTCCTGTCGCTGCTGCCGCACGACGAAGCCGCGGCCGCCGCTTTCCGCACCGCATTGGCGCCTGCCACGACCAATGCCGAGGCCACCACGCTCGGCGCCTCGATCGCGGCGATCATCCCCTCCAACGCCATCGCCGCCGCCGCGCAGAGCGCGATGCTGCCGCTGGTGGTGTTCTCGATGTTCTTCGGCTTCGGCCTGACCCGCATCGATGCCGAACGCCGCGCACGCATGCTGGAACTCGTGCAGGGTCTGGCCGACGTGATGATCGTGATCGTGCACTGGGTGCTGTGGGTGGCGCCGCTGGGCGTGTTCGCGCTCGTGCTCGCGGTCTGCGCGGAAGTCGGCTTGAAGACGCTGGGCGCGCTCGGCGGCTATATCCTGATGCAATGCTGCCTCTACATCTCGGTCACGCTGATGCTGTACGTGGTCGCGCGTGTTGCTGGCGGCGAACCGTTCAAGCGTTTCGCGCTGGCGATCCTGCCGGCGCAGACGATCGCCGCCAGCACGCAGTCGTCGCTGGCCTCGCTGCCGGCGATGATCGACAGCGCGCGCGAACGACTCGGCTATCCCCTGCACGTCACTTCGCTGGTGCTGCCGATGGCGGTGTCGCTGTTCCGCATCACCAGCCCGATCCAGTACATGGGCGTGGCCGCGTTCGTGGCGTGGCTGTACGGCATCGAGATTCCGACCATGCACCTGGTCGCCGGCATCGGCTTGGCTGTGATCATCAGCATGGGCTCGGTCGGCCTGCCGGGACAGGTCAGCTTCATGTTCACCAACATGCCGGTGACGCAGGCCATGATGCTGCCAGTGGAGCCGCTGGCGGTACTGATGGCGGTAGACACGATTCCCGACGTGTTCGCGACGGTGGGCAACGTCAGCGGTGGCCTGACCGCCACCAGCGTGGTCGCGAAGGGGGCCTCCCACGATGTCGAGCTCGCCGACAACGCGGGAGACGACCGGACGCGCGTTCCCGACGCCTGATCCCGCCGCAACGCCGCGCGCCGAGCGATTCCACATAACGATTCCACATGAGCCGCTCGCCGGGGTTGATCGCGACCATGATCGTCGCCATGGTGTCGGGATGACGGCAAGCGATCCCGGAACGACAGCAGGCATCTTCGGCGATTGGGACGGCAGCGTCGCGTCCGCACGCGCGCTGCAGGCGGAGCTGGCGAAATCGGTCGTGCTGCGCGACGAATTCCCCAAATCCCTGCGCGTGCTGGCCGGATTCGACGTCGGTTTCGAGGATGATGGCGCCACCACGCGCGCCGCCGCAGTCCTGCTGGACGCGCAGACGATGGAGCCGATCGACATGCAGGTCGCGCGCCTCCCCACGTCGATGCCCTACGTGCCGGGCCTGCTGTCCTTCCGCGAGCTTCCCGCCCTGCTCAAGGCACTCGAACAATTGCGGCAGAAACCCGATCTGGTATTCGTGGACGGCCATGGCGTCGCGCACCCACGCGGGCTCGGCATCGCCGCGCATTTCGGCGTGGCCACCGGCCTGCCGAGCATCGGGGTGGCGAAGAAGCTGCTGACCGGCAGCGGCCCCGAACCGCATCAGGTGCGCGGTGCCTACACCGCCTTGCGGGAAGGCGGCCGCCAGATCGGCTGGATCCTGCGCAGCAAGCCGAACTGCAATCCGCTCTTCGTCTCGCCCGGGCATCGCGTCGCGCTGGCGTCCGTCGCCGACCTGGTGATGCGCTACGTCACCACGTACCGGCTTCCGGAACCGACGCGGCTTGCGGACCGGCTCGCCTCGCGCCGCGACCGGGACAACGTTCACGCTGAGCCCGAACTCGACCTCTAGAATCGCGTTGCTTAGTATCTGTATCGCGACATCCGGGACTGCCCTGCGTAGCTGACTCGGAACCATTCCACGAGGAGATCGATCATGCGCCGTCGATTCGCATCCACGTTGTACGCTGGCTTCCTGCCATTTCTGTTCGCCGCATGTTCCACCTCGCCCGCCGGCGCGAGCGGCCAGCGCACTGTGCAGGATGGCGAAAGCTTCGCGATCGCGCACGGCGAACAGGTCGCGCTTCCCGACAAGAGCACGCTGCGCTACGTCAAGCTCGTCAACGATTCGCGCTGCGCGCCGGACGTGCAATGCGTGTGGGCGGGCGATGCGGAAGTCGAATTCGAATGGACAGGCGGTTCGGGCAGCCCACAGTCTTTCATCCTGCACACCGGACGTGGCGATCGCAGCAAGGATCTCGAGGGTCGCCGCGTGACGCTGGAATCGTTGGCGCGCGGCGCCGATCCGGAAGCGCGGCTACGGCTCGATACCACCCCGCAAAACTAATCCAGACAAGCATCTGGCAACAAAGGCGACGGCCTCATGCCGCCGTCATGGGGTGTCACCAGCGGGATCGCCATTCAAGGGCTTCCTCGCCGGAGGGGCGGATTGATCACGAACAACTATGACGCGTTCGCGGCGGACTACAGTGCCGACAACGAAAACAACGCCTGGAATGCTTATTACGAACGGCCGGCCATTCTGTCGCTGATCGGCGATGTCGTCGGCCTGCGCGTCCTCGATGCCGGATGCGGCAGCGGCGTGCACGCCCAGGCACTGGTTGAACGCGGCGCGATCCTGACCGGCATCGATGCGAGCGCCGGCATGCTGGACATCGCACGGCGACGCCTCAACGGCGGCGCGCACTTCCAGCTCGCCGATCTCGAACACCACCTGCCATTCGCCGATGGCGCCTTCGATCTGGTGATGGCATCGCTCGTGATGCATTACATGCGCGACTGGTCGCTTCCGCTCTCCGAGTTCCACCGGCTGCTCGTCAAGGGAGGACGCCTGGTCTTCTCCACGCATCACCCCTTCATGGATCACCAGTTCGCCGGCGGGGACAACTATTTCGAGACCTACAGTTTCACCGACACCTGGGAACGTGGCGGCAAGTCTTTCTCGATGCGTTTCTGGCATCGCCCGCTGCATGCAATGATCGCCTCTCTGCAATCGGCCGGGTTCCGCATCGAAACCCTGGCCGAGCCTCAACCGGACGAAAGAGCCCGCACCCTTTTCCCCAATGCCTATCGAAGCCTGACGACAGCGCCTCGCTTCATATTCTTTTCGGTGTCGAAGCCCTGATTCGGCAGCGCGGGCGGACTCCGGCATCTGGGCCGACGACGCGTTCCGATCAAGCCCTACAGGCTACGCCCCGACCGGGATGCACTGTTTCGCAGCGCATCGTGCAAGGCGCGATTCGAAGTGCGATGCTGACCGCCATCGCTTTTCGCAGGGAATCTCGCATGACCACCATCATCGCGCCCCGTGTCCATGACTTGGGCGGTTTCGAAGTCCGTCGCGCCGTGCCGTCACTCCAGGCACGCAGCATCGGTCCGTTCGTGTTCGTCGACCACATGGGACCGGCGGTGTTCGAGCGCGGACGCGGCATCGACGTGCGGCCGCATCCGCACATCGGTCTGGCGACGGTGACGTTTCTGTGGAGCGGTACGATCACGCATCGCGACACGCTCGGCTCGGATCAGGACATCACGCCCGGCGACGTCAACTGGATGACTGCCGGTTGCGGCATCGCCCATTCCGAACGCACGCCGCTGACGTTGCGCGAGCACGAGCATCCGGTGCACGGCATGCAGACCTGGGTCGGTCTGCCGAAGCCGGACGAGGAGACCGCGCCGTCCTTCCATCACCATCCCGCCGCGACGCTGCCGCGCATCACACGCGGTGGTGCATCATTGCGCCTGATCGCAGGGCGCGCCTACGGCGAGGAGTCGCCGGTGCGCGCCTTCAGCGAGATCCTCAACGTGGCCATCGATCTGGAACCGGACGCGGAAATCGCGATCGATGCCGATCATGTCGAGCGCGCGCTCTACATCCTCGAAGGCGAAGCGCAGCTGGACGGCGCCGACATCCCGCAACGCCACCTGGTCGTGCTCGATCCCGGCAGCCGTGCCGTGTTGCGCGCGAAAACGCCACTGAAAACCATGCTGTTCGGTGGCGAACCGCTCGACGGCCATCGCCACATCTGGTGGAACTTCGTGTCCTCCTCGAAGGAACGCATCGAGCAGGCCAAGCAGGACTGGCTCGAAGGCCGTTTCGGCAAGATCGCGGGCGACGACGAGTTCATTCCGCTGCCGGAACGCTGATCCCGCCTTCCACCCATGCTGTTCGCTGGCGCGGGAAACCCGCGCCAGGATGATCAGCCATCCGCTCCCTGGGTCGGATGTGCGCGCAACCAGGTCACCAACGCATCCAGTTCGCGCTTCTTTTCGTCGTTCAGAAGATCGGGATCCGTCACGAACAGATATTCCTCGAACGTCGCGTTCTGCGCGTTCCTGGCCGCGGCATTGGCGCCGGCTTCCAGCAGATCCATTGCGCGCTGCGGCCTGTTGATCAGGCCGGCGACGTGCAAGGCGGTATTGCCGCTACGATCGGGATGGTCGGGATTCGCCCCCGCGGCGAGCAGCATCTTGAACTGATCGGCGCGATCGCCCATCAAGGCGGAGCTCAACGGCGTCGCTCCGCTCCCGGCGTCCGGAACGTTGGGATTGGCACCATGCGAGAGCAAGGCTTCGAGATAGACGGGATCGTTCGCCGCCGCCGCCATGTGCACGACGGTGCTGTCGTCGACGCCCGTCTGCGCCGGATCGGCCCCCGCATCGAGCAGGATGTTCATCGCCGACACGTTCTGGTTCAGCAGCGCCCATTCGAGCAGCGTGACGTTCTGATCGCCCCTCGCGGCCAGATCGACTTTCGGTGCGAGTTGCCGCACGCGCGCATCGTCCTTCGCAGTGATCGCCTCGGCCAGTTCCGCGACCGACGGGTCTTCGAAGATTTCGCGAGTATCAATGCTTGCCATATCCAGTTCCTGCTGTTGTCATGCCCCGAAACAGCGATGTGTTCCGGCGAGATCGTACACGGTCCTGCCACCTGAGTGACGGGTTCAGAGTTGCGGCCCTTGGCGGTACTGCGTCAGATCCTGTGCCGCCGCGATGTGCGGCGCCTGGTCACGCGCCTGCATGAATTCCAGGACGCTCTGCTGAAACGGCTGTAACAGCGCCCCCGCCGTGTTCATGGGAACCCGCTGATGCGCCGGATTCTGCGAATCCCCCTGCAGGACGAAGAAATCCTTGCCGTTGAGGCTCGGCATGATGCCATCGATGCGTTCCAGCCCGTTCGCGTTCGCGACCACCATTGCCGCCGCCGCGGTGTTCTGCAGTTCCCGCTCGCTCTTGATGTTGAACTTCTCGGGGCCGACCTGCTCGATCGCCTGCAGCGCCTGCTTGTAGAGGGGATCGGCACCGAGCATCTCCATCGCCCGCAGCCTTTCGAGAGGATCGAGATGCAGCTTCAGCCCCTCGATGACATTCGACATGAAGTGTGATTTGACGTCGTGCACGGACTTGTTGCCCGGCACGTATGACATCATGCCTTCACGCGGGAACGGATCGTCCAGCTTGATCTGATATCCCAGCGCGGTTGGCACCCAGCCCTGCCAATTCTCTTGAGTCCTGGTGAGGATTTCATCGGTAACGGAATAGGCTCTGACCTGCCCGTCCTTGAGCTTATCCCGCACCTTTTCGGGATCGAATCCCATGTCGGACAGGAGCTTGTTGTGCACTCCAGCCGCGTTGAAGGTGATCGCCGTATTGCCAGTCACGACGGAAGCGAGCGCCGCCTGCCCTCCACCCTTCGAGTGTCCGACGAAGATCAAATCCGGTCCGTATGCTTTCTGCGCCAGCTTGGCCAACAGGACGGTCTCGTTGTGCTGCGGCGAATCCAATCCGGCTCCCTGCTTCAAGTTGGCCAGCCAATCCTTCATCGAACTCGTGCCTTTGAACGAGACGATGCCGCCCAGGTCCGGATCCTCGTACACGCGCGCCTGGAATCCGCTTTTGGTGGACAGGATTCTGGGGTCGATTCCCAGTTTCGCCAGCCGATCCTCCCCCAGTGGCTTCCAAGTGAGCATGGGGTTGATGGCGGATGGTCCATAGACGTCCTTCGCGAGCAAGGCGCATGTCATGTCCGCCAGCTTCGGTTCGGTGCCGTGGAACTTGCTCGCCAGGGAAAGCATCGGGGTCGACGTCTTCAGGTCGAGCGCTTCGAGGCTTCGGGCCTGTGAAAAAAGATGGGTGCTCACCCTTGGGACGGTCGTCTCAAGGGCATGGCTCGCTCTTGGTGCAGCCGCATCGAGCGTGGCTCGCCATAGAAATTGCTTCGCCATTTCGAATTCCCCTTGCCTTGGTTTTCGCTCAGATGCGGGACGATAAGGTCACGGAGTGTCTCCTGCCGTGACGGATGATTCATTTTTCAATCGACATGAAACTCGCACAGGCAGTCATCGGTCTTGCACGTCCGTCAGTGACGATGCCAAGGCAACGCCTCCGGCCACAGGATTGCCGGAACAGCCACGCACATTGAAAAACGACACACCGAAGGGCAGCCGCATGATCGCGACTACCTTCGATGTGCCAAAAAAACCGGTCGGTCAGACCGACATCGTGCGTCGCTGTTCGCGCTCGCCCTGCAGATGCTCGGGTTGCGACGACTGCAGCTGCGCCGCGCTTTGTTCCATCGGCTGCGAGCGCGCCTTTTCCCCATCGACGAACACGCGGCGATGCCCCGGATCGCCCAGGTCGCCGGCGATCAGGAAGAAGCCGTTGCCGTTGCGATCCGGCACGAGATGGTCGATGCGATCGAAGCCGTTGTTCTTCGCCACCACCGCGGCGCTCGCGGCCGCGTTCTGGACATCCTGCTCGCTGCGCAAGCCGAGCGCGGCCGTATCGGTTTTCTGCAAGCCACGCAGCGACTGGTCGAACAACGCATATCCGGGATGGCTGGGATCGGCCAGCGACGCTCCGGCGGAGCGTGCACCGCTCGCCCCGTTGTCGGAGAGCATCGTGCCGCGATCCTTCGACCATTCCGGCTTCGCCAGCGCCATCGCGTCGATCACCGCGTCGATGTAGTGGTTCTTGACGTCATGCTTGATGTCGCTGATCGGGTTCAGTTTCTGCCAGAAATTCTGCGGATTCGGATCAGGCAGTTCGATCTTGTGGCCGACCGCGTCCGGCATCGCCCACTTCAACGGGATGCTCTTTTCCTGCAGGTCGGTGAGGATCTCGTTCTTCACCGCGTATCGTCGGACCAGGCCGTCCTCGGCATATTCCTTGACCGCATCGGGATCGAGGCCGAGGCGTCGGATCGTCTTGTCGTGCACACCGGAGGCATTGAATGTCACCGCGGGGATACCGCTGGCGATCGCCGCGGCGCCGGCCAGACCGCCGCCGAGCGAGTGGCCGGTGATGACGACTTCGTCACCGAAGGCCACGCGCGCGTCCTTCGCCAACGCCATGGCCTGGTTGTACTGCGCATCCTCGAAGCCGAGGCCCTGGCGGAAATTGGTGAGCCAGTCCTTGCCTTCGTCGGTACCCGAGAACGCCAGCACGTAATGGCCCTTGCCATCGCCGTAGATCAGCGAACGGAAGCCCGAGCTTTCATCGTGCAGTTTGTTCGGGTCGATGCCCACCGCCTTCAGCTGATCGTCGCTCAGCGCGCTCCAGCCGTCGACGTTGGTTGGACGGTCGCGGCCGTAGTGATCGTCGTACAGATCGGCCATGAGCTTCGCGAGCGTCAGGTCGATTTCTTTGGCATCCTGGCCCCGCACCTGCGAAGCAAACGAAGGGCCTTCTCCGGCCGCGGGAATACTGGTCTGCTGGCTCATCCTGAAACTCCCCTTATGTCCTTGAGTTTGTCGAGACTAGTTGTTGCCGGAGGTCGCCACGCGGCGTCTCCGGCGCTGTGAATCAACCCTCTTCCACCGGGATCCCGTGTTCGCGCAGCCAGGCCTGGACGGCCTCGCGATCACGCCGGCTCTCGTCCGTGAGCAGCTTGACGGGGGTCATGTTGAGGTAACGCTGGAAGGTGGCGCCCTGCGTATTGCGTGCAACCGGATCGGCACCGGCCAGCAGCAAATCGAGCGCGTGCCCGGATTCGTTGATCTTGCCGGCCACGTGCAGCGCGGTATTGCCCTGGCGGTCGGCGTGGTTGGGATTCGCGCCCGCGGCCAGCAGCGCCTTGAACTGGATGGGACGCTCGCCCATCAGCGCGGCACTCAGCGGCGCGGCGCCGGTCTGGCTGTGCGGCGTGTCGGGATGGGCGCCATGCGCCAACAGTGTTTGCAGGTAGATCGGATCCTTGGCCATCGCCGCGAGATGCACGACGTTGCTGCCATCGATGCCTGTCTCGGCGGGATCCGCGCCGGCGACGAGCAGCGCGTTCAACCCCTTCGGACTCTGGTTCAACACCGCCCATTCGAGCAGCGTGACATTCTTGTCGCCATGCGCCCGCAGGTCAGTGCCCTGCGCCAGGCGCTGCACGCGCGCGGCGTCGCCTTCGGCGACCGCCTCGGCCAGTTCGGCCACCCGCGGATCGGCGAATATCTGGTGAACATCCACTTCTGTCATCGTCACTCCTCCTGAGCGCAGCCCCAAGCTGCCGGCAAGGCCGACATCATAAGCATGGACTTCGGCACGAACGAGACGGAATGACCACGTCCCTCGTCCCTGATCCCCACACGGCCTCCATGCCGCGATGTGATGAGGATAGCAAGCTTTCAAAGCCGATGTGAACTGCGTGACGGCCTTCACGTAACAGCAACATTCTCACCCTTTGTTTGGATTAGGGTTTGCACCGGCCGGTTGGCGGCTTTTTCACGGGGACTCCCTCAATGCAACTTACGAAACGGTTGGCGGCCGAATTCCTCGGCACCTTCTGGTTGGTGCTGGGCGGCTGCGGTAGCGCGGTATTGGCGGCCAAGTTCGGAGGCGACGGCAATCCGCTCGGCATCGGACTGCTCGGCGTCTCGTTGGCCTTCGGTCTGACGGTGCTGACCGGCGCCTACGCGTTCGGCCACATCTCCGGCGGACACTTCAACCCTGCCGTCACTTTCGGCCTGTGGGCCGGCGGACGATTCTCGGTCAAGGATGTGGTGCCCTACGTCGTGGCCCAGGTGGTCGGTGCGATCGCTGCGGGCTGGGTGCTGTTCCAGATTGCCAGCGGCGCGAGCGGTTTCACCATCGACCCGACCTCGGCCGGCGCCTTCGCGACCAACGGCGTCGACGCCTTCTCGCCCGGCGGCTACTCGGCCGCAGCCGGCTTCCTGACCGAAGTCGTGCTCACCGCGGTCTTCCTGATCGTGATCATGGGCGCCACGCACGCACGCGCGCCGGCGGGCTTCGCCCCGATCGCGATCGGCCTGGCCCTGACCCTGATCCACCTGATCAGCATCCCGGTCACCAACACCTCGGTGAACCCGGCCCGCTCCACCGGCGTGGCCCTGTTCGTCGGCGGCGGCGCTGTCGCACAGCTGTGGCTGTTCTGGGTGGCGCCGATCCTGGGTGGTTTGATTGGCGGGATCATCTATCGGTGGTTGGGTAGCGAGCGCGCTTGACACGCTACGCCGGTTGGCGCAAAAGCCACGCCCAAGGGCGTGGCTTTTTTATGCGCGCCGATTAAAGTCCCATGATCTCAGAAGATCGCGACATCAAGTCATGGCCAAGAAAGAAAAACCCCTCAAGATTCCAGGGGAAGACGACTGGATAGGGTACGAATCAGACTTGGACGCGAAGTACGCCCATCGATTGATGTACGGCAAGAGCAATGAAGAGATACAGCACTTATTTGGCGGCGCTCAATCGATTGATCGCGCAGATGAGCTCTTGTTCATGCCCAGGCGCGCATTTCAATACTATGTCTTTGCCTTCGCGCAGTATGTGATGTCTCCGGAAGCCAAAGACGATCCGGATACAGCCAGTCCGTTCCTAAGGCTTCTCATCTCCCGTGAAGAGCGCGATCCAAGCAGCGTCTCCTTGATCTATCAGAGGCTACGGCCGATTGTGGACTATGTCGTTACGCACCAGGAATGGTTCGACGCGGACCTAGACATCTACGGCAATTTTTTTGATCTCGGAACCCGACTGCACGAGTTGTGCGAAGTCACGTAGCGCAAAAAACAAAGAGTCAGCGATCGAGCAGAAGCTTGCGAATAAGCGCCAAATATAATTCTGGCAGCACTTCAAGATCTCCCACTGCTACATGCTCATCCACCTTGTGGATGCTGGCATTCACCGGCCCAACCTCGATGCACTGCGCCCCCAGCGGCGCGATGAAGCGCGCATCGGAAGTTCCGCCACCAGTACTTTCCTCAGGCCGCTCACCCAAATAGCCGGCCAACACCTCACGCGCTGCGGCACGCAGCACACCTTCCGGCGTGTAGAACGGCTCCCCGCCACGATGCCAATGAATCGCGTATTCGAGTCCATGCGCGCGCAGAACCACCTCGCACTCAACTTCCAGCCGAGTCGCATCCCAATTCGGGTTGTAGCGAAGGTTGAACAGCACCTGCAGCTCACCGGGAATCACATTATTGGCCCCAGTACCAGCATGCACATTGCTGATCTGCAGACTCGTCGGCGGAAACGTCTCGAATCCCTCATCCCAGCGACGCACGGTGAGTTCGGCCAACGCCGGCAACGCCTGATGGATCGGATTGCGCGCCTTTTCCGGATACGCGACGTGCCCCTGCACGCCTTTCACCGTCAACGTCGCCGACAACGTGCCGCGCCGGCCGACGCGCAGCAGATCGCCAAGCTTCTCTTTGGAAGAAGGCTCACCGGTGATGCACCAGTCGATACGTTCGCCACGACCGCGGAACGTCTCGGCGACACGGCGCACGCCATTGATGGCATCGCCCTCCTCGTCCGAGGTCAACAGCAGCGCGACCGTGCCGGGATGATCCGGATGCGCTGTCACGAACTCCTCCAGCGCGACCACGAACGCGGCCACGCTGCCTTTCATGTCGGCCGCGCCGCGCCCGTACAGCGCGCCATTGCGGATCGTCGGCACGAACGGACCGCTCGTCCAGGCTTCAGGCGGCCCGGGCGGCACCACATCCGTATGCCCGAGCAGGACAAGCACCGGGCCGCCACTGCCGTGCGTCGCCCAGAGATTGTCGACAGCGCCGTAGCGCAGATGTTCGCAGACGAAACCCGCCTGTCGCAGCCGATCGGCGATCAGCGCCTGGCAGCCGGCATCTTCGGGCGTCACCGAAGCACGCTGGATCAGCGCTTGCGCAAGTTGCAGCACGTCGGTCATGGCGATGTCCCGCGGGAACGTCTCATCGGAGGCCGCCGTCAGATCCCGAATCGCTTCTTGAACCCGTTGTCGCTGAACCCCTGCGTGACGACGCCGTCATCGGTCACCACCACGGGCCGCCGGATCAGCTGCGGATGCTCGCGCAGCAGCAGCTTCCATTCCGCCTCGGAACCCGGCGACTTTCGGCCGTCCGGCAACTGCCGCCAGGTCGTCGACGATTTGTTGATCAGCGCATCGAAACCGCCCGCCCGGCGCGCCCATTCGACCAGCGTCTCCGGCGAAGGCTTGTTGTCGCAGTAGTCGACAAAGTTGTAGCGGACGCCGAAGCGGTCGAGCCACTTCGTCGCCTTCTTGCAGGTATCGCAGTTCTTTAATCCGTAGAGCGTGGTCATGAGTCACTATCTGCCTGCCCGCCTTGCGCGATCAATATTTTCAACGAGACGCTCCATGATCTTGTTTCGCGAGAATGGATTCAACTGGAACCCCGACATCTTCGGGACGAAGGCGATTTCATTTCCGAATTTTCCAGCCGTTCGCAGCCACAGCGTAATGCGTTGCGGATTCGAGAATCGGCTGATATCGACATTCATGATGTCGGACAGCCGCACACGATCCTCGACGCCACCACGCCTGATCAGCAGGGAATCGGCTCCCAGCTTCACCTCATCCGCAAGGCTCCAGACAAAAAAACGGAATACGGCCGCGCCTCCCACCAGCATGAAAAGCATCACGATGATGACGAACCAGTCCTGTGAAATATTGTTTTTCAACAGCGCGGGCACGACGACCGCCGACAAGATCCCGATCCAGAGCAGCGGAAAAATCCGTTTGAGAAAAAATGTCTGCCCGGAAGAGATCGTTTCCATAAAACCCTCTAGTCTGCCAATCCACGCAACAGGTCGTTGACCGAGGTCTTGGCACGCGTTTTCGCATCGACCTGCTTGACGATCACCGCGCAATACAACGAGTGCGAACCATCCGCCGCTGGCAGCGATCCCGCCACCACCACGCTGCCCGGCGGCACGACGCCGTAGGAAATCTCCTTGGTCGCGCGGTTGTAGATGCGCGTCGACTGCCCGAGGAACACACCCATGCCGATCACGCTGTGATGACCAACGATCACGCCCTCCACCACTTCCGAACGCGCGCCGATGAAGCAATGATCCTCGATGATCGTCGGCGAGGCCTGTAGCGGTTCGAGCACGCCACCGATGCCGGCGCCGCCGGAGATGTGGCAGTCCTTGCCGATTTGTGCGCATGAGCCGACCGTCGCCCAGGTATCGACCATCGTACCGGGGCCGACATGGGCACCGATGTTGACGAAGCTCGGCATCAGCACCACGTCCTTGCCGATGTGCGCGCCGCGACGCGCCACGGCGCCAGGTACGACGCGCACGCCGAGCTTGCGGAATGCATGCTCGTCGAAGCCCGCGAAGCGCGCCGGGATCTTGTCCCAGAACGGCGCCGGATCGGCATCGACGACTTCCATCTCCTGCGTGCGGAAATACAGCAGCACGGCCTTCTTGAGCCATTCGTTGACGGTCCAGCCGCCCCTGCCGTCCGGCTCGGCGACGCGGAATTCGCCGCTTTCCAGGCCGTCGATCACACGCTCCACGGTCGGACGCGTCGAACCGTCGATCTCGTCCGGCGTCAGCATCGTGCGCCGTTCCCAGGCACTTTCGATCATGAATTTCAGTTCGTCGGCGCCAGGCGCTTTCGGCGCGACCTTCTTCTTCGGCGTCTTCTTCTTCGCGGATTCGGGGGCCGTCTTCTTGGCGCTCCGGGGTGGGCTCATGGGGGAGATTCTCCATCGATATGGACTAGCAATGCGGTATGCAGCGCCGCGCAGGCGGTATCGTCCAATGCGCGGTTGCCGGTGTCGCTGATGCGGAACACGTCCTCGGCACGCTCACCAAACGTGGCGATGCGCGCGTCGTGCACGCGCACGTGCTGGCTGCGCAGGGCGTGGGCGATGTCGGCGAGCAGGCCGGGACGGTCGTTGCAGATCAAGCTGAGCACGGTGTTGCGGCCGTCGGGGGCGGCATCGAAGGTGATGCGCGGCGCGAGACGGAAGTGACGCAGGTGGCGCGGCTGTGCGCGACGTGCCGGCTGGATGCGATCCAGTGGGCCATTCAGTGCTTCGCGCAAGCGGTTCTCGATGCCGCGGATATCGGGCGTGGCACGCGAGTCGCTCGGCAGCACCTGGAAATTGTCGAAGATGGTACCGCCGGGGCCATCCAGCGCACGCGCCTGCTGGATCGCCAGACCGAGCCGATCGAGCGAGATGACGATCGCCGCGAACAGGCCGTCGCGATCGGGCGAATGCACGAACACTTCCAGCGCATGATCGCCAGCGGCGAGCGAACGCACCGCCACCGCGATCTCGCCGGGTTCGCAATTGCGCAGCGCCAATGCCTGCCAGGCGATCTGGTCGGGGCGCGCACGCAGGAAGCTGTACTCGGGAAAGCGTCGGAACAGCGCGTCGATTTCCGCAAAGCCGATCTGCTGCAACGCGAGCATGCGGCGTGTTTCGGCGCGCGTCTCTTCGATGCGCTCGGCGGCGGCGACCGGATGTTCCAGCCCCTGCCGCAATGCCAGACGCGTGGAGATGCGCAGATCGGCAAGCAGGCGATCCTTCCAGGCATTCCAGAGTTTCGGCGATGTGCCGGCGATGTCGGCGCAAGTGAGCAGATAGAGATAGTCCAGCCGCTCGCGATCGGCGACTTCCGCGGCGAAGCGATGGATCACCGCGGGATCGGAGATGTCCTGCTTCTGCGCCGTCACCGACATCAGCAGGTGCTTGCGCACCAGCCATTCGACCAGCGCCGTGTCGGTGTCGGACAAACCGTGCGCGAGACAGAACGCGCGCGCATCGTCGGCGCCGAGCTCGGAATGATCGCCACCACGTCCCTTGGCGATGTCGTGGAACAGGCCCGCGAGCAGCAGTAGTTCCGGCCGGCGCAACGTCGGCCACACTTCGTGCGCCATCGAGAAGCGTTCGTCGGCGGCGCCGGAGGAGAAGATGGCGAGGTTGCGCAGTACCGCCAGCGTGTGCTGATCGACGGTGTAGACGTGGAACAGGTCGAACTGCATGCGCCCGGAGACCTGCGCGAACGCTGGCAGCCAGCGTCCGAGTACGCCGAGCCGCGCCATGCGTTCGAGCGTCTTCACCGGTTGCGACCCACGCAGCAGCGCCATGAAGGCATCGCGCGAGCCCTGCTCCGTCGTGTCGTAAGCCGGCAGTTTTGGTAACGCCTCCGCGAGGGCGCGCGCCGTCTGCGAATGCAGGCCACGCAGATTGTCGTGCGCGGCCCATGTCGCGAACAGCGCGAAGACCTCGTCAATGTCATCGTGCGGCCACTGCGGATCGGTGGCGGCGAGATAGTCGCGACGCGATTCGAAGCGCAGTTCCGTATGCGGGGTGTCGAGCGGCTGCGGTGTCGCGGCGCCGTCGAAATGTTCCTCGAACCGCTGCAGCAGGCGCTCGCTGATCCGGCGCACGATCGCGGCGCTGCGGTAAAAGCCCTGCATCATCTGCTCGACGCCGAGATTCTGCGCGTCGTCGGCGAAGCCCAGATGCGCGGCCAGCGCCTTCTGATAATCGAAGCCAAGACGCTCCTCGTGCCGGCCGGCCACCAGGTGCAGGCCGTAACGCAGACGGCCGAGATTGCGGCGCTCGCGCTCCAGCGCGACGGCCTCGTCGGCACCGAGATGACCAAGGCCGATCAACGGCTCCAGTTCGCGCACGCCGAAGCTGCGCAAGGCCATCCAGCCGAGGGTGTGCAGATCACGCAGGCCACCCGGCCCGTCCTTCAGATTGGGTTCGAGATTGTCGGACGTATCGCCGAAGCGTGCGTAGCGCTTGCGCTGCTCCTCGACCTTGGCGAGGAAGAACGCACGCGCCGGCCATACCTTGTCGGGCGCGATGGCTTCGGCGAGCGCGCCGCGATCGGCATCCCGCGCCACCAGCGGCCGTGCTTCCAGCAAGGCCGTCAGCACGGTTTGATCGGCGGCCGCCTGCGTGCATTGCGCGAGCGAGCGCACGGCGTGGCTCGCCTGCAAGCCCGCGTCCCAGAGCGAGGCGAAGAAGCGGGACACGTGATCGCCGTAGTCGTGCTGCGCGTTCTCGTCCGCCAGCACCAGCAGATCGATGTCGGATTGCGGAAACAACTCGCCGCGTCCATAGCCGCCGACCGCGAACAGTGCCAGCGGGGAATGCCCGGGAATGCAGCGTGACCAGGCCTGCCGGATCAGTTCATCGACGGCGCGCGCGCGCAGCGCCACCAGCCGCTCTACGCGCTCGCCCTGGTCGAAGCGCTTCGCCAGCCGTGCATCGGTCTGCGCGAGCGCGGCCCGCGCGTCCTGCGCCCACTGTGTCTCCGCGCTTGTCGCCGCGTCATCGGAGACGGCCGTCTTCATGTGGTGCGGTTCCCTCCGCAAAAGCCCGCATTCCTCGCCGCGCGGACGGCGCGGCTGCGATCTGCGGGCTTCCTGCTAGAGGTCATTGTCGTCGCCCGGCAATCGGGTGAGGATCTCCACGCCGGTCTCGGTCACCGCCACGGTATGTTCCCACTGCGCGGACAGCTTGCGGTCCTTGGTCACGACGGTCCAGCCGTCGGGCAGGACCTTGGTGTAGCGCGTACCTTCATTGATCATCGGTTCGATGGTGAAGGTCATGCCCGGCTGCAGCACCACGCCATCGCCGGGGCGGCCGTAGTGCAGCACCTGCGGTTCGTCGTGGTAGACCTTGCCGATGCCGTGCCCGCAGTATTCGCGCACCACGCTGAAGCGCTCGCCTTCGGCGTAGCTCTGGATGGCGTGGCCGATGTCGCCGAGCGTGGCGCCCGGCCGCACCGTGCGGATGCCGCGGAACATCGCCTCGCGCGTGACTTCGACCAATCGCTTCGCCATCACCGAGGGCGTGCCGACGTAGTACATGCGGCTGCTGTCGCCGTGCCAGCCGTCCTTGATGACGGTGACGTCGATGTTGACGATATCGCCTTCCTTCAGCACCTTCGCTTCGCTCGGGATGCCGTGGCAGATCACGTTGTTGACCGAAGTGCAGATGGTCTTCGGATAGCCGCGATAGCCGACGTTGGCGGGAATCGCCTGCTGCACGTTGACGATATGGTCGTGGCAGATGCGATCCAGCACTTCGGTGGTGACGCCGGGCTTCACGTGCGGAGCGACGATCTGCAGCACTTCGGCGGCCAGGCGGCCGGCGATGCGCATCTTTTCGATCTCGTCGGGAGTTTTCAGTTGGATAGACATGCGGGGATTATCGCCGATCGTGTGCATGCCTGAATGGACTCGCCTCGTGGCGGGGAGAGTCGCGCTTCAGGCAGCGGAGTTCATTGCGGTGCTCGCGATGTCGTCGGGACTGCACGCCGGAACGCCTTCCCGGTTGCCGCATCCATGGCCAGCGCGAAGCGAGAAAGTTAATTTTTCGTCAAAAAGTGACGCGCTTGGAGCTCAAACTCCCCAAAATCACCTATTTCTTCGACCTTTAAAATCAAACAGTTACAATCTATTTTCATGAACTGTGAACTGGGTCAAGCCAAACCAACCAGTTACGGAAGCCAATTCCTGTCGTTGGTGACACCCTCGCAACATCCAGCACTGAAAAATGTCGCTGGTGCGACACGGATGCAAGCACTGGCATGCAACGTGCTTTGAATCCGGTTGCCCGGCAATTCCGCCGGTCCGCACCCCGGTTCACGGCTTCGGAGATTCCCATGCGCCTGCTGACTTCCACCCTGCTCGCCACTGCCCTGCTCGCCACTGGCGGTCAGGCGTTCGCAGCGGATACCACCACTTTCAACGTCAAGATCACGATCCTCAAGGCCTGCACGATCACCGCCGCCGCCGCGACCGACGTCGATTTCGGCAGCGTCGCCAACGACTCGACCGCCAACGTCGACGCCGATGGCAGCGTCACCGCTCGCTGCAGTCCGCTGACGCCGTACAACATCGCGCTCAACGCCGGCCTCAATGCGTCCACGGCCAACGACGTGAACACCCGTCGCATGAAGAACACGGACGGCGCGGTGACCACCAACAATTTCGTCGCCTACCAGCTGTATCAGAATGCCGGACGCACCGCAGTGTGGGGCAGCACGGTCGGCACCAATACCCTGGCGGCTACCGGCACCGGCTTGGACCAGGCCTATCCGGTCTACGGCCGCGTCGCCAACCCCAGCACCGACAATGCCGCGCCCGGGGACTACCTGGACACGATCACCGCCACGATCATCTACTGAGCAACGGCGCATGGCACGGAACGGCCACCGCCTCGGGGTACCGCGTTTCCCGGCCGTATCGTGCTTTCCGGCTGCGACAGGCGCGGCCGGTCTCCTGTGGTTGGTGGCCGTGCTGTGGCCAGGGATCGCGGCCGCGGCCAGCCTGCAGGTCGCACCGACTTCACTGACCATGCAGGGCCGCCAGAACGCCGACGTGTTGTGGCTCAGCAACAGCGGCAAGGCGCCGGTGCAAGTGCAGCTGCGCGTGTTCCGCTGGATGCAGGCCGACGGCAAGGAGTCGCTCGACACCACCCGCGATCTGGTCGTCAGTCCGGCGATGCAGACGCTGACGCCGGGGCAGAAACAGCTCGTCCGAATCATCCGCACGACACCGGAAGCGGTGGCGGCGGAGACGAGCTATCGGGTCATCGTCGACGAGTTGCCCACGGCGGTGCCCGAACGTCCGGGCCTGCAGTTCGTGCTGCGGTATTCGATTCCGATCTTCGTAGTGCCGGAAACCGCGGCCGGAGCGCCCGCCATCGCCCCCGCACTCGAAACTCGCCTGGTCAGCGGCGAAAACGGCGCCGGCGTTCTCGAAGTGCGCAATCGCGGCACGCAGCATGCACAGATCGCCGATCTCGCTTACGGCAAGGATGCGAAGACCGCCACGCCGGTCATGCCTGGCCTGCTCGGATACGCGCTCGCCGGACAGACCATGCGCTGGCCGCTGCAATCTCCCGCCTCCCGATTCACGGGCGGCACCTTCATCGCGAGGATCAACGGTGCGGCCACTCTCCAGCCGTTGGCTTTGCAGGCTGCCCCCTGAGTGGCTGCTGCCGTCCGCCTTGCTGCTGACGGGGTTGCCCCAGAGTGCCGCCGCGGAAGAAAGCGCTCGCCTGCTGTCGGATGTCACGCTCGATCCGGCGGTGGCACCCGCGCGCACCGATCGCGATGAAGAGTTGTATCTGCAGGTGACCCTCAATCAGAGAGACACCGGCCGGCTTTCCCGCTTCGTGCGCGGCGCGGATGGTCGGATGCGCGCGCGTTCGTCGACATTGCGCGAGATTGGTTTCGCCCTGCCCGGACGCGATCCGGCGGAGATGGTCGACCTGGGCACGCTGCCCGGCCTGTCCGTGCGTTACGACGCGGCATTGCAGCGCATCCGTCTCGATGCGCCGCTGTCGCTGCTCTCGCTCGACACGGCGGTGTTGAACCGGCCCTCGGGCGTCGCCTCGAACCCGGCCGGCGCCTCGCCCGGCATGCTGCTGAACTACGATCTGTACGCCAGCCACGAGCGCGATGCGAGCAATCTCACCGCCACGGCGGAACTGCGCGTGTTCGGCATCGGCAACGGTGTCTTCAGCAATTCGGCGGTGACGCGCGCCTATCGCGAACGTACTGATGACGAGCCCGGTTCCCGCGATCGCGACAACGGCTGGCGCGGCGAGACCGTGCGCCTGGATACCAGCTGGCAACTGTCACTGCCCGATTCGGCCATCAGCCTCACGCTCGGCGACACCTACAGCGGCTTCCTCGACTGGACGCGCGCGGTGCGGCTGGGCGGCGTGCAGATCGGGCGCAACTTCGGCTTGCAGCCGTATCGCATCACCACGCCCCTGCCCGCCTTTCTCGGTGAAGCGGCGGTGCCGTCGGCGGTGGATCTGTACGTCAACGGTATCCGCCAGTACAGCGGCGAGGTGCCGGCCGGCCCGTTCCAGCTCGCCACCGTGCCGGGCATCAATGGTGTGGGCAATGCGCAGATCGTCGTCACCGACGCGTTCGGGCGCACGCGCACGATCGATTTTCCGTTCTATGCCACGCAGCAGCTGCTGGCCAAGGGGTTGTCGGACTGGTCGCTGAGCGCCGGCCTGGTGCGCGAGGATTACGGCATCCGTTCCTTCTCCTACGCCAGCGAGTTGGTGGGCAGCGGCAACCTGCGCTACGGCGTCAGCGACCGCTTCACCTTCGAGGCGCACGGCGAAGGTGGCGGCGGACTCGCCAATGCGGGACTGGGTGGACTGTGGCTGCTCGGACGCGCGGGCGTGCTCAACGCGTCATACGCGCGCAGCTCGCTCGACGACGTGCATGGTGGACAGACCGCGCTCGGCTACAGCTGGAACGACAACCGCTTCAATCTTTCCCTCGAAAGCCAGCGCACGCACGGCGATTACCGCGACATCGCCTCGCTGTACGGATCGCCTCCGCCCGACATCAGCGATCGCGTGCTGGCCGGCGTCACCGTGCCGAAGCTCGGCAATTTCAGCGTCAGCTACCTGCGCCTGCGTTACCCACTCGCCGAACCACAGGACGGCGAAGCAGTGCCGGAGCGCATCGACTCGCGCTACGCCGGCCTGTTCTGGTCGCAGACGTTCCGGCGCGGCTGGACGGCGAACCTGTCGTACAACCAGAACCTCGACGATCACGACGATCGCACCTTCTATCTCGGCATCAGCGTGGCACTCGGCGACGATCGCCAGGCGAATCTGTCGCTGCAACGCACCGGCCGGCGCGACAACGCCGTCATCGACGTCTCGCGGCCCGTGCCGGGCGATGGCGACATCGACCGCAGCTACGGCTGGCGCGTGCAAGCGCGTACCGGCGACGATGGCGAGGGCGGCCTCGCGGAAATCGGCTGGATCTCGCCATATGGACGCTACGGCGCGGGCATCGCCGGCTTCGACGGCCACAGCTACGGCTACGCCAGCGCGACCGGCAGCCTGGTATGGATGGGCGGTCATGCATTCGCCTCGCGCAACATCACCGACGCCTTCGCGGTGGTCTCGACGGACGGGCGCGCCGGCGTGCCAGTGAAGCTGGAGAACCGCCTGGTCGGGCACACCGACCCGGACGGCATGCTGCTGGTCACGCCGCTGCGCGCCTGGCAGGACAACAAGCTGTCGATCGATCCGCTCGACCTGCCCGCCAACCTGCGCATCGATCGCGTCGAAACCCTGGCCACGCCGCGCGATCGCTCCGGCATCGGCGTGCGCTTCGGCATGAAGCCGGTGCGCGCGGCCGTGGTGATCCTGCACGATGCTTCCGGTGCGCCGCTGCCGCTGGGCAGCCGCGTGCATGCGCCGGGCCTGAGCGAACCGGCCGTCGTCGGCTACGACGGCGAGACCTATCTCGACACGCTCGACGCGCACAACACCCTGCGTATCGAACTGCCGGATAACGGATCGTGCGAAGTGAGCTTCGACTATCCCGTCGACGGCCAAGCGATTCCGCGCATCGGGCCGCTGTCCTGCCGGAAGGAGGCATCGCCATGACGTCATCCTGCCTGCGCCTGCTGTTCGCGATGCTGCTGCTTGCCACGGGCACGGCCTTCGTGCCGGCTGCGAAGGCCGCCACCACCTGCACCGCCACTTCGTCCACGCTGGCCTTCGGCACGGTATCGACTACCGGCAACACCGATGTCGCCACGACGTTCAACGTCACCTGCTCGACGTTCGGGCTCGCCCTGCTCGCCAACGCGAAAGTGCGGATGTGCCTCAATATCGGCGACGGCACGCAAGGCGGAGGCAACTTCAATCCGCGGCGCATGCTCAACGTCACCAGCGACGCGCTGCAATTCCAGATCTACACCAACGCGGCGCGCACGCAGATCTGGGGTTCGCTCGGCAACGCTACCGTCCCTACTCCGCTGCAACTCGATTTCGACTACCCCGTGCCGCTGCTTGGCGGTAGTCAGACCATCCAGGTCACGATCTACGGACGCGTGCCGACGCAGCTGTTCATCGCCGGCAACTACAGCAACCCATTCACCGGCGTCCACACCTCGCTCAACTATCGCTACAACGAAACCCTGCTCGGCACGGCCTCCTACCCGGCCAGCTGCACCTCCGGTGGCATCGGCGGCGCCAACCCCACCAACGCCTTCCCGTTCACGGCCACGGCCACCGTGCCGCCCAAGTGCCAGGCCTACACCACCACCGACCTGGATTTCGGCAGCGTCCCGGGCTTCATCACCGGCAACGTCGACCAGACCTCGACCATCGGCATGACCTGCACCGGCCGCACCGCCTGGCAGGTAGGCCTCAACAACGGCCTCTACGCCAGCGGCAGCGTGCGCCGGATGAAACTGTCGACCTCGACGACCTACGTGACCTACGAGCTGTATCGCGATGCCTCC
The DNA here is from genome assembly GCF_058803905.1 of Luteimonas sp. GW821-FHT14E02. Lineage (NCBI taxonomy): Bacteria > Pseudomonadati > Pseudomonadota > Gammaproteobacteria > Lysobacterales > Lysobacteraceae > Luteimonas > Luteimonas sp. GW821-FHT14E02. The sequence goes on along the minus strand of NZ_JBXAPK010000008.1, from coordinate 55,453 downwards.
CGCGGACTCCGCTGGGGCAACACCCTGAACACCGACACCGCCCAGGGCACCGGGACCGGCACGCCCCAGACCCTGACCGTCTACGGCCGCGTCCCCGCCCCGCAGACCCCGGTGGCGGGGGACTACAGCGATACCATCACCGTCACGATCACCTATTAGCCGGTCTCCCGAGGCCGGAAGCTGGCCCAGGGATCGGTTTGCAGCGAAATCCCCCCTCCAGCTATAATTCCGCGGCTTTGTGGGCCCCTGGCCCATGGAAGTCGCCCACGCCGGGCGTCACCGGCGAATACACACCCGCTGCAAACACCCGTGCCGGGGTCCTTCGCGAGAAGGTCGGTCACGGCGGCAGTCGGGGAGGCCCAACCCCGGAATTGTTGAAGGCATCGCGCGCGATGCCCGCGATTCCACACCCCAGGAGTTACCAAGCAATGCCCCAGATCACCATGCGCCAGATGCTGGAAGCCGGCGTGCACTTCGGCCACCAGACCCGCTACTGGAATCCCAAGATGGCGCCGTACATCTTCGGTGCCCGCGGCAAGATCCACATCATCAATCTCGAAAAGACCGTGCCGCTGTTCGGCGACGCGATGAACTTCATCTCCGCGATCGCCCAGAAGCGCGGCATGATCCTGTTCGTCGGCACCAAGCGCAGCGCGCGCGAAGCGATCAAGGAAGAGGCCGAGCGTTGCGGCATGCCGTACATGACCCAGCGCTGGCTGGGCGGCACGCTGACCAACTTCCGCACCGTGAAGGCTTCGGTCTCGCGCCTGAAGGAACTGGAAGCCGGCGAAACCGACGGCACCTTCCAGAAGCTGGTCAAGCACGAAGTGCTGGGCCTGCGGCGCGAGCGCGAGAAGCTGGACGCCTCGCTCGGCGGCATCAAGGAAATGAACCGTCTGCCCGACGCCCTGTTCGTGATCGACATCGGCCATGAAGACATCGCCATCAAGGAAGCCAAGAAGCTCGGCATCCCGGTGATCGCGGTCGTCGACACCAACTACGATCCGGCCCTGGTCGACTACGCCATCCCGGGCAACGACGACGCCATCCGCGCCGTGCAGCTGTACGCCCGCGCCGCCGCCGACGCCGTGCTGGAAGGCAAGGCCGCCGCTCCGCAGGCAGCGACCGTGCGCGAAGAAGAGTTCGTCGAAGCCGATGGCGAAGGCAAGTCCGCGCGCCGCGCGCCTCCGGCCAAGAAGGGACCGCCCAAGCGCGCTTCCGCCAAGGACGACGGCCTGACCGAAACGCCGGCCGCCGAGTAATCCGGCCGTCACGCAGCCGCGCAATGCTGCGCGGCTGCACTTCTGTTCGTCATTCCCGAGCATTTGCGTAGGGCGGGCCTTGGCCCGCCTGTCGATCCGGCGGGCCAAGGCCCGCCCTACATATTTTTCGAGGTAACCCGTAATGGCTGAAATCACCGCTTCCCTGGTCAAGGAACTGCGCGAGCGCACCGGCGCCGGCATGATGGAATGCAAGAAAGCGCTGACCGAAAACAACGGCGACATCGACGCCGCCGCCGAGTGGCTGCGCAAGTCGGGCCTGGCCAAGGCCGACAAGAAGGCCGGCCGCGTCGCCGCCGAAGGCCGCATCTCGATGGCACAGGACGGCGGCAAGGCCGTGCTGGTGGAAATCAACTCCGAGACCGACTTCGTCGCGAAGGACGGCAACTTCGTCGCCTTCACCGATGAAGTCGCCAAGACCGCGCTGAGCAGCGGCGCCCAGGACGCCGAGGCGCTGAAGGCGGCCAAGACCTCGGGTGGCAACACGGTCGAGGAAGCACGTGCACTGCTGATCGCCAAGGTCGGCGAGAACGTGCAGGTGCGTCGCCTCTCGCGCATCGACAGCGCTGCAAACAATATTGCCGCCTACGTGCACGGCGGCCGCATCGGCGTGCTGGTCGAGGTCAAGGGTGGCGACGCCGATCTGGCGCGCGGTCTGGCCATGCACATCGCGGCGATGAACCCGCCGCACATCAAGGCGTCCGACGTCCCGGCCGAGTTCGTCGCCAAGGAAAAGGAAATCGAACTGGCCAAGATGTCGGAGAAGGACAAGGCCAAGCCGGCCGAGATCCTCGAGAAGATCATCGGCGGCAAGATCGCCAAGATCGTCAACGAGGTCACGCTGTACGGCCAGCCCTACGTGCTCGACACCGACAAGAGCGTCGAAGCCGTGCTGAAGGGCGCCGGCGCCGAAGTCGTCTCCTTCCAGCGCCTGGCCGTTGGCGAAGGCATCGAGAAGCCAACCAATGGCGGCGACGACTTCCGCACTGAAGTGATGAAGCAGGCCGGTCTGGCGTAAGCCACTTCCCTGCCCTCGCTAGGAACGAAGAAGCCGCGGTGATCCGCGGCTTCTTTTTTTGTTTCCGGCTCCCTCAGGGCGTCTTCGATTTGGGTGGTTCGGGGACCTTTCTCAGATAGGACTCGACCGAAGTGGTCGTTTGATTTGAGGGTGTCTGCGCCTGTGCCGCTTGGTTCGGTGGGGGCTGCGCTTGTTTCATCGAATCCGAAGAAGTCTGCACTTCTGTTGTCGGATTCGATGGCTCCAGCACTTTTTGGATTTGATCGGGCGTCGCCGTTTCCGCAACCGAGGACACCAATCGCTCCATCCAAGCCATCGTGCACGTGGACGCGTAGAAATTGATCCTCGCTCCGACCTGTGCAACGTTACTTACATCTTTTTTGCTCAGCTGTTCGAGCAACTGCGTCCGCGCTCGAGAAAGCACATCGAAGTTCTTCCTGATGTTGTCTGGTGGCATGTACGCGGTCGTATAGTTGCGGAATATGTTGTCGGCGAACGCGAAACTACCCGCGGTGAGCGAGATGATCTGCGCTGAATTCTTCAACAACCCTAGTCCCAATGCGGCCAAGCCGCCGACGTCCGACGTCGTGCTGCGTGCAAAGCGTTGATGGTTGTACGCGTGCGTGATCTGGTTCATATAGACGCCGCAGTACACGTCGGACAACGCGAACCCCAGGTGCATGTAGCGCTGCAGCTCAGCCTTGCTTGGCGCATTGCCTAGCGCGACGCCCTCGGCCTCTCGGAAATTCTTGATAAGGTTCGTGGGATCACCGTAGTAGAGCTTGACATCGGGATCTTCGCTCGCGACTTCAGGCGGCGTGTTGACCGCGAGCGGCACCCGATCGGGCCTGGCATCACGAAGGTTATTGCGCATGCTGGTGCAGCCGGACAGCAGTAAAGACAACGCCATGAAAATGGCGATCTGCGTCTTCATATCTCCCCCCTAGAGATCGTGATGACTTGAGTGATCAGCGATGGTGCCCGGCAAAGGTCGGACAACGGGCCACACAGTCAAGCGGCAGCCCGCCCCATAATTTTTATCATTACGGACCGGCCGCTGCCGCCCGCTTGTCGCCAACAGTCGCAATTCGCGATGAACGTCGCATCTCGACGGCAAGCCTTGCTTGCCGACCGGAACCCGGACAGCAGAAACCCCACCGAAGTGGGGTTTCTGCGTCTTCCCTTGCGGACCGATTCGCGGAGGAGGTTCTTACAAACCCGGCCCCTGCGGCTGCGTCGCCGTCCGCTGCTGACCCTGCTGTGCCTTCTCCTGCGCACTAGCCTCGGCATTGAACTGCTGCAACCGCTCCGCCACCGGCTGCGCGACCGCCTGCGTCTTGTCCACGTACACGCGCTGGATGTCATGCGCGTTGTTCGGGTTGGTTTGCGCCGCGATCAGGCCCTGCCCGGTCGTGCTCGCCACCAGGGCGTCGATGCGGCTCAGGCCGCTGACCTTGGCCTCGAACGCGGTCGTGGCCGCGGCGCGCTCCATCTCGTCGCGATTCTTGAAACCGCCGTTCGGGCCCAGCTTCTCCAGATGCGCCAGCGCCTGGTTGTACAGCGGGTTGTCGCGGCCCAGCTCGGCGTTGCTCGGAGCCGTCGGCCTGGGGGCCGGAGCTTCCGTCGTCGGCTGCGCCGCGCGTTCGCGGCCCGGCACCGTCAGGTAGTTCATCGGATCGACGGCGCGGCCGTTGCGCCACATCTCGAAATGCAGATGCGTGTCGCCCTGGCGCGGCGTGTTGCCCGTGCGGCCCATCGTGCCGACCTGCACGCCGGCTTCGACGCGCTGGCCGTCTTGGACATTGATGTCCTTCAGATGGAAGTAGCGCGTCACCACGCCGTTGCCGTGGTCGATCGTGACCGTGTTGCCGGCACCGCCGTTGTTCGGCTGCACGCGCACGGTGCCGCCGGCGTAGGCCTGGATCGGATCGCCTTCCCTGCCCTGGATGTCGACGCCCTTGTGCGTCCGGGTACCGCCGGAGCGGGAAGTCCCGAATTCGCCATGCCCTTCACCGTGCTTGTCGGCGCGGTTGATGGTGGTGTTGCCGGGCGCCGGCCAGTTGCCGTCGGCCTGCGGCGCCGGCGGACGATTCCGGCTTTCGGCCGGCAGCTGCAGCTGTGCGCTGATCGCATCCAGCGTGCGGCGATCGGCGACGCCGGTGGGCTCGATGTTGTTCGCCTGCTGGAAGTTCCGAACCGACTCGGCCGTGCGATCACCGTAGATGCCGGTGCGCGTCTCCAGCTGCTGGCCGCGACCGTCGCGGAAGCCCAGCTGGTTGAGCGACTGCTGCATGCTGACCACTTCCGGGCCGCGCTCGTTCTTGCGCAACACGCCATCGGCCAGTGCGGAAGCCGCCGGCGTCGGGGTCTGGGCCGGTTGCTGGCCAGCGGTGATCGGCTCGATGCCCTTCTCGGGAATCCGCACGCGATCGAACTTGGCATCCCAGTACTGGGTGAACGCCGTCGCCATCTCGCGCGGGGCCATGCCGCGGAAGTCCTGGTACTTGTGACCGGTCAGCCGCTCGAAATCATCGGAACTGACGTTCGCCAGGATGTTGCGGCGCGTGCTGGAGAGGCTGAACTCGCCGGTCGCGATCGCGTTCTGGATCGAACGATAGCCGCCCGAGCCCTGCTGGTGCGCGAGGTACATGTCCAGTCCGTTCGGCTCCGCCGCGCCGGACAGATACGGCCGGCCATTGCGCTCGTGCGCATTGACCAGATCGCGGCGATTGTTCAAATACAAGCGCGCGGCCGCCTCGGTGTTGACGTTCGGATCGTACTCGCGACCGGTGATCCCGTACTGGGCCGCCGTTCCCGGCACGAACTGGAACAGACCCTTGGCGTCGCTGCCGCGGTTGTGCGCGCGTTCGTTGAAATTGCCGCCGGTCTCGATGTAGGCGAATCGCAGGAAATCGTCGCGGGAAATCCCCCGCTCGCCGGCGACGCGTTCGATGATATCGAGAACTTCCCTTCTGCTGTAATCCTGTGCCATCTCTGGCTCCTCTTGGTGTTGTGCGGCGTCGTGCCGCGATGCGCCAACCGGACTCGTCCTTTAGTCTCGCGTTCTCGGTCAACAATAAAAAAGTGTCAGGGGTTGTAGCTGTTCTTTTCCGTGTCGTATGCGTAGGTCGCAACGTCGGAAGCCCCCAGCGTGCGCGTCTTGCCCGGCGCGTCGATCACCGTGCCGGACGGCGTCACCTGCAATGTCGGCAGGCCGCTGTCCTGCTTGGGCGCCAGGAACGCCAGCGTGCCGGTGCTCTTCGCACACGGCATCACCTTGCCTTCGTCGCAGGCCGCTTCGTTGTCCGATCCGGTCACGATGCTGCCGATGTAGGCCCAGTGCTTGTCGCGCAGCTTGTTCACCTCGGCGGGATCGAACACGAACAGCGCGAAGCCCGCTGTCGCCACGCCGGTCGAGAACGTGGTCGTCGGCACCGCCAGCAGCAGCCGGCCGTCCTGCGTTTCGTAGCTCTGCGGCTGGCGCGTCTCGTCGATGTCGCTCGCCTTGCCGTAGGCGCCGAACTCGCCGACGAAGCCATCCGCCTCCCGCAGCGCCCACGGCGCCTTGTCCTGCGGCTTGGTCACCTCGAAGGTCGCCTGCGAGATCGCCACTGTCCCTTCGGGATCGGCCGGCGCGTCCTGTTCTTCCTCGCCGAACTTCTCCGGCGTCTTGTAGGCGAAACCGGTGAAGTAATGCTTGCCCTTGAAATCGAACTGATGGCCGTACCAGTAGGTCACCCAGCTGCCGTAGTCGACCTCGTATGAAGTGGCCCCGTCACCGTCCTTCTTGTAGATCATGTACAGCACGCTGTCCGGGGATGGCGGCTTGATGGCGGAGGCATTCTGGTTGTCGTTGGGCACTGTCGGAACATCCTGTTGTGTTGAAGGAGCGGAAGTACTCTGTGAAGACGCCGCCTTGTCGCCGGAGGCGGCGGACGCGCCCTCCGGAGGCTTGGCATCGCACGCGCTGAGCAACAAAATCGCCAGCGCCAATAGAAGCGTTTTGCCGTGCGTCATGCCGTCGCGTCCTGGGGGTCGGGGGAAACCGGCAACGATCTTACAAGGAAACCTCCGGAACGATGCCGCCGCCATTTCCGAACGGCAGGGTATGGCGCCATCGCCCTCCCCGAGGCATCACGGCCGGCCGGACCCCGCCTGAGCGGGGTCCGGCCGCCTTCCCCTTGACCTTGCGCGATCACTCTCATCTCAAGCCGCCATCGTCTCAAGCCGCCTTGACAGGATTGGCATGCTGCTGCGTTCGCTGCTGATCCTGCTTGGCCTGCTCCACCTGCTGGCGCTGCGCCTCCTGATCGAACTGCTGCAGGCTCTGCGCCAGCGGCTGCTGCGCCGCGGTCGCCTTGTCGACGTAGGCGCGATTGACGTCCTCAGGATTGTTCGGATTGTTCTGCACCGCGATCACGCCCCGGCCATTGGTGCTCGGCACGATCTCGTCGATGCGGCTCATGCCGCCCACCTTGGCCTCGAACGCGATCGCCGCGGCCGCACGCTGCCGGTCCTCCGGATTGGCCAGGCCCGCCTGCGGACCGAGCTTCTCCAGCTGCTGCAACGCCTGCTGGTACATCGGATTGTCCTTGCCCAACTGTTCGTTGGCCGACGTCGTCCGCGTCGTTTCGCCGGCGTCGCGGCCCGCGGACAGCTTCGCGTCCGGCAGCTTCTTGGCGATGGCATCGATGGTCTGCTTGTCGGCGATGCCGGTCGGGTCGAGTCCGTTGTCGCGCTGGAAATTCTGCAGCGCGTGGGTCGTCCCCTTGCCGAAATCGCCATCGACCTTCAGCGGACGATCCTTGGCATCCTTGTACCCGAGCGCTTTCAGATCTTCCTGCACGGCACGGATTCTCTCGTCCAGCGCCTTCAACGTTTCCATGTTGGCCTCGCCGGTCACCGTCAACCCTCTGTCCTTCTGGAACGCCTCCACCGATGACTTGGTTGCGGCATCGAACTTGCCGGCTTCCATTCCCTCGGCGGTGAAGCCCAGCTTGCCCAGGCGATCCTGCAACGCGCCCACGTCCTTGCCGGTGTCGTCCAGCTTGAGCGGACGATCCGGGAACACGCCGAGATCGCGCAAACCTTTCAGCTCCGGCGCTTTCAGAATGTCCGGATCACGGCCGTTGTCCACGAGATACTGCCGCAGGCCCGACTCGAGGAATTTCTTGTCCTCGTCGGAAAGCTTGACGTTCTCCGCCCCCACCGAATCGACCAAGTTAGAAATGCGGCGCAGCACGTCCTTCGCGCCTTTGTCGTCCTGGCCGTACTGCGTCTCCAGCTTGTAGCGGATCATGTCCTCCAGGCCAAAATCCCCTTCCACCTTGATGGTCGAAGCAGGCTTGCGCTTGGGCATGTCCATCGCCGCGTCGCCCGAGGTCATACCCATGAATTGCTTCAGGCCGTCGTTGACCGGCGGCCCATACTGGTTCTGCGTGTCCAGAATGATCAATTTCGCCAACGGGCTGTCCTTGACGAACTCCTTGTTGGTTTCGTTGGAGATACCGTCGACGACGGCATCCATTTTCTTGATCTTGCCGTCCAGGTGGGTGAGGTAATCGCTGTTGATCGCCTCCTTGCCCGCCGTCGAGCTCAGCATCTGGTCGAGCTCCGGCTTCAGCCGCGCATACACTTCGCGATCCTTGTCGTCGAACTTGCCGAACGGCTTGTAGAGATGCGCGCGGATCTCGGCAAGTTCGTCATCGTCGATGATGCGATTGCCGTCCGCGCCGGTGGCGTTCTTGGCGATCCGCTCCAACAGGTCGCGCCCGTCCTGATTTCCGCCGACATCGTATTGGAAAGGACCGAAACTCGGGCCGCTGGCCCCGAGCACCGCATTGCTGACTTCGTAGGCGCCGTATCCGTTCCTCAACTCGCTCTTCATCATCGCGCGATGGACGTAATACTCCATGGTACCCGGCTGCAGGGAATCTCCTCCCGTGAAACGCTCGTTGCTCATCGCTCACCTCCAACTTGATCCGTGTTGATGCCAGCAAACATCCCTATGCGGATGTCACGATTCATGTCCCGCCACTCGGCTAAGGCCGGTGGCTTCCCACATAACTGTCTCGCCAGTCTTCCAATTCCTGCGCCCGTCGCGCCACGCTTTCCATACGGCAGATCGACAGCATGGCCGGCGCGGCATCCGACCCGAACCGGTCCGCCCGCGCCGAGCAATCCTTCTCGTAGAACGCGAGCCATGCGCGCTGCGCGGCCTGCACCGGCGCCGTCGCGGACTTGGCATCGCCTTCGCCCGTTCCCAGTGTCGCCAGCAACGCCCGGTAGGCCTTGTTCAGGCGCGCATCCTGGTAGTCGAACTCGTCGTCGGCGCAGTCTCCCCGTGCCGGAATCCGGCCCTGCGTCTTGTCGAGACATGCGTCGTAGCTCTCGCGGATGCCGTAATAGCGCGGCGAGATGTAGGACAGGCGCTCCACGCCAGGCACGATCGCGATGCCGTTGATCACATCTCCGGCGGAAGCAGTCGCCTTCTGCGCCGCAACATCCTTCGCTACGCCATCGGGGGAGGCCTGAGCAGCATCGGCTTTGGCTTCAGTGGACGTCGACGCCGTCGGCTTTTGCCCGGTTGCTACCGCCTGATCGGCGGCGGCCGAACTGCCCGCGCTGCAGGCAGCGGCCGACAGGGCAAGCAGTGCGAAAAAGCTGGTGTGCTGGATTGGTTTCATCAAGCGGCGTTTCATCATGCGGCTCCCAGGAAAGAATGCGATACGACCCGCAAACAGTACCGCGAGTCGCCCGTGTTCGGTCCAGATCCACTTCCGGCGCGCGCACGAACGCCCGCCTCCACGACAGCGGAAGCCGGGTAATTTGGAAAGCGGCAAACGAACTCCAGCATATTGCGATCCTGCAACGCTTGGCACGCCGAGCGACGTACCGAATTTCAGTGCGGCCCCGGATCGGGATTTCGCTGACCGAAACCCTTTCCCTGGCGCACCGAGGCGATGTTCGCGGCGGACAGAATCAGAACAACTTCCGTACCCGCCTGCCGGGCAATCCGCAGCCATCCTGGCCGCTGGTTCGTGGGACTTGCCATCGCACTCGGCCGATATGGTAGCGCAGCGAACTTCCTCAATGCCAGGCCCAGACATGTCGTCAATAGCGCTATTTCCGCCACGGCAAGGAGGCATGCACATTGAGAAGCCGACACCCTTCCTTATGGCCTTCATATTTGCAATTTCCAACGGCCACGATTCTCGCACCGTCTTCCGATGCACCGATTCCGCTAAAAAGCGTGCCGTCATCGCTCGTAGCCACCCCTATGTATCCGTTGATCGCATCCTCCGCGAGCACGCAGTTCTGCCCACCATCTCTTGCGCAGTAGGCAAGCGCTTCCGAATGGGCTTCATCCCAAGAGCCATGCTGACCTGTGAACCAGTAAAAGCCCCCTTTTTGGCCAGGCTTGGTACCGAATACAACGGCCCCATAGGAATCGACCAATCCATCGTCCTGCGGTGGCGATGAGGGATAGCTATAGGACTGGTAACCATCGGCCGGATAACCAGGCTGCTGATAGCTCGGATCCCCTGGCAGTGGGCCATTACCACCGGGCCGAGCCTGCGCCAGCACGTCGCCAGAAAGCAGTGCCGCGACTATGCAAAATATGCTCGTTATTAGACGGTGGCGCATCGAATCCTCCTTGCCCTAGCAATTCCAGCTTGCACCCAACCATATTTGATGGTCGGGCAACAAATTAATCCTGCCAACTTTCAGTTGCGTTGTCTATCAGGAAATCCCTACGACTGAAGCTTTCCGCATAAAAAACAAAACCCCCGCAATGCGAGGGCTCTGTTAATTAACTCAGGAGTAGTGAGTCGAGACAGCGACAAGTTGGACAATCGACTCAATATCGCATGAACTGAGGCTTACTACATTCAGTGTAATAAACGCGGCAATTGCTGTCGGTCGCATTGCAGGTCTTCAACCCGCGCTGTGATGCCTCTTCGACTGTAGCAGCACCATATAAACGATATTCCTTGGCACCAACCACCATAGCCGCACACTGGTTGAAATATGCCAAGTCCACCTTGCACTCGGCGCCGCCCTTCGACTGACAGTCAGCCAAAGCAGCATTGCTCGCTTCGCCTTTACTGGCACGTCCGACAACGGAGCCTAAGACACCCTTCACATTATCTGTGGCAATGGCCCCCCAGGTCGTCTTCCATTCTCCAGTAGGTTGCCGTTGTTGCATACCCTGCTGTTCCTGGCTAGCCATATAGCCTTGGCGGGCTTGCTCAGCCGCATGTTGTTGCTGCTGGTTGCGCTGTTGCTCCTCAAAATACTGCTGATTGGATTGCTGGGCATGCGCGGCAGAACAACTCATCGCCAACAAGCCGATCACGAAGAATGCCTTGGTGTTCATAAATCGCCTCCTTACCGTCGTCACACGGTCGGCTTATTAGGCGGCTTATTAGGCTGAGCAGACGGTGAACCAGAGCTAGTTTGGCCACCTCCTGTCGTCGGACTGCCACCACCTGTTACCCCGGTCCCACTGGTCGGCCCGCCTGCAAAACTACCGCCCCCAGTGTTACTACTGGCACCTGGGCCATAAGTTTGAGGTGGCGACTGCAGGACCTGCGGAACTTCATATGGGTTATTTCCGCGCGCCGACAGCTGCGAACCCTGTTTAACTTGGTCTGGCGCAGGGGCTCCTCCGCCTCCTCCACTTACGGCATAAGTGGAGGGTGTCGCTTGACTACTGAATGCACCAGAGGTCCGCCCTGCACTGCTTTCGACAGGCGCAGTATTAGCGGCGGGTGTCGGAGGTTGATATCCCCCGCCACTATAACCTCCACCACCAGCCCCGAACCCGCCCTGCCCAGGCGGCTGGCCCCCCTTGGTCAGATGCGCCCCCATTGTCCCGTAGGCTGCAAACTGTCCCAACGTGCCCTGGAAGAAACTCGCCGCCATGGGAGGCACAGTGAGAATCAGAGTGGTCAAAATCAGGCCCATGCCGCCCTGCTGCATCGCCTGGCTGTTGTAACCACCTACTTTGCTACTGTCTCCGAGGATCAGATTTCCGGCGATTGATGCGCCCCACATGGCTTCCGCCACCGCCGATACCATGTCCAAGGCAATCGAGGTCATCGCGCTCAGCACCGCCAAGCTAAACATCGTGCCAATCCCATAGAACAGCCAGCGTTGGAACAAAGATTTGGTAAAGTCGAACAACAGGCACAAAATGAACAATGGCCCCAGGCCAATGAACAGCGCCATGGCTACCTGATACATCAACAGCATGGCGCCCGCCACGATGGCCGGGCCACCAGAACCGATGCCGATCAGCAGATAGTTGCGATCCTTCTCACTGCTCAGCCCCGCGTCGCCTACCGTATCCAGCACGTCCAGGCTCGTCATCGCCACCTGCATCCAGCCCAGGTTCTCGTCGATCGCATCCGCTGGATCGCCAGCCTCGCCCGTGACAATTTCGTGGATATTGCTTTCCATCTTCGTGGTGAAGAATTCGTTCAGATCCTCTCCACCCAGTGAGAAGGTCATTGCAATCGTAACGATCACCACTGCCTTGGCGGTACTCGTAATCAGCGCTGCCGCCGACTCGCGCATCTGCCCGGTCACCATGCGGTAGCCTTGGAACATGATCCAGATCGTCAAGGCGATCACTGCCACGAAGCCGACCAGTTCCATCATCCGCTCGAGGATGCCCTCGCGCAGATTCTCGATCTCATGCTTCAGATAATTCAGGATGAGCTTGAAGAATACGTAGTCGCCGAAATCCCCGATCGCAATGACTTTCGGATTCAGCCATTGCCATACGTTCGACAGCCCCAATCCGATCATCCCCTGTAACCCTGCCATGTTCCGCTCTCCTTAATTTCTTTGCGCACGCCTGCCGGCCGTGTCGTCTGCTCGACCTAGTTCAGCGCCTGTTCCAACGCCGCCGCTTTCATCACCTGCCCCAGCACGGACGGCTTGCCCCGAAGCGCTACTTGCGCCAGCACTTCCTGTACTTGCTTCTGCGATTTGATGTAGGTGTCGTAGGCTTTCATTCTTGCTTTGAATTCAGCCATTTTCTGCTCGATTTCGCCATTGGTTTTGGCGACCTGATAGATGGCTCCGCTCATTTCACCCGATGTACGCGTCCCCGTGCCACGCACCGCATCCAACTGCGTGGACATCGTCTTGATCTGCGCGCTGGCATCCGTGAGGAAATCCACCATTTCGTTGTACTGCCGGTTCTGCATCAGTTGAATGTTGACGCAAATTTCCTGCTGCTTCTTCTTCACATTGTCGTTGTCGCCAAACCCCGCTACCGCCAGGGCACTATTGAGAATCCCACCGACGCCACCAGTACCGCCGCATTTCTCAACGACGTTGAAGTCCGGCTTGACCTTCTCCAGCTTCGCCCCTGCCGGCAAGCCGAGCCCGGTAACCAAGCTGTCGATGCTGTTCATCATGTCCTGGAACTGCTTCAACATCCGCGTCCAGCGCGAGACCTCTTCAGCAAACTCGGCTATTTGTTGCACCTTGCGCGTAAGAGTGTCGATCTGACTTTTGACATTGGCGATCAGAGAGCCACCGCTCTCCATGACCGGGCAAGGCGCCCCCCACATCCAGAACGCATAGCAAAATTGCGCATTGGCCGTGCCAACCCCTGCCAGAGACAGGGCGCCAACCAGTATGGCCGAGCGCAGCGGCATCATTCGACGCCGCTGCAGTTGAGAACTACGAGAAGACATGACGGCAAACTCCCCAAATGGTGGAAGAGCGAAAGTTAGATGTGATTACTCAATCACTTTCATTCACTTTCAGCGCCGTTTCCAACGCCGCTGCCTTCATCACCTGTCCCAGCACGCTTGGCTTGCCCCGCATCGCCACCTGCGCCAGCGTTGCCTGCGTCTTCGCCTGTGCTTCCAGGAAGGTGTTGTAAGCCGTCATACGCGACTCGAACTCTTCCTTGGTCTTTTGCATCTCCCCGTTGGTCTTCTGGACCTCGTAGATTGCTCCGTCCATTTGTCCGGATGTCCGCGTGCCGGTGCCGCGAAGCGTGTCTAGATTTGCCTTGGCCGTATTCATCTGGGCCATGGTCGTCGTCATGTAGTCGACCATCTCGTTGTACTGCTGGTTGCGCATCCGTTGGTCCATGATGCACACCTGTTGCTGAGCCTTCTTGACGTTGTCCTTGTCCGGATCAAAACCGATAACGGAAACCGCCAGTCCGCTCAACACTCCGCCAACGCCACCTGCCCCGCCGCAGCGCTCCACGACCATGAAGTCTGGCTTCACTTTCTCCAGCTTCACTCCTGTCGGCAAGCCGAGTCCGGTAATCAAGCTGTCGATGCTGTTCATCATGTCCTGGAACTGTTGCAGTGTCCGAGTCCAGCGCATGGCTTGCTGGGCAAACTCAGTCTTTTCCTGAATCTGCGTGGCCAACGTATTGACCTGGTTGGCAATGTTGGTGAACAGGTTGCCGCCGATCTCGACCACGGCCTGCGCCTGCACGTTGCCGGCAGTCAGCGAGAGGCCGAGAGCAGCCGTCAGGACGGTGGCCTTGAGGCGGGTGGAGGCGCCGGAACGGCGCGAAGAAGTCTGTGCAGTAGTGATCGTCATGATACTAGCCCCTAAGTCTTGGGTTGGGTCCTTTACCACCAGCGTGCCACGCTGGCCCGGTCGTACTTCTACAAGGTAAAAATAACACAAATTTGATTACTGGAACTAGCACTTAAACCAGCACTCAGGGCCGTCAAACGCCCGTTCGTCCGATGGCCGCCCAGTCCGCCTGCCCGCCCGGAAACCGGCAAGCGAAACTGACCATGCCCGGGGTAACTAGGCAGTGGCATGACTGGTCGTCCGTCCCGTCGACGCCTTGGCCCCCTTGCCCGAGCCTTTGCGCTGGTCATAGAAGGTATCCAGCCATTGCTCGGGCTTGAGATCGTCGGGTTTCACCCCCTCCGCGCGGGCCCGTTCGGCCAGGATGCGATGCATGATGTCGATGTTGTCGGTCGAGGCCGAGATCACCGCCAGGGCATCGTCCATGCCGCGCAGGTTGAGCTGGCAGACGCTGGCGCCATGCCCCTGCTTGACCAGGAAGCAGCGCGAACGCTCGTCGAGGCTCTTGACCACCTGGTATTCGGCGTCGGTGAGCTTGAGGCCGTCGACGTAGTCCTCGCGGCTGGCGTTCGGGTTGGGCAGGAGCACCAGAGTGGCGGTCTGTTCGATCAGGGCGGCGGAGATGTCGCTCTTGAGCGCATCCTCCGGGCTCTGGGTGGCGAAGATGCCGAGGCCGTTCTGTTTACGGATGGTCTTCTGCTTGTTCTTGGCGAATTCCTTCAGGCCACCGGAGCCGTCGAGGATCTTCCAGAACTCGTCCATGACGTAGATCAGCGGACGACCGTCGATCAACTCCTCCAGCCTGTGCAGCAGGTAGTTGATGACCGGCACGCGCACTTCGGGGTTGTCGATGACGTCGGTGTAGTCGAACCCGATGATGTTGGCCTTGTGGAGGTCGATCTCGTCCTTCGGGTTGTCGAACACCCAGCCCAGCGAGTTGCCGGCGGTCCACTTGCGCACGCGTGCGTAGAGGCCGTCGTCGCCCATGTTGGGCAGGCTCTTCTGGAAGTTGGTCATCGTGCGCAGGTGCGGCGGCGTGTCGAGGATGTTCTCGACGGCGCGGAAGATGTCCTCTTCCTCGCGCGCGCTGTACTCGCGCTTGCCGGCCAGCACCTTGATCAGGTCGGCCAGGAATTGGACGTTGGCTTCGTTGCGCTCGCACTGGAACGGATTGAAGCCGGTGGGCTGGCCGTTTTCCAGCGCCAGATAGTTGCCGCCGCAGGCGCGCACGAAGATCTCGGCGCCGCGGTCCTTGTCGAAGAAGAAGATGGTGGGCGTCGGCTTGAGCTTCTGCACCTGGCTAAGCAGGAAGTTGATCAGCGCAGTCTTACCGGTACCCGACTTACCGATCACCATGGTGTTGGCGATGGCCTTCTCCCCAAGTGAATTCTCGGCTGGATGGGTGGCGTGGAAGTTGAAGTAGTACGGCTGGCCGTTGGTGGTCTGCAGCGTGGTGACGCACTCGCCCCAGGGATTGTTGTCCTTCTTGCCGGTGGCGAAGTTGTGCAGCGGCGAGAGACCGAGGAAGTTCAGCGAACTGAGACTGGCCTGACGAGTGCGGTACTTCCAGTTGCCCGGGAACTGCGAATAGAACGAGGACACGACGGCGAGATCTTCCTTCGCGGACACGAAGCCGGCGTTGGACAGTTCGGCGCGCGCGGTGGCGATCTGCTGCGAGAGCTGCTCCTGAGTGTCCGCGTACAAGGTCATGATGAAGTGGTACTCGCCGAGCACAAAGTTGCCCGAGGCGAGCTGGTCCATCGCGTAGTCGAGTTCGACGATCTGGCTGACCGCCTTGTCGCCCGAGGAAATCATCTGGCCCTTGGTGCGCTCAAGTACCTTCAACGCGTCGTGCCGCCCCATCGGACTGAAGGAATGGGTGAGCACATATTCGAAATCGAGGTACTTGAGGCCGTTGAGAATGCCGGGATACGTGCCCTCGGCATACTCCTTGATATTGAGGATCGCCCCGTAGCGATTGGCGCCGTTCGGCGTGTTGATGATGAAGTCGCCGGTCTTGTCGGAGAACATCAACCGGCTCACGGCGAGGTAATCCTTGACGGGCGCCTTCAGCACCGGCACCGGCTCGTCGATACGGTTGAGCAGATAGCCGAAGAATTCGAGGGTTTCGGAGAAGACGATGCCATTTTCGGCTTCGTAGATGCCGAGGCGATACGGTGCGTAGTCCTTGAGCACGGCTTCGACGTTGCCCGCCAGCTCGAGGATCTTGCCAACCGCCTGCTCTTCCTCCGCCCTCAGCTGTTCGGTGTCGGAAGTCTTGGCCACGAAGCGCTTTCCGCTCACGATCGGCCGGTAGATCATCGTCAGATACAGCTCGTTCTGCATGAGCTTCTGACCCGAGAGCGCCTCGTAGTAACCGTCCGAGAGCGTCTGGTTGAAGACATGATCGAAGCGTGGCCGCATGTTGACGCGGCGACGGCGGCGGATGTCGTGGACCCAGAAGGCGACGTTGACGAAGTCAGGCGCCCGCAAGGTCTGCAACATGCGGTTGAAGGTGTTGTGCCGGTGCTCGAGCTCCCACTCTTCCCGGCCGACGAACGGCAACCCGCCAAGGTGCCAGGTCATCAGGTAGTCGCCACCGGTTGTTTTGACGACCGTCGGCGAGACATGGGTGGAAAGCGTGATGAACTCGTCGATGGAGGTATCGCGGCTGAAGATGGGCATACGTCGCCTCGGGGAGCATGGGGACCGCCATGGATCCGGCCTTCGGCCGGGATTCCGCACCGGGAAAGCTCCGTGGCGGCGTCGTTCTGTATCGCGTTGTATAAATCAATCGTGTAAAGCAACCGGAACGCGACACCCTTCCGGGGATCGCGTTCCGGGAAACCACTACTTGCCCTTTTTCTTCTTGTTGTCTTTTTCGTCACGCAACCGGTTGGGCGAATACACCCACATGCCATTGTGGAACTGGCGGTTGCGCGTCAGGAACTTGAACTGCAGACGCAGCCCCAGCAGCCTGAAGATCATCTCGTCGCGCTTGGCCATCATCCGCATGACCCAGATGACGACGGGACACAGCAACAACAGGAAGAAGTTGGTGTAGATCGCCAGCAGGAAGACCCCGCCCACGCCGAACGCGAACGGCACGTAGGGCACGCCGAACAACATGGCGGGACGGGTACATCCCCGGAAAACTACATTTTTATGCATAGATCGGCTGGAGGCTCTGGAGCACGTTCATGGCAACGCCGCAACCGTTCGTCATCGTATCCGGGAGGATCATCTTGGCGAACTGGGCCGCGCCACCGATCAGCACCGCGCCGATCAGGATCGGGGCGACGTCGGAGATGCGCTTGTGCGCGAAAGCAATCTGGTAACCGGCGAAGATGATAGCGATGGTCACCACCGCGATCGAAGCGATGTTCAGGATCGTGTTGATGTTGGTCAGGAACGAACAGACGGCACCGGCCTGCCCCGTCGCTTCGTCCTGCGCCCAGACCGACATCGGCAGCAGTACCAGGGCGGCGACGGCGAACCTCGTCCAGGCGTTTGCGCGAGATTGGTTGATCATGTTGGTGGATGACTTCATTGCTTGATCCCTCTGTTGGGTGGGTTGAAACGAGGCATTCATTTGCCTCACTAGGTAGCGAAACTCAAAACACAAAAGCACTATCGACAACGGTTGCGGCCGCCCCAGCGGACGCGGCCACCGCCGGTTGCAGCGACGGCGGCTGATCCTCGGCACCGAGCATGACCGGACGATCCAGCGCTGGCGGGAGTCCCGCCGTCGCCGCGGCCAATGTCTCGGGGTTCTGGATACTGGGCTGGATACTGGAATTGACAGACGTGACACTAGGATTGACGGGCGCGGAAACCTGAGGCGCTTGCGCCGTTTGAACAGGAGCCGCGTACACCGCGGACAACCGGGACGTGGAAGCCGGCATCCGCTGCGCGGGCGTGGTCATGTTCGCCTGCGGCGCGCTTGCCGCGGGCGCCTGGAACGCCGCCGCGGGTGCCGGAGCCGGTGTCTGCGTGGCAGCAACACGGCGCGCCACCGGATCCGTCGCCAACGGAATGGCCATGGGGTCCACGGCCACGCTGCGACCCGTCCAACCGCTCTGGATCGAAGCATAGATCTTGCGCACGTAGCCGTGCCGGAACCCCGTCTGGAAATCGCCGGAGTAGTAGCAGCTGAAGGACTTGCCCCAATCACCCTTCGAGCGCGAGTAGCACTCCGCCAGGATGCGCGAGCCGGCCTGCAGATTCGGACAGACTTCGAAGGCACGCTCGTAGGAGCCGATGCCGTACTTGGCCAGGTTGTAGCGGTTGACCTGCGCGAGGCCGAGCGAGAAGTTGTAGCCGCGGCTCTCGAGCATGCGCACGGTGGCGAGCGCTTCGGGCAGCGTCTTCGGCTGCCGGACCAGGCGCCCGCCTACCACGCCGATGGCGTAGGGGTTGTACGAGGATTCGACGCGCACGACATGGTGCATGACGTCCATCGAAACCGCCAAGCCCGGACAACTCGCAAGATCCATGTCAGGCAACATAGCCACTCCACTCCTTCCCCCGTCGATGCAGAGCGAAGCCCTTGCACAGCGACAACCGGCGCTTGGGACGTTCCCTACCCCATCGCCGGAAATTCCTTTCCGACATGATGCACGGCTTATCTGACAAGTCAATCTTAACGAACGCCTTCACAGGCACGTTTTCGCCTCTGCAACGAGTTGCAATCCGAGGCGAGACGAACGTCACAGGCGCACTCATTCCGTAAGGCTCCGCTCGGGATCGAAGTCGATGCCGGTGATATAGCGGCTGCCCGCATGCGCCTTGATGTGCACCACGACATCGATGGTCATCATCAGGAGCCGTTTGATCGTGCTGAACTCCAGACCTGACCCCTCGTTGGAAGCCTTTACCATCAGCGCGAGCTGATCCCAGGTCTGGCTGGGACTGCCGGCATGGCAGCTGGTGATGGAACCGGGATGGCCGGACGCGCAGTTACGGATGAAGTAGAAGGCTTCGTCGCCACGAAGCTCGGCCAGGATGATCCGGTCCGGCTTCATGCGCAGACAGGCCTCCATGCAGCTCTTCGCGGTGACGTTGCTGGTGCTCTGCCCGCCCTTGGAATACAGCAAGTGGACGACGTTGGGCTGGCTGATGAACAGTTCGCGGGCGTCCTCGATGGTGACCAGCCGTTCGTCCGCCGGGATGTGTTCCACCAGCGACTTCATGAACGTGGTCTTGCCGCTGCCGGTCGCGCCGGACACTACGACATTCTTTTTGTACGAGACCGCCTTCTTGAAGAATTCGGCGTAGTTGCGCTCGCGACGCAGCTCGAGCAATTCGCGGTCGTGCTCGCTGACGGTACCTTTCTGTTCGAGGATCTGGTCGAAGAAACCGCTGTCCTGGTACTGCTGCAGCGTCCGCGTCTGCTTGGCCGGCAGGCGGATGGTGATCGAAACCTTTCCCGGATCGCAGGCGGGCGGGATGACGAACTGCGCGCGCTGCCCCGTCGGGAATGTCAGCGACACCACCGGATCTGTATCGGTGATGCGCTGGCCGGTATTGCTCTCGTTGACGACGGCAGTGCAGAACTGGCGAGCGCGTTCGAAGTTGAGTGTCGGTACTTCGACGCGCTCCCAGCCGTTCCGGGTTTCCAGATACACCTCGCCGGGACGGTTGATGCAGATTTCCGTCACATCCGGCGAAGCCATGTAATCCAAGATTCCGAGTACTTGGTACTGATACTCCAGAAAGTCGTTGGAAACTTTCGCTAGCGGCGACTCGTCATCCACTACTGACCATCCCCATCGACATCAGCGATTGATTCTCGGCAGCACGTAGGCGAAATCGACGTCCTGCGCGACATACACGTTGAGCACCGTACCCTGGTTGATGGTGACCGTGGCCGGACGATTCATGCTCTTCGTCAGGGCCTGATTGGCCAGCCTTTCCATCGTCTTCGCGGTCACACTCTCGTACGGAGACTGCACGATGACGCCGCTGGTCGACACCTCATTCTGTGTCGGCCCATGCTCGGCCGCCGCGTACTTGAAGGCATCCGCGACCAGGCTGATCATCAGAGCGGAGGCCATGCGGGCTGGCCAGTGCGCATCATACTTGCCCGGATGACCAGCGCTGCCGAGACCGTCGACACCAGGGCTCTTCATGGTGACGTTGAAGCCGTTCGGCGTGATGATCCGATCCCAGATGACGGCGACGCGCGGCCCGTTCGCATCCGTGTCGTAGGCACCCAGCACCTTGGAGCCCTTCGGCAACAACAGCTTGCGACCGTTGATCGAGTAAACCGGCTCGGTGACGATGCAGGACGTGAAGCCCGGGATGTCGGTGATGATGCGGGTTTCGAGCACGCAGCGGATAAAGGTTCCGCGCACGAGCAGCGTATCCGGATTGCGAAGCGTCTGCGCATTGGCGGCTTTGCTGATCAGCGACTCCTTCTGCGGCGGCGGTGCACCGCCGATGCCGGCTGCTTGCATGGCCTGTTGCTGCCTTGCCAGTTGCTGATCGATCGCAGCACTGACCGGATCGGCCCCACCGCCAGCGCCTCCACCCTGCTCACCACCACCGGCTCCCATACCCATGATGCGCCGCTCCGTCAGCGAAGGACCCATGGGCTGCGGAGGACCTTCCATTCCAGGCTGCTGCGAGTAAGACGCCGGGGGAAGTTGTGGCGGTTCCTGCACAAGGCCGATCGGCGGCGTCGGCTCCTGTGCCGGCGGCGGCAGCGGCGGTGGTGTATTGAGCACTTCCGGCAGATCCGGAACGGCGACCTTTTCCTGATCATCCGGCTTCGCCCGCGTGTCTTCGCTGGTGGTCGCGCGCTTGTACATGAAGAACAGCAGCAGGATCAGCAGCAGCAGCGCGGCACCGACGAACATCAGCATTTTCGCGTCCACCTTGCGGTCGCGTGGCGACTTCAGGAATGGCGCGTTGGCGTCCAGGTCAGGGGGCGGCGCGGCCTCCTGCTGCGACAAATAAGGGTTCGAGGGCTGCTGCTCGTAGCCACCGCCCTGCGGCGATCCGTACTCAGGAGAGCCCGGCTGATTCGGAGGAATGTTCTGGTTCATTGTGCTTGGTTCCTGCGCACGCCGATGACGTTCTTGCCGTGACGAATGACCAAGAACGGATAAATGCCGTGAACGACGATGATGTTGTTCTCGACCGTGGTGTTGACGACGAAATCTTCGCTGTTCTTGCGTTCACGCCCATACACGGCCGGGAAATTGCCGCTTGGGAATTTGCTCAGATCGGGCATCCTGATGTACGTGAAACGCCCGTCGTCGTAGACGCTCGCCGGAACCAGCCATGCCAGCTTCTTCCCGCGCACGGCATAGTCGTAATTGAAGTTGTATTCCCTGTCCGAACGCAGTTCGGTGCTGATCTCGGGGGCGACGTCGGCCTCCGCCACGAACTTGGTCTCGTTGGGATACTTGAACACGACTTTGTACTGGACGCCCTGATTCTTGGCCTGCTCCAGTGCGCGCCAGTCGGTCGCGACCACCTTCAGCTCGAACACATAGGAATGCGTGGCCGTGCGGATGACCAGGTTGGTGTCGACGTCGACGTTCCTCGGCTTCAAATAGAAGACGTTGTCGCGACGCGTCAGTTCCCAGCCGCTGGTGAAGCCAGTGCTGTAGTCCAGGATCTGTTCGTCCTTGCTCAGTTCGATCTGCGTCGTGATACCGAGTCCAGTCCGGATCGTGTATATGGTGTTGTCCGCGTATTCGTATTCCTGGATGGCCTGCGCGCCGACTGGCTGCGCCACGCAGGCCATGGCCAGGACCAAAATCCCTGCCAGGTAATGTCTACTGGGGCGATTCATCGAATGTTGCTCCATTAAATATCAAGGACTCGGCGGGGGTGGTGTGGTGGCGGGATTTGCGGCAGGAGCAGCGGGATTCACTGTTCCTGGAGTTCCGGGAGCCGCGGGATTCGCCGCCGCTGCCGGATCCGTCACGGCCGCGCCCGCAGGAGTGGCGGCATCAGCTGGCATCATCGCGGTTTCCTCAATCTGTTGCGGCGGTGGGGAAGCAATGAACTCCTTGTCGACGCGATAGCCTGTCACCCAGAAGCCGAGCGGGTTTTCCATACGAAGCGGCTCTTCCATCTCCAGGTCATCCCGGTAGGTGAACTGGATCGCAGCGATATTGGTGTCGAGCACCTTGGAAGTGCCGTTCTCCTTATTGAAGAGGAGGCGCTGGAAGCGCACCGTCGCACTGCTCTGCGGCGCGTCCTTGCCGACCTGAATCTTGGGCGTGCCAGCCAGCTGCACGCTGATGAGAACGACGCGGATCGCCTCGTTACTTGGGTAAACAGTAAACAGATTTTCCGGATTGCTGCGATCGAACAGGCTTCTGTAGACCTGCCTGATGCTCGGCGCCGCCATCGCGTTGACGGTGGTCCAGTCGCGCCTGCGGATCAGGTTGTCGCGATCGAACGATTCACGCGCCACCACGAAGTGGGACACGTTGCTCTTGTTGATCGCTTCGCTGCTGAAGATCGTGTTGGTGTTGAAATCCATGCGCAGCTTGGCGACCGTGCTGGTACCGGTGTAGGCGTCTGCCATCACCAGATACGGCACCTTCTCCTTCAGCGGCAGCATGAGGAAATAGCCGCAGGCCAGGATCAGCGCCATCAGGATCGCGCTGAAGGCGGTCCACCAGGCGCGCTTTTCACTGCGACGCGCGACATCGGCGATGGTCACTTCGAAGTCAACCGACTTCGAGACGATCTCCCCGGTCTTCGCCGTCTGTTTTTTCTCTCGCCGCATCATGCGTCATCCCCCATGAAAATGACGAACGCGGAGCCGCGTGCGCGCTCTGTCCGCGAATCGAAACCTTCGATCATCACGGCGTCTCGGCGGCAGGCGGTGGAGTCTGATCGGCCGACGCTGTCGTCGCCCGCACCACGATCTGCCTGCCGTCGGTCGTCACCGACACGTGCTCGGCCGCATAGGCGGTGTTGAGCGCGGAAACGGCCTCCTGCAGATTGCTGGTGCGCAGGTCGGCCAGAGGCGCGTACAGCGTGAAGTCGTAGGGATGCAGGTACGAAAGCGTCAGCTTCGAATCCCTGGCCCACCGGGTGAGCATGTTCTTCAAGGTGCCATCCATCGGAGAGGCATAGAAGGCATACGTCTGCTGCAGCGGGATCGCCTCGGTGGTTTCCGAGAAATGATTCACCGGCTTCCAACGTCCGTGGAAATCGGGGGCGGGGCGCGTCGCGCATCCCAGCAACGCGATCGCCGCGCCAGCAAGCACAAGAAAGCGGAAGGAAGTTCTACGTTTCACGCTTCACCAATCGATGAGGTTGAAGTGACCGACATGCGCCCGCTCGGCGTGCGCAGCGGAAACCCGCCAAGCAGGCTCAAACGAGCCGCCCCAACGGATTCTGGACAAAAATGAATGAGGGAAGAACAGATACTCCCCGGGAGTTCACGCGTCAATGGGGGTGTCACACCCGCGCGCACAAAGCTACCCATATGCCTTCCCCGCCTGACAACGATTCCCTGTTACTGCGACCACTGTCACGGCCGCATTTGAAGACACCACTCAACACCCCCGCCGAACCGGCTCCTTGTTCGCCCCATGACGTCCTATCCGCGAAAATCGTGATGACCATCACGATGCATTCGGGTTTGTTCAGGAGAAGTTAGCCCGGAACGTAACGCGCGGTCAAGATGTGTTTATCGTTAAACCGCGCCTCGGACTGACACCCATCTCAGAACGTGAGCTTGGGCACTTCTGTTTTGGGCAGAAGTCTCTCTGTGAAATATTTGTCTTTGAAGTATTTGATCTTGTCGCACATCACCGGATGCGGGATGCCTTCGTAGAGGAACACCTCCCTGTCGAAGCCCATCGCCTTGAGTTCCTGCGGCAGCATCAGCGCACGGCGCTCTTCCGCTTCGCTGATCGTCACGCTTCCGGACTGGCCGTGCGAGCGCGAGCGGTTGCGCTTGTGCAAGGTCGTGTAGCCCAGCATCTCCGAATAATCGTTGGCGTCCTGCTGCTCGCGCGGGGCATAGATGATCTGCAGGGCGTGGTTGGTGATGATGGTGCGCGAAACGTCCTTGCCGTAGGTGGCGTCCAGCTGCGACATGCTCTGGATGATCGGCAACAGGCGGACGTTGTAGCCGGCCATGTACGACACCGCCGAGGCGATGATGTCGACCTTGCCGATCGAGGTGAACTCGTCCATCAGCAGCAGGCACTGATGCTTGAGTTCCTTGTTGTTCTGCGGCAGTTCCTTGGTGTTGACGTTGATGAGCTGGCTGAAGAACAGATTGATGATCAGCCGCGACTCGGACAGCTTGTTGGGCTGGATGCCGATGTAGATCGTCATCTTCTTCTTCCGCACCTCATCCAGACGGAAGTCGTCGGCGGCGGTGGCGGCGTCGAGGATCGGGTTGATCCAGGCGTTGAGCGGCTCCTTGAACGTGCCCATGATCGAGGCGAAGGTTTCGTCCGCCTGCGAGAGCATGTTCGCGAAGGCGCTCTTGGCATTGCTGCTGAGAAAGCGCCGCTGCGACAGCCCGGTGAGGTATTTCTTGAGATCGGTGCCGTCGCCGGAAGACAGGCGGTAAATCGCGCCCAGCGTGGGCGTGCCATGCGTGCCGGGGAAACCGGTCTGCTGCTCGTCGTCCCAGTTTTCGAACAGGTACAGCGAAAACGCCATGAAGGCATTGCGCGCCTGGCTCACCCAGAATTTCTGGTCGTCCGAGCCATCCGGATACAGCATCGCCGCGATGCTCATCAGGTCGGAGACGCGGAAGGCCGCATCGTTGGACACGTAGGTCAGCGGATTCCAGCGATGCGTGCGCCGGTCCTCGGCGAAGGGGTTGAACAGGAAGACCTCGTGACCGACCGACTTGCGCCAGCCGGAGGTGAGGTCGAAGTTCTCCTGCTTGATGTCCAGCACCACCATCGATTCCTGGTAGTCGAGCAGGTTCGGAATGACGATGCCCACGCCCTTGCCCGAGCGCGTCGGGGCGGCAAGGATCACGAACTGCTGGCCGCCCAGGCGGACCAGATTGCCCTTGAACTTGCCGACGACGATGCCGTTCTTGGACGGTTTGAGCAGATCCTTCTTGGCAAGATCACCCCCAGTCGCGAAGCGGGCCTCGCCATGCGTGGATCGCGGCTTGGGCTTGAACATCAGGACCAGCATCGCAGCGTAGGCCAGGAACGGCAGACCAAAGCCGATCCCGCCGGCGAGCTTGATCTTGGTGACGTAGGGCTTGACCGATGGCAGGTCGAGCGCCCGGAAGTAGGTCCAGTAGGTGTTCCACTTCATGATTCCGGAGTTCAGCTTCAGGAACAGAAGCGTGAGATATCCGGACAGGTAAAGTCCGACGAAAAACGTCAGCAGTCCCAGCACTGCCGCGAAAATGATCTTGCCCTTCAACGTATCGCCCCCGATCTTGGTGCCGTGCTACCCGCTCGTTGTCTGTTCCTAATCCAGGAACTCTAGCCCAGGAACCGCAGCAGCTTGCGGCCCGCGCCCTTCCCCGCCCGCTTCGAGGACCGCCGCTTGTTCGGGCGCTCCGTCGACGGACGTTCTTTCTCGTGTTCCTGCCGTTGCGCTTCCTCGTCGACCAGCCGGTCCATCCAGTTCATGGCGCTGTCGATCGACAACTCGTGCCGGATCTTGGCGCCGGACAGGGTCACCACCGCATAGGCCACGACCGCGCTCGGATCGTATTCCCGGCCTTCCGTGATGGCCATGACCTGATACCCGCCTTTGATGAGGATGGGGTGTCTGTATTCCGTCATCGGGTCGTCCTCCTTGGATCGAGGGATGATAGTACCCGACCGCCACGGCTTGCCACCTGTCACAACCCGGTCATGCCTGCGCCGATTCCGTGCTTTGGTTCCCGGATCAATGACGTTCATGCGAAAATTGCAGGCCAAGCCCCCGTAGCTCAGCTGGATAGAGCGTTCCCCTCCTAAGGGAAAGGTCGTGCGTTCGAATCGCGCCGGGGGCGCCAGTCAAGCCGGAAACGCGCGGAGAGAAGCGAAACGAGAGAACGCCGCACGACGTGCCGACTCGTCATTCGCCCCTCTCCGTTCGTTTTTCGTGCCCCGTCCCCCAGTTTTCAGGAGTTCCCCCGCATGACCCACCCTGTCCTCACCGCTCTCGGCCTCGGCGATAACGAGTCCGGCACCTATCTCGGCAACGGCGAATGGTCGAAGACCACCGATGCCGGCGTGCTGGAACCAGTGAACCCGACCGACGGCAGCGTGCTGGCGAAGGTGCAGGCGTCGTCGGACTCCGACTACGAAACGCTGATCGGCCGCGCGCAGGCCGCGTTCAAGATCTGGCGCACCACGCCCGCGCCGCGCCGCGGCGAGGCGATCCGCCTGTGCGCGGAGGCGCTGCGCACGCACAAGGACGCGCTGGGTTCGCTTGTCGCGCTGGAGATGGGCAAGTCGAAGCCGGAAGGCGACGGCGAGGTGCAGGAGATGATCGATATCGGCGAGTTCGCCGTCGGCCTGTCGCGCCAGCTCTACGGCCTGACCATGCACAGCGAACGCCCCGGCCATCGCATGTACGAGCAATGGCATCCGATCGGGCTGGTCGGCATCATCAGCGCGTTCAACTTCCCGGTCGCGGTGTGGGCCTGGAATAGTTTCGTCGCGGCCGTGTGCGGCGACATCTCGATCTGGAAGCCCTCGCCGAAGACGCCGCTGTCGGCGATCGCGGCGATGAAGATCTGCAACGAAGCCCTGCGCAAGGGCGGCTTCCCGGACCTCTTCTACCTCTTCAACGATGCCGGCACGGAACTCGCGCAGAACTTCGTCGACGACCGCCGCATCCCGCTGATCAGCTTCACCGGCTCGACCAAGGTCGGCCGTAACGTCGGCGAACGCGTGGCGCAGCGCATGGGCCGCTCGCTGCTCGAGCTCGGCGGCAACAACGCCATCATCGTCGACGAGACCGCCGACCTGAAGCTCGCCATTCCGGCCATCGTGTTCGGCGCCGTCGGCACCGCCGGCCAGCGCTGCACCACCACGCGCCGGCTGTTCGTGCACGAGTCGATCCATGACGATGTGCTCGACAAGCTGGTCAAGGCCTACGGCCAGGTCGAGAAGAAGATCGGCGATCCCACCGACCCGGCCAACCTGATGGGTCCGCTCAACAGCCAGGATGCCGTGAAGGCCTACCTGGACGCGATCGAGAAGGCCAAGGCCGCGGGCGGCACCATCGCCAGCGGCGGCAAGGCGCTGACCGACCGCAAGGGCAACTTCGTGCTGCCGGCCATCGTCACCGGCCTGTCGAACGACGCCGAGGTGGTGCAGACCGAAACCTTCGCCCCGATCCTGTACGTGATGAAGTATCGCGATCTGGACGACGCCATCGCCCAGCAGAACGACGTGCCGCAGGGCCTGTCGTCGGCGATCTTCACCACCAACCTGAAGGCGTCGGAAGCCTTCCTCGCCGCGTCGGGTTCGGACTGCGGCATCGCCAACGTCAACATCGGCACCAGCGGCGCGGAGATCGGCGGCGCCTTCGGCGGCGAGAAGGAAACCGGCGGCGGCCGCGAATCCGGCTCGGATGCCTGGAAGGCCTACATGCGCCGCCAGACCAACACCATCAACTACTCGGACGCGTTGCCGCTGGCGCAGGGCATCAAGTTCGATCTTTGACGCGGCGACCGTGCCTGACATATCGTCCCATTCACATGCAAGGAAGCATCAGGGTGCGAGGCGGCTCAAAAACATGAGCCGCCACGCCCGCACGCAAACTCGCAGACAACACAGGACGTGAAGCCGACAGGCCATGACAGACGCCTCCCCCGCTCCCACCGAACGTTTCAGCAGCCGCGTCGACGACTACGTCCGTTATCGGCCGGGCTATCCGCCGGCACTGCTGGACTGGCTGCGTCAGGCCGAGGGAGTGGATGCGGGATGGCGCGTCGCCGACATCGGCGCGGGTACCGGCATTTCCACGCGCATGTGGCTCGAGGCGGGACATGCGGTGACCGGCGTCGAGCCGAACGCGGCGATGCGTGAGGCGGCGCGCGAGTGGCTGAAGGACTTTCCGAACCTGCAATGGGCAGCGGCGACCGCCGAAGCCACCACGCTCGCCGATGGCAGCATCGATCTGGTCTCGGCCGCGCAGGCCTTCCATTGGTTCGATCCCGGCAAGGTGCGTACCGAATGGGCGCGCATCCTGCGTCCGGATGGACTCGCCGTCGTCTACTGGAACTCGCGGCTTCTTGAAGGCTCGCCGTTCCTGGAAGGCTACGAACGCCTGCTGCGCGAGTTCGGCACCGATTACGTCGGGGTCGCCGAGCGCTACCAGGACGACGAGACGATGCAGCGCTGGTTCGGCGCCGGCTTCCATGGCATGGCGCGGTTTCCGAACCGCCAGCGCATCGATTTCGACGGCCTGCGCGGACGCTTGTTGTCATCCTCATACGCGCCGCAAGCGGGGCACCCGCGCTTCGAGGCGATGATCGCCGCATTACAGAAGCTATTCGACGAGACCGCGACCGATGGCCGCGTCGACTTCGACTATCAGACTCGCGTCTTCGTGGGCACGCTGAACTAGGGGCTATCAACCGTTATGAAAGGGGTCGCGTTGCTTCTCAATGGCCGTCAGGTGGTGTCGCGCGGCACCGCGCCTTGCTGCCTGCAAGGCCAAGCCGTGCGGCGCCGCATGGCGGCCATTGAGAAGCAACCAGAAGGGCCGGGGCTGCGGGCGCGCGATGCGGCGGCGTCACTCCGTTGCGTATCGACATACGCGCCTTCGTTCTTCCTTGCCTCGCACGCCCGCAGCCCCGGCGCGACCCCTTTCATAGCGGTTGATAGCCCCTGATGTACAGACTCGCCCGCCCCTTCCTGTTCGGGTTCGACGCGGAGCGCGCGCACGGACTCGGCCTGGCTTCGCTCGAAACCGCCTACCGCACCGGCATGACGCCGCTGCTGGCGCGCAAGCCGACACCGTTCCCCACGCGCGCCTTCGGCCTCACCTTCCCCAACCCGGTCGGTCTCGCCGCGGGTCTCGACAAGAATGGCGCGCACATCGACGCCCTGCTCGCGCTCGGCTTCGGTTTCGTCGAAGTCGGCACGGTGACGCCGAAGGCGCAGCCTGGCAATCCAAGCCCGCGCATGTTCCGCCTGCCCGAGCAGCGCGCGATCATCAACCGGCTCGGCTTCAACAACGATGGCGTCGACGCCCTGATCGCCAACGTGGGGCGAGCGCGGCGCAAGCTCGGACTGCTCGGCATCAACATCGGCAAGAACAAGGACACGCCGAACGAGCTGGCCGTTTCCGATTACCTGTATTGCCTGGAGCGGGTCTATCCGCTCGCCGACTACGTCACCGTCAACATCTCCTCGCCCAACACCGCCGGCTTGCGCGAATTGCAGGAAGAACAGGCCCTGCGCCGCCTGGTCGGCGCGTTGCGCGAAGCACAGGAACGCCTCGGCAGCAAGCATGGCAAGCGCGTGCCCATGCTGGTGAAGGTCGCGCCCGATCTGTCCGAGGACGACATCGCCGCCGCCGCGCGGGTGCTCGCCGATCTGCAGGTCGACGGCGTGATCGCCACCAACACCACCGTCATGCGCCCGGGCCTGCAGTCGCACCCGCTCGCGCGCGAGACCGGCGGCCTGTCCGGCGCACCGCTGATGGAGAAATCGACGGCGGTACTGCGCATGCTGCGCACGCGCCTGCCGGACGAGATCCCATTGATCGGCGTCGGCGGCATCCTCTCCGGCGCCGACGCGGTGCAGAAGATGGCCGCGGGCGCGACGCTGGTGCAGTGCTACACCGGCCTGATCTATCGCGGGCCAGGGTTGATCGGCGAATGCAATGCCGCAATCCGGCGTCGCAAGGAAAGTCCCAGCCGCGGCAATCTGCCGATCGTGCAATGACGGCAGGCTATCGACTGCTCGCGGACGCCGATCTCACTCGGCGCAATACCTTCGGCGTCGCCGTGCGGGCACCGCTGCTGGTCGAGGTGCAGGACACCGCCGCCCTGCCGTTACTGTTCGTCAACGAACTGGCCGGCGCCGCGCCGCTCGTACTCGGCGGCGGCAGCAACCTGCTCTTCGCCGGCGATCCCGACATTCCCGTGCTGTCGATCGATGCGCAGCAGATCAACATCCTCGGCGAGGAAGGCGATCACATCATCGTGCGCGCCGACGCCGGCGTCGAATGGCATCGCTTCGTCATGGAAACGCTGTCGCACGGCCTGTGCGGGCTGGAAAACCTCGCACTGATCCCCGGCACCGTCGGCGCGGCGCCGATCCAGAACATCGGCGCCTACGGCGTGGAAGTGGAGACGCGCATCCATTGCGTCGAAGCGTTCGAACGCGCGAGCGGCACGCTGCAACGGCTGAGGCCGCAAGACTGCGCCTTCGCCTATCGCGACAGCGCGTTCAAACGCGATCCAACGCGCTGGATTGTCACGGCGGTCGAGTTCGCCCTCACGCGCGAGGCCGCGCCCGCGCTCGACTACGCGGGCTTGCGCGACGAACTCGCCGCAATGGGAATCGCGCCTGGCATCACCGTACCGAATGCGTCGCAGGTCGCCGAGGCCGTGATCCGCATCCGCCGCCGCAAACTGCCCGACCCGGCCGTGATCGGCAATGCCGGCAGCTTCTTCAAGAATCCGATCGTACCGCTCGCGCTCGCGGAAGCCTTGCAGGCGGAGCATCCTTCGCTGCCGATGTTCCCCGGCAGCGGCGCGGACACGCGCAAGCTGTCGGCGGCATGGCTGATCGATCGCTGCGGCTGGAAGGGCGTGCGCGAAGGCGATGCCGGGGTGTCCGACAAACACGCGCTGGTGCTGGTCAATCACGGCCACGCCACGGGTGCGCAGTTGCTCGGCCTCGCCCGTCGCATCGCGGCCTCGGTGCGGGAACGCTTCGGCGTGTCTCTGGAACCGGAGCCGCGCATCGTACAAGGCATCTGGGACTGAGAACTCTGGATTGAGGCACGCCACGGATCGCGAAGAACAGACAGACAAGAACAACCTCGATCCTGCGCCGCAGGCATCGCGAACCGAAACCAAACGATCCTTTGATGTCCCCTCCCCTGCCTACTCCCATCCGCGCGGCATTGCTGATGCTGGCGAGCACGTTCTCGTTCGGCCTGATGGCGATCACCATCCGTTTCGCCTCGCAGTCGCTGCCGACGTTTGAGATCGCCTTCTTCCGCAACGCCTTCGGCCTGCTGGTGCTGCTGCCATTGCTGCTGCGCGGCGCGCGCGGCTTCCCACGCACGCGGCAATTGCCACGCTACCTGCTACGCAGCGCGATCGGCATCGGATCGATGCTGGCCGGCTTCTGGGCCATCGGCCATCTGCCACTGTCGCAGGCGATTTCGCTGTCCTATTCCACACCGCTGTTCGTCACCATCGCCGCCGTGCTCTGGCTCGGCGAGACCGTGCGCATGCGGCGCTGGGCGGCGGTGTGCGTGGGATTCATCGGCGTGCTGGTGGTCGTGCAGCCGTGGTCGCACGCGTTCACCGCCGGCAGCCTGGTGGCGGTGCTCGCGGCCGTGCTGAGCGCGGTGGTGGCGATCCAGATCAAGCAGCTCTCGGCCATCGATCCCGCCGACACGATCGTGTTCTACACCTATCTTTTTTGGGTGCCGCTGTCGTTCGTGCCGGCGCTGTTCGTCTGGGAATGGCCGAGCGGCATCGCCTGGCTGTGGCTGATCGGCACCGGCGTGTTCGGCACCGGCGGCCAGTTGCTGTGGACACGTGCGCTGAAGCTCGGCGACGTGTCGGCGCTGACGCCGATCAGCTTCATGCAGCTGCCCATCGTCGCTTTCGCCGGCTGGCTGTTCTTCGACGAAGCACTTGGCCGTGCGACCCTCATCGGCGCGGCGATCATCTTCATCGCCAACGCCTACATCGCCCATCGCGAAGCGGTGCTGGCGCAGCGTGCGGCTACCGCCGCGCCCGTGGAAGCAGCCAAACCCGGCGAGTAGTCGCCGCAAAATCATGTTGCAGCGCACGAATTCCCGCGTTGCAACATGACTACTTTCGGGGGGCAAACCGGCAAGAGAGCGTGGCATTTCCGGCCACCTCGCTCATTCCGGGCATCTTGTGATTGACCCCTTCACAAACGCGGTGCTACTCCATACGCCGCCGTACGAAGCGTCATCGCCGTACGAAGACGGATGCAGCAATGGATTGCAACACCATCCGTGTCATCGCAATTCGTCATTCAATCCATTTCAGGAGGTGTGGATCATGGCTATCGGTAAGCTGCAGCAGCAGCGCGCGCCCAAGCATTTGCCCCTGGTCCTGGCGACCGCCGCCGTCACGGTGTTCGCCGCGCAATCGGCGCAGGCTGAAGCAGGCGATTACAGTGTCTGGCAGACCTTGGTCAACCTGGTCTCGCCGCCACCGGCCGACAACAAGGTGAAGCCGGAGCAGCGACAAGGCACCTATCCGCTGCTGAGCAATCCAACGTCGGGATTCGCCGACGGTTTCGATCCGGGCGCCTACGGCACCTGGCAGACGGTCCAGCTCGCGCCCGGCACCGGCGCGGTGTGCGGCAACGGTTCGCCGTACAAGTTCTTCGTCAACCGCGTCGCCAACACGCGCAACACGATCGTCTACATGGAAGGCGGCGGCGCCTGCTGGGATTACGGCAGTTGCACCGGCGCGACCGGCATCCGCGGCGCGCGCAATCCGAATGGCATTCCGGACGATTACATGAGCCTGCTCAATCCGGGATCCAGCTTGGTCAGCCCGTTCGTGACGCGCATCAGCCCGTTCGATTCGGTGAAGACGCAGCAGTGGAACATGATCTATGTGCCCTATTGCACCGGCGACATCTACAGCGGCGACAAGGTCACTGTCTACGATGACCCCACCGGACAGAACGCACCGCTGATCTGGCACCACAACGGCCTGCGCAACGTGCGCGCGGTGACCGCGTGGCTGAAGGACAACCTGCCGCGTCCGACGCAGATGCTCTCCACCGGCTGCAGCGCCGGCGGCGTCGGCAGCCTGACCAATTACGTCGGCCTGCGCAGCGACATCGCGCCGGACAAGGGCTTCCTGATCGACGACTCCGGCCCGGTGTACTCCGCGCCCGTCAACGGTGATCCGCAGCAGTATCCCTCGCAGCCGCTCAACCTGAAGATCCGCAGCGCCTGGGGCCTGGACGCGCCGAACGGCCCCGTGCCGTACCTGGCCAGCCTGCTGCCGCTACTCGACCAGAACGATCTCGGCACGATCTATCCGGCGCTGTCGTCCAAGTTCGCGCAGGATCGGCTCGGCCATACCCACTTCTGGCAGGACCTGAACTTCTCCAGCTATTCCTACGAGCGGTTCTATCCTGAAATCGAGAACGCCCCGGACCAGGCCACCAAGGAACAGCTGATCCACGGCAAATGGTTCGTCGACACCGGGAACCTGCGCTTCACGCTGGACGGGCTCGACAACTTCGGCGGCTATTTCCCGCAGTACCGCGCCGTGAATGAAAGCCACTGCACGACCATCATCGACTTCAAGAACGGCGACATCCAGGCGCAGAATCTGCAGCTGAAGAACTTCATCGACAGCGTGCTGGACGGCCAGGGCAAGGTGCTGGACGCCTCCGAAGCCGACGACACCGCCGATCGCAATAAGCCGTTCAATCTGCTTTACTGGCTCATCGATCAATTGCTCTGATGCGGACGCTCGTGCGAAGGCGGGCGCCTCCCGCCTTCGCACGAGGACATATGAAACGCGGATTTCTGGGATACCTGTTGATACCCATCGCTGCTGGCGGGGTGATCTGGGCAATCGCACAATCGAAGCTCCCGAAGGCGCCCGCAGCCGCGGCGGCCAGCGCCCCAACCGCCCCAGCCCCCGCCAACGCAGAACTGGCCGCCCTGGAAGCCACGCCACAGGCGCAGGACATGCGCGCCCGCAAGGCGTTCGAGGCGAACATCAAGCAATTCCTGCGCGACGCGCCACGCATGAGCCCCGTGAAGCGTTCGGAATTCACCCGCGTCTACACGGCCTGGATCGATGCCTACGAGAAATCGAAGGAGCTTTCCGCCGGCGAAGCGATGCTGCTGCGCGCCAGCCTGATCGAGGCCAATGTGCCCGATAACGTCGAACGTGCCGAACAGATCTCCGCGCTGGTGCAGCAATATCGCCAGAATGCGGAACGTCGCCAGGCCGAGTGGAACTCGCAGCTGCAGCACGATCCGCAGTTCCAGGATTACAAATCGCAAGAACGCGCGATCGTCGCCGAGGTGATGGCCATGCGCGAGATTCCCGGCGGACTGACCC
The DNA here is from genome assembly GCF_058803905.1 of Luteimonas sp. GW821-FHT14E02. NCBI lineage: Bacteria > Pseudomonadati > Pseudomonadota > Gammaproteobacteria > Lysobacterales > Lysobacteraceae > Luteimonas > Luteimonas sp. GW821-FHT14E02. The sequence continues at coordinate 21,342 of NZ_JBXAPK010000008.1, read as the reverse complement.
GCGATCAATATCTGCGGCAGCGACTGCAACAGGCACGCGAGCAGGCTTACAAGCAGTAACCCTCAATCGGCCGACGCGGCTTGACGACTGGCTCGCATCTTCCAGGGCAGCACGCCGCCCCTGAACACCAGCGAATACACACCAACCGCCCACGCCGCCGCCGCGGCCCAGCCGGCCAGGATGTCCGACGGGTAATGCACGCCCAGATAGATGCGCGACAGCCCGACCATCGGCACGAACACGAGCATCGCCGCCACCGCCCACCAGCGCCAGCGCGTCGGCCAGGCGAGGAGAATCAGCACCAGCGCCAGGGTCATCGAACCCATCGCATGGCCGCTGGGGAAGCTGTAGTTGCTTTCCGGCGCGATCGACTCCCACAGACTGGGACGTTCACGCGCGAAGATCTGCTTGGTCGCGAGGTTCAGCAGCGCCGAGCCGCCGAGCGCCGCGGCCGCGAAGATGCTTTCGGGAAACCTTCTGCGCACCGCCAGCACCAACACGAGAAGGATGTCGATGGGCACGACGCCGTACTGATAGCCCAGTGCGGAGAACAGCAGGAACACGCGATCGAATCCCGATCGCGCGATCTCGTGCGCGAACAGCAGGATCGGCTCGTCGAACACGAACGCCTGGGATTCGTGCACTTCGTCGGCCAGCTCGACGAACAGCCATAGCGGCAACAGCACGCCGGCGAATAGCAGCAACAGCCGCCAGCCATAGCGACGCAGGAAGCTGGCCCCGACCTGCGCTTCCTCACGCAGGACCGAGTGCCGATCAAGCAGGGATGGATCAACCGGCCGCTTCGGCACGGCGGTATTTGCGCTCGACGTAGTCGTCGATGATGCCCACGAACTCGTGCGCGATGTTCTCGCCACGCAAGGTCACAGACTTCTCGCCGTCGATGAACACAGGCGCCGCCGGCGCCTCACCGGTGCCTGGCAACGAAATGCCGATGTTGGCGTGCCGCGACTCGCCGGGGCCGTTGACCACGCAGCCCATCACCGCCAGCGTCAGATTTTCCGCGCCCGGATGGCTCACCTTCCATTCCGGCATCTTGTCGCGCACGTGCTGCTGCACGACCTTGGCCAGTTCCTGGAAGAACTCCGACGTGGTGCGCCCGCAGCCCGGACACGCCGTTACCATCGGCGTGAACGCGCGCAGCCCCAGCGTCTGCAACAGCTCCTGCGCCACCACGACTTCCTGCGTGCGCGGCGCACCAGGCTCCGGCGTGAGCGAGATGCGGATGGTGTCGCCGATGCCTTCCTGCAGCAGCACCGACAGCGCGGCGCTGGAAGCAACCATGCCCTTGCTGCCGATGCCGGCCTCGGTCAGGCCCAGATGCAACGCGAAGTCGGAACGCGAGGCAAGATCGCGATACACCGCGATCAGTTCCTGCACGCCGCTGACCTTGCAGCTGAGCACGATGCGCTCCGCCGGCAGACCAAGTTCGACCGCGCGCGCCGCCGAATCCAGCGCGGACCTGATCAGCGCCTCGCGCAGCACGCGGCCGGCGTCCCACGGCACGGCGCGCAGGTGGTTCTCATCCATCAATTGCGCCGCCAATGCCTGGTCCAGCGAACCCCAGTTGGCGCCGATGCGCACCGGCTTGTCGTAGCGCATCGCGAATTCGATCAGCTGCGCGAACTGCACGTCCTTCTTCTTGCCGAAGCCGACGTTGCCGGGATTGATGCGGTACTTGGCCAGCGCCTCGGCACAGGCCGGCTCGTGGGTCAGCAACTGATGGCCGTTGTAGTGGAAGTCGCCGATGATCGGGACTTCTATCCCCATCATCGCCAGCTTCTCGACGATTCTCGGCACCGCCGCGGCGGATTCGGGATTGTTCACCGTCACCCGCACCAGTTCGGAACCGGCGCGCCACAGCTCGGCCACCTGCTTGACGGTGCCCGCGATATCGGCGGTGTCGGTGTTCGTCATCGACTGCACCACCACCGGTGCATCGCCACCGACGGCGACGCCGCCGATATGCACCTGACGCGTGGCGCGGCGCGGCTGCGGGCCGAAGGCCGGTAGCGATTCCTGGTGGCAGGGCAAGGGCTGGGCTGACATGGGTCTCTGGATCGTTATCTGGATCAAATGGCGTCGATCAAATGGCGCCGTGCGAGGGTTCCGGCTTCGGTGAAAGGCTGCGGATCACGAGAACAGCATCTCCCGCTGCGACAAGGATTCCAACCATGCTCTCGCCTCCTCGGTCGAACGGACGAAGCGAACCGCACCGTGCGTCTCGTGCTCGCGGGCGAGTTCCGAGAAACGAAGCCCATGCGCGGAGAAATCTTCGATCACGATCGCGAGGGGAATCCGGTAGTTGACGAACTTCTGGAACAGTTCGCCAGCCAGACCGGTCCCGAGTTCGAAGAACTCCCTCGACAACCGGTCCTCGGTCAGGATCAGTCCGCGCGCGCCGAAGCAGGCCCCCAGCGCGTCGGAGACGTCTCCGGACGACCGAATGAAGATCGCATGATCGCTCGCGGCGAGGATCGCCTTCTGGACTGCGCTCTGATCGAGGTCGGACATGGTGTTCCACGGCTCAGGATGCCGCCTGACGGCATTTTACCCGCCATCATGCCCCGCGCGGGCTGTACCAATGCGTGCCGTAGGGCGCCCGACGCAGGCGGATCACCCGGATCATGACCCCAGGCCTGCAACGCAGCTTCCCGCAGCCTCGGCGCACCAGCCGCCTTGCAATCCTCGATCCTGCCCAGATACAGAAGCTCGACCTCCCCCAGGAGCCACGCATGGCCACGACTTCCGCCACCATTTCCACCGTCGACGGCGCCCGCCTCATCAAGCGCCTGTGCGCCCACTGGAGCCACAAGTTTCCAGCGGAATCCAGCGAAGGCCACGGCGACATCGCCTTCGACGCACAGACCCGCGTGCGCCTGAACGCCACGGACGAGACGCTGGTGGCCGCCATCGAAACCGCGGACGCCGCGCATGCCGCGCGATTGCAGGACGTCGTCGCCGAACACCTGAACCGCATGGCACGCGGCGAAACCCTGACCATCGCGTGGTCCGCCGTCTCTTGAAGCGTGCCCTGCGAGCATGCCCCTGAAACATGACGCCAGCGGCCGCGTGGTCTAGGCTGTCGTGATGATGCCGCCTCCCGACCGCGACAACGTGCTCACGCCCAGCCAGCTCAACGCGCTGGCGCGCAATCTGCTGGAGGACGCCTTCCCGCTCGTGCTGGTGGAAGGCGAACTCGGAAACCTGTCGCGACCGGCTTCGGGCCATCTCTATTTCACGCTCAAGGACGCGCGCGCCCAGGTGCGCTGCGCCCTGTTCAAGCCCAAGAGCCAATGGCTGCGGTTCCAGCCACGCGAAGGCCTGCGCGTGCTGGCGCGCGGGCGGCTCACGCTTTATGAAGCGCGCGGCGACTATCAGCTGATCCTCGATTCGCTCGAGGAAGCCGGCGAAGGCGCGCTGCGCCGCGCGTTCGAGGAACTGCGCGCGAAGCTGCAGGCCGAAGGCCTGTTCGATACCGAACGCAAGCGCCCCCTGCCCGCCTACGTGCGCCGGCTCGGCGTGCTCACCTCGCCGAGCGGCGCCGCCGTGCGCGACGTGCTGAGCGTGCTGGCACGACGCTTCCCGTTGCTCGACGTGGACGTGCTGCCGGTGCCGGTGCAAGGCGAGACGGCGGCGGCACAGATCGTGTCAATGCTGAAACGCGCGGCGGCATCAAACCGCTACGACGCGCTGCTGCTCGCCCGCGGCGGCGGATCGCTGGAAGACTTGTGGGCCTTCAACGACGAGACGCTGGCGCGCACGATCGCCGCATCGCCGATACCGGTGGTGTCCGCGGTCGGCCACGAAACAGATTTCACCCTCGCCGATTTCGCTGCCGACCTGCGCGCGCCGACACCGTCGGTCGCGGCGGAACTGCTGGCGCCCGATCGTCGCGACCTGCTCTCGCAACTCACCAACCTCAACCGGCGTCTGCAAACCCTGCATCTGCACCAGATGCGCACGGCGATACAGCGCGCTGACCGCGCCGCGTTGCGGCTGAATGCCTTGCGCCCGCAGGCACGCCTGCAGGCGCTGCGCGAGCGCCAGCGCGAGGCGATCCGGCGCCTGTCGGCGGCCTGGCGCACCCGTGTCGATCGCGACAACGCCACGCTGCGTCATGCCGATGCCGTGCTGCGCGCGATGCATCCGCGCCGGCGCCTCGCGATCCTGCGCGATCGCCTGTCCGCGCTCGCACCGCGACCGCAAGCGGCCATCGCGCGGCAATTGCAACGCGAAGCGCTGCGCCTGCGCGGCGTGGCGCGCTCGCTGGAGGCCGTCAGCCCGCTGGCGACCGTGGCACGTGGCTACGCAATCCTGCAGCACGAGGATGGCCGCGTGGTGCGCGTCGTCGGCGATGCGCGACCCGGCGATCGTCTCGACGCGCGCCTGAGCGATGGCCGCCTGCGCGTGCGCGTGGAATCCGAATCCTGATGCACAACAACGCGCCACGTCACTGTCAAGCAACCGATCTTTCACGCCGCATGCGCGATCCTGTGCATCAAGTCGCGTCGCCGGCACGCAGAGCGAATCCCCCATGCTGAAGAAACGCTATCCCTACTATCTCGCCGGCAAGGCGGTCGCCGCCAACACCGATCTCGAGGTGCTCGACAAATACTCCGGCAAGCGCGCGACACGCGTCGCCTTCGCCGACGCGGTGGCCGTGCGCAAGGCAATCGTGGCGGCGCACAAGGCCGCGCCTGCGATGGCGGCGATGCCGCACGACGCGCGCCGCGACGTGCTCGAACACTGTGTGCGCCGTTTCCAGGAACGCTTCGAGGAGCTGGCGCTGGCGCTGTGCATCGAGGCCGGCAAGCCGATCAAGGACGCGCGCGGCGAAGTCACGCGCCTGATCGACACTTTCCGCATCGCCGCTGGCGAGGCGACCCGCCTCGGCGGCGAGATCATCGATCTGGAAATCTCCCCGCGCACCCGCGGCTACCGCGGCCTGGTCAAGCGCGTGCCGATCGGCCCGTGCGCCTTCATCACGCCGTTCAATTTCCCGTTGAACCTGGTCGCGCACAAGGTCGCGCCCGCGATCGCCGCCGGCTGCCCGTTCGTGCTGAAACCGGCGCCGAAAACACCGATCGGCGCGTTGATCATCGGCGAGATCCTGGCCGAGACCGATCTGCCGAGCGGCGCGTTCTCGGTCGTGGTCTGCAGCAACGAGGACGCCAGCCTGCTGGTCGAGGACGAACGCATCAAGCTGCTCAGCTTCACTGGCGGCCTGATCGGCTGGGACCTGAAGGCGCGCGCCGGCAAGAAGAAGGTCACGCTGGAACTCGGCGGCAACGCCGCCTGCATCATCGACGACGATCCGGGCATCGATCTCGATGCCCTGGTCGATCGCCTGGTGTTCGGCGCCTACTACCAGTCGGGACAAAGCTGCATCAGTGTGCAGCGCATCCTCGCCCACGCCAACGTGTACGAGAAGCTGCGCAAGAAATTGAAGGCTGCCGTCGCCAAATTGAAATCCGGTGATCCACGCGATGAAAAGACCTTCATCGGCCCGATGGTCGACGAAGCCGCCGCGCAGCGCGTCGAATCCTGGATCAAGGCGGCGAAGAAAGGCGGCGCGAAAGTGCTCGTCAGCGGTGAGCGCATCGGCAACCTGCTGCCGGCGGCGCTGCTGGAGAACGTGCCGCGCGATGCCGATCTCTATCGCAAGGAAGCCTTCGGCCCGGTCGCCTGCCTGGAATCCTTCGACGATTTCGAGGACGCCATCGCCCGCGTCAACGACAGCGACTTTGGTCTGCAGGCTGGCGTCTTCACCGGCCGCATCGCACACGCGATGCGCGCCTGGGACGGGCTCGAGGTCGGCGGCGTGATTGTCGGCGATGTGCCCAGCTTCCGCGTCGACAACATGCCCTACGGCGGCGTGAAGGATTCCGGCGTCGGCCGCGAGGGCGTGCGTTACGCGATCGAGGACATGAGCGAGCCGCGTCTGCTGGTGATCCGAAGCTGACCCGGAACGAATTCGGCGCGGCTCGTCTACACATTTCCTTCACACGATCGAACGATCCAATCGACGTTCTTCGTCACTCGACGCCGCAAGGCGTCGCGTGCGGAACGAGACACTTGGCAATGTTTTGACATCCGTGCACTTCATCGCACGCGCTGTCCGCGTTCTCGTGCCTGCTTTCATTTCAAGGTCCGCGCTCTGTAATCGGCATTTCGCTCGATTGCTGCAAACGCACACGCATCCATACGCGTCATCGAAGCTTCACAATCCGGCGTGCTGATGCTACAAGCCGCCCCGGGGGATCCAGATACAACAACGTCGTAATCGCGGGGAGAGCGCTCATCCGGGTGCCAGCGATTGCGTGCGTCGCCACCGGGAGCCGATATGACCTTCAAACGCCATGCCACGACTGCACGCGCGCTAGTGCCGTTGAGTGCACTCAGTCTCGCCCTGCTTGCCGCTATGCCCGCCGCTGTGCGGGCGCAGGAACCGGCTCAACCCGCCGAGGAAGCCAAGACCACGAATCTCGATGTGATCGAGGTCGTCGGTTCGCGCGCGCGCAACCGCACCGCCGCGGAAGCGCCGGCGCCGGTGGACGTGATCAGCCGCGAGCAGTTGCAGGCGGCCGGCGTGCAGGAAGTCGGTCAGGCGTTGCAGATGCTGGAGCCGAGCTTCAACTTCTCCCGCACCTTCGTCAGCGACGGCACCGACATCCTCCGCCCCGCCACGCTGCGCGCACTCGGCCCCGACCAGGTGCTGGTGCTGGTGAACGGCAAGCGCCGCCATCAGCAGGCGCTGGTGAATGTGCAGCAGACGATCGGTCGCGGCTCGGCCGGCACCGACATCAACGCGATTCCGATCTCGGCGATCGAACGCGTGGAAGTGCTGCGCGACGGCGCCGCGGCGCAGTATGGTTCCGACGCGATTTCCGGCGTGATCAACATCGTGCTCAAGCGCAGTACCGACACGTCCGGTTCGTTTGAAATCGGACAGACCTATGCTGGCGACGGCGAAGTGATGCACGGCGGCATCAACACCGGCTTCGCGCTCGCCGACGACGGCTTCCTGAATTTCACCTTCGAATACCGCGATCGCGGCGAGACCAATCGCGCCGGCCCCGACTCACTGCGCGTCGACCCGCCGCGCGTGACGCAACGGCTCGGCGACGCCGACGCCAAGGACGCCTACCTGTGGTTGAACGGCGGCCTGCCGATCGGCAAGGGCGAGTTGTACTGGTTCGGCGGCTACTCCAAGCGCAAGGGCGATTCGTCCGGCTTCTTCCGCAGCGCCGGCGACAACCGCACCGTGCCCGACCTCTATCCCGACGGCTTCCTGCCCAACATCCTCACCACGGTCGAAGACACTTCGCTGGCGCTGGGCTATCGCGCGCCGCTGGGCGAAAGCTGGAACTGGGACGTTTCGGTGAACAAGGGACGCAACAAGTTCGGATTCGTCGAATCGAACTCGGTCAACGTCAGCTGGTGGTACGAACCGATTCCAGGCGTCGCATGCGTGCCCGAAAATCCCGAGGCGTGCCTGTACCGGCAATCGCCGACCAGCGCCGACACCGGCACGCTGCAGGCCGATCAGACCACCTTCAACCTCGATTTCCGCGGCCCGATCAACTGGGGCATCGGCGAGGAACCGCTGTATCTGGCCACCGGCGTCGAATACCGCAAGGACGATTACAAGATCACGCCCGGCGATCCCGTCTCCTACACCTATGGGCGCACCAACGATCGCAGCATTCCGATTCTCGGGCAGGCCGGCGAAACGGCGCAGCCCGGCATGCAGGGCTTCCCAGGCTTCTCGCCGACCGAAGCCGTCGATGATGGACGCCACAACTACGCTGTCTATCTCGACGCAGAGTCGCGGCTGACCAAGCGCTTCCTGGTCGGCGCGGCCGTCCGCTTCGAGGACTATTCCGATTTCGGCACCACCACCACCGGCAAGCTGTCGCTGCGCTTCGACGCCACCGAAAAGTTCGCGATCCGCGGCACCCTCGCCACCGGTTTCCGCGCGCCGGGCGTGCAACAGCTGTTCTACAGCCAGCGCTCCACCAACCTCGATCCCAGCGGCGTGCTCGTCGATACGCTGACCGCGCGCCAGGACAGCGAGGTGACGCGCGCGTTCGGCATCCAGCCGCTGAAGGAGGAAGAGTCTGTCAGCGGCACGCTGGGCGTGGTCTTCAAGCCCAACGAGAACACCACGTTCACCGTCGACGTGTTCCGCATCGACATCGACGACCGCATCATCTTCTCCAGCAACATCGTGCCGGAGTCGACCTGCGCAGGCCCCGGCGATCCGAACTGCCCGATCGCCAACATCCTCAGTCCGCTCGGCGTCGGACAGGTGCTGTTCTTCACCAACGCGATCGATACCAAGACGCAGGGCATCGACATCGTCGCCGAGCACAGCATGGAATTCGGCGACAGCTCGCGCCTCGACCTGACCGCCCTGCTGCACTGGAACAAGACCGAAGTGACCAAGCGCAAGTCGCAATCGGCGATCCTGCCGCCCGACAGGCTCTTCGACGATACCCAGGTCACGCTGATCGAGGAAGGCCAGCCGCGCGCCCACCACGTGCTGCAAGGCGTCTACACCGTCGGCGACTGGAGCTTCCTGGCACGCGCCAACTATTTCGGCAGCGTGTCCGGCGAAGGCTTCACGCCCGGCATCAAGCAAACCTGGGGCGGCGAATGGCTCGGCGACATCGCGGTCGGCTATCGCTTCAACGACAGCCTCAAGCTGACCATCGGCGCCAACAACGTCTTCGATGCCTATCCGGACAAGTGGGATCCGGTGGAGGGCGCTCCGTTCCCGCAGCTCGGCTTCAAGTACGGCTGGGAAACGCTGCCGTTCGGTACGAACGGCGGCTATTACTACGCCAAGCTCGATTTCAGGTTCTGATCCACTGATCCGCGTCACGTGCCCGCGGCGGATCGATCCGCCGCGGGCACGCCGTCCGGCGCAACCCCGTTTCGCGGCTCCGCGCGTTCACTCTCCCGTCCACTTCGGGAGACTCCCATGCAACGCCGCACGCTCGCCGCCGCACTGCTCTGCGCCATCGCGCTCTCCGCCTGCACGACCACCGAACAGGTCAAGGAATCGGTCGCCGACGGCGACGAGACGCGCCAGGCCGCCCCTGCGTCAATCGCCCCCACTTCCGAGCCCCTGGAAGCGGCAGCCGCGACCTCGGTCGATGGCATTGCCGGCACCCGCATGCAGCTACGGGTCAAATCCAACGTCGGCTATCTGGCGTATGCGCCCGCGCCAGCCGCCCCGCCTCCACCGCATGGCTACTGGCAACCGAGCAACACCGAGAAATATGCCGAGCGCGAGGACAACCCCGTGCATCGCGCCAGCGAGCAGCCCGTCTCCACGTTCTCGATCGACGTCGACACCGGCAGCTACAGCAACGTGCGCCGCATGCTGAAGCAAGGCACGCGTCCGCCGGCCGATGCGGTGCGCGCGGAAGAAATGATCAACTACTTCAGCTACGGCCATCCCGCGCCGCCCACGCGCGAGACGCCCTTCCGCGTCACCACCGAACTCAGCCCGGCGCCGTGGAACGGCAAGCGCCAGCTGCTGATGGTCGGCATCAAAGGGTACGACGTGCCGAAGGCGACACTGCCACCGTCCAATCTGGTGTTCCTGATCGACACGTCCGGATCGATGGACTCACCGGACAAGCTGCCGCTGCTGAAACAGGCGTTCACGCAGCTGGCGCGGCAACTGCGGCCGCAGGATCACGTGTCCATCGTGGTCTACGCGGGTTCCGCCGGCCTCGTCTTGCCGCCGACCCCGGGCGACAGGCAGGGCGAAATCCTCGCCGCGCTCGATCGTCTCGAAGCCGGCGGCAGCACCAACGGCGGCGACGGCATCCGGCTCGCCTACACGATGGCGAAGCAAGGCTTCATCGCGAACGGTGTCAATCGCGTGATCCTCGCCACCGACGGCGATTTCAACGTCGGCGTCACCGATCCGGGCGCGCTGGAAACGCTGGTCGCCGATCAGCGCAAGTCCGGCATCGCGCTGACCACGCTCGGCTTCGGCCAGGGCAACTACAACGATGCGCTGGCGGAAAAGCTCGCCGACGTCGGCGACGGCAATCACGCCTACATCGACACGCTGCAGGAAGCGCGCAAGGTGCTGGTCGAACAGGTGGGCGCGACGCTGCTCACGATCGCGAAGGACGTGAAGATCCAGATCGAGTTCAATCCCGCGCAGGTCGCCGAATATCGTCTGATCGGCTATGAGAACCGCGTGCTGCGCAATGAGGACTTCAGCAACGACAAGGTCGATGCCGGCGACATCGGCGCCGGGCACGAAGTGACGGCGCTGTACGAGATCACGCCGGTCGGTTCCGGCGCCGAACAATTGCCGGCGCTGCGCTACGGCAACGAAGCGAAACCGGCCACCGGCGCCAAGGCGGAGGAACTGGCCGAACTGCGCCTGCGCTACAAGCGCCCCGGCGAGGACAAGAGCCGGCTGATCGCCACACCCATCCTGCGCCGCGACCTGCGTGCCACGCCGAGCGACACCCTGCGCTTCGCCAGCGCCGTCGCCGCCTATGCCGATGCGCTGCGCGGCGGCACGCATCTGGGCAGTTGGACGTGGGATGACATCACGCGCACGGCGCGTGGCGCGCAAGGCGAGGATCGCTGGCATCAGCGTGCCGAATTCGTCGAACTGGCCGAGGAAGCGCGCGCCCTGACCGCCGGTGACACGCCGAAGATCGGCATGGTCGCCGACTGAGCCATGCGTCATGACACGTCATTCCGCTGCCATCCATGACGTCACGCCATGGGCGCCGGAAAGTCCGGCCCGGCCATCCGTGGCCGGGCGTTCGCCAGCTCTGCGCAGCAGTGCCGCGCAGAGCCCGCGCTGGCTCACACGTAACGCGGGCTTCACCTCCGGCGCTGCAACGCTTACCCTGCCGCGCATGGACGATGTCGCCGCCGCCAGCGCCACAGTCAATGACGACCCCAGCGACGAATCGCTGATGGCGGCGTATGCCGGGGGCGACGTGCCGGCGTTCGAGCAGCTCTACGGCCGCCACCGCCTGCGCCTGCACCGCTTCCTGCTGCGGCAGCTGCGCGACGGGGCGCTCGCCGACGAGTTGTTCCAGGATGTCTGGCAGCGCGTGATTTCCGCGCGCCTGGACTGGAAGCCGGACGGCTCGTTCTCCAGCTGGCTGTACCGGATCGCCCACAACCGTCTTGGCGACCACTGGCGCGCGCTCAAGCACCGCCCGCCGGCGCCGGACAACGCCGACGAACGCGCCGCGCGCATCCCCGATCCCGACACGCCGGAGCGCAGCCTGTCGGAATTCGAGCAGCGCCGCCTGATGCAGCTGGCGCTGGACGAACTGCCGGACGAACAACGCGAAGTGATCCTGCTGCGCCTCGAACAGGAACTGACCTTGGAGGAAATCGGCGCCATCACCGGCGTCGGCCGTGAAACCGTCAAATCGCGATTGCGCTACGCGATGGACAAGCTACGTACCCGATTGGGGTCCGCCGAGGCCCCGCCAGCATGAATACCCCACACGACAACTCCGGCATCGATCCGCGCGGCGCTGATGCGGTGCTGACGCCCGAAGAGCGCGCGCTGGCGGAGCAGATCGCCCGCGCCGCGCCGCAGCGGGGGCCGTCGCCTGCGCTCGACGCGAGCATCCTGCGTGCCGCACGGGTGGCGGTCGCGGCACCGCATCCCACGGAAGCGGCCGCCGCCGCGGCAGTGGCCAAACGCGCCACGTCCGCACGCAGGCGCGCGCAGCGCCGGCGCTGGCCGGCCGTGTTCGGCGTCGCCGCGACGCTGGCGCTCGCATTCGGGCTGGCCTGGCAATTGCGGCCGGTCGACGAGGTGCGGGTCATGACCTCGGAAGCGCCGAGCATTCCGCCGCGCCCCGAGGCCGGCGCGGGAGGGCCATCGGCCGAGGATCAGGCCGCGATGGTGGTGCTGCACGATGAAGCCGGCGCCGATGACGCCGCACAAGCCGCCGCTGCCGTCGCGGCGCCGGAAGCGGTCGCCGATACCGCACAGGCGAAGGTGCTCAAGCAGAGCGCGCCACGAGCGCAAGACGCAGCGGAGGTGAAGGAAGTCTTCACAATGGAACCCGTGCCGGATGCCGGGGATGCCGCGCGGACGGCCCCGATCGCGCCCGCGGCACCGGCACCGCCGCCGCCCCAGGAGCCGCCTGTCCTCATGGCGCCGGCGCCGGAACCGCCTTCGGGAACCCTGGCGGAGCCCGCCATCGCGGCGCCCGCGCCCCAAGCCGAGCCAGATCAGCTGTTCTATCGTGCGAAAGAGCGCCGCGCACCCGCGCCGTCTCCCGGCGCGATGGCGGCGCCAGCGCCGGCGCCAGCATCGGCTCCGGTCGCATCCGACAGTGCCGCCAGCGGAACCGTGGCTCCGGGCTACGGCTACAGGGCCAACGAAAATCAGCAGCGCCAGAAACAAGAATCCGAGAAGCAGGCCAAGTCCCTCGACACGATCGAAGTGACCGGCTCGCGCGTCCAGGGCTTCGAGGACCAGCCGATCGACGACGAACCGCCCGCCTCCGCCGATTCGCCCGAAGTGCGCGAAGCCTGGCTCAAGCGCGTGCGCGAGCTGGTCACGCAGGGCGACCGCGACGCCGCGCGCGACAGCCTGCGCGAATACCGGCGCCGCTATCCCGGTGCCGCGATTCCGGACGACCTGCGCCCGCTGCTGTCGGAATGAGCCCGTGCCTGTAATGAGCACAGGCTTGGAATGAGCGCAGACTTTTAATGAACGCGTACACCCTGGCGGCCGCGTCGTCGCATGCGATCGAGATCAAGCACAGCCGCTTCCTCGCCCACGCCGCGCCGGTGACCTCGGCGGAAGCCGCGCTGCGCTTCGTCGAAACGGTGTCCGCGGCCGATGCCACCCACAACTGCTGGGCCTACCGCATCGGCGGCGAATACCGTTCCAGCGACGACGGCGAGCCGGCCGGCACCGCCGGACGGCCGATCCTCGCAGCCATCGACGGCCAGGGCATCGATCGCGCGGTGGTCGTGGTGACACGCTGGTTCGGCGGGGTCAAGCTTGGCGCCGGCGGGCTGGTCCGTGCCTATGGCGGCGCGGCCGCCGAATGCCTGCGCCGCGCCGAACGCGTGCCCTTGATCGAGTACGCCCTGGTCGAATTGCAGGCCGGCTTTGATGATCTCGGTCACATCCATGCCGCGCTGGCGGCGTTCGATGCGGAAAAACTCGACGAAAGCTTCGATGTCGCCGGCGCCGTCCTGCGGCTGCGCCTGCCCGCGGACCGTGTCGACACCTTGAAAGACCATCTCAGAGACGCCACACGGGATCGGGTACGCTTGGCCGCGCTATCGGGCGCTGCCCGCTAGCGCCCCAAAGTTCGCTACGCAAACTTTGGGTCCCGGCCGTAACCCCCACAACCCCGCCGCTGCCGCGGCGTCCCCTTGACTCAAGGGGGCTTTTCTCCAGATCGTGCGTCGCAATCGTGCATAAGCACTTTTGTCATTCGCTGAGTGCTGTCGGCTCACGTCATCATCGGAACGATTCATGTCTTCTCCAGCGTCAGATGCAAAACCAAAATCCCGTATCGGCAGCTTGAACGCGCTATGGCCCTTCGTCATGCGCCACAAGACGCTGTTCGTCGCCTGGCTGCTGGCGCTGGCCGCCTCGAGCATCACGACGCTAACCCTGCCGCTGGCCGTGCGCCAGATGATCGACCATGGGTTTTCCAGCAGCGACAACATCGACGCCTCCTTCTTCCTGGTGCTCCTGGTGGCGATCGCGCTCGCCCTCGCCACCGCGGCGCGCTTCTTCACCGTCTCGCTGCTGGGCGAACGCGTGGTCGCCGATCTGCGCATGCAGCTGTACTCGCACCTGATCGGGCTCGGACAGTCGTTCTTCGAGCGCAACCGCAGTGGCGAGCTGGTCTCGCGCCTGGCCGCCGACACCGAGCTGCTGCGCAGCGTGGTCGGCTCCAGCATGTCGGTGGCGCTGCGCAGCGGCGTGATGATGCTGGGCAGCATCGTGATGCTGGTGGTCACCAGCCCGCGCCTGGCCGCCTACACACTGATCGGCATTCCCCTGTGCGTGCTGCCGATCATCCTTGGCAGCCAGCGGCTGAGCAAGATCGCGCGGCAGAGCCAGGACCGCGTCGCCGACGCCAATGCCCTGGCCAGCGAAGCGCTCGGCGCGGTCCGCACCGTGCAGGCGCATGCGCGCGAACCTTACGAACGCGGCCGTTTCGCCGACGCCGTCGCCACCACCATCGCCACGGCGCGGCGCCGCATCACCATGCACGCCATCGTCACCGCCACGACCATCACGCTGGTGTTCGGCTCGATCGTCCTGGTGTTGTGGTCGGGTGCTCACGACGTCGTCAACGGCACGCTCAGCGCGGGCACGCTCGGACAGTTCGTCCTGTACGCTTTTTTGGGCGCCGGCTCGGTCGGCACCCTGGCGGAAACCTGGAACGAACTGCAGAAGGCCGCCGGCGGCATGAGCCGCATTTCGGAACTGCTCGATGAGCGCTCCGACATCGTCGCGCCCGCGCAACCGGCGGAGTTGCCACAACCGGTGCGCGGCGAATTGCGCTTCGATCGGGTCGCCTTCCATTACCCGTCACGGCCGGACGCGGCGGCGCTGGAAGATTTCACCCTGCACGTCTCGCCCGGCGAAACCGTTGCCCTGGTCGGCCCTTCCGGTGCCGGCAAGAGCACCGTGCTCGCGATGCTGCTGCGCTTCCACGATCCGCAATCCGGCAGCGTTTCCGTCGACGGCGTCGACATCCGCACGCTCGACCCATCAGCGTTGCGTGAAAGCATCGCCCTCGTGCCGCAGCATCCGACCATCTTCGCCGCCAGCGCCCGCGACAACATCCGCTACGGACGCCTCGAAGCGAGCGATGCCGAGATCGAAGCCGCGGCCGGTTCCGCGGAGGCGCACGAGTTCATCACCGCCCTGCCCAGTGGCTATGACGAACAACTCGGCGAGCGCGGCGCACGCCTGTCCGGCGGCCAGCAGCAACGCATCGCCATCGCCCGTGCTCTGCTCAAGGACGCGCCGATCCTGCTGCTCGACGAGGCCACTTCCGCGCTCGACGCGCAGAGCGAACGCGCGGTGCAACACGCGCTGGAAAACCTGATGGCGGGCCGCACCACCCTGGTGATCGCGCATCGCCTGGCCACCATTCTCAAGGCGGATCGCATCGTGGTCATGGACCGCGGCCGCATCGTGGCCCAGGGCACGCATTCCGAACTGCTGGCGCAAGGCGGCCTGTACGCCGATCTGGCGAAGCTGCAATTCCTCGACTAGAACGTTTTTACGCTCGTCATTCCTGCCTTCGCGGGAATGACGAGCGCGGCCTGGTTCCTCATTCTCGGCCAGACGCTCTGTCCTGACCCTTGACGGGCACGATGCGGCATCGCGTGGGACAATCCCGCCTGTTTCCCACGCACGGAGTCACCATGGAACTTGGAATGATCGGCCTCGGCCGCATGGGCGCCAACATGGCCGAACGCCTGCTGCGCGGTGGTCATCGCGTGCACGGCTTCGATGCGGTGCAGGCGGCGCGCGATGCCGCGTCACAGCGCGGCATCGTCGCGGCCGATTCGCTTGAAGCGCTGGTCCAGGCACTGCCCGCGCCGCGCGTGCTGTGGCTGATGGTGCCCGCCGGCGAGATCGTCGATTCGACGATCGCTTCGCTGCTTCCGCTGCTCGCACCGGGCGACATCGTCATCGACGGCGGCAACTCCTACTACAAGGACACCATGCGCCGCGCCGGCGAACTCGCCGCGCGCGATCTCCATTACGTCGACAGCGGCACCAGCGGCGGCGTCTGGGGACTGAAAGAAGGCTACAGCCTGATGATCGGCGGAGAAGACACCGCCGTGCAGCACCTGCGGCCGATCTTTGAAACCCTGGCACCGGCCGCCAACAAGGGCTGGGGCCACGTCGGCCCGAGCGGTGCCGGACATTTCACCAAGATGGTCCACAACGGCATCGAATACGGCCTGATGCAGGCCTATGCCGAAGGTTTCGCCATCATGCAGCACAAGACCGAATTCTCGCTCGACCTGCATCAGGTCGCCGAGATCTGGCGCACCGGCAGCGTGGTGCGCTCGTGGCTGCTCGACCTCACGTCCGACGCACTGCGCAAGAACCCGGAACTGGACGGCATCGCGCCCTGGGTCGCCGACTCCGGCGAAGGCCGCTGGACCGCCGCCGAGGCCATCGCGCTCGACGTCGCGGCACCGGTGATCACGCTGTCGCTGCTGGAACGCCTGCGTTCGCGCGATGACGATTCGTTCGCCGACAAACTGCTGGCGGCAATGCGCAACGAGTTCGGCGGGCACGCGATCAAGAAGGAATAAATAATCTCCGCCCGCTCATTGTTTTCTTTCGTCATTCCCGCGTTCGCGGGAATGACATACTAATGTTCACGGATCGATCCTGATCGGAATGCCGGTCGGCACCAGGCTCCAGATTTCCTCGATTTCCTTGTTGCTGACGGCGATGCAGCCGTCGGTCCAGTCGAAGGGATACAGCACGCTGTTGCCGCCATGGATCATGATGTCGCCGCCCGGATCCACACCACGTTTCCGCGCCTGCTTGCGATCGGCGTCATTGGGATACGAGATGCGCAACGACAGGTGGAAGCGGCTGTTCGGATTGCGTCCGCTGATCCGGTAGTCGCCTTCCGGCATCTTCTCGTCGCCTTGCTGATGCTTGTGTCCCACTGGCGCATCGCCAAGCAGGATGCGGTAGGTGCGCAACACCTTGTCTCCTCGCAGCAATTGCATGCGCCGTTCCGACTTGTCGACGCGGATGCGATCCGCGCGTTGCGATGCCGGCACCATCGCCGGTGGCGTCGCGGCGATCGCCGTCGAGGCGATGGCCATGCAAGCCATCGCCAGCGCATGTTTCATCAGATTCCCGCCTGGCATCCTGCCACCCCTATTCAATGTCTAGGCTTGTTGTTGTCGAAGCAGCGTGTCGTCAAAGAGCGCGTTCGAGCAGGCCCGTGCAATCCAGCGCGGACGGCAGCGTCCCGAACACCAGCCCCCGCTCGCCGCCAAGACGGCTCACGCAAAACGCGTCCGCGGCCAGGCTGCCGGCACGCAACAGGATGGATGCCTGCAAGGCCAATGCCAGGCGCTCGGTCAACAGGCGCGCGCCGGCCTCGTCGACGCGACCCGGAGACAATGCATCCTTGAGCGCGACCAGGGCGTCGTCGTAGGCCTTGTGCAATCCCTGCGCCGATTCCAACTCGGCGAACAAGGCGATGCTCGTATCCGGCTCCCGGGCCAGGGCGCGCAGCACGTCCAGGCACTGGATGTTGCCCGAGCCTTCCCAGATCGAATTCAACGGCGCCTGCCGGTACAACCGCGGCAGGATCGACTCCTCCACATAACCCGCGCCACCAAGACACTCCTGCGCCTCGTTGACGAAAGCGGGCGTGCGCTTGCAGATCCAGTATTTGCCGATGGCGGTGGCGATTCGCGCGAACGCGGTTTCGTAACGGCTCGCGTCATCGGCACCGCCGCGCTCCGCCGCATCGACGGCGCGCGCCACGCGCAGCGAAAGCGCCAGCGCAGCCTCGGATTCGATGGCCAGATCGGCCAGCACGTTGCGCATCAGCGGCTGCTCGATCAAGCGCCGGCCGAATGCGCGCCGGTGCGCGGCATGATGCAGCGCATGCGCCAGCGCCATGCGCATCTGCCCGGACGAGCCGAGCATGCAGTCCAGGCGCGTGAGCATCACCATTTCGAGAATGGTGGCGATCCCCCTGCCCTCCTCGCCGACGCGCCAGGCGACCGCATCGACGAATTCGACTTCGCTCGACGCATTGCTCCAATCGCCGAGCTTGTCCTTCAGCCGCATCAGCCGGAACGCGTTCTTCGTGCCATCCGGCAGGCGCCGCGGCATCAGGAAGCAGCTCAGCCCCGCGGGCGCATGCGCCAGCACCAGGAAGCCGTCGCACATCGGCGCGGAGAAGAACCACTTGTGTCCGACCAGCGCGTATGAATTGTCCGAAGCGGACAGTGGCGTCGCACGCGTCGTATTGGCGCGCACGTCACTGCCACCCTGCTTCTCGGTCATGCCCATGCCGAGCGTGACGCCGGACTTGTCGGCGATCGCCACATCGCGGGCGTCATAGCGGCACGCCGCCACCTTGTCCGCCCATTCGTGCAGTTCCGGCGCATGGCGCAGTACCGGCACAGCGGCATGCGTCATCGTCAACGGACAACTAGTGCCCGGTTCCACCTGATGATGCAGATAACTCAATGCCGCGCGTGCGACATGCGCCCCAGACGCATGCTTGTCGAGAGCCCGCTCGGCCCAGGACAGGCCGGCGACGCCATGCTCGATCGCCGCCTGCATGATCCGGTGGTAGTTGGGATGGAACTCGACCGTATCGATGCGATGCCCGAAGCGATCGTGCGTGCGCAGCCGCGGCTTGTCGCGATGCGCATCGAAACTCAGGGCGTACTGATCGCCACCCGCCACGGCGCCATACGCCGCGATGCGATCGGCGAACGCGCCGCCGCCTTCGCGCGCCACCGCTTCACGCAGGACGACATCCTCCGCCCACAGATCACGCGGCGCGAACTCCGGTGGCTGATTGTCGACGGCGTGGGTTTCGAAGGGCGGGAGCTGCGGCAGTTCTGCTTTCATCGGTACCTGACGTCCTGTTAGGAATCCGGATTGTCCATCAAATTCCGGCCGCTTGAGAGGGGATGTGTTCGGTTTTGGTTAAAACGCCCGCCGATGCGGATAACTCACGTATTCCGGCCATCCATCAGCCAACTTGTGCCATTGGCTTCTCGATTCCGGAAGGCAGGCTCGCATGCAGTGCGTCGATGAATTCCTTCTGCAAGGCAAGTTTTCCGAACATGTCCAATTGCGTGCCGCTCAGCACACGCAGCATGTGCCCGCGCCCGCCCGGCAGCTTGCCCAGCGGCAGGAAACTGATGTCCCGCACCTTCGCGATCAGATCGTATTCGGACTGGAACAGCGGCGTCAGCCAGCGGCTCCAGAACTGATAGATGGCGACGTGCCTGCGACGCGCACGCTCGTAGCGCGCGAGCGCTCCAGCGACTTCCGACTCGGCGCGCAGGGCATCGCGCAGCGCCAATGCGTCCAGCAACGCCATGTTGACGCCCTGCCCCAATTGCGGGCTCATCGCGTGCGCGGCGTCGCCCAGCAACACCAGGCGTTCGCGATGCCAGCGCTTCGGAACCGCATCACGGTAACCAGCGCGCGCCAGCGATGTGGCGTCTTCCATGCCGTCGAGCCTCGCGTCGGCCTCCGGCCAGATGCGCGCCACCTCCTCGCGCCAGGATGACAGTCCGCGTGTCCGCCAATCGTCGAAGTCCCGGGCCCGCAGGCTCCAGAAAAAACTCAGCCTCGGCATGGCGTCGTCGGGACGCGTCCCGACCGGCAACATGCCGATCATCTTGCGGGCCGCGACATAGCGCTGGCGCAACTCGTCCGCCCACGGCCAGTCACCGCGCGGAAGCAGGCACCACAAGGCACCCCAGGGATATACGCGATCCGGGCCGGCGGGATCGACGTGCTGCCGCAATCGCGACCCCGAACCGTCGGCGGCGATCACCAGATCGAATGGACCGTACCAGCGACCATCCGCATCGCGGATGCGACGCCCCCGTTCGTCAGCGGCATCGATGCGCACGCCTTGATGCAAGTCATCGGCGACCTCGGTCCAAGCCTGCGCGAGCAACGCGAACAACGCGCCGCGCTGCATGCCAAGGCCGAACATCCGCGAGTCCAGTCCCGCGTAACGCATGTCCATCACCGCGCGCCCACGCGGCGTTTCGCCGTAGAGCCTGCGCACCGGCGCGCCATGCGCGAGCGCCTGCGGCAACAGCCCCATCTGCCACAGCACCTGCAACCCGGTCGGCTGCAACAGCAATCCCGCGCCCACCGGCCCCGGCCGCGGCGTCTGCTCGAACACTTCCACGCGATGACCGTCGCGCGACAGCAACACGGCGGCCGCCTGTCCCGCAGTTCCGTAACCGGCGATCGCAATCTGCAACGGTTTCATGCCGACGATCCTTCACAAGAAAAAGCCCCGCCGAAGCGGGGCTCGAGAAATCGCAATGCCTTCAAGCTCAAGCAACCGGAACGACCCCGGCCGCCTGGGCGCCTTTCGGCCCCTGCGTGACTTCGTAGCTGACTCGCTGGCCTTCCTGCAGGCTGCGGAAGCCCTTGGAATTGATCGCCGAAAAGTGCACGAACACATCCGCGCTGCCATCCTCTGGCGCGATGAATCCGAACCCCTTGGCGTCGTTGAACCATTTCACTGTGCCGTACTGCATGTCTCTCCCTACCTCGTCCAGATGATCAAACATGATGGCCAAGCGTGCGCGCCCGATGGCCCCCCTGAACGCGCACGATCGCGAGTATGCAAAGCAAATTCGCGGCTGGCAATCATCCCTGGCCCGACACAACCTCCCCGATCAGGGCCGGCAACCCCGCCGAGGCGGCCGCCACGTTGGCGAGCACATCGTCGAGCGTGATCACCTCATCGCTGTCCGGCCCGGCGCCTGCCGCCCAGTTGGCCATGATCGCCAGACAGGCGTATTCAAGGCCAAGCTCGCGCGCGAGTCCCGCTTCCGGCATCCCGGTCATGCCCACCAGATCGCAACCATCCCGGCGCATGCGCGCGATCTCGGCCTTGGTTTCCAGCCGCGGCCCCTGCGTGGCGCCGTAGCAGCCACCATCGACCAGCGCGATGCCGGCCCTGCGCGCGGCCGCGATCACCGTCTTTCGCAGCGACGGCGTGTAGGGATCGCCGAAATCCACATGCAGCACCTCGGTGCCCTCTTCCTCGCAGATCGTCGAGATGCGGCCCCAGGTGTAATCGATGACCTGATCCGGACAGGCCAGCACGCGCGGACCGAAACGCTCGGTGATGCCGCCGACCGTATTGAGCGCCAGCACGCGCGTCGCGCCCAGCGCCTGCAGCGCGGCGAGGTTGGCGCGATAGTTCACCTTGTGCGGCGGCACGGAATGTCCTTCGCCATGGCGGGCCAGGAATGCCACGCGCTTGCCTGCGAGCATTCCGATCCTGATCGGGCCTGATGGCGCGCCGTAGCGGGTGACTGGCTGGTGGGTTTCCACGTCCTGCAGGTCTGCGAGTTTGTATAGGCCGGTGCCGCCGATGATGGCGAGGGCGATGTTGGTGGTCATTGTTGTTTTTGGCTCGCTATTTGGCGGTGTGGCTGGATTGTAAAAGCAAAGCGTTTCGCCCCTGAAGGGGCGAGTTCATTTCTTTTGGTAAGCCCCAAAAGAAACGAACCAAAGAAAAACGCTTTTCTCGACAAATCAATCCC